>JBJELY010000057.1:0-36966 GCA_051879395.1 Roseburia sp. | reverse complement strand
TTACTCAAACTCAATCGTTCCAGGTGGCTTACTCGTCAAATCATAGAATACACGATTGACCCCTTTCACTTCATTGATAATTCTACTCATAACCTTCTGTAATACTTCGAATGGAATCTCAGCACTTTCAGCAGTCATAAAATCGATAGTGTTGACTGCACGAAGTGCAACTGCGTAGTCGTAGGTTCTTTCATCGCCCATGACACCTACGGAACGCATGTTGGTGAGAGCTGCAAAGTACTGATCTGGGAGTTTTGCAAGACCAGCGTTTGCGATTTCCTCGCGGTAGATGGCATCTGCTTCCTGCACGATGCGAACCTTCTCGGCAGTTACTTCGCCGATGATACGAATTCCAAGACCTGGGCCCGGGAATGGCTGACGGAACACAAGGTTCTCAGGAATTCCTAACTCTAGTCCTGCTTTTCTTACTTCGTCCTTGAAAAGGTTGCGAAGTGGCTCGATGATTTCTTTGAAATCAACGAAGTCAGGAAGACCTCCAACGTTGTGGTGGGATTTGATGACTGCGGATTCTCCGCCGAGACCACTTTCTACCACGTCTGGATAAATGGTTCCCTGTGCCAGGAAATCAACAGCACCGATTTTCTTTGCTTCCTCTTCGAAAACACGGATGAATTCTTCTCCGATAATCTTACGTTTTTCTTCCGGTTCTGTAACACCAGCCAGTTTCTTATAATAACGCTCCTGTGCATTCACACGAATGAAGTTCAAGTCGAACTGACCATTTGGTCCAAATACGCTTTCTACTTCGTCACCTTCGTCTTTTCTAAGAAGACCATGATCTACAAAGACACAGGTAAGCTGTTTTCCAATGGCTCTGGATAAAAGTCCTGCTGCAACGGAAGAATCTACTCCACCGGATAATGCAAGAAGAACTTTTCCATCTCCTACTTTTTCACGAATTTCTTTGATGGAATGCTCCACAAAAGAATCCATCTTCCAGGTTCCGGCACAACCACAAACCCCTCTTACAAAGTTATGAAGCATTTTGGTTCCTTCCTGCGTATGAAGTACTTCCGGATGGAACTGGATTGCATAGAGCTTTTTATCTGCATTTTCAGCTGCTGCTACTGGACAATCTGCAGTGTGAGCTACAATTTTAAAATCCGGTGCTGTTTTGGAAATGTAGTCAAAATGACTCATCCAGCAGATTGTAGTCTCTGCTACATCTGTAAATAAAGCGGAGGACTTGTCCACCATAACTTCTGTTTTTCCATATTCACGAACTGGAGCTTTCTCTACTTTTCCATCTAACACATGCATCATCAACTGTGCACCATAGCAAAGTCCAAGTACCGGAATGCCAAGCTCAAACAGTTCCTTCGTATAAGTCGGGGAATCCGGCTCATAACAGCTGTTTGGTCCGCCGGTAAGAATAATTCCCTTTGGATTCATTGCCTTAATCTGCTCAATGTCTGTTTTGTAAGAATAAATCTCACAGTACACGTTACATTCTCTGACACGTCTTGCAACCAACTGATTGTACTGACCACCAAAGTCAATAACGATTACTTTTTCTTGGGAAAAAATATTTTCCTGGAAAACATTACTTTCCATATTGTTTGTTTCCTCCTGCTTTTTATCCTGGAAGCCACGCAAAAATTCTGCTCGCTTCATGTTCAATTGTTTCTATTATATGATACGATTTTCATGTTTACAAGGGGATTTTTCCGCCCTTGCAGACATTTTGTCGTTTTTCTGAAAAAAAGGACATTTGGCCTCATTTTATACAACATTTCGCCTAGAAATTTTCCTGCATATTTTTTACTTCTCTTTCTAATACTATATCACATGAGCAGACATTCGACACTTCCGGATTTTCACAAACTCTGCGAACCGGCGCAGAATCGCATATGGGACGTAATTAACCTGGAGATTTTTTTCTTTTTTCTAACGTCAATCGGGGGATTTTTGTGGGAAGTTCTGATTTTTCTGGTAAAAGAGCACCACTTCTACAATCGGGGATTTTTCTATGGTCCTTGGCTTCCCGTCTATGGAATTGGTGCCGTACTGTTATCGCTTTGTATACAATGTACACCACTTTCGAATAAGAAAACTCCAATCAACGTATTCCTTTTTTCCCTTGTGCTCGGGACGCTTATTGAACTTTTAGTTGGATGGCTGCTGGATTTCTTTTGGCAGCTCCGCTACTGGGATTATTCGGATTATTTTCTAAATTTCAAGGGATATATCTGTTTTATTTCTGCAATCGGTTTTGGAATTGCAGGTGCCCTTTGGATTTGCGTATTGGCTCCTTTTTTTCAAAAAATCTATAAAAAAATACCAGTATCACTACGATATCTATTAAATACCTTACTGATACTGGCTTTTCTGATAGATTGTGCGGCTTCTTTCATTTTTCCAAACAAAGGTACCGGAGTAACTTTCTAGCACCTCTCGCAAAATGCTACACTTTCTACCAATGCTATGTTTTAATTTTCGCTTTCTGCGAAATGATTTTTCAAAGTATCGGACAAATCCGAAATATGGATAATTTCTGTTTCCACATCTCCAACAGAATCACGCTGTCTTGTAATACTTTCTGCAATATTGGTAATCATTGCTGTATTTTCTTCTGTAGTTGCCACTAATGTTTCGATTTCACCATGGATTTCCTCAAAATCGCATTTTACATTTTCGATGACTTCGTATTCTTCACGAACAACACCATGTGCATCTTCTGTTGATTTGCGAATTCCATCAAATACCTCTAAAAGACTGGACATTTTTTCAACACCTTCCACGGCTGCCTGTGCACCGGCATTAATTTTAGAAGATACGTCATTTGTTGTGACAGCAAGACCATTCAAAATGTCTTTGATGTTATCTGCTGCGGCTGTACTCTGTTCAGAAAGACTTCTGATTTCATCTGCTACAACTGCAAATCCTCTTCCATGCTCCCCTGCTCTCGCTGCTTCAATCGAAGCATTTAATGACAACAGGTTGGTCTGGGACGCAATCGCATTGATTTCTCCTAAAATGTCTGTGATTCGTTTCATTTCTTCTAACAGCACATCTGTTGCTCCCTGTGCAGAGGATACTGTTTCTGACATGCCTTTAAGGTTCTCTTTTACCAGTTCCGCTTCTGCATTTCCTGCATCTACAGCTTTATTTACATCTGCAAAACTCTCTTCTAAATGATTTGCAAGTTCATAATTACGATCAATTTCTTCGTTAGCACCTGTAATTTTTTCATTTACAGCAACCGTTGCATTTGTCGTACTTTCTACGACACTGCCCATCTGCTCTGCTGCCTGACTAACTGTCTCTGCCTGCGCAGAAAGTTCCTGCACTCCGACTTTACAATCAGAAATTGCTGTATTTAAATCCTCGGCAATTCCAACTGCCACCTCTTCATTCTGACGAACAACAATTAAAGTTTCTTCCGTTTTATCTAAAAGCTTACGTCCTCTTGTCGTTGCATTAACCAATACAGCAGCTATCAGGAAAAATAAGATTACTTTCGTAAGTGCTCCTGCCATAGTATAATCCGAACCGTCAATAATCTGTGGACAAACAAATGCACAAATCAATGCAATCACACCAACCGGAATCGTATAATACATAACATATCTGCGATCAAAGTAAACTGCCATCATTGCAAGAAATGCATAATTTGCAATAAATGCAACCGAATTACCGCCCTGTACTCCGGCATATATTAATGTGGCCAAAGATGGAAAAACAGTGATACATAACGCTTTTATCAAATCATCTTTAATTGCGAACCTACTTATTGTAGAAATGATACCACTGACGATAAGAATTCCAATCCCAATCAAACCATTGGGAGTGACTCCATATGCCAGCAATGCCATGAGTGCTAATAAAACTACGCCAACCATAATGATTATATGATTTTGTTTATGTATCTTATCCATTTTGTACCTCCGTAAATAATTGCTATCTGTAACGAACATTTTTTATGTTAACACGTTTTTCCTCCCTTTTCCAGTAAATTCTTATATTTCGTCACTTTTTACTTTTTAGTCCCTTTTTCCTATATTTTACTGTGATTTTATACAAATAGCGCGGTACAATTCTCACATTCCTAACATACATTCTCCTTGAATAGAAACAAGGTAGCCTTTTTCATCCTGTTCCTGCAGAACTCTGTAATTCAAAAGATATACGTTTTTTCCATCTGTCTGTATCTGTTCATAAGCATCCTGATTACATTGCAGTTGTACAACCCCATCCTCCTTCAAATTTCGAATTACCAGATAACATTCATCTTCCCTCTGCCCTTTTTCCTGTACGATTGTTAAGGTCAAAACATTTTTTCCCAAATTTCTTGTTCCTACAATCGCCAGGATCTCCATCATTGCAACCAAAAGTATCACTAATAGTATTTTCCCTTTTTTTCTTCCATATAAAAAAAACTGGATAAGCGCAACCGGCCCACATATAATACTGATGCCCAGTAAAAAACTTGTCCCCGCACCAATCAGTTCTGCCGTATCGTCATATCCATGCACCCATGTTATATAATACAAAAATAAACAAACTAAATATGAAACAACAGAAAAAACAAACATTCCAAAATTAATCCAATAGAGTCGTACTTTTTCCAAATGATCAAGTCCTTTCCTAATTAATTATTTTGTCCCTTTCTATTTTTCCCTTTCCGTAACTGTTCAATACCTTACAATTACGTTTGTTTCTTATATGTCACATCCCCATGTGATATCTTGTTATTCTCATTATAACACGCTGCTTTTCTCTCCCTCAAGGAACCATTTCGCCAAAAAAAGACCACCGTTGGCGTCTTAGACACTTTCCGCTCTCTGTTCACAGAAATGTCTTTGCTCCCACGATGGTCCTGTTCGTCAATGATATGTAATTTTTCAACCATGCTGATGCAGATATTTTTCTTTTGTTGCCATGCCTCCCCGGATATGCCGCTCTGACTTATTGACATCTAACACTTTTCGTACTTCAGATGCCAAGGAAGGATTGACCTGTACGAGACGCTCGGTGCAATCCTTATGTACCGTCGATTTACTAATTCCAAAATGTTTTGCTGCCTGACGCACTGTCGTATTATTGTCAATAATATATCTGGCAATTTCAATCGCTCTTTCTTCGATATAACTTTTCAAAAAAATTCCCCTGTCATACTTGTTTTTACATTGTATGCAGGGGATTTTTAATTATTCTTTTTTATATTAGTTTCCACCCGAGAGTACTATGCTTTTTCCCATTTAACCGTAAAAATAACCTTACTTTCTTGTCGATTGCAATAATAATTTCTTTATCGCATCTTCATCCATATAGTCCAAGTAACATTCAATACTTTTCCCTGCTTCCAATGCACGAAAAGCTAGTTCTGCCACCTCTTCTTCATCCAAATCATCCAAATCCACATCGTTCAAATTCCTGTTATTTACACATTTTTTACTCGTATCAAAACATATATCTTTCAATTGACTTGGAAACATTTCTTTTCCCATAAACGGTGCAATTGCAACAAGGTTTTCTCCCTGTCCATGCTCAATTAAATATTCAGCAATTTTCTGTATTGTTGCTTTCGACAAAAACGGTGCTATCGCTACAATATCATTTACATTAACCCTTCCGTTCTGAATATTCTTTTCAACAATATTATCCATAGTTTCTCTTGTTAAAAAAGGGGCTATTGCGCAAACTTTTCCTAAATCTATATCAGCCATTTCCTCCGCCATTTTCCCTAAGGTTTCCTTATCCATAAAAGGTGCAAGCCCTACTAAAGTGGAAAACGGTATTTTACCTTCTTTTTCCAATGCTTCGTTCACTTTGTTTTCAATTTTATCAGGCTTAACCAGCTGTCCTACTTGAGCCATTTCCTCTAATGTAACTTCTGCACCATCGCCTTGCATTAACCTTTCTGTTATATCTGTCTCTATATTCCTTTCCCCGACCAATTCCTCAAAACTGATATCAAGAATTTTGCATAGTTCCGGTAATTTAGATATATCTGGCATTGAATTACCTCTCTCCCAATTTGACACTGCCTGATAACTAACTCCCATTTCATCCGCCAGATTCATCTGTGTCATGTTCTTTTTTGTTCTTGCAGCCTTAATACTACTTGCCACCTTATTTGTATCAAACATCTTGTTCCCTCTTTTCATTTAGAATTTGTATGTCACCGGTGTTTACATTTCCAGAATATCTTCTCCATGCAAAATTGTACAGCAAGAGACACTTGAGTTATCATTTATAATCAACTCAAGCAGCAGTTGAATAACTATCCACGTAATGTATTTCATTATACCAAAAACACTCCCAGGTTTCCACCTGAGAGTACCATGCTTTTCCCTATTCACCTTTTCATATTACCTTACTTTTAAAACATTCTATATTGCTACATCCGCATGTACCTTCGATTTACTGATTCCAACTAAAAAAGTTATTCCAGACTTTACATTTTCCCCTCTTTTGTAAATTGATTTTATTCATAGTATTAATTACAATATCATATAGTTTTAAAAACTATGTTTTTCAAAAAGAAAGGATTTTACTATGAAACTAATTCAAATTAAAAATTCTCATCCCGTACTTCCTATCATGCAAGGGGGTATGGGCGTTGGAGTCAGCTTAAGCTCTCTTGCGGGTGCCGTTGCAAAAGAAGGTGGAATCGGCATCATTTCCAGTGCCCAAATTGGATATCAGGAACCGGATTTTGCAACAAATACAGCAGAAGCTAACCTTCGCGCTCTGCAAAAGCATATACGCCGTGCCAAAGAGATTTCCGGCGGAAACGGGCTTGTCGGCGTTAACGTTATGCACGCTTTAACCAACTATAAAGAACATGTCGAAACCGCTGCCAAAGCCGGTGCTGATGTTATTGTCTGCGGTGCCGGTCTTGCTATCGACCTGCCTGCTCTTGTTGTAGGTACCTCTGCTGCCATTGCACCTATTGTTTCTTCTAAAAAAGCGGCTTCTCTCCTTTTTCGCAGCTGGTCAAAGAAATACCACCGTCTGCCCGACTTTTTAGTCATCGAAGGTCCAAAAGCAGGAGGTCACCTTGGCTTTTCTAAAGAAGAGCTCTCCTCTCTCGATACCATTCCGTTTGAGGATGAGGTTCGCTCCATTGTCGCTTATGTACAAGAAGTTTCCGAAAATGCCGGCACTTCCATTCCTGTTTTTTTGGCTGGAGGTATCCGAGACAGAAAAGCTGCCGAGCATGCTTTTTCCCTAGGTGTAGACGGCATTCAAGTTGCAAGCCGCTTTGTTGCAACCGAAGAATGTGATGCTTCGCCTGCTTACAAAGAGGCATATCTTCATGCAAAACCAGAGCAGATACACATTATTCAAAGCCCTGTCGGTATGCCGGGACGAGCATTAGAAAATGAATTTCTCAAAAAAATCAGTCAGGAGCGAATTCCGGTCAAAAAATGTTACCACTGCATCCGCAACTGTAATCCGGCTGAAATCCCATACTGCATTACCAAAGCACTGATTGATGCTGTAGAAGGAGATGTCGAGCATGGACTTATTTTCTGCGGTGCAGAGGTCGGCTCCATCCACGAAATTACAACCGTCAAAAAAGTAATGGAAGAACTTCTTGGAACAAAACTGCCAGTCACATCCCGGAATGATATCCATGACTTTGTTCAGACAATCCGCAAAGTAATTTAAAACTGGTAATTTCTGCTGTGCTTGCAATCCGGCTTCTACTGTGCCAAAATAGAAGCAGAATCATATGGAGAGGCGGCGGCGCATGGAACATCCGATTTTTTCCTTCTTACAGGATTATTTAAAAGATTTACATATCCAATATAAAATCATGGAAAGACAGTCCTTTTCTCTTTCTCTTTTGGATTTGGGATTGCGGGACAGCATCCTGAAATTGTCCTCGGATGCTCCTGCACCATCCCTTTCTGCTATCGATGCCGGATATCTTTATCATATCCAAGATTACTACATATGTCGTTATACTTTTTTTCTGCTTCCGGAAGAGAATTCTTTTCTTTTTGTTGGTCCTTATCTGACAGAAAATTTAGAAGACTCCGACATTTATGAACTTATGGAGCAGCTTCAAATTCCGAATGAACAATTTTCCCAGTTACGAGATTACTACAATACGCTCCCGCTTATTTTAGATAAAAATTTTTTCTATACCTTTTTACAGCGTGCTTGCTGTAACTTATATCAAGTAACCGAAGTGAAATCCCAGTATTGGAATCTTCGCGATCTTGAAAGTCAAACGGAATTTTTAGAAAAGCATGAATTTGTTGTTCCGAAGGATCCTGTCCTCAGTATGCACCTTTTAGAAGAACGTTATCAGCTTGAGGATGCCGTGTTAGATGCAGTCTCGCAGGGAAATTCTGCAAAGGCACTCTCCTATGCCGAACAGATGCGAAGTATTCGTCTCTCCCCACGAAGTGAAAATCCTTTACGAAATACCAAAAATATGTATATCGTTTTAAATACACTACTACGTCGGACCGCATATCTTGCCGGGGTTCATCCGCTCTACATTGATGAAGTTTCCGATAATTATGCCCGGCTGATTGAGCAATGTCAAAGTGTAAAAGAATTAGAAGAACTTTCTCCTTTCATGATACAAAAATATTGCAGCCTTGTAGAACGGCAGAGTTTATCTTCTTATTCCAAACCAGTCCAACAAATCCTAGTCACCATTGATGCTTCCTTAAGTGGAGATTTAAGTTTAAAACGTTTTGCAAATGATTTATTTTTAAATACCAGCTATTTGTCTGCTCTTTTCAAAAAAGAAGTAGGGCTAACCTTGACAGATTATGTCAACAAAAATCGAATTGCTTACGCGCAAAAGCTCTTAAGGAGCACCACCCTGTCCATTCAGGATATTGCAATTCGGTCAGGAATTTCCGATATCCATTATTTTACAAGACTCTTCCGCAGAGAAACCGGTATGTCACCTCGCGAATACCGTGGTTAAATTGTGTCGCGATGCAACACTTCCTATAGCAAAAAAAGGATGACCGGAACTATTTCCAGTCATCCTTTTTCTATCGTCATTCGACGCATTTCTTTTGATTGATTGTACTTTATTTCGACAATATTACTGTGGTTTTTTAATCTGATTTAATTTTGCATTTAAGCCAAGCAACATTTCTTTTGTAATCTGTGGCTTATCCCCATTTTGCATATCACTCATGGTTCCTGCCATATTAATCATACGAATAACAGTGAATCCACCTAACATCTGCATCATTTTATCAGACATTTCAATCTGCATGCCGGCTGCGCCGCCACCCATCATCTGTTTCATCATACCACCGATTAATTCAGCACCTTCTTTAGTTGCTAAGATATCTCCCATCTTGTCGTTCAAAGAGAAATATCCGTCCGGTGCCGTAATATCGAACCAGTTCAAAATGGCTCCTTTTTCTTTTAAACGGTATTCTTCATTGAATTCAGCAACTTTACGAATCTTGCTTTCATCACGGCATTCACCTGCAATGGCTACTAATTCTGATTCTCCAACGTTTGGTACATCAAAGTAGAAGAAGTGTACATCACTTGTCTGTTTTCCAAGACTCTTACCGTTTACAAATAACTCAACCTCCGGCTGGTTTGAATAAACTGTAATCTTTGTCGTATCTTCTACACGGTCCACATAACGTTTTCCACAGATGTGTACAAATGGATCTTCGGATAACCATGCTTTGTATGCATAAAAAGCATCTTTCTTGTATTTACGATCAAATGTCATCAGACCTTTATGGTTCTGACCATTCTCTCCACCTTCATTTCTGGCATCTGCACCGAAATCGTACATATTCCATACATGAGTAGCCCAGATATATGGTCTTGTAAAGAGCTGTTTAATTAATTCTTCATGGTAATGTGCCTGATACTCTTCTGTATAATCACCCTGCTTTGGATCAGAAGTATGCCAGTTCAAAGCTTCACATCCATATTCGCTCATACCTACCGGAATATTCGGGAATTCTTTGTGGAATTCATCGAACCAAGGTCCGTTCATGGAAGTATCTCCACCATACCATCCAAAGTAGTGGTTATAAGAAATACAATCCGGAATCTGGATATATGGGTCATGGATATCACACATAGAAATAACTGCTATTGTAGTCAGTCTTGTATGATCCATCTCATGAACCATGTCATTTAAAATTTTATGATTTTCGATCAAGTCGTCTGTAGAATCTCCATTCATTGTAATTTCGTTAGAAAGTCCCCATACAGCAATACATGCATGGTTGTAATTCTGGACAACAAGCTCTTTCATCTGAGAAATTGTATTCTCGCGACCTGTCGGCATATGATTAGAAATATAAGGAATCTCTGCCCAAATCACAAGTCCTGCCTCATCACATAAATCATAGAAATACTGATCGTGCTGATAATGTGCTAAACGAATCGTATTAGCCCCCATCTCTAAGATATAACCGATATCTTCTCTGTGATGTTCCGGAAGAAGTGCATTTCCGACTCCCCATCTATCCTGATGACGGGATACACCGTGCAATGGATAACTTTCTCCATTTAAGAAAAATCCTTTTTCCGGATCAATCTTAAAAGTACGACATCCAAATCTTGTGCTGACAGCATCTACTTTTTCCTCACCAGAAACAAGTTCTACCTCTGCTGTGTAAAGATATGGATCTTTCTTTCCGTTCCATAAATGAACATTTGCTACATCAAAGCTGACTTTTGTCTCAGTTACAGCTACTTTCTTCTCTGCCACTACCTGTCCTTCTTTATCTTTTAAACGATAAACAAGTGACTGACCAGCTTTTGCATTTGTTACAAAAACTTCTACTTCTACTTTTGCATCTTTTCCATTAATTTCAGGTGTTACCATGATACCAGGTCCACCATAATAATCTAAATCAAAATGAGAATCTGCAACAGCAATAAGATTCACATCACGATACATTCCACCGTAGAATGTAAAGTCTGCATTCTGTGGATACACTGTCTTATTCGGTGCATTATCCACTGCAACAACAATCAGATTCTTCTCATCCATTGCCTCTGTGATGTTGACACGCCAGGTAGAATAACCGCCATCATGATGTGCTAACTTTTTCCCGTTCACATAAACATCTGCAGAAGAATTGGTACCACGAAGTTCCAAATAGTACTGATCTGCTTCCGGTAAATCTGCTTTACTGATTTCTTTTGCGTAATAACAGGTTCCACGGTAATAATCATTTCCACCATCCTGTCCATCAATAGCATTCCATGAATGTGGAATATTTACTAAATACCATTTTTCTGGCATAACTGCCGGTACTTCGGATGCATCTTTTGTGAAAGCCCACTTCTGATTGATGTTGATTATTTCTCTCATCTGTTGTTTTCCTCCATTTTCACTTTATTTTGCTGAAATTTCTTTCTGAAAACATCTTAGCACAATTACCCTTGAATTTCTTTGGATAGATTTTGGATATAGTTGCACAATTTTTGTTAGCTTTCCCATTTTATGATATTTTTATACAAATTTTATTTTTTAGTTTCCTTTTTATTTTGATACATCATAACATCCGCACGATTTCTGGTATCCTCTAAATCCTCATCTCTGGTCGGATCAAAAAATGCATAACCACAAGCGAGCGCCATGCTGATATTTTGAGATTTCTGATTATATTTTTTCTCTTCTTCTCTCATCTGTCCCATCAGCTGTTCCATGTCACACTGCTTTTCATTCTCTACCAGAACACAGAATTCATCTCCTCCAATCCGATATACCTTTCCATATTTTCCATAAACATTTCTAATCAGCTCTGCTGCATCTGTAATGTATTTATCTCCTGCTGCATGTCCAAAGGTATCATTGCAAAATTTCAAATCATTTAAGTCAAACGTAATAATCAATAAATTTTTTAAATTTATTCTTCCATAAGTATCATTATGATATGCATTTCGATTGTAAGTCCCTGTCAACAAATCCTTTATGGCAAGCTCTTTATAAATTTTTGCCTTTCTTCCTTCGTCAATTGCTACCAATGAATTAGAGGCAACTTCATAGCCAAGCAATGCAATATAGCACATGAAACCGATTCTGCCAAATGCATCCACCATTCTTGTCCCCATATAATAGGTCACAATGTCTCCAACTGCAGAAACTGCTAGCACCAGAAAACCTACCAGACTGATTTTTACTTTCTTAGAACATCCTTCTTTCCGATATTTTGATACAATTGTATATAGAAAATACATTATTCCTAACGCCAGCATGATATGTGAAACAAAAGCAATTTCCTTTAATTCTGCAACCCCGGAAAAATGCAATCCCAATTGGACAATAATAGAACAGCATCCCAGTACAATCAATATTCTATGTAGCCATTTATCCTCTGCCTCCATAAAATAATAGACAAACAAGACAAACGGAATGGTCATTAACATAAGCCAGATGAACGCCATGAAAGAAACCGCTACATGGTTATCTGATAAAAGCATAACAATATTCGTCTCTCCAACTGACCAAATTCCCATAATAACTGCAAAAAGTCCCAGGAATAAAAGTGCTTCTCCCACCTTTTCCCTGCGTTTCATCACAAACCAGTAACATAACATAAGAACTCCCAGAATCACTACCGTTCCACTAATAAATAGTGATAGTATTGACTCTTTCAAAAGTTCTCCATACATTTGTACGCCATTGCCCTGATAAAATTCGATTTTCTCATTCTTTACAACTGAATAAGCCGATTCAATCCGCACTTTAACTTCTTTTGTAGTCTCTGGAATCTCAACAAAATACCAGATAGATCCCGTTGTATTTCCAAATATCGTCTGTCCGTTTTCCCTTGCATAAATTAACACATCATCTGCATACACCCAGACAAATCTATGATTTGCATAAAACAATAAACAGGAATTCGTTTCATCTATTTCTCCTTCTGAAAAATAGTATTCCTGTGTTATTTCATCAATCTGTTCTACTCTTTCTGGCACCTTTTCCTTCCGTTCTGTCTGTGCACCCGGATCATACAGATAAACTCGTGCCTGAAAAACACTTAAAACCACTAAAAATAAGGTAATACCTAAAATAAAAAAATAAAAACCCGTTTCTTTTCCTAACTTTCTCATCTTAACTTTCCATTTCTCTTAAACCCATCACATTAACACTGCGCCACGTTACAATCGTATCACATTTTTCTCCATCTGAAAAGGACCAAACTACAAATATACTTTTCGTTCTCGTTCCAACTCTAAATAAAGGCGTAGCACACTCCAAGTCTTGTTTGTCGGTGTCATAACCGCCTTGTAAGTCAAAGAAATCTCTTTTTTCTTTAACTCTGCCAGAATTCTGTCTAAATGCTTTTCTGTCACATTACAAAATACCATCATACTCCCCTCTGGAGGAGTTCCTTCAAAAATTTCTCCCGGTTCCTTTGTTTTTCCTGTTGCTAACGCTGCAATCGTTTCCCGAAAAAATTCCTTTTCTACAACTTCTGTCTTTACTCTTACATTTGCAGCAATCTGTTTCATTTGTTCTGCCTGCTCACATTGAAACAATAATATTTTTTCCATATCTTTCCTCCGAATCTCTATAGGAAAAAGAGTACTTTTTTGAGTAATTCTTCTTTGATTTTCTCTACCAGGGCTTCCCAGTCTTCTTTTTCCATACCACCAAGCTGAATTTCTGTTCCCTCTATTTTCTCCCCTGTCTCATTCTTTGACACGGTAAACGTCCCTGACAATTTCCATTCCATCAAATCAACATTTCGAACATCTATGATGACTTCTGTCCCGTCAATTTGAATTCGAAAACGGTTCTTTTCTCCATCTTCCTTGTAATTTCCGGTCTGCAACTTTATTTTTTCACTCTCTTTCTCATAGACAAGTTCATATAATATATCTCTTTCATCTGAAATTGTTATAGTCTCTTTTTCCTCTGATGTTGTAAGTTCAACCTCCCAAAGCAGTTCTTCCTGTTGCCTTATTTCCACAGCCACTATTTTTCTGTCTGCCAGGTAAAATACCATCTGAAACTCTTCTGTTACTGTGAATTCCGGTAAAAATTCTTCTATTTGTTCTGCCGGAATCGTGGTCACATATGCTTTACAGACCGTTCCTTCTGCATTTTCCTTTTCTTCTCCCTCATAGACTTCAAACTCGCAAGTCTCCCATTTTTCTTTTAATTCTGACCATCCATCCTCCTTTTGTTGCGTCATTTCAGATGGATCATAAAGAAAACGAAGTATCTCATCTGTGCGTTTGAGTTTTTCCTCTCCGATTGCTTCCACAAAAAATCCCGTTTTTTCCTCCTGATATGGATAGACAAATACAAAATCTCCAAATTTTGGAATCTGAACGCGCAATTCCTCTTCCTTTAAAACTGCATGCACTTCCGCTTCTCCTATCCCATCTAATTTCAATTCTCCTTGCAGACTCTTTTCCCCTTCTTCCATCCATTCCGCAATATCCACATGATTTGCAAATTCACTCTCTTCCATTGTATTTGTGACTGCCTGTAGTACTTTATATTTAGGAGAAAGAAACCATCCTCTTCTTATTCCCAAAATACCAATGGCTATTAAACCAAATACAACTATAATTGCAGTTATTATGATTGCTTTCTTTTTTTGTTTCATCTTTTACTCCGTTCCATAGACAGCACAAATTTCTGCCCAATCTTTTTTTTATTGTATCAAACTTTTCTTCTTTTCCCAACTCATTTCTTTTTTCAGACTATTCCTTCTTTTTCTTTTCATCCATTTTTCTGTCAAAAAATATCCCGAAATATTTTTTATTGTTCGAAAATAGCATATACTTTCCTCAAATTTTTTGTTATAATTTAGTAGAAACTATTTTTTTGGAGGTTATTATGATTACTTGCAATGATATTAACCACTTTTTTACAACTTATAGAGAAAACTTAAAAAAAAGTTTTCAGTGGAACGACAGAATTTTTTCTTCTGCCTCCAAAGAAGAGTGGCTTGCCAGCATGAAATGCCGTGCTGTCGCAATGAACGATATCTTTATGGAAAACCAGTCTATGATTGAGCAAGTCTTATACCCAATTTTGGAAAATCCTGAATTTCTTTCCAAAGAAGAGATAGATCTTGTATTGACCTGGTTAAAAAAAATGTACTACGGAGAATATGATGAGCCTTTTTTCCTGCGTCTTATCTGTTTAGCGCTGATTCCACATTATGAACGCATTAATGCTATGGAAGACCTTTTATTCCTATATGTCTGCGCCGGTTATACGCATATAGAGATTTCCCGAACAGTGGAACCTGAAGCAGGGAAACAGGCCGTTTATTACTATAAGAAAGTGATTTCTTACAAAGATGAAATTACGAACTTTGTGAATCCTCTCTCCAGAGATTATATTTTTATCGCTTATGCAAATCTGATTCGTGTTTCACCAATAATGGGAGCTCTTTCTTTAGAAGAAGCATATGATTTATTAAATGAACTGATTGCGTTGCGGAAACAGGAAAAATTTTGTCAATATGATGAGACAAATCCACGTATTCCACTTTTGGTTCAAAATACCATCAGCAGTTTTTATAATTGTCCGCCCCTATTAGATATCGCAGGTCTCTATCCGGATTCTCCTATTCGAAAAATACTTTCGGAACAGGTAAAAAAATACTATCCGGAATGTCTTGCGGAAAAAGGTTCTATTTACAATTGTGATAATGATTTGGTGTTCCACTATTACTTAGTAATGGCGCGGGAAGAGCTGATAAGCTGGGATAAAGCATGGATGATTTTAGATGACTATTATCTACATCAGTTAAAATATCTTCATAAAAATGTTAATGTTGACAAAAATACGATTTATTTTAACCAGCCATTATACCTCATGGAAGCTTTAGGAAAAAGTTCTATTCCGCAGGATTTGAAACAGGCGAAATATAAATTTTACCGAGATACCTCCGCTAATTATGTCAAGCTTTGTCCTTCCGGGTTCAATTCCTATGATTTAAATTATGCAATTCAACGTTTTGTTTTTAATCCATTGCTTCTGGAAAGTTTTTCTGACCGAAAAGAACGCGAAAACTATATTTATAATATGATTGTCTGTCGACATATCAATACATTTACCCATTCCGTGATGGTGGCAAAGATTACAGACGTTCTGCTTTCCTATATACTCTCCCATAAACCGGAGATTTTAGCAGGTTTCAGTCCATACATTCAGACGCGGGATGATGTTTTACTCTATAAAAACGAAATTTTTGATTATATCCATCGGGCGGCCTTACTGCATGATATTGGAAAAAATGCTCTGACCGACATTATTAACACACAGCACCGGAAAATTTCAGACTATGCTTTTTCCATTATAAAAAAACATCCGGAAAAAGGAGCAGAATACCTTTCCCGGCACAAAGATTTTAGAATGTATCAGGATGTCGCACTAGGGCACCATATTACCTATGATGGAATGGGAGGTTATCCACCTAGTTTCGACAAAAATAGTTCTCCATTTCAGGCTGCAATTGACATTATCCGTATCAGTGATTGCCTTGACGCCGCCACGGATACCTTAAGCCGCTATTATCATAAACCAAAAGCTTTTGAAGAAATTATGGATGAATTTCGAGAAGGCAGTGGTACTCAGTATAATCCAGAAATGATTCAGTTGATTTTCGATTATCCTGATTTGTATACAGCATTGAAACTCATGACCGGCGAACACCGGGAAGACATCTATTACGAGATTTATCAGACGTTTATTCACAGAAATTAATCTCTGGGGAGGTTCTCCCCAGAGAACACTTCCAAATTCTCCCCTAAAAGCATGCACAATAATTTTTTTCCTAAAAATGGCTGCATTTTCTGCTTCAGGGTTTCCGGTTCCTCTATTTGGTATGTTCCATCTGTGAAAAAAAGAATTAATTTTGCTCTTGCCTGAAATTCTTTTAGATACAAAAGCAAATCTTCTAATTTTTTCTCTTCTATTTTCTGTTCATAATCATTATAAAATCCTGAAGTCATTACCATCTGCATTGGACAGCACCTGTTCTCTATTTTACCCTGTTCCCAGGATACCATATTAAAACGGACATTCTTAAAGACCTCACTGTGCATTTTCAAAGCTTTGATTACTTGTGGTAAAATGTCCTTTACGCTTTCTGCACTTAAATTTTTATCAACCACAACTGTCATTTCTAAGATGCCTCCGCGAAAATTTCCAGGCACATGTAAAATATGCTCTACTGCATCTTTTATTTTCTTTAATGTGACAATCGATAAATCCATGATACTTCTTTTTTCTCCTATCCTTACTGTAAAATTTTACTTATCCACGAAGTACCGGTTCAAGTTCTTCATTATCCACACAGAAAATTCCTCCACTGTGGGAAATCACCTTCTGCATCACAACTTTTGCCTCTTCAAAATTATCTTTTCCAAGTGTAACAAGAAATACCTCTTCCAATCCTTCTTTCTGCAAAAGGGATACTAACAGTTCATCCTTTTCACGTACCTGGCTTTCTTCGAAATCAACAGAGCCACCGGAAGGTAAAAGTACCTCTAACACACCTGCCTCTTCCCAGATTTCTGTTTCATAGCCTTCTTCTGCCGAAAATACTTCTGAAATTTTTCTTAATGTTACTCCTTTTTTCCCGAGGTAAAGCCATTCTCTTATCTGCGTTGTTTGTTTCTTCATAAATGCATTGCTCCTTTTCAAAATTCATTTACCACGTTGAATTTATATTACAAACAAAAACCCACAGGTGGGGAACCTGTGGATTTATAAAAGGGGGAGAATTTTATGAAAAAAAGTTTTATCACCTTTCTGTGATGTTATTATCATAACGTTAAAATGTGAAAACTGTTTGGCTAAAATTTGAACTCTATTTGAAATTTATGTGAAAATATTCTTTCCACTTTCTTAATATTCCAAATCATCGTTCTCTCCCTCTTTTTACCAGGCAAGTACCTCGTGTCCATCCTCCGTTACAAGCACCATGATTTCCCATTGTGCAGATGGAAGTCCATCTTCCGTAGATACTTCCCAATTATTTTCTTCATCTACATAAATATCTGCTTTTCCCATATTTACCATTGGCTCAATCGTAAATATCATACCAGGAACTAGCAACATCTCTGTTCCTCTTTTTGAATTATAGCTGACCCATGGATCTTCGTGAAATTCAAGTCCCACTCCGTGTCCACCTATTTCACGTACAACTGTATATCCATTTGCAAAAGCATGATCATGTACTGCCTGACCCATATCACCCATAAATCCCCAAGGTTTTACTTCTTTTAAGCCAAGCTCAACACATTCTTTGGTTACTTCGACCAATTTCTTTTTCTCCGGGCTTACTTCGCCAATACAAAACATTCTCGAAGAATCTGAATAATAGCCATTTAAAATAGTGGATACATCAACATTCACGATATCTCCCTCTTTTAAAATGACATCTTTTGATGGAATTCCATGGCATACCTGCTCATTTACAGAGGTGCAAACACTTTTTGGAAATCCCTCATAATTCAAAGGTGCCGGTATTCCACCCATCCGTGTTGTTCTCTCATATACAATCTGGTCAATCTCTTCCGTGCTCATTCCTGCGTGGATTTTTTCTGCAATTTCATCTAAAACCGCCACATTGATTTTAGCGCTCTCTTTAATTTTTGCAATCTGCTCCGGTGTCTTAATAATCTCATGCCCTGGAACAATGCATCCTTTCGATGCATAAAGTGCTATTTTTTCGTCAAATGCCTGATGACACGCCTTGTATTTTCTACCGCTTCCGCACCAGCACGGATCATTTCTACTAATCTTCATTATGACTACAACTCTCTTTTCTTTTTAATGTTCTAACGTGATATTTCCAAAATCCAGACGATTCCAGATACTGTCATTTATCTCTACTTCATGCAAATCCTGCAACTCTTTGTACCGTTCACCATTGAATTCATAATCCTCATAAGAAGCCCCCTGCATGCTTGCATATACCATCTGATATTTTTGTGCAAGCGCCATTTTTTCCATGGTCTTATTCAATTCTTCTTCCGACACTTCGATACGCTCTTTTGCTTCCTCTGATAAATCCGTCCAAAAATCGTTCTGGCGCTCCTTTAGTATACTCTCTTCTTCCTCAGAAAGCACTACCTTTTCTGCAAGTGCCATTTGATAAAATATCTCATCATGAACTGCCATATCCATCGTTGCCGTTCTTGCAGATATCTTTACGAACTCTCCATTTATATGAAGATTCCAATAAGCGTTCGTATCCTCTGCATCATAAACAAGCGCCTGCTCTTCTACGGTAGATTCCTCATATGCAATATAAAAAGCCATATCTCGAATCGTCAAATTTGTTCCGTCTACTGTTACTGCAACTCTATCCAGTACTTCTGTATATTCTACTTTTTCCTTTTCTTTCCCAGAATGATATGAATAAATGCCAATCCCAACTAACAAGCAGGCTACTATAATGATAAATATAATTGTATTCTTTTTCATTTTTCTCCTACTGGCAGAGTTTTGCAACTATCTGGTTAATCACTTTTCCATCTGCTTTGCCTTTTAATTCTGGCATTACATTTTTCATAACCATTCCTTTATTCTTTGTTGCCAATACATCTGCAAACTTTTCTGTAATAAAAGCTTCTACTTCTGCTTCTGACATCATTTTCGGTGCATATTCCTCAAAAATATGATATCTTGTTTCGTATTCCTCTAACAAATCGGTACGGTCTTTTGGACAGGTATCAATCTGTTCTTTTACTGTCTTCATTTCTTTTAAAATGACGCGATCTACTAATTCTTCCTTAATATCATCACGACACCCCTCATCAATCGCAACCTTTTTGGCTGCTGAAATTAAAGATGATATCGCATCTTTTCTTACTTTATCTCTTGCTTTCATAGCAGCAATCATATCCTGCTGCAATTTTTCCATCTGCATATTCCTATCCTCCTGAATCATTTTGTTTCTATGGTCATTCGACCAGTATAATGTCTGACGACATTATACCATTCCTTCCTAAAAAAAACAAATCGAAAACAGGAGACTGCCTCCTTCATACGAGGTACAGTCTCCTGCTGTTTTCCTATATTTTCTATAATACACGCCGGACACTTAAAATGGTACGATAGGTTGCTGTTCCATAACAAATACCATTCGTTGGTGATGAGGCATGTACAATCCTTCCGTTGCCCATATAAATCGCCACATGACCTGCATAGCAGATAATATCACCGGCCTGCGCATTTGCATAGCTTACTTCTTGTCCCACACTTCTTTGCTCTAAAGAAGTTCTCGGTAACGAAATTCCAAAATGCGCATAAACAGATTGAATAAATCCGGAACAGTCTGCTCCATCTGTCAGACTGGTTCCTCCCCAGACATAAGCGTTTCCGACGAACTGGCTTGCATAAGCTACAACATCACTACCACTAACACTTGTTGTAAAAGGCGGATTTAATCCAGAATCTGTAAGCCCTGAATTTCCTCCTCCAGAACCACTGGAACTACCCGATCCAGAGGAGCCTCCTCCTGACGTTTCGGTTGCTGTATTACTACTGGAACTGCCCGAAGCAGCGGCTGCGGCGGCCGCTGCCGCTGCGGCTTCCTCTCTTTTCCGCTGTTCTTCTTCCGCTGCCGCTATCACGGTATTCTGTTCCTGAATAGTAGCCGCATACTGACTTGCAAGTTCTTTTGCTTCTGCAAGCTGAGAATCAAAATCATCCATTTGAGCACTTAAAGCAGCTATCACACTTTCCAGCTCTGTCTGCTGTTCTTCATAATTTAGCTCTAATTCTTCCATTTCAGCCATCTCTATATTCAACTGTTCCGTTAAGTCTGCTACCTGTTGCACTGTTTCCTGATAAGATACCAAAAGTTTTCTATCGTAATCATATACTTCCGATACATATTCCACACGATTCAACAAATCTGTAATACTGCTGGCCCCAATAATTGCAGTCCAGATAGAACTGTCTCCCACTTCATACATATATTGAATTCGAACTTTCATTGCTTCGTACTGGCTTGCTTCGGTTTCCTTTGCAGCTTCCAAATCAAGGTTTGCCTGATCAATTTCCCCTTGCTTTGCTTCTATATCACCCTGCAAAATATCCATATCCGTCAATAAAGAAAGCAATTGTGCATCGTACTCATTCATTTCCGATTCTAATTCCTGCTGTGCTGATTCAATTTCACTAATTTCATTATTTACATCATCCAGATTATTCTGTGCTTCTGTCTTTTTCTTCTTTGCATCATTTACATTTGTCGCTGATACCGGCATAAGAGAGCTAACACCAACTGCCACGAGCAAAACCGCTGCAACAATTCGATTTTTTCTATTTCTCATATTTTCTTCTACCTTTCTTGCGGCGTTTCTATTTTCCTATTTCATTTTCTCACAAAATATGCTTTTTTTCCACCGGTTTTTTCTTCCAAACCACAAGAACTTGTAAAAAAAAGAATTGCGAGTTCTACTCTCGCAATTCCTTTCACTTCAAAACAAATTTCTACAATCCTTTTTATTCCCAACCGATATAACGAATTGTAATTTCATCGATAGCTCCATCCCAGTAACTAACCTCTAAAGAGTTCTGAGAATCATCATAGTAAGCATCATTATGAGCATACCATGTATATTCCTGAGAATCATAAGTATCTGATTCATATTCATAATCTGGTGTTCCATATGCAGTTACCCAATCCTCTTTTGTTGAGTTCATTGTTACTCCGCTAGGTAAAACTACATCAGTAACCACATCATAATAACTATCGTATTCAATACATACACCATAAACCATACAATCAGAAAGTGGAATTGCATTTTCTGTATGATCGTATAAATAGCAGTAACCCATTCTTTCTTCATTTGCATTGTATAAAGTAACAGATGTATAATACATTGAATTTAATACGTAAGCTTCATCCTCTGCTGAAATGTGGAATCCCATTGCTTTAAAATCTGCATAAGAAACTGGGAATGTTACTGTACTTCCATTGATTGTAACTGTTGGATCTGTAAATCCAGTACCTGGAACAACATTAGAAGGTGCTGTAGCTGTCTCTGTTGCTTTTTCTGTTTCAGCTGTTTCTGTCTCAGTTTCTGTTTCTGTTTCTTCAGATTCATCATAGTCATAATCGTAATCATAGTCATAGTCATAATCATAATCGTAATCGTAATCATAATCATTTAACTCATCACTTATAATACTTGCAACCGAAAAACCAAATATCATCATTGCAACAACAATAATGAGCTCAATAATAAATCCCGCAAAACCAACCCATAAAAGAATTGCAGATGATTTTGCCTGTGATTTAAAGTCTTCCCAACGTCCTTCTTTATAAGAATTATTGGCTTTTGTCGTAAATACGCAAGCAATAATACCCATAATACCTGTCAAAAGGTTACATGAAAAAATTGTAAGAATCTCTAAAATAGAAAATGCCAGCTTCATTCCAAAGCGATTCTTTAAAGGTTCTCCGTTATTTCCAACTGGTGGCTGGTTCATATTAAACTGCTGTCCGTAAACATTCTGTCCATAAGCATTCTGTCCACTAAATCCATTGTTGAACTGCTGTCCGCCATTAAATGCATTTCCTTCAAAACCATTCTGAGTTGAATTGTTATACTGCTGTCCACCGTTAAATGTATTTCCCTCAAAACTGTTCTGTCCCGGATTGCTATACTGCTGCTGTCCACCATTAAACGCATTCCCCTCAAAACCATTTGTGGTCTGGTTGCCAAACTGCTGGTTTTCATTGTTAAAACCATTGTTGTTACCGTTTTCCATAATTATTCTCCTTTGTTTCCTTTCTTTTCACGGATTTTGTATAAAATCCACATACTAAATCATTTTAACAGACCTTATACATTCAAACAATTTCTTTCTTTCACAAAATTCCAAGAGATTTTTATCCAATTTTTGCATATATTCACAAAATACGCCATTTTTATTCATGATGCAACATGTTTTACAATCAAAATCTTATCTCCTGCCTGTAATTGCTCACTTTTTAATTGGTTTGTCATCATGATTTCTTCCATTGTCGTATGATTTTCTTTTGCGATTTCCCAAAGACAGTCCCCCGGACGAATAATATATCCAATCAGTCCCGGTGCCTGCTGCAATGCATCGATATCTAATTCCTTCATTTCAAGTTCTGTAATCTTACAGATTTTCTCCTCTTCAAATGCAAGCAGGTTCAAATTTAAAACCGCTTTTATTTCTGCCTGTGACTGATCTAATAAGATAGCCGATAACTGTTCTACCCCACTTTCTAATTCGATTCTCATATTATCCCGCATCTGAGATACTTCAATTAGCTGGCGAAATGGAAAAATCTCTTTGACCGAACCAACCGGCATATTATCCTCTGTTGTAATATAAAGCAGTTCAACGGTCAATGTTCCATCTACCATAAGGCCATCTTCTGTCCTTTCCTGATTTTCCACTTGCACAATTCCTTCACAAGCACAAATCTGTAAAATCTTTTCCTGTGTTTCTTTTAATTTCATCTGTTCCGTCATTCTGCATTTTGCATAGTTTTTCATTTTCAATTTTTCTAAAACAGTTTCTTCACACTTTGGTGTAATTTCTTTTTTTAGGGAATACAGGTCTTCTAATACTTCGATCCTGCTCTCACGCCAGACTTTAATATCCAAATCAAGCACAATTTCCAGAACCAGAATCCGCTCTTCCCCATCGTAATCCGGCTTGATTTCAAGTTCAATTGTATTTGGAACAGACGTCACATGAAATACTTCCTCATTTCCAAGTCCCGGACACTCAATATGCCCCTCTAATGCGACAGATGTTTCATACCACTGAATTCTGGCTTCTTCTTCCTCACCGTAATAAAGCACTGTAATCAGCGCCTCTCCGCTTAAAATAATTTCCCCTTCACCCTGACTATATTCCAAATGGCGGATTTCTACGCTTTTCCACAAAATCTCCTGAACATTTGGCTTATTTGACGGAATTACAAGTTCATTTTTCAAACGACAACTGTCTTTTTTTGCCGTAACAAGTTCTAATATTTCCTTTTCCTTTCGGTGTTCTTCACATTCTTCTCCATCTATGACTCCACATGCAATCTCTTCCTGCATATTTTCTTCTGCGATGGCATGTAGCACCACTAATGCCCTGACACTCAATTTTCTGGAATTAATCACGCTGATGGAGATGTCCTCAACTTCCCCCAGCAGTCTAACCGGGTCTAATTCCATAACTCCGTCTATACTCAGTTTTTCCTGAAAAGGAATCTCCCCTTTGAGGCTGCTTATTTTCCGGTTTTCCTGATCACTCCGATAGAGTACATGAAAAACAAGGCTTCCTTTAAGCCAGACAGCTCCTGTACTGACATTGATTTCATCAAACCGAATCTCTCCTTTTTCCTTTAAAATCTTTACAATATCCGGCTTATAATCCGGCACATTGTAATCATCGTCAAGTGTAAGCTGACTGACTGCTGTTCCTTTCTGGCAATTTTTATGTATTTGTATCTTTTTTAATTCCATAAAAAATCTCCCGCTTCGAATCTTTGTATCCATCTTATTCGAAACGGGAGATAATTATTCACTTTCTAGCATAATTTCATTCTAATGTCTCTTGTTATAATATCCGAATAGCTAAACGATAGTAACTGAGGAGGATTCTGATTTCCCTCATCGTTGACCAATACTGTAAAGACGCTCGGATATGCATTCTGGATTACCCCTTCCTGAATGTCAACCTTATTTCTTCCCCGGTCGAGCTGGATTAACACTTTGCTACCACATTGTTGATGTACGGATGCACGTACTTTTTCGATGTCTGCATGTTGCATGTTTACCTCCTCCTATCTGGGGGTTATATTTTTTTGTTAAAATCCCAGATACACTAACCAAGCTTTAGTTTAGCACAGTGTTAAACAATTGTCAAATGCGACTACACTCTGCAGCATATTTCTCTTATTCAAACACCACATTTTCCTCCCGTAGCTCTGTTTTGATGACCAAATATGGAAAACTTGGACTCTGTACAATGTTTTCTCCCTTTCTTGGTCCCAATAACTTTGTTTTGAAAAAAATTGCATTTCCTGTCAAATATAATTCCTCTACAGAAATGCTGTATCCGCCTGTTTCCTGTTCTCCATATCCCCGCACAATATAAAGGTCTTCTTCTGTTTCATAGGATAATTTAAAATCCGCTGCTTTTTTTTCTTCAATCTTATCTTTCAATTCTTCCGGAATGTTTTCTTCTTCCACTATCGTAAATGTAAGGTCGCAAATTTTTGTCCGGTCTGTTTTTTCCATGGCACATCCACTAAAAAGGCTGCCAATCACAACCAGGAGTATTAAAACTCCAAGTACACATAATTCATATACTCCCGATGGGAAAATATCTTCCAGGGCTTTTTTCTTTTTTTTCATTGTTCGTTCCAAATTGCCCTTTATTTTCATTCTATTCTTTCCGGTGCACCGATATGCTCTTGTTTTTCTTTTCAGTTGCCTATATAATAAAATGGATTGAATTAGGAAAGGTATGGTAGAAACATGATTCGTACAATTTTAGCAGTTCTTTTTGCTATTTTATATTTATTAATTGGGATTCCAATTCTTTTCGTTGAATGGATAATCGGAAAATGGAACCCAAAGGCCGCAGACCTCAGCCAGCTTCGTATGGTGCAATGGGCATTTAAAGTCATTCTCTTTATTTGCGGAACCAAAATAACTGTCATCGGAGAGGAAAATGTTCCAAAGGATGAACCGGTTCTCTACATTGGAAACCACAAAAGTTATTTTGATATTATTATCACCTATGCGAGATGTCCTGGTCTGACTGGATATATTGCGAAGAATAATATGGAAAAGGTTCCTCTTTTAAATCTTTGGATGAAACGTCTTCATTGTCTTTTTATTGATCGTGACAATGTAAAAGAAGCTTTGAAAACTATTCTTTCCGGTATTGATAATATTAAAAATGGAATTTCCATGTGCATCTTCCCAGAAGGCACTCGAAATAAAAATCCAGAGGGAATGCTTCCTTTCAAAGAGGGAAGTTTTAAAATGGCCGAGAAAACCGGCTGTGCCATCATTCCAATGGCAATTACAAATTCAGCCGACATTTTAGAAAATCATTTTCCAAAAGTGAAACGGACACATGTCATCTTAGAATACGGAAAGCCGATTTATCCGAAAGAGCTCGAAAAAGAAGAACAGAAACATCTTGGGGCTTACTGTCAGAATATCATTGCAACGATGTTAGAAGAACACCAGAAAACTATGGCATAGCAAGACTTTGAAAGCAGATTTTCACAACTGCAATTTTATAAAAGAAAAAAGCGAGAACATTCCCATAGGATATGTTCCCGCTTTTTTCTTTTTCCTAATCTTCCAAAATAGCAGATACAATTTCCGGAAATCCCATAAAATGAGAAGCTTTCACAAGAATCGTATCTCCCGGTTTTTTATATTGCTTTAATTGTGCAATCAATTCACTCTTTTCATCAAAATAAAATACTTCGGTTGAAATTTCTTTTTCACGAATCGCACGGACCATCTCTTTTGAAAGTGTTCCGGTGCAGAAAAGTGCGTCAATATTTTTTCCTTCAAAATAAGCACCTACTCCATAATGAAGCTCTTTTTCTTCCGTGCCCAGTTCTCCCATGTCACCAAGCACCGCTACCTTTCTTCCTGCCGCCTTAGAAAGTACATCTATAGAAGCCTTCATAGAAACCGGATTAGCATTGTAACAGTCATCGATGACGGTTACTCCGTCTTTTTCTACCAGATTACTTCTTCCACTGATTGTACGTACTGATTCGATTCCACGCTTTATTTCTTCTGCCGATAATCCTAATGTTCTTCCTACACAAAGTGCTGCCAACGCATTATACACGTTGTGTTCTCCCGCAATCGGTATCTTAACCTGAAGTTCTTCCTGTTTTTTATTTCCTTCGGCAGAATCAAATTCTGCATGTAAAACAGCCTGCACTCCTGTCAGACCAAGTGCCTCAATTTCTGTCGCATATACTTCTTTTGAAGCGCATACAACTTCTTTTTCACCATCTGTTACCTGCTTTGGCTCCTGGCCGATTCCATAAAAAATAACAGGTTTTCCATTTACAATTGTCTTTGTTGATAATTTATCATCATCACCATTTAAAATCACGGTTCCGTTCGGCTGCATATGTTCAAAACTCTCTGTTTTTGCCCGAAGAATCCCATCTCTGTCTCCGAGATTTTCCAGATGGCAGATTCCAATATTGGTAATGACACAGACATCCGGTTGTGCCATTTCCGCAAGACGGTGCATTTCTCCAAAATCAGAAATTCCCATTTCTAATACCGCAACCTGATGTTCCTCGTGAATTTTAAAAATCGTCAACGGCAACCCAATTTCGTTATTAAAATTTCCTTCTGTTTTAAGCACTCTGTACTTCTGTTCCAAAACAGACGCAATCATTTCTTTCGTGCTTGTTTTTCCAACACTTCCGGTAATTCCTACTACCTTAATATCTAGGGATTCCCGATAGAATTTTGCAAGCTTCTTCATCGCCATTAAAGTAGATTCTACTAAAATGTAAGCCCCGGAAGGGTTCTCTAACTTCTGTTCGGATAATACTGCAAGTGCTCCCTGTTTAAATACATCCGGAATAAACTTGTGTCCATCTACACGTTCTCCCTTTACTGCAATAAAAAGATAATCTTTCTCTATTTGACGACTGTCAATAACAGCCCCTGCAACTTCCTTTTCAAGGTCTTCTTTCGGTCCGAAATAAGTTCCGCCACATACTTTTGCAATATTTTTAAGCGTTAGATTCTTCACACTACTTTACCTCATATTTCCGAAGTGAAATTTCAATAATCTTTTCACAGAGCTGATTAAAGTTCATTCCAATGACATTTGCCTCTTGCGGAAGCAAGCTTGTCGGTGTCATACCCGGCAATGTGTTTGCCTCTAAACAAAAGATTTCATTCTTTTCACTTAACAAGAAGTCTGTTCTGGAATATGTATTCAGACCGATTACTCTTGCTACTTTTTCTGCATATCCCTGCATCTTCTTTGCAATCTCTTCCGGAAGATCTGCCGGACAAGTCTCTACTGCGCTTCCTGCTTTATATTTGTTTTTGTAGTCATAAAATCCTTCAATTGGTGCGATTTCAATAATCGGAAGTGCTTTAAAATCAATAACACCTACCGAAAATTCACGTCCCTTAATATATGCTTCAATAACAAGTTCGTCTTCCCAACGGAATGCTTCTTCTAACGCACTCTTTAATTCAGATTCCTTATTTACAATTGTCACGCCTACACTAGAACCACCACAACATGGTTTTACCACGCAAGGATAATTCACTACAACTTTATTCTCTGCATCCTTCTTTTTCAAGGTAAATCCAGCCGGTGTTGGAATCTCGTTATTATGGAAAAACTGCTTACTCAATCCTTTATCCATTGCAATTGCGCTACTTAAATATCCAGTTCCGGTATATTTAATACCAAATAAGTCAAAGGCCGCCTGAATTTTTCCGTTCTCTCCATTTTCTCCATGAAGTGCCATAAAAACAATATCTGCCATCTGGCAAATTTCAATGACATTTGGTCCGAAAAAGCAATCAGACTGGTCTTTTCTAGAAGCCTTTACTTTCTCAATATCCGGTGTTGTCTCTGGAATTTCTTCCACTTTTACACTGATTTCTTCTGCTTTTTCAAAAATATTGGTCACATCTTCTTTTTTATCACTGTATCCCATAAATACATCAAGTAAAATGACTTGATGTCCGTTTTCTCTTAATGCTTTTGCTACCATATCTCCCGTTTTAAAGGAAACGTCTCTTTCGGTGCTGAGTCCACCTGCTAATACTACTATTTTCATTATAAACAACCATATCCTTTCCATACCTGCAAACTTTCAAGTGTTTTTAGCACTTTGTGCAGGCACAAATTTGCATGTGAAAATATCATTTCTTATAGTATACCCATTCCACCCAATTGGCAAGAACTAAAAAGAAAAAGACTGCATTTGCAGTCTTTTTCCCGACGATGATTTTCCTCCTTCTCCCCGTAATCATCTTTTCTGTACTTTTCAAATATAGCTGTAAAGCCACAAAAATATTTGTCTTGCAATATGATCCTCTTCCCGTATTTTACTTCCATATTCCATAATTTTCCACAACACATCCTCCTGATTTTTTCCGTTCAGCTGTGGCAAAATTTCCCCCAAAAGTAAAATTCGTTCCGAATTCGTTTGATACTTGCTGACTACATATCCCCACAATTCATGGTTTTCCATAATGTCTTTTAATAATTGTAATGCCTCTTCCTTTTCCTTCAACGCCTCATATATCATCGTCGTGTAGTTTGATTTTATCATTATCTTACATGTGTAGTCAACTATGTATGTAGATTATTTCTTCCTACTTTCTCCCACCTAAAAAGTATCGGCACTCGACACTTTCTAAAACACTTTGCGTTTTCCCTCGAAAGAATTTTCACAGCAGCAATTTCTTATAGATAAAAAAGAACAGAGCATATATTTCTATATGCTCTGTTCCATAGGAGTCTTATTCAATCTTTTCTTAAAATGGCATTATTTCTTACTTTGTTAAAATTCCGGCTCTATTAATCCGTAAGTATTTCCTTTTCTCTTGTAAACAACGTTTACTTCTTCTGTTTCTGCATTCATGAATACAAAGAAATCGTGTCCTAATAATTCCATCTGTACACAGGCATCTTCTGGATACATCGGTTTCATTCCGAAACGTTTGGTTCGTGTAATTTTGATTTCTTCATCATCCTCAGTGCCGCCATCCAAATATTCCTGTTTAAAGATTGACTCTTTGTTCTGCTGTTTGGAAACGATCTTCGTTCTATACTTTTTCAGCTGTCTCTCAATGACTTCTTCTACCAAATCAATTGTTACATACATATCATTGCTGACCTGTTCAGAACGAATATAACTTCCTTTTACGGGAATCGTTACCTCCACTTTCTGGCGTTCCTTTTCCACACTTAAGGTCACATGTACATCAGTATCTGGTGTAAAGTACTTCTCCAATTTACTTAACTTGTCCTCAACTGCTGCCTTTAATCCCGGTGTCAACTCGATGTTTCTTCCTGTAATCGTAATTCTCATGATGCCTACCCCCTGTCGTTTATTTGATACGATTGATATCATGTATTTATTATATCATATATTATTATTATCGCAAGATAATTTAAAATTTTTTCTTATTTTTTCAGAATATTTTGATGCCTTTATCCTAATGTCAGATTTAAGTACCCTTCTGTCCAGACCGGGATATTTCCTGCTTCTTTCGGGAATAAAATCATTCCTCCCTGATTCTCTATTACTACTTTTTTCACCTGAAGTTCTTTTGCAAGTGCAATCGCAAATTTTTCAATTTCTCCCTGCTCTAAGGTACATTCTAAAATGTTAAGTGTATCCTCTTCTATGCGGTAAAGCAGAATTTCTTCCCGCTGATTTCCCTGTTCTTCCTCATTTTCCGCAATCCAATCTTCCCTGTTTTCCTGCGGTATGAGTTTGACAGCTGCACCTTTGCAAACATTATTTTCATAAATCGCATAGCGGATGCCATCCACATCCCATCTGACATAGCCTTCCTTTTCAAAAAAAGCATCTCTGATTTTCAAATATTCTTCTGCTGCAATCTGTTCACATCTCCAGCCTGCAATTACTTTTTTCTCTGCCTCTTTTTTACTCTCCTGTAATTCTGGAACGTCCTCTAACTCTTTTTCCCAATGATATGAGAGAAATCTCTGCTTGAATCCCATCTTTCGATAATATTCTATAAGACTTTCTTCTGCCTGCTGTAAAATCAACGGTTCCTGATATTTTTCGGCTGCATGGCGTAAAATTTCGGCTGCATATCCTTTGCCACGGTATGCAGGAAGGGTTGCTACTGCATAAACGTAACGCGCCGGCTGATAGATTCCATTTTGAAAAATCTCTACCGGTAAAAAACTCGCCATAGATACAGGTCTTCCCTCTTCAAAAATAACCATCATGTTATTTTCCTGAAAACGCTGTTGCAGATAAAAACGAATGTATTCTTCCTCATCGCCAAAGCATGTTTCCCAGATTTTAATAATTGCTTCTTCATCCTCTTTTGAAGCAAATACCACATGACTTTCTACTGCCAGATATTTTTTCAAAAGAATATCAGGATAGTAGGATAATTTTGCTTTTCGAAGTCCTAAATCCCCGGTATCTTCTTCTCTATTGACATACAGATAATCCTGACAGGCATGCAGTACAAACTGCTGATTAATCATCGGATAGGCCCCTTGCAAATCCGGATATGCCTTTTCAAAATGAACGTCAAATGTATTGCTATTTAATGGTTCTCCTATTGTAAACGCAACAATTTCACCTGCTTTTCGCAATACACCTCCGGACAGCTGTAATGCTTCCATATTAGAAAGTGCTTCTTCTAACACCTGCATTTCCAGTTCCATTTCTTCGCTCCATTTTTCCTGACGCAGAGAAATCCAGCTTTTTGCCATTTCACGACATTCTGCCTTATTCGTCTCCAACAATTCTTCGTATTCCCAATCGTCTGCATCTTTGAAACGCGCAATATGATTTCGTTTTCCGTGAAGTTTTTTTCCTTTCAGGGTAGATAATTTTTCTGTTGTATAAATATAGTCAAAATCATCCCTTTGGGCATCTAACTCAAATTCTCCCGGGAATTCTTTCAAAAGCCAGTTTTTCTGTTCTTCTACCAAAGGCGACATACGCAAGATATCATTTTCTTTTTCACACAATCCGCGTAACAATGTTATAGCCTTCTTTTTATCCCCATTTCCAAGTGGAAAGGAATAAGCATAATGTCCCTCTTCCCGAAATCGGATGATACCGCATCCTTCTATTTCTCCCACTTCCACCTGGTATACCTTTCGCCAGATAAAATTATTCGCAAAAGTATATTCGCATGCCTGTGCGTCTTCTTCTTTTAATTTCTGTGTCATCCATTCACGATCTTTTAAAGAAATCGGATGAAATATGATGTCTTCCTGTTGTTTCATTTCTTACTTGTCAGTCCTTTTTTATTTTAATCCTATTATGCGTTCTTTCTTGATACTTGATAAGTGTAGCATGACAATTTCAATGGTTCAACGATTCTAGTATTCTGTTTTTTGCCATTCTTTCTTATTTTCACCGAATAAAAACTATTGTTGTGTCCACGTGCTCCGAATCATTTCTTCTGCTTCTTTTGCTTCTGCTTTTGTGAGCTGAGGAGTGTCCTTTAAAACATAATCGATTCCCAGATTATCATATTTTACTTTTCCCAATGCGTGATATGGCAATACTTCCAATTTTTCCACATTGGAAAGTGTATTTAAAAATTCACCAAGTTCTTCCAATTCTTTTTTCTCAAAAGTGATTCCCGGCACAACAACATGGCGAATCCATACCGGCTTTTTGATTGTATCTAAATATCTGGCAAATGCTAAAATATTCCGATTTGAGTGCTTTGTTAATACTTTATGCGGTTCTTCCTCTATGTGTTTGATGTCTAGCATAACCAAATCAGTTACCGCCATAAGTTGTTGTATTTTTTTCATTTGTTCATTCTGTTCACACAATTCATTGATTTTTTCTATGGAATCGACTGCTTCCTGCATCACTTGTGGAAACATAATTCCGGAAGTGTCTAAGCATGTGTGGATTCCTTTTTCCTTTGCCTTAGAAAAAAGTTCTGTGAGAAATTCAATCTGCATCATCGGTTCTCCACCTGTTGCTGTCAATCCTCCTGTTTTATAAAAAGAACGATTCCGTTCAAATTTTTCAATAATTTCTTCTGCTTCTATCTGTTTTCCATCTTCCATATTCCAGGTATCCGGATTGTGACAATACCGGCAGCGCATTGGACAGCCTTGAAAAAATACGACAAATCGTACGCCTGGTCCGTCTACGGTACCAAAAGTTTCTAATGAATGAATATAGCCCATTTTTTCCCTCCTGTTTTAGATAATATATTTTTATAAATTTTAAAGGTTTATTCAAAGGGGACGTTGCATGTCTTTTAATGTTTACAAAAAGTATATCACTAACTTCCTGTAAAGTGAAAAAAAGTGGGCTTTGGTACGCTTAAGTCACGTATCGAAAGCCCAATCTTTTCGTATTATTCTGTTCTTCCTAGCCAAACAAGTATTTTACATACGTTCGTGGAATGTTCTTGCAATTACTTCATCCTGCTGTTCTTTTGTCAGTTTGATGAAGTTTACAGCATATCCGGATACACGGATGGTAAGCTGTGGATATAATTCTGGATGCTGCTGTGCATCTAATAAAGTCTCACGGTTCAATACATTTACGTTTAAGTGATGTCCACCTTTTTCTACATATCCGTCTAACATTGCAACCAGATTTGTTTCCTGTGCTCCTTCGTCTTTTCCTAATGCATCAGGTACAATTGTAAATGTATTTGAAATACCATCCTGAGAATCCATGAATGGGATTTTTGCGACAGATGCTAAGGATGCGACTGCACCATGTGTATCACGTCCATGCATTGGGTTTGCACCCGGAGCAAATGCAACGCCTTTCTTTCTTCCATCTGGTGTTGCTCCTGTGTTCTTACCATAAGATACGTTGGATGTAATGGTAAGGATGGAAGTTGTCTGGATACCACCACGATAAGTGTGATTTCCTTTTACATAACCGATGAAGGTATGAAGTACTTCTTTTGCAATTTCATCTACACGATCATCATCATTACCATATTTAGGGAAGTCACCTTCTACTTCGAAGTCTACTGTGATTCCATTCTCATCACGGATTGGTTTTACTTTTGCATATTTAATTGCTGATAAAGAGTCCGCTACTACAGAAAATCCTGCGATTCCTGTTGCAAACCAACGACGAACCTTCTTATCATGAAGAGCCATCTCTAATTTCTCGTAGCAATATTTGTCATGCATATAGTGAATGATATTTAATGCATTGACATAGACACCTGCTAACCACTTCATCATATCTTTGTATGCAGCCCATACTTCATCATAATCTAAGTATTCTGATGTAATTGGACGATATTTTGGTCCAACCTGTTTTCCAGTCATTTCGTCTACACCGCCATTGATTGCGTAAAGTAAACATTTTGCAAGGTTTGCTCTTGCACCGAAGAACTGCATTTCTTTTCCAATTCTCATGGAAGATACGCAACATGCAATGCCGTAATCATCTCCGTGTACAACGCGCATGATATCATCATTTTCATACTGGATTGCAGAATGCTTGATAGAAGTTTCTGCACAGAATTTCTTGAAGTTTTCTGGTAATTTTACAGACCATAAAACTGTCATGTTTGGTTCCGGTGCTGCTCCAATGTTGTTTAATGTGTTTAAGTAACGATAAGACATCTTTGTTACCATATGTCTTCCATCGACACCAACACCTCCGATAGACTCTGTTACCCAGGTTGGATCTCCTGCAAAAAGACTGTTGTATTCTGGTGTTCTTGCAAATTTAATCATACGAAGTTTCATTACGAACTGGTCAATGATTTCCTGAATTTCTTTTTCTGTGAATGTTCCTTCTTTTAAGTCACGCTCTGCGTAAATATCTAAGAATGTAGATGTACGTCCTAAGGACATTGCTGCACCATTCTGTTCTTTTACTGCTGCAAGATAAGAGAAGTATACAGCCTGTGTCGCTTCAAGTACATTTGTAGCCGGTTTTGAAATATCGCATCCATAGATTTCAGCTAATTTTTTTAACATTTCAAGCGCACGAATCTGCTCGGATAATTCTTCTCTTTCACGAATAACGTCAGAGTACATAATAACTCTTGTTGTATTCAACTGTTCTTTTTTATCTTCAATCAAACGATCTACACCGTATAAAGCTGGTCTTCTGTAATCGCCGATGATACGTCCGCGTCCGTATGCATCCGGAAGTCCTGTAATAATGTGTGCAGAACGACATGCTCTCATTTCTGGTGTGTAAGCATCAAAAACTCCGGCGTTGTGTGTTTTTCTGTGTGTTGTAAAATATTCTACAACTTCAGGATCTACTTTATATCCGTTGTCTTCGCATGCTTTTACTGCCATACGGATACCGCCGTAAGGCTGTAAGGAACGTTTGAAAGGTTTGTCAGTCTGGAAACCAACAATTTTTTCCTTACTTTTATCTAAATAACCTGGTCCATGGGATGTAATCGTAGAGATAATCTTGGTATCCATATCAAGAACACCACCAGCTTCACGCTCCTGTTTGGAAAGCTCTAATACCTGTTCCCATAAATCAGTGGTATCCTGTGTCGGTCCTTCCAGGAAAGAACTGTCTCCATCATAAGCTGTATAGTTTTTCTGGATAAAGTCTCTTACATTGATTTCTGTTTCCCATGCTCCGCCTTTAAAGGTTCTCCATTCATTTCTCATTGCTAAATTTTCCTCCTTATTCTTCACCACTTTTGCGGTAAAACGTCCGGCTCTGCCGGTTCTTGAATCATTTGTACGGTAAAACGTCCGGCTCTACCGTTTTTGAATTGGTTCTACTCGGAGGCTTTTCTTTTTTCCGGCTCATCACTTCCGAAATATCCTTTTCCCAAGGATTAAGAAAAGCCGGCAGTCCGAGCTTATCTTCGCCCAGACGGTCGGCATGTAATCAGTTATACTTCACGTGGTAACTCCACTATTCCGTCAGTCATATAACAAGGTGATATTACTATGATTTTGCGCTAACGTCAAGAGGATTTATTTAACATTTTTTCTCATTAACTAAATTGGGGCGTCATGAAGCGTCTCAAAGATTGCATCTGCAAATCCCTCTTAACATCTATAAACCCAAAAGTATACCAGGAAATTTAATTCGAAGCTGGAATTGGGCGTAGGCAAAAAAATGGTACTCTCACATTCCAAAATGTTTTCTATTTCTTTTACTTCTTCACATTATGTAAACTAATTGGACGTAGATAAAAAAATTAGATTTTTACATTCTAAACTTTTGTGATTTTTGGAATATAAAGTTTTCATTTTTTCATCTACGCCCAAATAGTTTACATAACTTTGTTTTTCATACAAAATTACAACTTTTTTAGGTTGTACAAAACATATTTTTTCATCTATGCCCAATAAGTTTACATAATAGTATCTTACTCGCTACAACGCTCTAGAAATTCAGGCGTTTTCGACCAGTATTTGATACCCCAGTTCTCAAAATTCCATTCTTCCATATAATCGTTACACTCATAATCTACATAGTAAAGGACACCTTGGAAAACCACAAAATTCGTTGGATAGTAATCAATGTTCGTATTTTTTGCATAAAGTTGCAGGCAGATACGCTTCATCTGATCTATGTATTTTTGTTCCATGGCATCTCTTTTCACAAGGTCAAAAATCGTATCTCCCTCAATGTACTCTTTTAAAATACGCTCCTGCTCCCAGTCAATTTCAATCAGTTCCGGCATCAAGATACCGATTCTGGATAATCTGACATAATCGTTGCGCTCTGCTTCTATTTTGTTGCCGAACTGATAATATTCACATGGTTCATGGTGAATCTGTTTTAAAACATATTTGTTCTCCCCATCCGTTGCAAGGTAAGAATATCCACCCTTTCCTTTTCCAAGCAGTTTTTGAATCTCGTATTCTTTTCCATTAACTGACATTTTATGTGAAAACAGATAGGCTTTTGAAGCGTGCGTAATCTCATCACTTCCAGTAAATGTGATATCTTTGATGTAGCGGAAACCACATTTCTCAATGACACGCTTCGACTGCATATTCGTATCAAAGTGACAGCAGGTCAGTTCTTCACATCCTGCTTCTTTAAAGCAATATCGAATGACAGCTTTCACTGCCTCAGGTGTAATTCCTCGTCCCCAATAGTCTTTGCTTAACACATATCCTATCTCACGACACTTTTTCTCCTGCAATTCCGGAAAAAATTTCTCATTGCACTCTTCAATCCCCACAGAACCAATGACTTTATGGTTCTCTTTCCAGACAATCGCAAAGGTCTTTTTTTCCTCTATAAACATAGAAAGAATCTCTCTCGATTCCTCTAAGTTCTCATGCGGTTTCCACCCCGCCATCGG
>JBJELY010000056.1:0-2240 GCA_051879395.1 Roseburia sp. | reverse complement strand
TGAGGGAATAGAGATCAATACATGGACGGTAAATGATCTGGCATTGATGAAGAAATTGCAGGAATTTCAGGTGCATGGCGTGATTACCAATTTCCCGGACAGGGTGAAAAAGTTGCAACGGGAAGTGTAGATCACATGAAAAAGGATGATAAAACCATGACAAATATTGCGATTATTGAAGATGACAAGGGTCTGAATAATGGAATTGCCCTTGCGTTGAAAAATGAAGAGTATCATTTTGCACAATATTATTCGTTGGAAGAAGCAAAGAAAGATAAACTGGATCGTGGCACAGACTTAATCATTTTGGATATTAATCTTCCGGATGGAAACGGTTTTGATTATTTGAGGGAATTAAGGTAACTATTCAGAACCCCCTTATTCAAAGATGAAATCTGAATGACCTAAAATTGCATTTTTGATTGCTTCAAATGCATTGTAACCTTGTTTATGAGCAGTACCGATATATGACATGATTTTCAGGTATTCTCTGGCTCCGTCCTCACTTCGGAAACAGCCGGATACTTTAGTTTTCACTTTGATCATTCTTAAATCCCGTTCCGCCTGGTTATTATCAAACGGAACAGCAAAATTATGGATAAAAAGGCAGACTGATGCCTTGTAATTCGCAAGGCGTTCCACCAGGGCAAGGATTTTTCCTTTTTTCTTCCGTCCACGCTTTTTCTCAGTGGTTTCCGGAAGTGGATTTTCCTTCCTGGCCTGTTCGATAAGTCTGTCATACTTTTTATCGAACTTATGATAGTGATAATAGCTCAGAGAGTCCTTACCTTTCTCTACAGCTTTATCTTTGACCTTTTTCATTTCCAGTAAAAGGTCTATAAATGCAGAGGCCCATTTCTGCTCAGGATGATTCTCATCAATCCCGGTCAGTTCACGGAGAAGATGGGCACAGCAGACTGCATGCCCGATATCCGGGTAATTCCAATAGGAAGACCAGCAGTCATGCACGGCAATCCCCTGAAATTCTGTGAGAACACCGCATTGTTCCATTCCTGCAAAGCCTCGTTTTGGGCTGATGTCCAAATAGGTAAACTCACAGTTGGAGGCATCATGAACCCACCAGAGCTTTTTATCCACTCTGGTTCCGGTTTCATCGAAATGTCCGAGTCCTGACCCGATCATTTTCTCTTTGATTTTACCAACAGTATCGGTCAGGCTGTCGGCACAACGTTTTACCATATTGCTTATGGTTCCAGTAGAAATTGGGATGTCAAACACACCGGAAAGGATTTCATGGGTACGTTTTATACTGACAGCACCTACTGTATTTAAAGCAACAGCCAGTGCCTGAAGGTTTTCACCATACTGAACGGTTGCTTTTATGTCAGTTGGGAATTCACCTTTGCGGTTATCTCCATGCAGCATACAGATTGGTATTTCCAGTACCTGATGTTCAGTGACATTTACAGTAACAACAGCATCTATCACTTGTCGTTTTTCTGTAACACAAGCAGTCCCCTTACACATTTCATAATGAGGACAGCCGTCACATGCAGACGGCATATGCTTTATGGTATCATCCGGCTCCGTAATTACTACCAGATGTGTTCCCGGATGTCCGTTCTGGGCACCTGCTTTTTTGCCGGTTGACTTACGCAGACTTTTTGTTGCAGGCTTTTTAAATCCATCACTTGAAGGTGGTTTGGAACTGTTCTTTGAGTTTTTGTTGATCTGCTCCTTCAGTTCCTGAATGGTCTGATTGAGTTGGGCAATTAACTTTGTCTGAGCATTCACTGTAGCAGTTAAAGAATCAACCTGTTGTAGCAATTCTTCAATTATTTCGTCTTTTGTCAATGAGACCACCTTCTTTCGTTAAAATCTGATAAATACATTTTAACCCAAAGTATGGAAAAAAGCGAATTTGCAGTTTGCCTCCCATAGTCAAAATGACTGTGGATAACTCTCCCTTTTCGAAGTTGTTAAGGTGCAAATATATGATTGAAATCCACAGAAAATTTGGATTTCAAAACAAAAAAGCAAAAAAAAGAAGAATAATCCACAATGGAAATAGTATACTGTGAAACATAAAAAAAGTATCCACATGTAACACATAAAATATGGCAAAAACAGAAATAAAATTTTTCTGTTTTGCACAAAATTAAGCACTACTCATCAGATGGGTTCTGAATAGTTACGAATTAAGAAAAAATTCCGGTGTTCCAGTTATTATTCTCACTGCCAATGATTTAGAAACGGATGAAGTGATGGGACTAGAATTG
>JBJELY010000055.1:0-2253 GCA_051879395.1 Roseburia sp. | reverse complement strand
GGTACGTACGGTGGTGTGAGAGGTCGGCTAGAAATCTAGCCTCCTACTCTATTAGTCTTGAAGACTGGATTTGCCATTACCTACAGTGCGCAGCTCGTAAGAGGAATCATCGGGTAAATCTGCTGGCTTTATATTTTGTTTGCCCTCTGCTGACTTATTATCGACCAAACACATAATCAGGACCAATGGGGTTACCGCAATAATTGGATAGGCGTAGCGAACTTCTCCATTAACTGGCGTGAGCAGCAATCCAATTGAGAAACAAAGTATAGGGGCTGCTATTCCGATCTTTTTCTTATTTCGGCTCGCAAACGCTACTGCAGCAGAAATGAATACTGTCCAAATATAGAGACCAGGTCCAATAAAAAGGTTTAAAGGAAAATGATTAGACCAGAATCTGAAGTAGCGTATGCAATAATCCCAAGTTAACACCGTTTCCCAGCCTAATGTATTCTCTGGAATATAATGCCTGTAACCGCCAGTCCCAGGAGACAGTGGATAGAAATACTTCCAGTTATTCCCTACCAGTGCATTGAGGTATGTTTTTGGATATCGACAGCCTAAGCGTATGTACAACCAGAGTAAACCCTTTGTATGATTACCATCATTGTCAAGGTACAGTTTCTTTATCGGATCTGCCAGATCGTGATTAAATACGTCATCGATTTTATCACATTCCATAATTTCCTGGATGATCGCAACTTCTTCAGATGATAAATCGTCGCCATGCTGTAAATAAACGAGTGATATCTGCTGTAAAGGAAGACTGAGGTTTTCTACAAAAGGAGATTTCACAATGTCAAAATATGGGAGTATGATAGATTCGACCATGAAATATACAGCAACTAATGAAACCGATACACAAGCAGCTTTTCTACGATTATGTCTTGTATGCGAGAACACACTAAACAGCGGAATTATACATAGGATCACGATATAAAAACTTCCTTTTCTGGTGAACGCTACAAGCAGCATCAGAGCGAGCAGCCATGTTAACTCTTTATTTGACATTTTTTCTTGATCCAAAATACGGATATAGGAAACGAAAAATAAAGTAAAAAAAGATACATGGATGGAGTCCTTCAGGAGACACTGCGCAGCTGCACCCCATATTGGTACAATGGAATAGAGTACCGCAGAAAAGAAGCACAAACCCTTCGAATTTGTCTTTTCCCCAATTAAAATACAAGCTTGAGAAAAGGCGAAAGCCATGAAAAGGACTTGGGTCAGATTTCCGAGAAATAAACCAAAATTCGAATCGCCTATCGTTGATCCAGTTTGATATAGCATGCCATATAGTATCGTCACAAAAATAGGATTGATGTCTGTGATTTTGTCATAGAACGGTGATATTCCTAGAAACTCGTATATCTGTGTTTTCGTATCATTCGCAACCGAACCAGGGTAGAAACACAGAACCCAAAATAGATAACAGCAGAATAAAACAGCAGTTATGATTGCAGAAAACAGTTTTTTCTCTTTTCCTGTCCAAAGAACAGTCTTTTTTGGAGAGAACCGGCGGCCTTTTTCTGTGAGCCATTTAAATATTACAAATAAAAAGGTTGCGAACAGAACAACACTTACAGGTTCAAACGACAGGAAATTGAAATCGGTTGGAATGTCATTATTCTTGTTCAAGAATTCTGTTGCATAAAAACCGGAAAAAGAGCAGAAAGACAGAATAATTGACACAATACCAAGGGGGATATCCTGAGGCAAGAGAAATAACCGATGTGTTCTATAGTATAGACATGCAAAAAAATAAAGAAACACAGCAGGAATAGCATATATAATATGATTCGCCGCATCCGCAACGCTTAGCGTTGCGGTAAAAAGATATAAAAACACAAGTGCCATAACTATAAGAAAGAACATCTGTAAGTGCTTTTTCATCTTTCAATCAGCCTCCGACAATTTTGGTTCAAACAACAGTATTTTGATACTGATTATCAATTAAAAAGTTTAATGGTTATACTATTAAGGCACCGCCTATTGGCGTTGCCGTTTTCGTGATTTTTGAAATAGAAAATCATAAAAAAACACGAAAAATGAAACATATATATCAACAAATAATATGAGAGCTGGTTTCTTGACAGATCATTATCGAATATACGAAAGAGGCGGCGTGGTTTCCCACGCCGCCTGATTTGTGGTTATCTTACATTAGATACGGCTCACTTGATTTCAAAGGTCTCGTCCAGGCCAAAAACATCTCTCACAGTATCATCCGTGATGACTTTCGTACCACCAAAG
>JBJELY010000054.1:0-2275 GCA_051879395.1 Roseburia sp. | reverse complement strand
TCTAAAAAGACAGCGTTCCGTTTGAATTTAATTCAACGGGACGCTGCTTTTTAATTCTGAGTATGTATGTAAGGCGAACTGGTAGTAGTTAGGATACCTGCATATCTGAGTATCGTCGCATCGAAATACAGATGGCAGCACAAATGGGTGTGTTAACATCTGTACGTCGATGCTAGAGTCCCTCGACAAATGTATCAAGAACGTGAGGGAGTAGTTTGTCGCTTCGCACGATCAGAGAATACTTACCTTTAAAAAGTGCCCAGTCATACAGCATGGCGCGTTCGTACATTGCATAGAGATTCATTAGCTCTTTGGCACTGCTGGTGTTTTTAAACTCCCCTTTGTCCAAACCTTCCTGCATGATTTCCATAATCCATTTGAAATAGAATCGTTTATGATCCGATAAAGATGGCTGTTCTTTGGTAGTAAGCTGAGAGGAATACAGGTAAGCAAGCAAATGAATATCCACACTTGTTTCAATCATATAAAAAAGTTCGTGATTTAAAAACAAAAGCTTATCATAACATGACAGATTTGGATCAATGACAGCGGCAAGCTCTTCGTATTTCTGGTCGAACAGATAGGAAAGAGAATTTAGAAGAGACTCTTTCCCTTTGAAATAGTGGTAGAATGTTCCCTTTGAGGTTTTAGAAGCAGCAATAATATCCTCTACAGTTGTCTGATCGTATCCATTTTTGTAAAAAAGATTCCATGCGGCTTTTACGATGCGGCTCTTGGTAGACTGGCGTTTACGTGGCATTGGCAATCATTCCTTTCTTTCTTACTTTTCATGTATATGTATTATATCTTGATACATGGATATTATATAAACAGAAGCGGATATAAAATCCGCTTCTGCAATTTATATCATTCGATTTCAATTATGCTTTCATTAACCCACCTGGAAACCATATTTTAATGGATCGGTCGGATCGATTAAATATGTAGCAACTCCAGTCAGATAGCAGCTTCCTGTGATCATCGGAATGACTGCATCATAATCTGCAACCTTTGTAGTCTCTTTAATGACACCTTTGAAGCGGCTGCCGATGAAGCTTTCATAGATAAATTCTTCTCCGACACCAATCTCTCCCCAATGATGAAGTGTTGCAAGCTTAGCACTTGTACCGGTTCCACATGGAGAACGGTCAGCCATGGCATCGCCAAAGATTACTACGTTTCTCATATTGGCCTTGTCCGGATTCGGAGTTGGTCCGTAGAACTCAACCAAATCTACAGAATCGATATCAAGAAGCGGATGCTTTACAGGAATTTCCTTGCTGATGGCGTCTAAGATTTTCATTCCTAATGCAGCATATGCAGGAACAGATTTTGCGTTGATTTCGCCAAGATCAAGTTTCGTTGTGTCAACTAACGCGAAGAAACTTCCGCCAAAGGAAATTGTAAATTCAATTTCTTTACCATCAATCGTTACTTTCTGATTTTCCTTATAAACAAATGCAGGAACATTAGTTAAAGTAACACTTTCAACTTTGCTGTCCTTTACAATGGCTGTTGTACGGATTAATCCTGCAGGTGCCTCTAATACAACCTCATTCTCTCCTTCATGAGATTCAACAAGACCTGCTTCGATAGCAACTGTAACTGCACCAATCGTACAGTGTCCGCACATATTCAGATATCCGCCTGTATCCATGAACATTACCCCAAAGTCTGCTTCTGGATTCACTGGTTTGCAGAGAAATGCACCAAACATGTCGTGATGTCCTCTTGGCTCAAACATCAGAGCGGTACGAACATGATCGTAGTTCGTTTCCATCCATTTTTTCTTTTCGATCATTGTGTTGCCTTCCGGCTCTGGAAATCCGCCGATTACTACACGACAGAATTCACCAACGGTATGAGCGTCTACTACCTGTAAAGCGGCTTCAAACCGGTCGAAGTTAACATTTGCTTTTAACTCCATAATCGTTACCTCCTTAAAGTATGGTTGTGATCGCTTATAGAAAAGATCTATAAGAATCTATAAAAACACATTGAAGATATTGTATCCTCACAGTGCCTTTTTAGTTGTATAAAACACTACATAATGTCATGAAATTAACAAATAGACTACGTTCTAGTATAAAGTTCATCTCTTTATGTCTATTATGTGGGAAAAAGCTTGAAAAGTCAATGTTTTTTTGGTATTATAAAATTAAATAAAGTAGTTGAAATATGTAAAGAAATATGCTATTGTTATTTCGCAAACAATGAATATGGGGGTAGATGGGTGACTGGTGTGCCTCCTAGTCTTCAAAACTAGTGTGGGGCG
>JBJELY010000053.1:0-2311 GCA_051879395.1 Roseburia sp. | reverse complement strand
TCATGGCTGTTGCGAAGCAATTAAGAATCCATGATGTTAATTAATAGACACTAGCAAAATTTTGCCGAGTTGGGTATACTGACGAACATAGCGAATTTAATATGCTGATGTAACGCACTCTTAGTAACAGAATGTTGCAAAAGGGTGCGTTTTTCTGTGAAAGTTTGCTATAAATGGTAAGGGCTTTTTATAAAACTCAGTCTTACAAGCGGTATTTCAAACATAAAAATTGGTCAAAAAAGCGGTAATACATTTCAAGATTTTCTTCACTATACTGGTAATTTTAAGAGATACTTTTCTGTATATTCAAATCGTTGTACTCAGACCAAAGTGTCGGACAAAGTTTTCAGACTATGCTGGAAAGCCATACAGTATCGGCATTTCTGCTAATGGAGAAATATAGCTGTTCCACGGAACTGATGTTTTGATAAGTGCTTGGAAACTTTATATTATCGGATTTTACGTAAGAAGCATCGAACTCTGCATTATTATTTCGATACGAGGTTTTATGTTAATTTTCTTCATGTTGTGGTGGTATAAGAAGAATATCTTTTTGCTCATTTTTATATAATAGAACTGCCAGAATGTACACTGAAACCTTAGAAAGACAAGTGTTTTTCAAGATTTGACTGCAATTAAGTTTCACTTCAAGATGGATTATGACATTCACAGACAGCTTACAAACAATTCGCTGGGGTCTCATGAATACAGACAACTAAGAGAATGAAGGATAATCCCTATCAACCTGAAACTATCATCATCTGATACCATCGAAATTCTCCAATCTTAATCCGCATATCCTAACATCACACCTCTGTTTCGATTCATTCTGATTTTTCAAATATCAATCAAACCAATATCTCAAGAAACCTGCTCATCCACCGATACTGTATAGTTCCATAAATCCGCATAATATTTCTTTTATCATGGTATTTGAATTTTTGTATATGCTCTATTTTCTGCGTATTTTCTGAAGAATAAAGTGTGCGACCAAGAATTAAGATGAACCACTGGTGGGGGTGTTAAACTTCTTTTCTAAATATTTCCTGCCGACTTTAAGGAACTTTGGAAACTACAGACTGTTTTCAGAATGACGCATATAGGCATAAGTTTTCTATCAATAATCGGAGGTCGAAAATTATGGTATATGGTTTTATTTCATCACTGGATGATGAGACAACAAAGGTGTTTTTCAGAAGTAAGAAGATTCGGGGCAATAACATTTACAATGCTGGAAGTCTTGGTGAACTTACATCGGTTCTGCAGAGTAGAGATGTAGTTTATACCGTTAGCTGTAATCGTTTTGCATCCGTGCGTCAGGTGTATACTTTTGCGAGGTTCTGTCATGAAAGGGGTATCGTTCTTCATTTTGTAGCTGAACCGTATCTTGATATGGGAAATGGTAAGCAGTGGAGACCAGCAGTCGCAAAAGTCATTGCCAGCATGGTGGAGAGTGAGCAGAAAGCAAAGGGAATGATGGCACAAGGTTTTAAGATGAGTGATTCCCAGTGGGAGTACACCTATCGGTGCTTCGAGATGATGAACCTTGATATTCTGGCACATCTGTTTTCTGCTGATGGTGTGTTAAAACGTGGTAGCTGATTGGTACTGGTAAGTTTGGCGGAGCGTATTGGTTGAGGGGTAGATTTGCAGTTTTTTTGTTTTGCTCCTGCGTTTTTGGGATGGTCTTGCGGTTTCCGCTTGGGTTGCCCCTCACGCCTGCACACAATGCCCTACGTTCCGTTTTACTGGGCTTGGTGGTAACTACTGCCACTATTGGCATTGTCGGCAAATTTGGGCGAATTACGGCTTTGGGTAATAGTTCCTATTCGTACTGGTTTAGGAACTATGGCGGTACTGGTGGGTTCTGTGGTGGTGGTAGTTATTTTAAGGAACTATCTGTGTGTAGTTATTGGAACTTGGCATATTTTGGCTGTCCATGACGGATTCTCTGGGGACGAAGACAAGTTACACCTATGACAAGCAGGGACAGCTCAGTAGCATGACCATAGAAGGTCTGGGAACCTGTTACTACAGCTATACGGATGGCAGGATGACCTCCTCTACAGACTATAACGGGAACACCACCACCTACGTGTATGATGCAGTGGGAAATCAGATCCAGACAAAGGATGCACTGGGGAATATCACCACCATGGAGTACAACAGCCTGCGCCAGCTGGTGAAAAAGACCGATGCGGCAGGCGGGGTGACCACGTATAGTTACGACTGCATGGAAAATCCTGTCTGTGTGACGGATGCCCTGGGCCATGAGACCCACTATACCTACGACGCAGCGGGGAACCTGATC
>JBJELY010000052.1:0-2329 GCA_051879395.1 Roseburia sp. | reverse complement strand
CGAGAGTTTCGTTCAGTTCCTTATACCTGGACATGATGCGCGTAACTGTGCTGTGGCCAACCTTATATCGGCCACAGCAATCCTCATACGATATGCCGCGCAGCCGCATATCTATGATGCCTATGATTGTGGAATAGTCTTGCATGATAATTGAGCTCCTTTCTTGTATTTCTACAAGAAACACTCTATCACACAGACCGTTGAACCGAAAATCTCAGACCGTTCATCCGAAATGCTCAGACCGCTTCAAGCGAAATCGCCAGACCATTGAAGCGAAATATGCAGGCATGACCTCCTTTCTGATATGTGATTATGAAAAAACGCCGCCCATAGTCTCATTCGCGCAGCACTTTTCTCTCATAGCAATTTGTTATGGAAAATTAATGTAATTTGGTGTATTATAAAATAAGTAATTATCTCTTTTTGGGGAGGGACGCTAAACTATGTCGATAACACTTGAAAAAACTATTGTCCACATTCTAAATTCTACGGATGCAGCACCAATTTTTTCTGATGTTCCGTTTTCCCTCAACGCAGACACTAAAAATTACCTATTAAAAACCATTGAAAAGACATTTCAGAGCGACGATGTAAAAACATGCCTTTTTAAACCAGAATCTAATGTATGGAATCAATGCAGGGATATTTCTTGGGATGTTGTTTCTATATCTCAGAGTATTGCAAATGAAATATTTAATATCATGCGCAGGAATAGAGAAATTCCTGCAGCAGATTTACTATTTGGTCTTGCCCAGATAGAGGGTAGCAGGTATTTTTATATGTTAAAATTTGATTATAGAAGTGCCCTTACTCATTTAGTCGAAACAGTGAATAATCAAATCTCCGTTAGTATAATTCAGCATCGTGCGCTATTTCCAGCTCAAGCGCCAAAAGTCACAGAGGGATTTTTTATAGATATAGAGTCGCCTACGGTTAAGGTGATTGAGCACAAATATGCCGTTGATGGGATAAAAGACTTTTATCTTTCAACCCAAATCCTATGTTGTACAGAGAACAAAAGTCCCCGCCAAAAAACAACAAAACTCTTAAAAGTTGCCGAAAAGGTGGCTGACCTTTATTACACTGGTGAAGATGAAATGGATGCACACATTTCATCTACTATGTACGAAGAATTGCAGAAAGGACAATCGTTGTCAGTAAAGAATCTAGGGCAGAAATTCTTTTCCCAAAACCCGGCGGCGCAGGAGGAGTTCTTTGAAAGGCTATCTACTGCTGATATTTCCAGAGATGATGAATTATCTTTATCTGAAAAATTTCAGAAGAAGTTTCAAAAGCAAGCAATTAGAACTTCTAGTGGAGTGGAAATCAAAATACCCACGCAAGTTTACTCAAATGTAGACGAAATTGAGTTTATTAATAATCCAGATGGAACAGTATCTCTGCTTATAAAAAACATAAGAATATAAGCTGTTTTATAGGAAAAGGAGGTATACGAATGTCAATAAAAAATATATATTTGTTTAAGGTGGTAATTCGTGATACCCAGACGAACACCGAAGTTCCAGTTAATGCATTCAAAGGGCTATTTCAAGAAATCTTTAATCGGGAAAGCCGTAATAGTGCGCTTAAACTGACATATGAAGATACTGAACCGATGATGTTGGATATTCTTGAGGACACAAATGAGTATCTTTTTGCTAGACTTAATCGAAAACGCCCTAATAACAGCATGCAAAAGAGAAATTACACTACTTATTTAACCTCGGATGTGTTGCAGCCAGATGAGATTGGTAGCAATGGTGTAGAGCTCTTTACGTATTGTATTTTAGGGTACAGCCATGGCATTCTTTCAATTGTAAATTCTAAGGGTGCCCCAAGCGAAGGTGCATTGGCACGAGTGTTTTCGCGCTATAATAATCGGTTTTCTTTGGAAACAGAGGCCATTCCTAATCAAGATTTGATAAACGAGCTAATTAACGGTCGGGCACCAGAAATTAACAAAGTACAAGTTGAGATAGCACAACCAGACGCACAGATTCTGCAAGAACTTTTTGGCTTTAACGATAAGGAAGTTTTGCAAGCTGTTGGGCAGAATACTTCTAGCATAGTCTTTGAAGTTAAGCCAGATTTCCGTGGAGCACTATCGGATGATGTAAATACAATTACCAGATTGGTAAGAGCGTTTCAGCAAAACCGTAATAGGTATAATTCGGTTGTTTTATCTGGGAAAAAATCAGCAGGAGAGCGCCAACGGCAGTATGATCTTTATGAGGAATATTTTAAATACCCCATAAGTGTGAGCGAGTATCGGCAAGAAAATGGCCAAAAAATTGAGAGAGAAAAGGAACTGATTCTCCGCGATTATAAA
>JBJELY010000051.1:0-2332 GCA_051879395.1 Roseburia sp. | reverse complement strand
CATTTTGTTTTATTATCATCCACTGATCAGTAATGAAGCGAATCAGATTGGATATAACATGCATGCAAAGCCGGGAAAAAAATTTTTTGAAAATGCGGCAAAAATAGTGAAATTGCAAAAGGAAAGGGATGCTTATCTGGCATATGTGTATGGTTTTATCTGCCATTTTGCATTAGATGAGACGTGCCATGGATATATAGATGAAAAAATAGCAGAAAGTGGTATCAGTCATACAGAGATAGAAGTGGAATTTGACAGGAGTCTTATGATTACCGATGGATATGATCCCATTCGGCATAAACTCACGGATCATATTATTCCTTCCATGGGAAATGCAAAAGTGATACAGGATTTTTTCGAAGGAACTGACAGTACACAGGTGAAAAAAGCTTTGGAGGGAATGATCAGATATAATGAGCTTTTAATCGCTCCATCCAGGAGAAAGAGATTTTTGATAAATTCTCTATTGTTTGTTACAGGAAATTACAAAGAGATGCATGGACTTGTGGTCAATTATCAGAAAAATCCACAGTGTGAGGACAGTACAGAAAAATTGTGGCATCTCTATGCAACAGCGAAGGAATTGGCAGTCCGGCTGATTAGTGAATATCAGGATTATCTTGACGGAAAAGAAGAACTGAATCAAATATATGATTATACGTTTGGGTCACAATTGATAGCAGAAAAGAGGGAAAAGTAAAATGAAGTTTAAGCTGACAAAAGAAGAAAGAAACTGGGTTTTATATGATGTGGGAAATTCTGCATTTACACTTCTGGTTTCTACGATTATACCGATCTATTTTAATTATCTTGCAGAAAGTGCGGGACTGACAGATGTAGAATATATGGCATATTGGGGTTATGTTGCCTCTATTGCTACATTGATCGTTGCTTTCATGGGACCGATTTGCGGTACGCTGGCTGATACGAAGGGATACAAGAAGCCGATATTTACCATATCGCTACTTATCGGGGCCGCAGGTTGTATTGGTCTTGGATTTGCAAAAAACTGGGCATTGTTTCTAATGATTTTAATAGTTGCCAAGGTAGGATATTCCGGTACACTGATTTTTTATGATTCCATGCTTTCTGATGTTACAGTCGAAGAGCGAATGGATAATGTTTCATCGCAGGGATTTGCCTGGGGATATATTGGGAGTTGTATTCCATTTATTCTATCTTTAATACTGGTGCTTAATGCAGACAGGATTGGTATTTCTTTAGAAATGGCTATGGCAATTGCCTTTTTTATGATTGCGGCATGGTGGGTTGGTATGACATTACCATTACTGAAAACCTACCGACAGAAATATTATGTGAAAAAAAGACTACATGTAGTAAGAGAGAGTTTTGCAAGACTGGGTAGAACTTTCAAAAATGTGCGAAAAGAAAAAAAGGTGTTTCTGTTTTTGTTGGCATTTTTTTTCTACATTGATGGTGTTTATACAATTATTGATATGGCAACTGCATATGGTTCAGCGCTTGGCTTAGACAGTACAGGGCTGTTGCTGGCACTGCTCGTAACACAGTTTGTGGCGTTCCCTTTTGCCATTTTGTTCGGACGATTATCACAGAAGTTCGAATCAGAAAAGCTCATTATGGTATGTATAATCGCTTACTTTGGAATTGCAGTATTTGCAACGTTTCTAAATAACCAAATACAATTTTGGATTCTGGCAGTTTTGGTTGGAATGTTTCAGGGAGGGATTCAGGCATTATCCCGTTCTTACTTTACTAAAATCATCCCAGCAAACCAATCTGGTGAGTACTTTGGTCTTTTGGATATTTGCGGAAAAGGAGCTTCCTTTATGGGTACAACGATTGTCAGTCTGGTTTCGCAATTGACAGGTGATATCAGCAAGGGTGTCGGAACGATATCATTGTTGTTTATCATAGGAATTGTTTTGTTTCGATTTGCGGTAAAGGCAAATGCTGTAGATAGGAATGTATCGAAGCAGGATGAATAGATTGTTTTTCTTTGTACTTATTCCCTACGGATGACAATTTAAAAAAATATGGATTGGTGACAAGAAAGCATTTTCACTGACAATTTTGTCACTGAAAATGCTTTTTTTCATGAAAAAAGCGAAAATTTATTCATACCTGCTTTCGATACCATAATAGATAACGTACGTCAAATTTCTTCCCTGATAAAAAAAGCTATATGTGAACTGTCTATCTCCCCATTTGGATCTATACTTTGGATGTCTGTCTTAAAACTTCTTACACTCTTTCATGAATTCCAGAATATTAATGTGTTTTATTCCATTTCTTTTTTGAAGCAAATAATCTGTTGTCGCAACATACTTTGTGTAATTATCTCTAATCATTT
>JBJELY010000050.1:0-9134 GCA_051879395.1 Roseburia sp. | reverse complement strand
AGACTCAAAATCTGGCGATGGCGACATCGTATGGGTTCAAGTCCCATTGCCGGCATTAGAAAAACCCCAGTATTTACTGGGGTTTTTGTTGTATATAAGCAGACTTATTTGCCACAATCTTTAAAGTCAGTAGGACTTTCAATTAATGTAGCTGCCTGCAGTTTATGCCGATGGCCGTCTTTTGGCTCGGTCATTGCCTTGAGAAAATGAACATGTTTTCCATGTCCAACGTCGATGGCAGGACCGGTCTTGCCACAGAACTCATGGAAATGTTCATCAGAAAAGTCAGTATGAAATTTTACTTCATGAACATGACATTCTTTTGGCCCCATGGCTTCGCCGGTTACGGTACAGAAGCGATGGTTATGACAGTCAGAACATTCTGAAACAAAAGCAGTGCTACCGGTGAGTTCATGCACATGTTTCTGTTTTTCACATTTTTCATGATTTGGATGCTCCATTATTAACTCCTTTTTTGTGTTCTTAATTTATTGTATGGGCAAGAGAAAAAAAGGTGAAGGAACGACTTGTTTAAGATTGTACAGTCAAAAAGTTTTATGAAAAATATGTGAAGCAGATGTTATTTAAAAAGGAATGTGCTAAAATGGAAAAGGCGTTTTGGCACATTTTTTTCGTAGAAGAAAGAATTACTCTGTGCCGGAATGTTACGAGGAAGGAAAAGAAAGTGGTAAAAGAATATGAGCAGTAAAAAAAATATAGACGATGAGAAGGGAAAAATTTCAAAAAAACAGATAAAGAATGGTGCAGTTGCAATTTTTCTATTTTTTATCTTTCCGGTGTTTTGCTTTTATCTATTAGAGCTTTATACACATAATCCGTTTGATGAGGTACGTCTCTGGGCACAGCTTTTTAATATTTTATTGTTTGTGCTGGTGCAGGGAATTCTTTTTTGTTTTAGTGGCAGTTTAAAAATTGCAGTACGGGTTGAGTTAGCAGTTACAATGATTTATGGAATAGCAAATGCCTATGTAGTATCATTCCGGACGAATCCAATTGTGCCGTGGGATATTTTATCTATCAAGACGGCAGCTAGTGTAGCAGATAATTATAATTTTATGCCGTCCGGACGAATGGTGGCAGTGACTGTGTGTTTTGTGATTTTGCTTTTTTTGACAAGATGGGTACAAGTAAAAATCAATCGGATTGCATTTTGGAAAAGGATGATTCCAGGTGTAACACTTGTAGTAGCATTATGTGTCTTTGCGAATACACTACAGGAGGAAAGTTTCCAGAATGCGCATCGATTATATAATAAATTATTTACGCCGGTTTTTATGACAGAAGTAGATGGAATTGCAGTTACATTTGTCATGAACCTTGCCTATATGGCAATTGAAAAGCCGGATGGATATAGTGCGCAGGAAGCGGAAGAACTTTTATCTGCATATGAGGCAGAAACAGACGAACAGGAAGAGGCATCAGTTACAGAAGATGAACTTCCAAATATAATTGTAGTTATGAATGAATCGTTTTCGGATTTGTCGGTTCTTGGAGATTTCACAACGAATCGGGATTATATGCCGTACTTACATAGCCTGCAGGAAGGTGCGGAAAATACGATAACTGGAATGCTGAATGTATCCGTTTGTGGGGGAAATACAGCGAATACGGAATTTGAATTTCTAACCGGAAACACGATGGCGTTTTTACCACAGGGAAGTATTGCTTATCAGCAGTATATCAACGGAGAATTACCATCCATTGTAAGTTATCTGGATACTTTAGGATATGATACCTATGCAACACATCCTTATTATGCGAGTGGTTGGGACCGGGATACTGTTTACCCGGAACTTGGTTTTTCTAATATGTTGTTTTTGGATTCTTATACCAGAGCTCATTATATTCGAAAATATGTAAGTGATGAAAGCTGTGTCGATAAAATAATATCTATTTATGAAGAAAAAGAAGAGGGGACACCATGCTTTGTTTTTAATGTGACGATGCAGAACCACGGTGGTTATACAGAAGAGAATTCTAATTTTACACCAGGAATCAGTGTGGAGGGTGTGGATGATTTTGCGCTGAATCAGTATTTGTCGTTAATGGAGCAGTCGGATCAGGCGCTAGAAGAACTGATAAATTATTTCTCAGAGGTGGATGAGAAGACGATGATTGTATTCTTTGGAGATCATCAGCCGAGTGATACCGTGGCGTATCCTGTTTTATCACTTAATGGAAAGTCGACTGCAAGTCTTACCGAGGAAGAAACAAAGCTTCGCTATGAGGTGCCTTATGTTATTTGGACCAATTATGAAACAGAAACTGTAACAGATGCAGATACCAGTGTGAATTATCTGGGTGTGGAGATGTTGGAGCGTGCAGGAATTACGCTTCCGGCATATCAGGCATATCTGGCAGAATTGCAGGAAAAATACCCAATTCTTTCGGCAGTGCGCGTTGTGGATAAGGAAGGCAATGAGACTTCTGTAAAAGAGGAGAAAAATGCATTAGAGGAGTATCAGAAACTACAATATTATCAATTATTTGATTGGGAGGGAAAAGAATGAATTTGCAAAAAGAAAAGTGGAAAGAAAGACTTCCTTTACTGCTTTCGTTTCTTTTGCCATTAGGTATCGCGATTATTGTATGTATTGATCATGGAGTATATCCATTTGGGACGCAATGTATTTTGCATGTGGATATGTATCATCAGTATTGTCCGTTTTTTGTAGAAATGATGGAAAAGATAAAAGAGGGAGGAAGTTTTCTTTATTCCTGGCAGATAGGACTAGGCTCTGATTTTGTGTCTTTATATGCTTACTATCTAGCAAGTCCTTTGAACTGGCTTTTGCTTTTATGCCCGAAGGGATTTGTGATAGAGTTCATGACAATTCTGGTTCTGCTTAAAATAGCAGGGGCGGGATTTTCGTTTGGCTATTATTTGAAGGAACATTTCGGTGTGAATGATATCAGATTGTCGGTTTTTGCGGTGGCATATGCGTTGAGTGCCTTTGTGGCTGCCTATAGCTGGAATATTATGTGGATGGACAGTGTTGCACTGGCACCATTGATTCTAGTGGGATTGGAACGATTAGTAAAAAAAGGAGATGGAATCCTTTATACTGTGACACTTGCTCTGTCGATTTTATGCAATTATTACATTTCCATTATGATTTGTCTGTTTCTTGTTTTGTACTATATCGTTCTTTTTTTCGAGGAAAAAGAACACAGAATAAAAGGAATGTTTCGTTTTATGGGATATTCTCTGCTGGCGGGGGGAATGGGAGCTGTCCTGATTTTGCCTGAGGCTGTGATTTTAAGCTATAGTGGAGAATCTGGAAGTTCATTTCCAGATGCAATAGAATGGTATTTTAATGTGATAGCAGAATTGGCAAGAAGCTGTTTTTTGACAGAATCTTATACCGGCAGAGATCACTGGCCTAATCTTTATTGCGGAGCCTTTGTACTGCTTTTTGTAGTCTTGTATTTCTGCAACAGAAAGATTTCATGGAAAAAGAAGATTCCAAGAATATTACTTTTGATACTGTTTGTAGTTAGCTTTGCTAATAATATATTGGATTATATCTGGCATGGATTTCATTTCCCGAATTCACTGCCGGGAAGACAATCTTTTTTATTTATTTTATTAGTGTTGACGATGTGTTATGAAGCTCTTTTAAATTGGGAGAATGCACGAAAGATTGATGTTGGAATTGCATTGATTACAGCAGCCGTTTTTTTGCTGACAGCACGGATGTTTACAGCAGAAGAACAGGTAGATGGAACGTCTTTTGTAGTGACATTGATTTTGGTAGGCGCGTATGCACTTTTGCTCTTTATAAGTCGTTTGTCAAAAGAAAAGATGAAGAACTATCTGATTTGTTTGATGTGTACTGCCATGGTGGTAGAGCTTGCGGTAAATTTTGATGTGACTGGATTAGAGACAACAAGCAGAACTTCTTATCTTGCGTCTATGGAAGATTATGAAAGCGTTTTGGAAGAGGCAGAGGAGCGAGAAGAGGAACTAGCATTTTATCGGACAGAGGAATTAGAGCGTAGGACAAAGAATGATGCAGCTTTTTACCAGTATGCGTCTGCAACGCAGTTTTCTTCTCTGATGAATATTAATGTCAGTCATTTCTATCAGAATCTTGGAATGGAAGGTGGAAAGAATTTTTACTGCATTAATGGTGCGACACCGTTGATTTCTACGATGCTGTCACTGAAATATGTGATTGCGGATAATGGAATGGAAGGTGGACCACTAAGAACGTTGGTAGCAGAAAGCGGTACGACATTTCTTTATGAAAACAAATATGTACTTTCATTTGGTTATATGATGTCTGAAGAGGTAATCGAAAACTGGGACTATGAGCAGACCGATGAGATTGCTGTTCAAAATGAATTGGCAAGATTGTTAGGGGCAGAGGAAGATATGTTGATTCGTCTTCCGTTGTATCTTTCGGAAGCAAAGGAAGGTGTTACGACAATTACCATAGAGCAGGACGGATATTATTATGCAACTTATACAAATCATAATACCGATAATTTAGAAGAAGAAACGAGCGATGGAAGGGAAAAGAGTTTTACGAAGTGTTCCCATGGTTATACCTTGGATTTGGGGTATTGCAAGGAAGGAACTACGGTTACGATTAGTAATACAGCTGGAGAAGTGATTCCGATGCAGTTATATCTGCTTCATGAGGAAAGTGTAGAGGCGGCATATAATACCTTGAATCAACAGACGATGAATTTGACAGATTTTTCTGATACAAAAGTAGAAGGAAATATTAAGGTGGAAGAAGAAGGAAGATTGATTTTTTCGATACCGAAAGAAGATGGATGGACGCTTTATATAGATGGTGTAGAGACAGAAGCAGAGGCATTTGCTGATACTTTTATCAGCGTTCATTTGACAGAGGGAGAACATAACGTTAAACTGGTATACAAGACACCGGGATTATTGGAAGGTGCAGGAATTAGTATTGTATGTTTACTAATTTTTTTACTAGTAATTATTTCTAAGAAAAAGAAGGAGAAAAAATATGGACTTTAAATTTTCAACATTAAAGTATGAAAGACCTGATTTTAAGGGATTGGAAGAGAAAGTGGATAAAATTTTGGAAACAATCCCAAAAGTTTCATCTTACGAAGAACTAAAAGGACTTATGGATGAATTTGAAAAAGAAACAAATCATATGACTACATTAGCAGTAATAGCTTCCATTCGTCATACGCTTGATACAACAGATGAATTTTATGAAAAAGAAGATGAATATATCAATGACACATATCCAACTATTATGCCAAAATTATTGGCTTATAGTGAAGCAATTATGAATTCTCCATATCGGGCTGATATTGAGAAAGAGTATGGAAAACAGTATTTTGTACAGATGGAGTTAGAAAAGAAACGTTTCTGTGAAGCAAATATTCCGTTGATGCAGCAGGAAGCAAAGCTGACGAATGAATATCAGAAAATCATGGCAACAGCAGAAATCGAATTTGATGGAAAAACATTGAATCTCTATGGAATTCAGAAGTATTTTGAGCATGAAGATAGAGAAGTTCGTGCAAAAGCAGTAAAAGCTTATTCTGATTTCTACCATAAAAATGAAAAACGTCTGGAAGAAATCTGGGACGAACTAATTACAATTCGTAATCAGATGGGAAAAAATCTGGGATATGATAATTTTATCCCGGTTGGATACATGCAGCAGGGACGTACCGATTATGGGCAGAAGGAAGTAGAGTCTTTCCGGGAACAGGTACGTACGGTGTTAGTACCACTTTGTGAAAAATTATATGAAGCACAGGCAAAACGTCTTGGTGTAGATCAGTTAATGTTTTATGATGAGAAATGTGTTTTTGCAGATGGAAATGCAGTTCCAGCTGGAGATGATGATTTCATGGTGGAACAGGCAAGAAAAATGTATCATGAGATCAGCCCGGAAACCGGAGAATTTATCGATTATATGATTGAGCATGAATTAATGGATCTGAAAAACAAACCGGGAAAAGCATCTACTGGTTATATGACAAGTCTTTTGGACTATAAAGCTCCATTTGTATTCTCATGCTTCAATCAGACTATTTTTGATATGCAGGTGTTGACACATGAATTAGGGCATGCTTTTGCTGGTTATATGGCAATGCGTACTCAGCCAATTTCTGATTATTATTCAGAATCTACGGATATTGCAGAAATTCATTCCATGTCTATGGAACAGTTTGCTTATCCATATGCAGAGCGTTTCTTTGGTGATCAGGCAGACAAATTCCGTTTTGCACATTTGCAGGAAGCGCTCACCTTTGTTCCGTTTGGTGTGGCAGTAGATGAATTCCAGCATATTTGTTATGAAAATCCATCTTTAACACCAAAAGAAAGAACACTTGAGTGGAAAAAACTGGAAGAAAAATATATGCCATGGAGAAATTATGAGGAAGATGATTTCTTTGACCGTGGTGGTTACTGGTATCATAAGCTTCATATTTTCCTTTATCCGTTCTATTATATCAATTACACTTTAACGACAATGGGAGCAATGGAGTTTAAGAAAAAGGATAAAGAAAACCATGAAAAAGCATGGGAAGATTATTTGAAACTCTGCAAATGTGGTGGAAGTATGAGTTATTTGGAGACGCTGACATATGCAAATCTTTCAAATCCTTTTGAAGAGGGAAGCGTAGAACGCAGTATTAAAGTTGCAAGAGAGGAATTGTTGAACAGCAAATTTATGCAGTAAAAAATGCTGTTACAAAAGAAACTGAAATTTAAATATTAGTTTCCAACAGAATGATAGCATTTTTTTTCGTGGATATAAAAACTTGTATACAAGTTATACAAAAAAAGGTGAAAAATGGGTGAAAGTTTGTGCACACCGATTGCACCATTCATGGTATTATAATACCTGTAAAAACCCCCCAATACATTATATAATTTTACTATTACCCCATAGTAAAATACCTTCTCCTAAGAAAGGCAGCCGAACGATGGCTGCCTTTTTTTTGTCTGGAAAAGTATATTTTGACAGAATTTTCCTGAAACATGCCAAAAATGCCTGAATAATTGAAAAAGAATACCCGGATTTCTATAATGAAAGTATTATAATAGCAAATGGAGGAGCTGGCTATGGGAGGAAAAAAGAAGGTACAAAGGAATAAAATTGCGGTACAGATATTAACGCAGATAGGCAAGGTTGTTTTTCCTATTTTTGGGGTAATTGGAATTGTTGTTATTGTTATTTTTGCAAACGAAATTAGCAGTTTCAATAAGGAAGAACTCACATTGCAGTCGCAGTCTGCTGCATGGGAGATATCAGATTTCTTTGATCAGTATACAAGGATTGTAGAATCTACAGCGTCAAATCCGTCTGTGCAGAGATTGATGAGCGAAACAGGGGCAGGAGATAACATTCTGGAAGGAAAAGATTATCAGGATGTTTATGACTATATGTACCAGGTAGTGCAGACAGATTCGGAAAATATTTTGGCGCTATGGATAGGTGATATTGATGCAAATGTTTTGACGCAGTCCGATAATTATACTTCCGGTGATGATTTTGAAATAACAGAGAGGGCATGGTATCAATGTGTTGAAAGAGGAGAAACCATTCTTACAGAGCCATATGTAGATAAAAGCACAGGAATGACGATTTTAAGTGCTGCATGTCCGGTTTATGATACAGATGGAAATCCGATTGGAGTTGCAGGGTTGGATATTTCGTTAGAGCATATCGCAGAGGTTATGGGGGAATATACGGTTGGTTCTAATGGATTTTTAACTCTCTTTTCCGCAAATGGTATGATTTTGTCTTATCCGGATACGGATAAGATGTTGCAGGACATATCAGCATTAAATCTTTCTTCGAATGCATTAAAGACAATTACCAACCATGAAGAAAAATTTTTGAGTTATTCGATTGATGGTGATAAAAAATATGGATATGTTGCAGAAATCGGAACAACAGGATATTCTGTAGTATCGGTGCTTCCGTTCATAGAATATTATCAAGGATTAATTATATGCGTAGTTGTATTGCTGGTGATTTTTGCTGTAGGTATTATATTGATTATTAGAAATATCAAACGAATAGCAGGAAAAATTACAAAACCAATTAGTGATTTGAATATTATTGCAGGAAAGTTGGCTGAGGGAGAACTTGATGTTACAATAGCCGTTCAGGCAGATAATGAAATCGGAGAACTTGGAACATCCATTTCTAAATTAACAGATAGATTAAAAGAGTATATTCTTTATATTGAAGAAATTGCCGAGGTGCTTTCTATTATGTCTGACGGACAGCTTAAAGTAGAACTGCATCAGGACTATGTAGGTGAATTCCGTAAATTGAAAGATGCAATTCTGAATATATCAGATTCTATGTCATCTTTGATGGGAGATATTCAGACTGCGGCGTCACAGGTATCAGGTGGGGCTGATGAATTAGCAAGCGCTGCTCAGATGCTTGCCGAGGAAGCCACAACGCAGACAGGAGCAGTTGATAAGCTGGTATTGGCAACGGAAAAAGTAACGGAGCAGGTAGAAGAAAATGAAAATGAGGCCGAAAGATCAGCTGAGGAAACCTATCAGGTAAATCAGATGATGGAAGCAAATAAAATACTGATGGATCGGATGATGGAGGCAATGGATAAGATTCTTTCTACATCTAAGCGAGTTGTTGGAATCATTGACAGTATTGAGGAAATATCATCTCAGACGAATTTATTGTCATTGAATGCTTCGATTGAAGCGGCACGCGCAGGAGAAACAGGAAAAGGTTTTGCAGTTGTTGCAGGAGAAATAGGAAAACTAGCCATTGAAAGTGCAGATGCAGCAAACAGGACCAGAGAAATGATTGGGTTATCCATTGAAGAAATTAATCGCGGAAATGAAATAGCCAATAATGTGAAAGACTCTTTGCAAGAAGCAGTTTTGGCAGTAGAGCGTGTGAATGATATGATTCAGAGGACTGCAAAAAATTCAGCAGAACAGGTTGAAAGTATGTTAAGAGTAAAAAATGAAATTAATGAAATTTCCCATGGAATTACGAATAATTCTGCTGTCGCAGAAGAAAGCTCTGCAACTTCGCAAGAGCTGGCTTCTCAGGCATGCGTGTTAACTGACTTAATTGCAAGATTCCGGCTTGAGTAAGAAATAGGTACGCTCC
>JBJELY010000049.1:99176-110201 GCA_051879395.1 Roseburia sp. | reverse complement strand
CTTTGTACTGTTTACCACCTGTTGCTATAATTGCGTACATATGGCACCTCCTATTATCATTACTCGCCAGTTACGGTTCCTGCCAAAAGACAGAATTAGAGACCTCACTGTGCGGCATACTTCGTTATCATAGCATAAGAATTGTATTACGTCAACCATATTTTAGAATTTTTCATTCTTCTTTTAAAGATTCAACCAGTGATTTTCGAACTTTTTTCCGTGTTACTTCTACTAATCCAAGTTTCGTCATACCCCAAACCTCTGTTGGAACCGGATCTTTTTTCAAAAAGCTTCGAAATCTTTGAACCAATTCTGCATCAGCTTCTGTTGTCTCCAAATTAATAAAATCAACAATAATAATACCGGATATATTCCGCAAACGTAACTGCTTTGCAATTTCTTCTGCAGCTTCTAAATTGATGCGGCGAAAATTCTCCCACTTATCCTTTTTGGCTACATTTTTTCCGCTGTTTACATCAATTACGGTCAAGGCTTCTGTCGGTTGGATGATCAGATATGCCCCTGATTTCAGCCAAACACGTTCTTTTAAAGCTTCTTCCATTTTTATAGATATTCCATAAAGTGCGCCTAGCGGAAGTTGTGGATCCTGATAGAATTCTACGGGAATCGGTATCTTTTGCATTTGGCAGTAATTTGTGATTTCCTGATAGAAATCGACATCATCGGTTAAAATCTTTTCTACAGAATCTAGATAGAGATTTGATATATTTTTCAAATAAGCTTCCGGCTGCGTATAAAGACAGCTGTAACAAGTTCTGTGAATAGCATTTTCTTTTAAAGTACGGTAATCTTGAATAAGATTTTCTAATTCTGAAAGAATTTCTTCTGCGGAAGCATCCTTTGCATTCGTTCTGACAATCATCCCATATTCGTCATTTTTATATGGTTCCAGTAAATTCTTAAAATACTTTCTGTTGTCATCATCTAACTTATTCGAAATCCCGATTTTGGTATTCCCAGTGGTAAGAACAACATATTTCCCGGAAAAATTCAAATTTGTTGTTACAACCGGATCTTTTGTTTTGATTGCTTCTTTACTGATTTGGACAACGATTTCATCGCCCTGTACCAGATCTTTATTCGGAGAAATTTTTTTCACATAGATGGGATGATGCAGTTCTTTTAAAGATAAATAGCAGGTCTGCTCCGGGCTTATTTTTACAAAAGCAGCATCTAAATTTTTAACAATATTTTGTACTTTTGCAATATAGATATTATTTAGCAAACTTGTTTTCGCGACGGAATCTGCCTGAACATCAATCATATGGCGTCCTTCATCAAAAAGTGCCGAAACAATGACATCCTTTTTTAAGATTGTCTGTCTGGTAATCAGATAGCGATACATGTTCCCATCTCTCCTAGAGAAATATAGTTCTTTTGTTCCTCATCATAAGAATAAACATCTAAGCGATGAATCTGAATGGCATTTGGATTATATTCGATTCCAAGTGACTGATAAAATGCTTCTACTACAAGTTCTGGCTTTAAATTATCCGTACTTCCTGTACAGACATTCAGATAAAATGCCGGTTGGCCATCTTTCTCTATGATACGGAAATCATAAACAAGTTTTTTTAAATCCATTACTTTTTCACTTTTCTTGGTCTGCTTTGTAATCAATACTTCAGCAGGCTCTACAAAAAAGCTTTGCAGTTTCTGCTCCCACTCTTCTTTAGAAAAAGGAGAAGGATAACCTTCTTTATAACTTAATTCATAGTCAGCTGCCGCTACAATGGACATAGCTGTTTTGGCATTGTCAGGAAGTTTCACATAGCCTGTAATTTCCACACCTTCTACCATCGTTGCATTTAAAGCCGCAATGGATTCTTCCGTGGAACGGGAAGAATGTACTTCAATGTCTAGATATTCCCCATCACTTGTAATACCGACACCAAGAGGTGCGGCAAAGGACATAATCTGATGTGGGGAAAATCCCTCAGAATAACAGATGTCAATATCAGCTCTACGCATTACTTTTTGAAAGTAGCGCATCATATCAAGGTGTCCGATGAATTTCATCACACCATATTTTCGAAATTTAATTCTTATCTTCAACGCAGACACCTCCTCCAAATTTTGCAACGCCACAACCGGAACAGCGCATACGGCAGTTCGGTGTAACGGTTTCGGAATGAGCAGTCTCCCATTCTCTCTTTAAAAAGGCTTTTGTAACACCGACATCAATGAAATCCCATGGAAAAATTTCGTCTAAAGGACGTTCTCTCATTGTGTAAAAATCTGGGTCAATGCCACATTCTGCAAAAGCATCTAACCATCTTTGATAATCAAAATATTCTGACCAGGAATCAAAAATAGCTCCTTTTTCATAAGCTTTTAAAATAGCCTGTCCGATTTTTCTATCACCGCGGGCAAAGATTCCCTCTAAAACAGTGACATCTGCTTCATGCCAGTTATATTTAATGCTCTTACGGTTCAACTGTTCTTTTACGGCATCATTTACAATTTTGGCACGTTCTAAGTAATTGTCAGGTGTATACATTCTTGCCCACTGGAACGGCGTAAATGGTTTTGGTACAAAGAAAGAGGTGCTGATGGTAATCTGGCATTTTCCATTTCTCTTTTCCTTTGGAACCGTGTCATAATAAAGCTTTGCAATTTCATTTGCCAGTTCTGGAATTGCACGCATATCTTCTTCTGTTTCGGTCGGAAGACCAAGCATGAAGTACAATTTCACCTTATTCCAGCCGCCTTCAAATGCAAGACCGGCACCGCTTAAAATCACTTCTTTTGTGAGACCTTTGTTAATAACATCACGAAGTCTTTGGGAACCTGCTTCTGGAGCAAAGGTTAGGCTGCTTTTTTTAATATCCTGTACTTTGCTCATAACATCAAGGGAAAAGGCATCAATTCGCAAAGAAGGAAGTGAAATGTTTACACCCTTCCCTTTAAATTCATCAATCAAAAAAGTAACCAGTTCTTCTAACTGAGAATAATCGGAAGAACTTAAGGAACTTAAGGAAATTTCTTCGTGTCCGGTGGAACGAATCATTTTATAAGCAAGGTCTTTTAAGCGCTCTACATTTTTTTCACGAGTTGGTCGGTATACCATACCCGCCTGACAGAAACGACAACCACGAATACAACCACGCTGAATCTCTAAGACAACACGATCCTGTGTTGCTTTGATAAATGGAACGACCGGTTTTTCCGGATAGACAGCTTCTGTCATATCCATCACAAGCTGCTTTTGTACGGTTGCCGGAACATCTTCATAAATTGGTGTAAAAGAGGCAATTGTGCCGTCTTCCTTATAGGTCACTTCATAGAGAGATGGAACATAGATTCCTGGAATCTGTGCCGCTGCACGTAAAAATTCTGCACGGCTTTTTCCAGAAGCTTTTATCTCTTCATAAAGGTCAAATAAGGCATCGTAACTGATTTCTCCTTCTCCCATATAAAACAAATCAAAAAAATCTGCAATTGGTTCTGGATTATAGGTACATGGACCCCCACCGATTACGATTGGATCAGTCTCTGTTCGTTCTTTTGACAAGAGTGGAATCTGTGCTAAATCCAAAATCTGCAAAATATTGGTATAGCACATCTCATATTGAAGTGTAATGCCGAGAAAATCAAAATCCCGGATTGCCTCCTGCGATTCTAATGCAAAAAGAGGAATTTTTTTCTCTTTCATGATTGCATGTAAGTCCGGCCAAGGGGAATAAACCCGTTCACACCAGACATCTTCTCTTTTATTAAACATATCATAAAGAATTTGAATGCCAAGATGGGACATTCCTATCTCATAAACATCCGGAAAACACATTGCAAAACGAATCTTGACATTTTTTTTCTCTTTTTTGATGCTGTTTAATTCATTCCCAATGTAACGTGCCGGCTTATCAATTTTCATGAGTATTTCATCTGATAAAGCTAATTTTGTCATCAAAATGTATATCCTTTCTAACTTTTCGCCAATGCCACAAATTATACTAAAATCTGTAATACTAGTCAATCCTGCATCATTTGTATCATAACATAATTTTCGAGTTTTTGGTAGAATTCATTCTCTGAAATTACAGTCACGACATCTTCTGTCGTATAGTGATAAATTGGAGTTTCGGTATAATCACAGTATAAGTAAACACAAAAAAGAAATACCGCAATCATAAAACGGAATCGAAACAAAGAAAATGAAGATGATTGTTCTATACTACCAGAATAATCATCTTCATATGTATTTACTCCATATCCTGTTTCAAAGGATTTTTTTACTTCTGCCACATATCGTTTACGTTCATCAATATAATGATCTGTCATGGATGTTCCTTATAAAAGCTTTTTATTACTCATATGCCTTTATTTATCAAAATAGAACCAGACTAATAAATCTAATTCTTTAGCGCTGAGATAATTCTTGCGTAATATCCTCCCAGGTTACACCTTTTTCCGCCATCAAAACCATAATATGATAGAGTAAATCGGAAATTTCATATTTGATTTCTTCCGCATCCGGATTTTTAGCCGCAATTACAATCTCTGTTGCTTCTTCTCCGACTTTTTTCAAAATCTTATCAATTCCCTTATCAAACAGATAATTGGTATAAGAGCCTTCTTTCGGATTCTCTCTGCGGTCTGAGATAATGTTGTAAACATCTTCAAATACCTTAAGCGGATTTTTTTCGACATATTCTTTCTTTACAATATCATTGAAAAAACAACTTTGTGCTCCGGTATGGCAAGCTACACCCACCTGCGAAACTTTTGCTAAAATGGTATCATAATCACAATCAGCTGTTAAAGATTTTACATATTGAATATGTCCGGAAGTAAGTCCCTTTGTCCAAAGTTCTTTTCTGCTACGGCTGTAATAGGTCATTTTTCCAATATTAATCGTTGTATTGAATGCCTCTTCATTCATATAAGCTAGCATTAATACTTCATCTGTTCGGTAATCCTGTACGATGACAGGTACCATTCCATCGGAATTTAACTTTAAGTCAGACCATTTTAATGCTGGAGCAAAATTATCCATTTTAATGCCTTCAGCAGAAAGTTGAGATTTTAATTCCATGACATCCGTACTTGTTTCGTTGATAAAATTACCTGCAATACCGCGTACATTTGTACGGCTTAAAACGAAGATAATCTCTTCATAATCACACTCTTCAAACCATACTACATAAGGAATCTCTGTAAGATTTTCAATGGCATCTAAGACGGATTTATTAAGTACCAGCATCTCATGGAAATACTCTGTCATAACTTCCTGATGCTTAAATGCAAAGTCCACATTTTTTACAGAAACCAAAATGCGGTCCTTACCAAAACGAGTACTTGCCTCCTTGGCTAATTCAATGCTGATTGGCTTTGAACCATTTAAGATAACCTGCAGACAGCCTGCATAAATCAATTTCTTAATATCTTCTAAACGGTTAATGTTTCCACCTGCGCATACTTTAATTTCAACATTACGATTGATATTGCGGATGGTTCTAATGTTTTTCTCGTGCTCTTCATCATCTTCTGATAAGTCAAATACAATAATTTTATCAATTCCACTGTCATTGTACAATTTTGCAAGATGAATGACATCACCTACTACTGTCATATCTTCAGCCGATTTGACAGCCATTCCATTTTTTAAAAAAATGGTTGCTACTATATTTTTCTGTTCCATATATCTATCCATGCCTTTCCAATTGCCTGTAGGCTTTCTTATTCGCCAAGACTTCCTTTTGTCGATAAGACATCCGTAATTCTTGCATCAAAAAGTGTGGCTTCGTCTAATGCACGTGCAAAAGCTTTAAACATCGCCTCAATCATATGATGATTATTTCCGCCGGATAATACCTTAATATGTAAATTCATTCCTGCTGAATAAGATACTGCATAAAAGAATTCTTTTACCATTTCAGTATCCATATCGCCTACACGCTCTGTTGTAAATTCTCCATCGAATACAAGGTAAGGTCTGCCTGATAAGTCAATCGCACAAAGAACCAATGTCTCATCCATTGGTAAGATACAGCTTCCAAAACGTTTGATTCCTTTTTTATCACCTAATGCTTTTTTGATGGCATTTCCCAAAACGATTCCAGTATCCTCGATGGTGTGGTGACAATCTACTGCCAAATCGCCTTCTACTTCTACCTTTAAGTTAAAAAAACCATGTTTTGCAAATCCCTCTAACATATGATCAAAAAAACCGATTCCGGTATGGACTTCTGCTGTTCCTTTCCCATCCACTTCGAATGCTAAAGAAATGTCGGTTTCTTTTGTCTTTCTGGTAATATCTGCTAATCTGCTCATCAATGCACTCCTTCTTGTCTATTGGAAAATCTCATAAGTTCATTATAGTACTATCTTTCAAAAAAAGAAATAGAAAACAACTACTTTTCAAATCGTACACGGATAGAGTTTGCATGTGCTGTTAATTTCTCACATTCTGCAAACTGTACAATATCCTGATAAACAGGTTCTAATGCTTCTCTGGAATAAGAAATAATACTGGATTTTTTGATAAAATCATCTACACTCAGTGGAGAGAAGAATTTTGCGGTTCCATTCGTCGGAAGGACGTGGTTTGGTCCTGCAAAATAGTCACCTAATGGTTCGCTCGAATACTCTCCTAAGAAAATAGCTCCTGCATTTTTGATTTTTGTCATGACCTCAAATGGGTTCTTTGTTACTAATTCTAAATGTTCGGAAGCGATTTCATTTGCTGTATCAATGGCTTCTTCTAAATCTTTTGCTACTAAAATATAACCATACTGGTCTAACGATTTTTGAATAATCTCTTTTCTTGATAAATTTTTGACAAATTCATCTACTTCTTTCGAAACCTGTTCTGCTAATTCTTTGCTGGTTGTAATTAAAATAGCAGAGGCCATTTCATCATGTTCTGCCTGTGACAATAAATCAGCTGCTACAAATCTTGGATTTGCTGTTTCATCTGCAAGGACTAAGATTTCGCTTGGACCGGCAATGGAATCAATGCTGACATGACCAAAGACTGCTTTTTTGGCAAGGGCAACATAAATATTTCCAGGTCCTACAATTTTATCTACCTTTGGAATACTTTCGGTTCCAAACGCAAGAGCTGCGATTGCCTGTGCACCGCCTGCTTTATAGATTTTATCAACACCGGCTTCCTTTGCAGCTACTAATGTAGAAGGATATACCTTTCCATTTTTATCTGGTGGTGTTGTCATGATAATATTTTTAACACCTGCAACTTTTGCAGGTAACACATTCATTAATACAGAAGAAGGATATACTGCTTTTCCTCCTGGAACATAAACTCCAACTTTTTCTAATGGAGTTACTTTTTGACCTAAAATAATGCCGGAATCTTCGGAATCGAACCAGGAATACTGACGCTGTTTTGCATGGTAATTCCGGATATTCACAAGTGCTTTTCGAATGACTTCAAGTAATTTCTCATCCACTAATTCATAAGCTTCCTGAATCTCTTCTTCCGTTACTAAAACATTGGAAGCATCTATTTTCACACCATCAAATTTTTCTGTATAATCAAATAAAGCTTTGTCTTTTCCAGAACGGACTGTTTCAATAATTTCGTTGACGCGACCTTCAAATTCTCCATAAGAGTTTGGACTTCTTTTTAAAAGATTTTCTAAGATATCCGTTTTGGTATTTTCTGTTAAAGTTAATATTCTCATCTATTTTCTGATTCCTTTCATCTTACTTCTTTTAACGATTCAATGTTGTATCTTAATTTGGGCTTAAAACAGCCTTCAAGTCAGAAATAAGTTTAGTGATACGTTCATGTTCCATTTTCATGCTGACCTGGTTTACTACCATACGGGCAGACAACGGACAAACTTCTTCTAATACCGTCAAACCATTTTCGCGTAATGTAGAACCTGTTTCCACAATATCGCAAATTACTTCTGACAATCCGACAATTGGTGCTAACTCAATAGAACCGTTTAATTTTATGATTTCTACTGTCTGATGTTTTTTATTATAAAAATAATCTTTTGCAATATGAGGATATTTGGTTGCAACACGAATCAGTTCATGATGCTGTAATAAATCGCCTGCACTTTCCGGTCCACAGATGCACATACGGCATTTTCCAAATCCCAAATCAAGAACTTCGTAAATATTTCTACCCTCTTCTAAAATGGTATCTTTTCCGACAATACCAATATCAGCAGCCCCATATTCTACATAGGTAGGTACATCCGGTCCTTTTGCCAAAAAGAATTTTAACTTTAATTTTTCGTTCACAAAAATTAGTTTACGGGTATCTTTATCTTTCATTTCCTCACAAGTAATGCCAACCTGCTCAAATAATTCTAATGTTTTCTTTGCGAGACGTCCTTTTCCTAAAGCAAACGTCAAATATCTCATTTCTTCCATCTTTCTATTCCTTTCTGCTTCTTCTACATATAAATGACATTTGCCAGATGATTTCGCTTTGCGTAAGCTTCATAATCTTCTTTTGATTTTGATTCATCCATCAGGATCAACTCTACATTAACCCCTTCTTTTCTTTTGCGCATAGCAGTCTCAATTGCATCCTTTTTTGAAGCTTTCGTATAAAGAATCAATTCATTCTGATGTGCAACCGGAATATCAATTTTTTGGCGGGATAATGCAGCCATTAACTGATCAATGACAATGGCAAATCCAATGGAGGCTGAATCTTTTCCAAAATGAGTTAATAATTCATCATAACGACCACCTCTTACGATAGCCTCTCCTGTTCCAAAGGTATATCCTGCAAAAATGATTCCTGTATAGTATTCATATTTACTGATAATTCCAAGTTCATAAGAGATATATTTTTCAATTCCATAGACTTCAAGTACTTTATGAAGTTCTTCCAGATGAAGCAGTGCATGTAAAATCTTAGGATAATCTTTTGCAGCTTCCTTTGCTAAAGCCAATTCTTCTATTCCATCATAAAATTTTCCAAGCATAGAAAATAATTCTTTTAATTCTGGCTTCAAAGATAACGGCTCTACAAATTCTTCTACTCCGAAGAAATTTTTATTAGCAATTAAATCTCTTAATTCAACGATTTCATCTTCTTTTAAGCCAGCTGCTTCTACTAAACCATCGAAAAAATCTACATGACCAACGCTTAATTGGAAGTCTTTTAATCCTGCTGTCAAAAGACATTCCACGGCAAGTGATAAAATTTCAGCATCTGCATCGACAGAGTTGTCACCGATAAGTTCTGCACCTAACTGGGTACTTTCCTTTAAACGCCCCTGATAACTGTTGTTATTGATAAAAGTATTTCCCAGATAACAAAGACGAATCGGCATATCTTCATCCATAAAGTATTTTGCTGCAGAACGCGCAATGGAAGGTGTAATATCCGGACGAAGTACAAGGGTGTTTCCTTCTCTATCAAAAAATTTATATAGCTCCTTTGAAGGAGTTGTTCCAACTTCTTTTCCAAAAATATCGAAGAATTCAAAGGTCGGAGTCTGAATAGTATGATATCCGTATTGTTTTAAAGCATGATGCAAGTTATCCTGTAAAATCATTTTCTTTTCACATTCATCATTGTAAATGTCACGGACACCCTCAGGCGTATGTAATAGCTGTCTTTTCATCTTCATATTCTTATCCTCTAATCCCTTTTTTTCTTCTTCTCATTTCAGTAGTTGTAGGCACATTATTTTCAAATAAATTCTTCTTGATTTATTAGGAGATATAATAGTGTTTTATAGGAAATATTTCCTGTATACTTTAATGTGCTACCATGCTACCATAATGAAATCTTGATTTATTATATGTGATAGGATAAAAAATGTCAATCCCTTAGATTCAAATCTTTTTGCAGGGTGTCTAGATAAGGGACCAAAACACCTTTTGCTTTTTCTAAAAAAAAGTCAGGTTCTAGTTCTTCATACCGAAAACTTTTTCTGCCCCCTTCTTTTGCCCGTTCCCAGAACTCTTTTAATTTTGCAAGGCGTAAGTAGTAAAATTTGTCTTTATGTGTATAAAAAATAAGAAAAAAGGCGATTCCACCCTGCTTTTCAAAATCTTCCATGAATTGTACCTGATGTTCATGAATATTCTGAAGCGGAAAGGTATCCGCGTGACATTCTTTTGCATCAAAACAGACAGGGATTCCCTGTACGGCACCAATGTAATCAACCGTACTTTTCTGGTCAAAATAGGCAAGTGTAATATGTCTTGTCTTTTTATCGATATTAATTGGTGTAATTGGAGTTGGTATTTTTTGAATCAATGCCAAACCGTTTTCCTGATATGTCTGGTTGGTTCGGTTAATAAATTCTTCTAAGGTGGAACCACGTAATCCCCTTGAATTCCAAGTTGCCATAAATGTTTTCTCTTTTCTTTTTTTCTTCTATTATATACAATAACCGAAATACATGCAAGAACGTTTGTTTGGCATGCAAAAATCCGTTAGAAATTCTAACGGATTTTATGTAATGAATTATTTTAATAAATGGAACTGTCCGATTACTGGAAGTTCTTTCATTTTTCCCTGTGCAGCATATACAATTCCCATAATCATAAGAACCAAAGAGAAAATTGTAATAATAGCTGTAATTCCTACAGAGATACCACTTACTACAGTATACATAGACCATGAAATCTTTAATAAGACTGCACTAGTAATAGATTTCAAAATAGCACCTACAATATTCAATGCAACTGTTGTTAAGAATACTAATAATCCCTGGTTAGCATGGAATTTTGCGAAAGGAGAATGCTTTGCCGTTAACATTGGAATCAAGAAAAGTAATCCAAAATAAGAACAGATTGCGACTCCCTTATTGGCTGTTGCGTCATCTGCAATTGGCATATACTGTTGTTTTCCATAATAAGCAGATGCTGTTTCCTTTGGTGCTGCCTGCTGATAAGGCTGACCATTCATCTGTGCACCATTGTTAAACTGTGCATTGTTGTTAAACTGTGCATTGTTGTTAAACTGCGCACCATTGTTAAACTGTGCATTGTTGTTAAACTGTGCACCATTGTTAAACTGTGCATTGTTGTTAAACTGTGCACCATTGTTAAACTGTG
>JBJELY010000049.1:0-99076 GCA_051879395.1 Roseburia sp. | reverse complement strand
TGTTAAACTGTGCATTGTTGTTAAACTGTGCACCATTGTTAAACTGTGCATTGTTATCAAACTGTGTACCGGTTTGATAAGCTGTTGCTCCTGCAGCTGCAGCGCCCGCAATATTTCCGTCTGCTTCTTGTACAGGTTCTGTTGTATTTTCTACAACAGGCTGTGTTGCTTCTGCTGTTGCATTTTCTACAACAGGCTGTGTTGCTTCTGCTGCCACATTTTCTACAACAGGCTGTGCTACGGCTTCTACAGGTGTTCCGCAGATATTACAAAATTTTGCTTCATCAGGTAAAGATGTCCCACATTTCTTGCATCGATTCATTCTACCATGACCCTCCTATTTATAACATTTTCCAATTTATTATATAGAATTCGACATTAGAATTCAACAAAAAACTGTTTATCAATGTAAATTACTTTGCAAAAGTGCATCGCGTACTCTGGCAAAATCAACTCCCGGTTCTGCACAAATTATAGTGCCATCTAACAATTCTAGGCGGTATGCATGCAGAAGCTGTGAGGTAATGCCACAAGTTTCTTTAAAAAATTTATTAACTTTCATATTCCCATATTTCACATCTCCAACAATTGGATGGCCAATTGATGAGAGATGCGCACGAATCTGATGAGAACGTCCAGTAATAAGGTGTACTTCAAGTTCTGTATAACCATTATAGACAGTAATGGGACGATATTCTGTTTCTATTGGCTGAGCATCTTTCAGTGCTTTCTCAGAAATTGTGACTATATTTTTTGCGGCGTCTTTTACAAGGTACCCTTTTTGATAGGAAGGTTTTGTTATATTTCCTTTTACGATACAACGGTAATATTTACGAACAGAACGATCTTTTAGTACTTCTGCCATTTTCTGTAGACCACGCAGGGTTTTTCCGGCAATTAGCAAACCGGATGTGTTACGGTCCAAACGATTACAGATAGAAGGACGGAATGTTTGAAACTCTTCTTCTGTTAAAGTACCGTTTTGAATCAGGTAAGCAATAATATATTCATTGGCTGAAATATCGGCAGGCACTGCCTTTTGAGACAGTAGGCCGGATGGCTTATTGATGACAAGTATTTGTTCATCTTCGTAGACAACATCAATAATATCCGTATTTAGGGCACGCAAGGTTTCAAACTCACTTTGTATTTTATTGCTGTCACCGGAAAACTTCTCAAATGTCTCATCCGAAAGGAATAATTTTACAGAATCCCCTTCCATTATTTTTTCAGAGCCATCTGCTTTCTTTCCGTTTAAGACAATATTCTTTTTTCGCAGCATCTTATAGACAAAACTGCCTGAGGCATTACAAAGCAGTTTCTTTAAATATTTGTCAAACCGCTGTCCTGCCTCATTTTTTCTTATTTGAAATTCACGCATTTATTTTTTTCCTGTTTTCTTTTTATGAACATTTCTGATTGTTTTTTTCTTAACAATCGTTTTCTTTTTCTCATTTTCTTTTTTGCCATTTGAATGGTAGGAATGTCTTCCATCCTGCTTTGGACGAATCAAACATTTTTTATCGTATCCGATTAAGTCAGTCCTTCCAGCTTTTGTCAGTGCTTCAAATACGAGATCATAGTTTTTCGGATTACGGTACTGAATCAATGCACGCTGCATCGCTTTTTCATGCGGATTCGTTGCAACATAAACAGGCTGCATCGTTCGTGGATCTAAACCGGTATAATACATACAGGTAGAAATTGTGGATGGTGTCGGATAAAAATCCTGCACCTGTTCTGGCATATATCCTAAATCCCGCAGATATTCCGCAAGTTCAATCGCTTCCTTTAATGTAGAGCCCGGATGGGAAGACATCAGATACGGAACTAAATATTGTTCTTTTCCAAGTTGTTTGTTCATGTCTTTATAAGCTTTTACAAAGCTGTTATAGACTTCTACACTCGGCTTTCCAAGCTTTTCAAGTACTTCATTCGAAATATGTTCCGGTGCCACCTTAAGCTGTCCGCTAACATGATGCTCACAGAGTTCCCGTAAAAAAGTGCGATCCTTATCATACATTAAATAGTCAAAACGAATTCCCGAACGGATAAATACTTTTTTCACATTTGGCAATTCTCGAAGCTTCCGTAATAATTTCAAATAATCGGTATGATCCACTTTTAAGTTTTTACATGGTTTCGGGAATAGGCACTGTTTGTTCGGACAAACACCCTTTGTCATCTGTTTGTCACATGCCGGAGCTCTAAAATTAGCAGTCGGACCACCAACATCATGAATATATCCTTTAAAGTCAGGATCCCATACCATCTGGTTTGCTTCTGCCAGAATAGATTCATGGCTTCTTGTCTGAATAATTCTTCCCTGATGGAAAGTCAGCGCACAGAAACTACAACCACCATAACATCCCCGGTTGCTGACAAGACTGAATTTTACTTCTGATATTGCTGGTACACCACCTGCTTCTTCATACATCGGATGATAGGTTCTCATATAAGGCAAGGCATAGACCTGATCCATTTCACTTTGAGTAAGTGGCTTAGCCGGTGGATTTTGAACTACAAACATTTTTCCATCGTATGTTTCAAATAAACGTTTTGCCACAAACGGATCTGTATTGCAGTACTGCGTGTAAAAACTTTTCGCATATTCTTTTTTATCTGCTAAAAGCATTTCATAAGATGGCAGTTCAATCGCATCATAGATATCTTCGCGATTTCTTGTCTTATATACGGTTCCGTCAATAAACGTGATATCTTTTATTGCAATTCCACTTGCTAATGCATCTGCAATTTCAATAATACTATGCTCTCCCATTCCATAAGAAATGATATCTGCACCGGAATCCAATAAAATGGAACGTTTTAATTTATTTGACCAATAGTCATAATGTGCCAGTCGGCGAAGACTTGCCTCAATTCCTCCGATAATAATAGGCGTATATTTGTAAGTCTGACGAATCAGGTTACAATATACAACAGTAGCATAGTCCGGCCGTTTTCCCATCACTCCACCTGGTGTAAAGGCATCGGTAGCACGACGTTTCTTGGAAACAGAATAATGGTTTACCATGGAATCCATATTTCCTGCTGAGACCATAAAGCCAAGACGTGGTTCTCCTAAGATAGAAATGGAATTCTTGTCTTTCCAGTCGGGCTGAGCAATAATTCCAACTTTATAACCATGTGCCTGTAAAAGACGTGTAATAATGGCATGTCCAAAAGAAGGATGATCAACATAAGCATCTCCACATACATAAACAAAATCTAACTGTTCAATACCTTCTCTTTCCATATCCTCCCGGCAAACCGGTAAAAATCCATTGTTCATATTTCTAACCATGTCCTTTCTATGACACCTTTTTTAAAAGTTCTCTATAATCTTTAATGTAATAGTCTGCTATCATTCTCTTTTCTTCATCCTGATCTGCAGAATATTCATCAAAAATGGCGCAGACTTCCATGCCGGCATTTTTCCCGGCTTCAATTCCTTTTACAATGTCTTCGAATACCAGACAATCTTCCGGTGCTACACCGATTTGCTTTGCAGCTTCTAAATAAACATCAGGAAAAGGTTTTCCTTTTTTTACTGAACAGGAAGTAACAATGCTCGAAAAATACTGATCAAAGTCATACACACTACCAACTGCCTGAATCAGTTCTTTTGAATTTGAAGAAGCAATTGCCATTTTGATTCCGTTTTCTGATAAGTAATTTAAAAATTCTTTTGCTCCCGGTTTTAACGGAACCGTATGTAAATACTTGTCCATTGCCATTTCGTTCCAGATGGCCTTTAACTCTTCTACAGATTCTTCTAGTGGAAAATGTTCTTTAAAATACTGCGCTGTTTCCGTAAAACTCATTCCCTCGATTTTTTCCTGTAAATCCTCCGGAAAAGGGATTCCTTTCTTTCCAAGGAATTCAATATCGATATCACGCCACATCCACATGGAATCGACTAAAGTTCCATCCAGGTCAAAAATAACTGCTTTTTTATTTGATAACATGATTTCCTCCATTTGTGCTTTAAAAAAACACTCTCATTTTGTTTCCTGCATGCCAGTAGAATTTCGTAATGCTAAAATCTCATCTTCTGTTAAAGGCCTGTAGCATCCTTTATCCAAATCGTCCGGTAACGTTAATGGTCCCATGGAAATACGCTTTAGATAAAGTACTTCTTTTCCCACGGCATGAAACATCCGCTTTACTTGATGAAATTTGCCTTCTGTTATTGTAACATAAACTTCAGATTCTGTGGCAGAAGAAAGGATTTCCAATAGGGCTGGTTTTGTCGGTTTTTCTTCACCGATATCAATTCCTTCTTGAAATCGTACTACATCATCCGTTGTAATTTCCCCACCGATTTTGGCAAAATAGGTCTTAGGAACATGTTTTACCGGGCTTAATAATTCATGTGCAAGTTTCCCATCATTTGTAATCAGAAGAAGGCCTTCTGTATCCAAATCGAGACGTCCTACCGGAAAAAGATCTTTTCTTGGAACATTTTTTAAATAATCCATAACGGTCTGATGACCAGAATCCTCTGTTGCCGTTACACATCCTGCCGGTTTATGAAGCAGATAGTATTCAAATTTTTGATAGGCAAGAAGTTCTCCCTGATAAAAGACTTTATCCAAATTTTCATCAATTTTTTGCTCTGGCTTTAAAACAGTTTCTCCATTGACTTGAATTTTCTTTGCTTTGATTATTTTTTTTACTTCAGAACGTGTTCCAATTCCAAGTTCTGTCAAAAATTTATCGAGACGCATCGCCATCTTTTTTGCTTTTCTCCTTCTAATACCAGCGTTTTACTATCTCACTTTTTGGCGCAAGATAGGCTAAAACCGGATATGAATTTACACTATATTCGGTTCCGTCTATTGTAACATAAATACCAAGATGTAAGTGAACATCGAAATTTCCTGTTGTTCCTTCTATTTCACTATATCCCGTATCTCCCATAAATCCGATACAATCACCTGCATTTACGTTTTCTCCTACGATATAGTCTTTTGCATATTCTGCCAAATGAGCATAATAAAAATAGCCGCCGGAAGGAGAACGGATTCCTATCCGGTAACCGCCTAATGGTAGCCATCCGATTTTTTCTATTACACCATCTGTCATACTATAAATCGGATAAATACCTCTTTCATTAACAGATGCCATGATATCTGTTCCTTCATGAAAGCGGTCTCCTCCATAGGTCCTGCTCTGCATCCAGCTATTTGCAAAAGAAACCGTTGCATCCGGCTCTGACTCAACAGCACCTACCGGAAAACAGACTGCATCTGCCCAAACAGCATCAATTGCCTGCTTGATTTTTGTAAAATCTTCTGTTTGATATTGACGGGCAAAGGAAATCTGTTCCAATGCCCGTTCTGTCACGTTAATTGTATCTTCCGTTTGAATCAGAAATTCAAAATCATTTTCTTCTGAGTAGTACATTGCCAATAATTCGCAAAAATCGATTTGATTCTCGTCAGCTGCTTCAATCAAAAGCTGAACCTGCTCTCGTGAAATCTCCTGATTGCGGAAACAATCAAAAGCTGTTTCATAAGAGAATGAATTTCTCTGTAGTAAAAGTTGTTCAATGCTGTCTAATGCAAAGACGTTGCAACAGACACATGCACAAAACAATAATACACGACTAAACGGATGAAGTTTTAACATTTATTTTGCTCTTTCTAAAAAAGTTACTAAAAGATTCCATACACGTTCGGTAGAAGAAATGCTGAGTCGCTCCTGTGGTGTATGAATGTCATAATTTGTCGGTCCAAAAGAAATACAGTCTAAATCTTCGATTTTCCCAGAAAGGATACCACACTCTAAACCGGCATGAATTGCCTCAAAAACTGGTTCTTCTTTATATAATTCCTGATAAACATCACTCATGAGCTGGCGAAGCGTTGATTCTGATTTATACTCCCATGCAGGATAATCACCGCTTACTTCGATTTCGCCACCTAAAAATTCAACTAAATACGTAAGTTTATCTCGCAAGTCTTCTTTTCTTGTGGATACACTGCTTCGAATGGAATGTGTGATATGCAATGCTTCTTTGTCTAATACCATAATTCCTGCATTTAAAGAAGTTTCTACCAGACCTGGCATTACGGTACTCATATTCTGCACTCCATTTGGCATATTTCTTAAGTAGAATAATACTCTTGTAAAGGAAGCATAATCCAAAATAGAAGCTTCTTCTACTGCAAGTGTCTTCTTCTCAATAAGAAGTCCGGCATCTGTGTTCTGATATTCCTTCTGTAAAATTCCGGTAATTTCCGTTAAAGCTAAATCAAATTCTTTTATCTCATCCTCCGCAACAAGCACTTCTGTTGTTACTTCACGAGGAATTGCATTGTCTTTTAAACCACCTTGTAAAGAAATCACACCAAGTGTCACTCGATCAGCTAAATATTTTAACACACGTCCGGATAACACAATGGCATTGGCACGTTCTTTATCAATTTCGCTTCCGGAATGTCCACCTACTAACCCTGTAATCGTTAACCGATATTTTTGTCCTTTTTGTGTCATGTAAGACACTGGAAGTGTCAATTCCGCTGTCATACCACCAGCACAGCTTGTCAGGAAATGTCCTTCCACATCGGAGTCAATATTTAACAGTTTTTTCCCTTTTAACATAGGTAATTCAATCGCTTCTGCACCAAGCATTCCGATTTCTTCGTCAACTGTAATCACGACTTCTAAGCGCGGATGTTTTAGTTCCGGGCTATCCAAAATAGCAAGTGCATAAGCAACGGCAATTCCATCATCCCCACCTAAGGTTGTGCCACGAGCTCTTAAGAAATCTCCATCTACATAAAGATCTAATCCGTCTTTTTCAAAGTCAATGTCCACATTGTTTTCTTTTTCACAAACCATGTCCATATGTCCCTGAATAATGAGTGGTTCAGCCTGCTCGTAGCCTTTTGAAGCTTCTTGTATCATCACAATGTTATTCGATTCATCCTGATAATATTCCAGATGATGTTGTGCTGCAAATTCTGCCAAATAGTCACTAATTGCTTTTGTATTGCGGGAACCGTGCGGGATAGCACAAATCTCCTCGAAATAATGAAATACTTTTTCTGGTTTTAAATTTTCTAACTTACTCATAGAAACCTCCTGAAATTCATATAGTCATATCATGAAGAAAAAAATTATTTTCCTCCCAATTATCATTCTTGTATTTTATATTTTAGTATGTCCAATAAAAGCTGTCAATGCAGCTTCTTTTGGACTAATGCTCTGGTATCAGAAAGTACTACCGACTTTGTTACCTTTTTCCATTTTATCCGGCATTTTAATTGAATCAGGATATTTATCTTATTTAACCCGGTATCTTTATCCTGTTACAAGATGGATTATGCCTACAAGCGAAGCCGGATCTTTTATTTTCTTTTCCGGTTTTTTGTTCGGCTTTCCGATGGGAAGTAAGAACTGTGCTCTTCTTTATCAAAAAAATGAAATTTCCAAGGAAGAGGCCGAGATTTTAGCTATTGTCTGTAATAATATCAGTCCGGTCTTTATTGGAAGTTTTATTTTAGAACAACAGCTGAATATGCCACAACTTATCTTACCGAGTTATTTACTTATCTATCTTCCTCCTATTTTTCTCGGGAATTTTTTGCTGAGAAAACCTTCGGTAAAAAGGAAGCAAAAAAAAATAAATACTTCCCAGAAAATGCCGGCATCCAGATTTCAAATGAATTTTAAAATCGTAGATACCGGCATTATGAACGGATTTGAAACACTGACCAAACTCGGCGGATACATTATGCTATTTTCCATTACTGCTTCCATTTTCACAACAATTTCACTTCCGGATAGAATTTCTGGTCTTCTGATTGGAAGTATTGAACTTACAAATGGGATTGCTGCTATAAGCAATCTGTCAATCTCTCCTACCTGGAAGTATATTACTGCTATGGCATTTACTGCCTTTGGCGGAATCAGTGGTCTTGCACAGACCTTTTCAATGACAAAAGACTGTCATTTCTCGAAAAAAAACTATCTATATACCAAATTACTTTTAATGTTTTGTACCATAGTATTCGCCTATGTTTATAGTCTACTATTCGATTAAATCGGTATTTAATTCCATTTCTAACTGTTCACCAGATGCAGTATCTGATTCTGGTTCAGTTTGAGCTTCTTTTGGCTCTTCTTTTGCTGGTTCTGGTTCTTCTGGCGGGTTCAGTTCTGCACGGTTTGCAGTTACAACATCTAAGAATCCCTGCAGAGAATTAATCAGGCTATCATAACGGGCCTTGGAAGTATCAATAGAATGTGAAAGTACTTCTTCTAAGTTCTTTAACATATCATCTGTATATGCCATTGCGTTCATGCGAATCTGGTTGGCATCATTTGTTGCACTGTCTAAAATCTCCTGTGCCTGTTTTGTTGCAATCATGACAACTTCATTCGCCTGTGCATATGCCTGTTGCATAATCTGATGTTCGCTGACTAATTCATTTGTCTGAATCTGTGCCTGGGCAATGATAGAATCTGCCTTTGCTTGAGCGTCTGCTAAAATAGCTTCCTTGTTGCTGATGATTTTCTGATAACGTTTAATTTCTTCTGGTGTTTTGGTACGAAGCTCGTGTAACAACTCCTCCATTTCTTCTTTGTTCACAATGATGTTGGATGGAGCCAGTGCCTGATGTTTGCACCCATCAATGTATTCTTCAATTTCTTCAATAATCTGTTCGATTCTACTGCTCATGAAAAACACTCCTTATTTGGTAATATTGTATTTTGCATAAATTCTATCTATCAGCTGTTTTGGTACAAACTTTGAGATATCTCCGCCATAAGAGGCGAATTCTTTTACAATGGTAGAACTCAGATAAGAATACTTTAAATTTGTTGTCAAAAAAATGGTTTCGACTTCCGGGTTCTGTACATTATTAGATTGTGCAATCTGTAATTCATACTCAAAATCTGTAACAGCTCTTAGTCCTCTTACAATGATAGTTGCATTGATTTCTTTCATATAATCAACTAACAAACCATCAAAAGATGCCACCGTTACATTTGGAATAGAACTTGTCATCTCTTTTATCATACTAACACGTTCTTCCAGAGAAAACAATGAATTTTTTGCACTGTTATTCAAAACACCGATTACAAGTTCATCTACGATTTTTGCAGAACGTTCAATGATATCAAGATGTCCGAAGGTAATTGGGTCGAAACTGCCCGGATAAATTGCTTTTCTCATTATATTTTATCTCCTGACTTTCTCTGAACAAATACATGCATATTTGTCTTATATTTTTTGCATTTTATTAATTCATATCCCATTTCTTCTAAATAGGAAATATCTGTTCTTAAAGATGCTTCTACGATAATTGTAGTATCATCTTTTAACAGAGAAGAATTTGTCAGATACTGCAGGACATCTTTTTCTATTAATTTGTCGTATGGAGGATCCATAAAAATAAGATCAAATTGATACTTTCCTTCCATAGAACGTAATGCCGCCATTACATCAGACGGAATTAATTTACTCTGTTTCTCAAATTTTGTGAATTGAATGTTATCCGCAATACACGCAGTGGCTTTTTTTCCGTTTTCAACAAATACGGCATAGCTTGCACCACGACTTAAAGCTTCTAAACCAATTTGACCACTTCCTGCAAATAAATCCAGAAAATAACATCCCGGAATATCTCTTTGCAACATGTTAAAAAGTGTTTCTTTAATACGGTCTGTTGTTGGTCTTGTATCCGGTCCTTCTATCGTTTTTAATGGAAGGCTCCTTGCTGTTCCAGCAATAATTCTCATAGATTCTTTTCCTTTCCAATCTGTTCTATTAAAAGTGTAAGGGCACGTTTTGCAGCAGATTCTCGAACTTCCTGCCTGTCCCCTGTAAAAACATGATGTTCTGTCACGACGTTTCCATTTAAATAACAACCTAAATAAACAGTTCCTACTGGACATTTCTTTGTCCCACCATCCGGTCCTGCAACCCCTGTTACAGATAAAGCAGCATTTGTTTTGGCTAAATTGGCGGCACATCGTGCCATCTCTTCTGCCGTTTCCATGCTGACAACACCATACCGATCTATAATTTCTTTTCTTGCCCCTAGCATCTTTACTTTTGCATCATTGGAATATGTCACATATCCTTCCTGAAAAAATTCAGAAATTCCGGGAACATTAATCAAGGTAGAGGCAATCATCCCTCCCGTACAGGACTCTGCCGTAGTTAATGTATATTGATATTTTTTTAACAATTCAAAAACAGAAGATTCCAGTGAGCCTGTTATGGCTTCACTGGAGTACTTTCTTTTCGGTGTCATCATATTTTTCTATCCCTTTCGGTCAATCTCTGTAAACGAAATTACTTCTGCTCTTTTAAGACATCTTTATTCTTTGCAATATAATCAATCAAAGAGATTACAGTTAAAATCAATGCCACATAAGTTAAAACAATTCCCAGAACCTGGAAGAAGGTATTCTGGATATTTAAAATCAGGACAATAACCATCAACATCTGGAAGGTTGTCTTAAATTTTCCCCAGTAGCTTGCTGCAATGACAATTCCATTGTCAGATGCAATCAAACGGAAACCACTGATGATAAATTCTCTTGAAATAATAATGATAACAATCCATGCCGGAAGTCTTCCCATCTCAACTAAACAGATTAATGCGGAAGAAACTAATAATTTATCTGCTAATGGATCCATAAATTTTCCGAAGTTTGTAACAAGATTATATTTTCTGGCAATCTTTCCATCTAATAAATCTGTCAGACTCGCAATAATAAAAATTGCAACTGCAATATAATCCACATATGGTAAAATTCCACCAAAAGCTGCGTTGAACCAGCCCCAGTTTCCACATCCACCTAGCAATAACAATACAAACGGTAAAATTAAAATAACTCGAAAAATCGTCAATTTATTTGGTAAATTCATTTTTATCCCCTTCCTGTCTGCCACTTGGCTTTCTGCTCTTATCTATTTTCGCAAATTTCTCCTGCCAGGTCATATTCATAAGCACCGATAACTTTTACCTTTACAATATCACCTGTCATCAATTCTTCTTCTGTGTTAATAAAAATATATCCATCTACATCCGGTGCATCACGGTAAGTTCTTCCAACATAGGCATTTTCATCTGCAACTTTTCCTTCAATGAAGGCATAAAGTTCGCGTCCCTTCATTTCTTCATTTTTATCAAAAATGATTTCTTCCTGAAGTTCCATTACTTCTGCCTGCCAGTCGAGTTTTTGCTCTTCTGCTACCTGATCTTCAAATTCTGCCGCAGGAGTTCCCTCTTCCGGCGAATAGGCGAAAGCACCCAGACGATCAAATTCCATTTCATTGATAAAACGCATTAATTCTTCATGCTGTTCCTGTGTTTCTCCCGGAAATCCACATATTAATGTAGTTCTTAATGTAATATCTGGAATCCGCTCCCTTACATGCGTAATGATGGAAACAAGATCATCATGACTGGTACGACGTCCCATTCTTTTTAAAATAGCATCTTCCGAATGCTGAATCGGCATATCCAGATAATGGCATACCTTTTCATTCCGAAGCATAGCGTCTAATAATCCATCGTAAATTTCTTCTGGATAACAATACATAATACGAATCCAGAAAAGCCCGTTTATTTTATTCAATTCATCGAGCAAACGATGAAGCGACTTTTCTCCGTAAAGGTCAACTCCGTAAAGTGTTGTCTCCTGCGCTACCAAAATGAGTTCTTTTACGCCGCCGGCAACTAATTCTTTTGCCTGTTCAACTAATTCTTCCATTGGAACACTTCTGTAATTACCACGGATTGACGGAATAATACAATAGGTACAGCGTTTATTACAGCCTTCTGCAATTTTTAAATAGGCAAAATGTCCACCTGTTGTAACACTTCTTTTGGTCTGTAAAGAAGGAAGACCTTCTAATGTTTTATAATTTTCATAGAAATTTCCTTCGATTGCCTGATGGACCGCATTTACAATATCTTCATAAGAATTAGTTCCAAGAATGGCATCTACTTCTGGAATTTCTTTTTTGATTTCTTCCTGATAACGTTGTGCAAGGCAACCGGTTACAATCAGTGCCTTTAAGTTAGCATCGCGCTTATGCTCTGCCATTTCCAAAATCGTATTAATACTTTCTTCTTTTGCATCATTAATAAAACAACAGCTATTGATAATAATGACATCTGCTTCCATTTCATCATCTGTCATTTCCATGCCATCTTTTAAAAGCATTCCCAGCATGAATTCCGTATCAACACGGTTCTTATCACAGCCTAATGATATAAATAATAACTTCATTTAAAATCTCCAAATCACTTCTCTATCTTCCTTATTTGTAGAAAAAGGATGACAAAACGCATCCGCTTTCGTCATCCTGCTTTCTTACTATGAGGATTAATCATTTGATACTTCGTCCGGAATAATTTTTACTTTTCCTTCATATAATTCCTGAACAGCAACAGATAATGGTTTGTCACAAGGAGAGTTTGTGGTCATTGGTTCATCTCCTGCAATAATCTGTCTTGCTCTTTTTGCTGTTGCAATTACGATAGAATAACGGCTGTTTACAACAGGTTCTTCTCCGATTTCTACGTCATTATTTACTACTTTCATCAATTCTACATAAGATGGATGTATCATATTTATTCTCCTTTCGAAAAGCTTTTTAGCTCTTTACGCATATTATTGATTGCATCTATATTTCGTGATACTCGTGTGTGCTCATTCTGAATAATGGAGTGAACTTCTTCCACGCATTCTTCTAACACATCGTTAATCACTAAATAATCATATTCTTCAATTCCCTCTGCTTCTTCTACGGCGCGGGAAAGTCTGGATTCTATGACATCTATCGTTTCTGTTCCTCTGCCTACCAGACGCTGTTTTAAAACAGTAGCACTTGGTGGTGTTACGAACATCAATAAAGTATCTGGGAACTTTTCTTTTACTTTCAAGGCTCCCTGAATTTCGATTTCCAAAATAACATCTTTTCCAGCGGCAAGCTGTTCTTCGACATATGCTTTTGGTGTACCATAATAATTCTCTACATACTGAGCATATTCAATCAACTCTTCGTTTTGAATCATTGCTTCGAACTGTTCTTTCGTTTTGAAAAAATACTCTACGCCATCTGTCTCACCAACACGTGGTTTTCTCGTTGTTGCTGAAATAGATAGTGAATAAATATCGGAATATTTTTTCATAAGTTCTTTCATAATAGTTCCTTTTCCAGAACCAGAAAATCCTGAAAAAACAATTAGAATCCCTTTTCTATTCTGCATCATTGTCTACCTCTGTATCCATTGGATTCTGATTGAAACGCAATGCTAATGTTTCCGGCTGTAAAGCTGATAAAACAAGTCTGCCGTCTTCCATATAAATGACACTTTTGGTTCGTCGTCCCTGCGTTGCATCAATCAAAATATCCTGTTCTTTTGACTTTTGAATCATTCGCTTTGCCGGAGCAGAATCCGCTGTTACAATGGAAATGACCTTATCGGTATTTACCACATTTCCAAATCCAATGTTCATCAATTTCGCCATTTTTTATCCTGTTCCGGAAGAAAACATCTATTCAATATTTTGAATTTGTTCTCTTACCTTTTCAATGTCAGTTTTTAAATTAATTCCTGTATCGGAAATTTCCAAATCATTTGTCTTAGAAAGAATGGTATTGGCTTCCCGGTTCATTTCCTGAGCAATGAAGTCTAATTTTCTACCGACGCTTCCACCAGCTTCTAATGTATCTTTCGTACTTTGAATATGGCTTCTTAAACGAACAGTTTCTTCATCTACACAGATTTTATCTGCGAAAATGGTTACTTCTGTTGCAATTCTTGCATCATCCATCTGCTTATCCGCAAGTAATTCCTGCACTTTTGCCTCTAAACGTTCCCGGTACTCCTGTAAGATGATTGGAGAACGCTCTTCAATAAAATCAACGTAGGAAAGCATACCATCTAACTTTTCACATAAATCCTGTTTTAGATGTTCGCCTTCTTTGACTCTGGATGCTACAAACTGTTCACAAGCACCACGAAGTGTTTTCTCTAAAATGGTCCAAAGTTCTTTTTCGTCTACAGCTTCCTCTTCCATAGTAAACACTTCCGGATAACGAGATAATGTGCTAACCCGAACGTCATTCTCCAATCCAAACTTTTCAGCCATTGCTTTTAAATGAGCCAGATACTGTTCTGCAATTTCCTCATTATATTTCAATGCATAAGTATTTTCTGAAAAGTCCTCATAAGAGATAAAAAGGTCAACTTTTCCTCTCTCCATATATTCTTTCAACAAATTTCGGATGGAACTTTCAAAAAAATTCAGTTTTTTCGGCATCTTAATGTTCACATCAAGATAACGATGGTTGACAGATTTTATTTCTACTGTAAATTTACGATTGCCCTCCGTCACTTCCTGGCGACCGAATCCGGTCATACTCTTAATCATGCGTTCCTCCCAACTTAATATTCTGCTTTTACAGAAATATCATTTTTCTAACATACGCAAACTATTACGCATAATTATATTAATTATAAAACGATTGTATACAGAAGTCAAGGCATCAATTTAAGACTACGCTTGTCATTCTAGTCAACAAGAGTCTCCATTTCATCAATAATACTACCAAACACATCAAGTGCATCCTGAATCGGCTTTGGCTCTTCAATATTGACACCGGCGATTTTTAATAGTTCAACCGGTGCTGCAGAGCATCCACCAGATAAGAATTTCTTATACTGTTCTACTGCTGGTGCCCCATTTTTTAAAATATTATGTGCAATTGCTACTGCGGAAGAAAAACCGGTTGCATACTGATATACATAGAAATTGTAATAGAAATGAGGGATTCTTGCCCACTCCAATGCAATTTCATCATCTGAAACCATATCTGGACCATAATATTTTTTATTTAATTCCAGATAAGTCTGATTCAATACTTCTGCTGTTAAACTTTCACCATCTTCTGCCATTTTATTAGTCAACATTTCATACTCTGCAAACTGTGTCTGACGATAAACGGTTGATTTAAAACTATCTAAATAATGATTTAACAAATAAGCTCTTTCTTTTTTATCTGTCGTATTCTTTAACAAATATTCTATCAATAAAATTTCATTACAGGTAGAAGCAACTTCTGCTACAAAAATCTTATACTGAGAATAGATATATGGTTGTGTTTCATTTGAATAATAAGAATGCATTGCATGTCCCATCTCATGGGCTAAAGTAAACATGTCATCTAATGAATCATTGTAGTTCAATAAAACAAACGGATGTGTTCCATATGCACCTGCAGAATAGGCACCGCTTCTTTTACCTTCATTTTCATATACATCAATCCATCTGTTTTCAAAACCTTCTTTTACTTTTGCAACATACTCTTCCCCTAATGGAGCAAGAGCTTTCAAAACGGTTTCTTTTGCTTCTTCAAAACTGATTTTTTGGGCTGCATCCGGAATCATTGGAGTATAAATGTCATACATGTGTAGCTCATCTACGCCGAGACATTTTTTACGTAAGCTGACATAACGATGCATTTTGTCTAAATTTGCATTTACGGTACGAACCAGATTTTCATATACCTTTGGAGATACATTGTTTGCATTGACTGCAGCCTCTAATGTAGAATTGTATTTTCTTGCTTTCGACCTAAAAATCTGTTGTTTTACCTGACCATTGTAAATACTTGCTACGGTATTGATAAATTGTCCATAAGTCTGATATAACCCGGTAAAAGCATCTTTTCTAACGCGACGGTCTGCAGATTCTAAGAGGCGTACAAAACGACCATGGGAAATACGCACTTTTTCTCCATTTTCATCTTCGATTTCCGGGAATTGGATATCTGCATTATTAAACATCGAATAGGTCTGTTCTGGATTTTTACAGATTTCTGAGGAAAGTGCCAATAATTTTTCACATTCAGCAGACAGACTATGTGGTTTTAGACGCTGAATTTCCTCAATCCACTTACGATAAAACTCTAATTTTTCTTCCTCTTTGTAATAACCTTCTAAAACTTCATCTGAAGTTGCTAAAATTTCCGGGTCAATAAATGCGAGACGGCTGGAAATACCAGCATATAACATCATAATTTTCTGTACCATTGCCTGATGTTTTGTATTTTTGGTATCTTCATCACTCAAACGTTCTGCATAATTATAAGCAAGTTCAATTTTTTCATCCATAGCGGCCATATGATTACAGACAAATAATAAATCTGCAGCGGATGCAGTTACCTTTCCTTCCATCTTCTCTAATTCGGATGCAAGACGTTCAATCTCTGCCAACTCAGCTTCCCATGCCTCATTTGTTGCATACATATCGGAAAGTTTCCATGTATTTTCTTCTTTTACTTCACTTCTTTTTATTAATTCTTTTGCCATAATAGTCTCCTCTTATATACTGATTGTATACTCTTGTTTAAAATGTTCTTTTGCTCCGATGCAATTTCCATATTCGCGTTCTGATAAATCTCCGGAAAATCCTTCACGATCACATCTTCCATACCATGGCTCTATGCAGACAAAAGGTGCATTCTTTTTTGCCGGAGACCAAAGCCCAAATAATGGAGCTGTAAAACTTACAGTTAGATATGCTTTTCCAGACGGATCACATAAAGAAACCTTTTGTGCTTGATTTTTCTCAACAATCAATGCATCTTCGTCAAACAAATCGGTGGTAATATTCAGATATCCATTTTCTAGTGCATAAGTTTTTTGCTTTTCTGATAAGGTTCCGTGATCACTTAAAATTCCTGCTGTTATTTTATCTGTATTTTCAAAATGTATTTTGTAGTCAGATTGTTTTTCTTCTGAATGTAACGGACATAAAAATGCAGGATGTCCACCAATGCTAAAATACATTTCTTTTTCGCCCTTATTTATGACATTCCAGGAAACAATTACATCTCTTCCCTGCAGGCGATAGCCAATTTCTAAGCGGAACGCGAATGGATATTTTTCTCTTGTTTCTGCTGTATCCTCTAATGTAAAAAGCAATTCATCTGTCCCTTCTTTTACAAGCTCAAATTCCATATCTCTTGCAAATCCATGCTGGGACATTGGATATTCTTTTCCATCAAAAGAATAAGCCCCATTTTGTAAGCTTCCTACAATCGGGAATAAAACAGGTGATGTTCTTTTCCAATAGTCAGGATTTGCATCCCACATATATTCCTGATTCGTTTTTACATCTTGTAAAGACTTTAATTCAGCTCCAAAGGAACTTACATTTATCTTAATCTCACTGTTCGAAAGTTCAAACATTTTCATTTTTTCTTCGCTCCTTTTTCATGCATTTTCAATATCAAATACGTTTTCTATTATACTCAACTTTTGCCATCCTGCAATGCCTGATTTTTCAAAAATTTTGAATTGTGTTTTTGGCTTGTTTCTTCTATAATGAAAAGGTGTCACTGCATGCAAAAATGTTACTATGCGACACTTCTAAAAACGCTTTTCGTTTTTTCATAGGAATTTTTTAGAAAGATCAGGTGAATTTTATGGCATTAGATGGATTCGTAATTTCAAATATAGTAACTGAATTAAACCACACGATTCTTAATGCAAGAATCAGCAAAATTGCTCAACCGGAAAATGATGAGCTGCTTTTTACACTTAAGGGACCTGAGGGCCAGTACCGTCTTGCTATTTCTGCAAGTGCTTCTCTTCCATTTCTTTATCTAACAAACAACAACAAACCAAGTCCCATGACCGCACCAAATTTTTGTATGGTGCTTCGTAAACATATTGCAAATGGGCGAATTGTACGTATCTACCAGCCTCATATGGAACGTATTATCCATTTTGAGATTGAACATTTAGATGAATTAGGCGATCTTTGCAAAAAAACACTGATTGTCGAACTCATGGGAAAACACAGTAATATTATCTTTTGTAATTCAGAAGGAATGATAATTGACAGTATTAAACATGTCTCTGCCATGATGAGTTCGGTCCGTGAAGTTCTTCCGGGACGCACTTATTTCATTCCATCTACACAGGAAGATAAATTAAACCCACTAGAAGTGACAGAAGAAGCATTTATGGATACTGTGATGAAGAAACCAGTTTCTATCACAAAGGCTCTTTTTACTTCTTTTACCGGAACAAGTCCAGTGATTGCAAATGAAATCTGCCACCGCGCTTCCATTGATGGCGATATGCCGGTAGATTCCTTAGATGAAGATGGGAAAAAACATCTTTTTAATAACTTTAAATGGCTTATGGAAGATATAAAAAAAGAAGCCTACCAGCCGAATATAATTTATAAAGGAAAAGAGCCAGTAGACTTTTCATGTATTCATCTTAGCGAATTTTCTGATTATGCAGTACAGGATTACGCTTCCATCAGTGAAGTATTAGAGCAATATTATGCTGAAAAAAATACTTATACTCGTATCCGTCAGAAATCCGTAGACCTGCGAAAAATTGTAAATACAGCTTTAGAGCGTAACCGCAAAAAATTCCAGCTTCAGGAAAAGCAGCTAAAAGATACGGAAAAACGTGAAAAATACAAAGTCTATGGCGAACTGATTCATACTTATGGCTATGGCCTTGAAGAAGGTGCAAAAGAATTAGAGGCCTTAAATTATTACACCAACGAAATGATTTGCATTCCACTAGATCCGACAAAGGATGCAAAAGAAAATGCACAGAAATATTTTGATAAATATAATAAATTGAAACGTACCTATGAAGCTTTGACGGATTTGATTTTAGAAACAAAGTCAGAAATCGAACATTTAGAAAGTATTGCTACTTCTTTAGACATTGCTTTATCAGAAGATGATCTTGTTCAAATCAAAGAAGAACTTACAGAATATGGCTATATCAAGAGAAAGCGAACGGATAAAAAAGCAAAAATAAAAAGTAAACCATTCCATTATCTTTCCAGCGATGGTTATCATATCTATGTTGGAAAAAATAACTACCAAAATGATGAACTGACCTTTAAATTTGCAACTGGAAATGACTGGTGGTTTCATGCAAAAGGAATGCCAGGCTCTCATGTTATTGTAAAATCCAATAACGAAGAACTTCCGGACCGTGTTTTTGAAGAAGCCGGAAAATTGGCAGGTTATTATTCAAAAGGTCGAGATAACGAAAAAATTGAGATTGATTATCTCCAGAAGAAGAATGTGAAAAAACCAAATGGAAGCGCTCCGGGATTTGTCGTTTATTATACCAACTACTCTCTTACGATTCACCCGGATATTTCAGATTTGACTTTATTAGAATCTTAAAAGAACAAATCCCCCAGACACAGAAAATAAAATTAGTTTTTACAGTGTCTGGAGGATTTTACATAGCCTTAATCCGCTTGAAAGACAATGACCGTATCTTCTTCAATTGGCGTATCAAAATCAAAATTCCATGTTCCGCTTTGGGCCGGCAAAAGTTTTGGCATTGTTACCCTATCTCCTGCCTTTACTTCCTGGACTCCAAATGTCTTACCCTGATACTGAAACGTCACTGTATAAATTTCAGAATCTTTATCATCTTCGTTTTCTGAATCTGTAATTCTTTCCTGAATCAAACTATTGAGTTCCTCTGGTGTGATAGAAAGTTCACGTCCAGCTTCCGCAATTTCTTCTAAATATTCAAGTACTTCTGTTGATAGTGTGGAATAGTCAATTTCATCTGAAATTATAACTACAACGTCATCCTTATCTTTTTTAATAATGACTTCCTTACCACTTTCGATTTCATATTCTTCCGAGAGATTCCCATCTTCATCTATCGATTGTGCAACAACTTTTCCTTCAAAAACATCAAGTCGTGTAATGGGATCACCGTTTTCATCAAATTCAACCGAAATATAAAATACTGTTCCGCGAACTGCCATAACAGAGTTTGGTGTTGTAACCTCATAAGAAGAGGCGTCACTTAATTTGTTTTGAATTTCTATTGTGATAGCACCTTCTTGAAGCTCGATATTTGTCTTAGAATTTTTGTTGTTTCCGGTTGCAAAAATCGTCAGCACACTCTCCGGCTCTACAAGCATATACTTATCTTCATCCATCTTTAACCGCACACGGCTCTCTTCCAAAACACGCAACAGGTCGCCTGATAAAAGATTTAAATTTTCATAAGCATCAATACTTCCCGTATTTTCCCGTTCAATTACAGCTTTTCCGTCAAGTTCATATATTTGAATCAAACGATAGCCCTGATTCCTATGAGTTACGAAAAAAACGATAATTGCCACTAATAGAAGCACTGCGGCAGCCACAATTCCTATGATTAATTTCATATTCTTCTTTTTTGCTTCTTCCATTATGCTCCCTCCTACTCCTACTCTCTTATCAAATTATATTCTCCATCTGTAGTAACGTAGAATGTAGAACCTCCATTATACGTAGTTGGGTCACCGTTTACTTTCCACTCGCCCTCACCAAATTGATATGCAGTTCCTTTTGATAATTTCACCCGTCCGCTTCCTGTAATTCGAATTACTTCCGTATCTGAATCTGATATTACAATTCCATCCGAAGAAATCCATGTTACAAGTCCTGCTCCATTAGTGATTTTTGCATATATCACACAATTTCCAGGTTTATTGACATCAAGTGTAAAACTGTTTCCCTTTGTCCAGCTTGATATTTTTTTTAACTCATCCGCTGTCAAAGCTCTTGTAGAAACATAATAGGCAATTTCAGAAATACCGCTTTCATCATCGTGAGCAGCAATCTTTACTGTCTGTTTTTCTTCCACATAATGTCCAAAAGAAACCTTTTCCATAAGTGTACCCCACCAGGTATTCTGGATGCAGATTCCCTCATTCAAACCACATACAGGAGCTGTTTTATCAATCTTGCAATCTCCAAAGTTTACGCGGTCTGTAATTGCACCGGATGGTGTTTTTATGTAAAAACCATAATCTTTTGTTGTACTGTTAACTGTCAGACTTACTGCATAAGTTCCGTTTTCTGTCTCTGACAATGTATATCCGTCTGCTCCAGTCAGTACAACGCTTTCTGAATACCATCCAGCCTCTGTCGGACTTATCGATACGGAATACATCGTCTGTTGTGGTGCTAAACGTGTAATGGAAAAGGATGTCTCTGCAGAGGCAGAAAGATAATTTTCCGTTTCGTCAAATACAACTTTTGCTGTATAATTTCCGACATCAGAAGGTTTCCTTTCGCTATATGAAGAATCTCCCTCAGATGCTTTTTTATAATACACTGTTGCCGCTCTCGCATCGTTAGTAGAAGAATACAGTGTTGAAACAAGCTCTTCTCCGTAATAAATATCTTTCACCGTAATACTTCCTGTTCCTGCAGCCTTTGTGATTTTACCATCTGTATAAACAGTTATTGTATCATCCGAAAGTTTATAATTCTCTTTTGCTTCTCCTGTAAGCTGATATGCTAGTTTGATTGTCTTATTTTCCCCTGCATTTGCATTGTTATAGGAAGCACTAGCTTCAACTGCTATCTTTCCTGCATCACCATCAACAATTCCCTCTACCTGAACAAAATCAATCGTTACATTTGTCGTTCCATCATATACTTTTTCATGTGAAAAAATTGGTGTTACATTCAAAAATTTTTGCAACACTGTTATATTTAATTCTAACGTTACATACTGTTCTTTTTTCATTCCATCCAGATTATCTGCCGTAGCTACTGATGTATCCATAAAATAATATGGAACTTTTAAAACTGCTGTATAGGTTCCGGCATTCGTTCCAGCTGGAATTGTGATAGATGTCTGTAAGTTAGAACCTGCCGAAATACTTGTAGAAGTACTAGATAGGTTATTTATTGCAGTTACATCAAAATTTTCTGCTGATGTGCCTGTAACAGTTGCTTCTCCTGTTAAGCAGATTGAATTCTCACTGATATTTGTAATCGTCAAAGGTATCTGTGTCTCACTTCCATATACAACGTCTGTTTCTTCCAAAACAAGATTTGCTTTTTGTATAAACTTTTTCACAGTGATTCCTGTATATGTGGTCGCGTTTCCTGCCACATCTGTCACCGTAATATCATAGGTAACGTCTGTTTCTTCCTGTGGAATTGTAATTGTTTCAGATAAATTTTCTCCTTCGTATACTATTTCACTTGTTTCATTTTTTATGGTAATGCTACTAATGCCGGAAGCAACAGTTTCACTGTCGGTATCTGACGCACCATCACTCGCATTAGAATCTTCCGCAAAAAGAATGAGTTCATTATTGTATACCGCACCACTGACTAACTCCAACTCCTCACTATCAGTAAGTGTCGTATCTATTACTTTTAAAACAGGAGCTGTTTTATCGATTTTTAGATAAACATATTTCTCGGTAAGCCATCCCCCTAAATCCTGTACAGAAACAAGAACACTGGTATCACACTCAATATCTTCGAATTTAAAAGTATATTTTTGTTTCCCGGAACCATCTGTACTGTTTGTATCTGATGCAACCCATTCTACCGGACTTTCAGACAAATTAGCTGATGCAACTTTCGTCAGCTCATCTTCTGCTGTCACAACCACTTCGACATTCTGATTTGTCCAGACAGCATTACTTGTCACATCATACGCTTTTCCATCCGCTGTTGTAGCATTGATTTCTACGAGTGGAGAGCTTGCATCAATATTACAAGGAAGATTCAAAGAATAAACTCTGCCATATTCTTCTTCGGAAGTATCATTGTTCATCATCAGAAATTCCAAATTCAGTCCTTTTCCATTATAAGAAGCAAATCCAGGCCACGTATCCTCTGTCCATTCTGATTCTGTCTCAGGACACTTCAACCAGATATATCCGCCCAGTGTTCTTAATAATGATTCCTTTTGAGGAATATACCATTGTTCGCCATCACATTCGATACTATCAAGTTCCTCCAAAAGATACATTTCTTTCGTGGCTTCAGAAAGTTCGGATACCTGACAGCTAAGTGTAATTGCAAATGGTGGTACTGTAATCTTTTTGGTTCCATCTTCACAATGTTCAATATAGGAACTATCACTCGAATCATAAGCATCATCCTGAAATGTAAAGCAATAAACCGTATAGCTGTCTTCTGGAACAAAGCTCAAAACACTGCCCGCTTTGAGGTAGTCTTCCTCTTTGTTTTCCGGAGCATACTCAAGGCTGCAATTTTCTGGAAGTTCCATAGAAGAAGCTACCCAGACTGTTCCTGATTCCGCTGTTACATAACTAAAAGAATCATTATAAATATTAACGTTTGAAAAATCACTTTCTTTTATCTGAATACTCGAAAAAAATGTACTGCTATTCGGAACTTTTATGGTAGCTAGGCCATCTGGGAATGCTCCGTCAGCATAAATCAGACAGACTGGCTCCGCTTCCACTTCCCACTCAGGAACAATATAAACACCATCCTCTATAAAATCAGGACAAACTCTAATAATTTGTGTTGCAAGGTCTTCGTCATCCGTTGTAATCTCTTCACATAAACCATACTTGTACTTTAGCTGTAATGCATCGCCTCCATTTCCAGGCTGATACTGATAGGAACCACCCCAAATGTTTATCGTTCCTCCTGGTGCAACTTGAGGATATACCGTATAACACATATAAGTTCTCTCATCGGAATAAGATTCCGTCGCTTCTGTAATACTTGTGCCAAATTCAACATTGCTATCTACAGTAAGAACACCGCCATCATTTACTGAAATTATATAGTTTCCTGAACCTCCATCCCCCGTAATTTCTGCCTTACCGCTTGTAGAGGTAAATGTCAAGGTGCCGCCATTTTCTACAGTAATCAGCGTTTCTGTTCCGGCTGAATCTGTAAGCGAAAGGGTATATCCATTCAATTCAAATGTCACTGGCTTTATAATATCTGGCCAATTACCTTCTAGCGAAGCACTCTCCTCTACATCAACCTGTATACTGCTACACTCAGAATTACTCATATACGTTTCAAAAATTTCTGTAAATTTTGAACTTGTTGTTGAATTCAAGGTTAATTTTCCAACATTGTCGGAATCAAGAGAATCTGTACTCGATGCAAATACCTCAAAATATTTTGATCCAATAGGAAAAAAGTTGATTCCTGCAAAGAATAATACGCCTGCTAATACAATTGCCAAAATTCTTTTCATCTTATCCTTTATTTTTAACTTCATTTGCAGCTACCTCCTCTCTATTTCCCTGCGAACTTTCTAATAAAGCCTCTTCGAGCCAGTCTACCAAACGCCCTTCTAATTTTCCTTCCTCCACCATGCTATGCAAAATTTTAAATGCTTTTTCCATCGGAATAGCCGGTTTATAAGGTCGATCCCTTGCCGTTAAGGCATCATAAACATCAGAAATTGTAATAATTCTTGTTTCAATTTCCAAGTTCTCTTCGCGCAGGTGATTCGGATAACCGGTTCCATTTAAATATTCATGATGTTCACCTGCCCATTTTGGCACATCTTTATAATTTTTATTAAAGCGAACCTTGCTTAAAATTTTAGAAGTCATCTCCACATGACTCTCCATCTTTTTGCGATCCTCATCCGTTAAAGTGCCCTTTCGAATACTAAGGCACTCCCTCTCCCGTTCAGTCAAATAAGGGATTTCTTCCCCCTCTGGCGTCACATATGTATGTTCCGCCAGTCTCTGTACTCTATCGTAGTCCTCATCCGGCAAAAATCCAACCGTATCAATTCGATGTATAAATTCCTCCTCTTCCCTTAGAAATGTAATTTTCTGTTCGTATTCCCCACTTGAAATAGTTCCGCGAAGCATATCAATTTCATAATAACAACGTAAAAGCTGATAACGCTTTTCTAATTTTTCCATATCATGATCAAGTCTGGTCGCTCGATTCATGATTTCCCTTGGAATTACCATTTTCCCTATATCATGTAACAATGCTGCTAATTCTAATTTTTCCAGCCGGTCATCATCAAAAAATTCTTCTGCTAAATTTTCTTCATGTTTCTCGTTTATCTTCTTTGCAAGAATCAAAGAATATTCAGCAACTTTTCGGGTATGGGTTCCGTTATAAGGTGTTCTTTTATCAATTGCCGTTGCCATCGCTTCCACAAAAGAATGTAACTGAATTTTGATTTCTTCCAAATACTGTAAATTTATTAATTCAATTGCGGCTAAGGAACCTAGCGATCGTATAATAATTTCATAGCTTGGATCAAAAGCAATTACATTTCCGTCCTGATCCATGGCATTTATCATTTGAAGCACACCTAGAAGTTCCCCTGTATTGTTTTCAATTGGAATAACCAACATGGATTTTGTTCGATAACCTGTCATTGCGTCATATCGTTTTGGACCCGAAAAATCAAAGGTATCACTATCATATACATCAGGAATATTGACCACCTGACGATGAATTGCTGTATATGCACAGATATTTTCTTCTCTGAATTCCACTGATGGAATATCATCAATGCTTTCACCATGACTTCCCCTGCTAATATCCTGAGATATTGTCTTCATGATTTTAAATTTCAGTACACCATCTTCATACAAATACAGCGTACTGGCATCACACTGTGTAATTTCCATTCCGCTTTCCACAATAGTGTCGAATAATTTATTGCTGTCTTTTTCCGTCGTCAATGATATCCCTATATTTAAAATCTGTTCAAAATCTCTTTTTGTCAGTTCCATACGATCATTCCCTTCTGATTAATACGGATACAACTTCTTTTGCTTCATATATTCTATGGATTTTTTTTGTTTTTCCTCTCCATTGACTTCTATCAATACGGATGCCTCCAGTTTATAATGTAGTATTTGTTCTTGAAAAAGTTCCCAGTTTAATTTCCCACTTCCAACCGACTGATGTAAATCTCCTTTTAAATCATTATCATTAATGTGAATATGACGGATAAAAGGTGCTAATTTTTGAAACCATTCTTCAGGATTCCCACCATAAATAACAGCGTGTGCATAGTCAAAACAAATTCCAAATCCCGGACAGTCTCTCATTCGTTCCGCTAATTCGGCCAAAACATCCGGTGCTTCATCAAACATATTTTCCAGCCAGATTTCCTGCTTGGGGTACTGCTCTAACAACACTCTTAAAAACTGTTCATTCAGCTCCAGCCAGTTTTTTAAATAATTTACATCTCGGAAGTTATATAATCTTCCTGTGTGAAACACTACCCCTCGAAGGTTCATTTCTTTTGCAATATCCATTGACTGGCACATTCGAAGTTTGGAAATTTCCCGGATTTTAAGGTCCTGACTGTGAATCGTTACATCAAGAAAAGCTCCATGCATTGTGTCTCCCGAAAAATCACTCCTCACTTTTGAATATGCATTAATTCTTTCCATTTGTTTCTTTTTATCATCTAACATTTCCGGCAAAAAGAAATCATTGTATTCAAATCCTGCCTGCGCTTCCCCTGCAAGTTTCTGTGATATCTCCATATGTGCAGGATCCGGAATAATATATGCTTTTCTCATCTGCTACCTCACCTCATCTACTTGATATACAAACACACCTTTTGCCTTTCCTTTTAAAGGAATCTCACCAATTGGTGTCACTTCCACCCGATCTTTCACCTGTTCATAAACCGCACTGCTGATTAAAATCTGACCACGCTTTGCATTGCTCTCTAAACGTGCCGCTGTGTTGACTGTATCACCAATTGCTGTATAATCCATTCGAAATTCACAGCCAATATTTCCAACAACTGCTTCTCCACAATTAACTCCGATGCCAAATGCAACACTTTTTTCAAAACGTTCTTCAAATTTTTTAGCTAAATCTTCTGCTCCAGCCTTCATATCCCATGCAGTTTTTACTGCTTTGTATACATAATCTTCCAATGCAAATGGTGCATTAAAAACTGCCATGGTAGCATCTCCCACAAACTTATCTAAGGTTCCAGAATTTTTAAAAATTGACTGCGTGGTAAGAGATAAATATTCATTTAAAATTTCTACTACTTCTTCAGGCTGCAAGCTCTCAGACATTGTTGTAAATCCTCGAATATCAACAAAAAGAACTGCAATATGACGCTTTTCTCCGCCAAGCTTAACCTCAAATTCTCCTTTTTTTCCAATTTCTTCTACAATTTGCGGTGCTACATATTTTCGAAATACATTTAAAATCTGACGTTTGCGTCTTGTTTCTTCCATATAACCACGCACCATTGTAACTACATATAGCAATACTAGCATTGCAGGAAATACAAGAACCGGTAAAATATAGCCTGCTTGATAAGCCACTTTCGCAAAAAGAACGGATGCCGTAGCCATAACAAACATTACAATTGCTGATGGTATGGTCTTTAATTTTTTTGCCAACAAATAGTAAACAGACGCAAGAAGTGCTGCAAGCAACGCATAAACATTCTTTGGTATTTCCTGTTGTGTGGCTCCATTTAACAGAGCATCCACAATATTGGCCTGCACCTCTACTCCATACATCTGTTCTCCATGGGAAATAGCCGGTACATAAGAATCATACAATCCAGAAGCATACGCCCCAACAAATACAATTCCATTTTGGAAAATGGAAGAACTTACTGTACCATCTAACAAATCACACAAAGAAATGACACTATATCCACCTGATTTTACCGCGTATTGAAAACTAAATTGATTATTTTCATCTAATACAGGCAGAACAGGTTCTTGTCCATTTTTTATCATATAAGAGCGATAAACCTCTGTTGCAAGACTATAAATAACCTCTTCTTCATAGTCTACCTGTGCCATTGTTCTTCGAACATAACCGTCTTCATCTACGAGTGTATTTGCATATCCATAGGATGCAGCATTTTTCAATGTATCAATAGGATAAGATGCCTGTTCTATATAGAACTGATTTATGGTAAGATTACCATTTTCGTCTATCTCCGGCATTTCTTTAAATTGAAGGTTCATTGCTGTAACAACATTTCCGCCCTTTGCACAGGCATCTGCAAATGCAGTATCCACTTTTGTATCTGTATCTTCTAAATACATAATGTCAAAACATATAACAGCAGGTGCCCTATCTGCGTCTTGATTTAAAATTTCCACTGTATTTGTGTAAATATCCCGGCTCCACTGATTCATGGGACCATATTGTTCTAATGTCTTGTCGTCAATGGCAAGAATATAAATTCTGCTATCTGGAACTCTTCCAGTCTGACAAAGCCAATCAGAAACCATCTTATCCCACGAATAGAATACATTGGTATAAATAAGTAAAAATGTAATGACAAATACGAGTAATACAGATAAAGCTGACTTTATCGTCTTTTTCTCCGCTGATTTCTTTTTCATCAAACTTCTCTCCCTTTTGTCGTTTTATCCAAAATTATTCTTTATATGTAATATAACGTACTCTTATATATATTATAAAGTAAGATAGTGCTCCAAGGCGAATCTGTTTCGTAGGAATCCTAACGTTTTCTCTGCTTTTATACCAAAATATCCCCAAAGACCACTGTCCTTGGGGATATTTTCTTTCACATATAGATTGATTCTCTGCTACATTAGCAGCAGATTTATAAACTTTATTTTAAACGAAGTGTCTCTGTATAAGCAAGTAAAAATGGACCTACACCTTTGGCATCATCTTTTACAACAGGCTCAGACATATAATAATCGAAAGTACCTGGGCGTTTTTGGACTCCTCCAAGGCCTGCCACGAGACAGATTCCATCCAAATGAAGATTTCCATTCTCATCTGTCGTTAAATATTTATCACAGATTCCCTGAAACACTTTTAATCCATATTCCCGATAACTTTCTGGTAAAAATCCAAGGCGAACACCTTTTAACAATGCATACGCCATAATGGAGCTTCCACTTGTCTCTAAATAGTTCTTTTCCATACCTCCTAAATTGACAACCTGATACCACATACCGCTTTCATCCTGATATTTTAACATGGCATCCATCAAGTCCACAAATACCTGTTTTAACTTTTCATAAGGTTCTCCTACAGATGGGTCACATTTGTCTAGGGTATCGAGCAATGCCATAGAATACCAGCCTAAAGCTCGAAGCCAGAAATTCTGACTTAATCCGGTTACCTTATCACACCAGAACATTTCTCTAGAAGAATCATAAGCATGATAATATAAGCCAGTCTTTGGATCTCTCATATGTTCTACAACATTGAAAAACTGTTTAAAAATATCATCATAATTCTTTTTATTGTTAAAGCGTGTTTCATATTCCATATAAAATGGCTGGCACATATAGAGTCCGTCTAACCAGACCTGATTTGGATATATGTCCTTATGCCAGAAATTACCTTCTTTCGTACGAGGCATTTTTTCTACCTGACTATAGACTAAATCAATTGCTTTTCTGTATTTCTCTTTTCCAGTCAAATCATATAATTCAAACAAAGTCTTTCCTGCATTGACATTATCAATATTCAGCTCTTCTACATCATATCCATCAATACTACCGTCTTCCATGACTTTACAATCAATAAAGCTATCCGCAAATTTAAAATATTTTTCATTTTTGGTAATGGCATACATTTCTAAAATTGCTTTAATCATACAGCCATCAATATAATTCCACTTTGACTTTAATCCCTGCAGAATCTTTTCAATGTTCCAGATTGGACGATCCGGCGTACTTTTTTCTAATAATTCATCGATATACTTTTCAATTGTATCCATGTCATTTCTCCATTCTTTTATATATAATGTAAGTGCTTACATTGTTGATTTTACTACTTTTTTCTTTTTACGTCTAGGTTTTTACAGAAAATGGCTGTTTATTTTTTTGTCTGGTGCACAGAATATTATCAAACAAGCGAAGGAAAAAATTTAACGTTTTTCTTTCAATTGTTTTTTATCATATTTTCTATACCAATCAATATTTTTATACCAAAGGAGGAAACAGATATGTCAGGACGTTCATCTAACAAAGCAGCAGTTCCAGAAGCAAAAGGTGCTTTAGATCGTTTTAAGTACGAAGTAGCAAGTGAAATTGGTGTTCCATTAAGTGATGGATACAACGGGAATCTTACTTCCAAACAGAATGGTTCCGTTGGGGGCTATATGGTGAAAAAAATGATTGAGGCCCAGGAAAGACAGATGTCTGGTAAATAACAAAAGAGCTGCCACATCCGTGATAAAATTTCACAGGTGCGGCAGCATCTTTTTTTCTATGGAATTCGAGTATCCTATTGAGGAACAATCCTTACTTGAGTTTCTGCATCCATCCTCTTTTCCGAAAAACAACTATTGATATGGCAAAACGGACACATTCTTCTAGTGAAAGGATAAAATAAACATATGGAATGGAAAGATCTAATACAAAAGCTGAAATCAGTCCAAGTGGCACTCCAAAAATCCAGGTACCAATTAAATCTATCATCATAACAACCTTAGTCTGTCCTCCACTGCGAAGAATTCCACCACCTACAATCATATTTTGTACTTTAAATGGTGCAACTAATGCATAAGCAACGAGAATTTTTATTGTCAAAATTTTTACTACTTCTTCTACTTGATAAATTTCTACATAATACTTTGCTATCAAAAGAAGCACGACTGAAAGGCAGATAGATCCAACAAAACCGTATAAACTCAGCTTTTTGGATGCACGGTATGCCTCGTCATATTTTTCTTTTCCAAGCAGCTTCCCGATTATGATGCCTGCCGCCTGTGACAGTCCACACAATGCCCCTATCATGAGCCCCTGAATTGGATTGGTTAATGTCATTGCTGCGCAGGCGTTTGTTCCTAAATGTCCGTAGATAGCTGCATATATATTTTCTCCCAGGCTCCACATAAATTCGCAGATGAGAATCGGAAGAAGCATGGAGCTATATTGTTTCCAATCAAAATGTCCTATTTTTTCCTCCTCTTCGCCACTAGTCTTAAACTGGTTCCGATATTTCCACAAAAAGAATAACATGATTGTCATATTTAAAATCTGTGATATTACAGTTGCAATTGCCGCTCCCGTTACTCCCATCGGCGCAACCCCGAACTTTCCAAAAATCAAAACATAGTTAAAGCCGGTATTCGCTAAAGTTGCAATAAAGCTTGCAACAAGCGGAAAAACTGCCTTTTCCATACAGCGCAATAATGTGGACAATAATGTTGCAAGCGCTACCGGAAAAAAGGTTGCTGCAGTAATGGTTAAGTATCCAGCAGCTGCCTGCACCGTAACTTCGTCTTTCATATACAAATGCATAATGGCTTTTGGAAACAATACACACAACACCGTAAATATTCCTGCTAGACCGCAGGCAAATAGCAAATTCATATAAAAGCTTCTGCGCACTTCGGGCTTGTTTTTTTGTCCCATATACTGAGAAATCATAATTCCTGCTACTGCGCCAATTGCAGATACTACAACTGTATAAATAGAAGAAAATTTCCCGGCAAGTCCGACACCTGCAACACTTACACTGCCAAGCTGTCCTATCATGATCTGGTCAATCATTCCAAAAGATGCCTGAAGCATTGATTGTAATGCAACCGGAATTGCAAGGCTGCATACGTTTTGAAAAAAAGTTTGATTCTCCTTCATCCTATCTTTTCCCCCTTTGTTCTTATAAAGGAATTATACTTCTGTTTATGCTGTAATTCAAAGGTTAAGCGCATAACCTCAAACAAAAAATAATAGGGTAAACTTGTGTATTTTGCACAAATTCACCCTATATCATTATTTCTTACATCTACTTGTACTCTCTCGTTCTTTTAAAACTACAGGAAGCATAACACTTGATTCCGTATTCTTTTTTTCTTTTAATTCTCCAAGTTTTTCTAATGCAATCTTTGCCCGAAGAGATACGTCCTGCTGTACCGAAGTCAGGGTTGGAGACACAAGCTTGCACATTGGAATATCATCAAAACCTGCAATTGAAATATCATCCGGAACCAAAACATGATGTGTATTTAAAAATTGCATTAACTCAATTGCATAATAATCGGATACTGCAAAAATTGCCGTATAGCTTTTCAATAATTCCAAATGTGCTTCATAGAAAGATATACGTTTTGTCTTTTGCATGGGAATAAGCAAAAAATCTGCCGCTTCTTTCCCAAACCCTTCTGCAAAACCATCATAACGCTCTTTATCAAGACAAATCTCATTATCCGAAATACACAAGGCCCGTTTATGACCACATTTTTTGAAATAAACGCCCACTTGAAAACCACCATCATAATTGTCGATCGTAATATTATAGATACGCTCTTCCTGTACACAATAGCCATCATAGACAACAAATGGAATCCTCATGTGATTCCGCAGGTACACATAATCCTGATCACAAAATCCCATCAAGACCATGCCATCCAGATTCCACATAGAAGCAAACCGGATGATTTCTTCCGGATCTGTCGTTTTCTTCACCATCATAAATTGTCCACTTTTCTCAATCTCAGTCGAAAGTTCATTCAAAGAAGATGCAATATAGACATCCTCAAGCGTATGAGATTCATATTTTTCATGGTCATTGATAACAACACCAATAATTCTCGAAGAATTTTGCGCTAACAGAATACCGGCCATACTGGGAATATATTGCCGTTCTTCTAAAAGCGCCTGTACACGCTGCACCGTTTCATCTGATACCTTATTCGTCTTACCATGCAATACATTTGATACCGTTGCAGTACTCAGTCCAAGTTCTTCTGCAATATCGCAGATTCGTACACGTTTCTCGTCCATTTTTCTTTCTGTCTGTTCCTTCATTACATATAGTTTATAAATTAAGCTTATTTTTTCTGTTTTCCAAGAAATCTTCCAGATAGATACGAAGATTTTTGGAAGATTCACGTTCCAGATTCGGATCTTCTTCTAACAGTCTGGATACTTCCTCTGAAGTCTGTTGCAAAATAGCCGCATCCTGATAAATGTCTCCCAATGCAAATTGCATTTCTCCACTTTGCCTGATTCCAAAAAAATCTCCCGGTCCACGCAATTTTAAATCCTCACTTGCGATTTTAAAACCATCATTGGACTGATTTAAAATATTCAGACGCTCTTTTGCGTGCTTGCTCTTTGAACAATTTACCATAATGCAATATGACTGAGCATCGCCACGTCCTACACGACCTCTTAGCTGATGAAGCTGTGCCAATCCGAAACGCTCTGCATTTTCAATCATCATAACCGTTGCATTTGGTACATTAACGCCTACCTCTACAACCGTAGTTGATATTAATATCTGGATTTTATTTGCTGCAAATTCTTCCATAATCCGATTTTTCAAATCCGGCTTCATCTTTCCATGTAAAATTCCAAGCTGTATTTCTTCCGGGAAAATTTCACGTAATCTTTTTGCATAGTCGACTACATTTTCCCCTTCCATGTTCTCACTCTCTTCGACTAAAGGGCAAATAATATAAGCCTGATGTCCAGCCTGCACTTCTTTTTCAATAAAAGAATATGCTTTAGGGCGATATCTGGTATCCACTACACAGTTTTTGATTGGAAGACGTTTTGCCGGAACTTCATCAACAACGGATATATCTAAATCTCCATAAAGAATAATCGCTAAAGTTCTTGGAATCGGAGTTGCACTCATGACAAGGATATTTGGTTTTACTCCTTTTTCAGCGAAAGTTTCTCTCTGTCGTACTCCAAATCGGTGCTGTTCATCTGTAATAACAAGCGCAAGATTGGCATAGACTGCTTTTTCCTGAATCAATGCATGTGTTCCAATAATCATCGCATTCGGATACAAATCAATTGCTTCATATGCCATACGCTTTTGTTTTGCAGTAAGAGACCCTGTCAAAAGAACAATTGGAATTCTTAATCCAAAGCTTTCACATAATTTCTGATAGGTCTCATAATGCTGTCTTGCAAGTACCTCAGTTGGTGCCATAATGGCAGACTGATAACCATGATGTGCTGCATCGACCATGGCAAGAAATGCAATAATCGTCTTTCCTGAACCAACATCTCCCTGTATCAAACGTTGCATCACATATGGACTGCGTAAGTCTTTTCTGACATCAAGCAATGCTTTTTTCTGTGCTCCAGTTAATTCATAAGGAAGCTGCTCAATCAACCCATCAACAAATCCATCCTCCGAAAAGGAAAAGCAATTCTCCTCTTTTTCTTTCTTTTCTTTCTGAAACTGCATACTGAGAATAAAGAGAAAAAATTCATCAAACACAAGACGTTTTCTGGCTGCAATCAAAGTATCCATATCATCAGGAAAATGAATCTGTTTAATTGCATAATTATATTCACAAAGTTCATATTTATCGCGAATTTCTTCCGGCAAATAATCCGGAAGAAGCGTTTCTTCGGAAAGGGCGGCTTTAACTGCCTTTATCACCATATTATTGGAGAGTCCTGTTGTCAAAGAATACACTGGCATGAAGATATGTTCCATTTCCTGATACTGCTCTACAGAAAAAATAGCAGGTTGCTCCATTGTCAACCGTCCATTTTTTTTGGTTACTTTTCCATAAAATATGTAATTGTTACCCGGATTCAAATTATTTTTCACATAAGGCATACGATACCATACCAACTGGATTGTGACGCCCATTGCCCCTATAGAAGTAACGGTTATTGCCATCTTACGGGCTTTTCTTACCACCGGGCTTTGCATAATTCGTCCGACAACGGCTGCTGTTTCTCCCTCTGTTACTTCATCCGGCTGTTTTACTTCTGGATATTGTAAATAGGTTCTTGGATAACGAAGCAAAAGTTCTCCAACTGTTTCAATTTCAATCTTATGAAACAATTCTTCTGTTTTTGCTCCAATTCCCTTTAATTCCTGTAAGGATGAATTTCGATTCATGGATTTCTCCCTTTTCATGCACTTTACCCTTACCAATCTTTCTGAAAGGGCCAAAATTTAAGATAGCCCGGAAAAGAATTTCTTTTCCAGGCATTCTAATATCTTCTTATTATTCTACAGAAATAACGTAGTAATAAATTGGCTGACCACCAAACTGAACATCTACTTCTACTTCCGGATACTTCTCTTCCACCAAGGATGCAATTTCATCTGCATCTTCTTCCTTCGTATCCTCGCCATAATAAATACTTACCATCGCAGAATCTTCATCAATCATCTGAGAAAGCATATCCATAACGGTCTCTTTCAAATCCTGACCTACGGATAAGATGCTCTTATCACCAATTCCCATAAAATCATTTTCTTTAATTTCTTTATCATCAATGACCGTATCACGTACTGCATAAGTTACCTGGCCAGTTTTGACAAGTTCAATTTCTTCCTTCATTCTTGCTGCATTTTCTTCTGCAGAATTATCAGGAATATAATTAATCAATGCTGTGATTCCCTGAGGAACAGTCTTAGTCGGAATAACAATAATATTCTTATCTTCCACTAAGGAAGCTGCCTGATTTGCTGCAAGTATAATATTTTTATTATTTGGGAGAATAAAAATATTCTTTGCATGGACTTTTTCAATCGCATTCAACATGTCTTCTGTACTTGGATTCATGGTCTGACCACCCTCAATGATATAATCAACACCTAATCCTTTAAATATCTCGTTGATTCCCTCACCGATACTAACAGTAATAAAGCCCATTTCCTTTTCTTCCACCGGCTCTTCTACCACATCTTCTTTCTGGGCAGAAGTTGATTGCATCTCTTTCTCTTTTAAAGCAGAAATTTTTTCATCACGCTCTAAACGCATATTTTCAATGATGATAGTAGTTAATTGTCCGTAACTTAAACCTTTTTGCATTGCCTGACCCGGATCGTTGGTATGTACATGTACCTTTACAATCTCATCATCAGCAACAACAACGATAGAATCACCAATGGACTCTAAATAACTTTTGAATTCATTTTCCTGTTTGCTGGTAAAAGGCTTTTCTAACATGATTAAAAACTGCGTACAATAAGTAAATGTAATTTCCTGGGAAGCCTGTGCATCTAAATTGTAAGATGCAGCTCCTTCTGTCATACCGGAAGCAGGAACTTCTTCAAAACTGTAATCAATCTCTTTGCCTTCTAAACAATCAAGACATCCTTTTAATACCTGCATTAATCCCTGTCCGCCGGAATCTACAACACCTGCCTGTTTTAAAACAGGTAGCATGTCCGGTGTCTTACTTAATACATGGTCGCCTGCCTTAATCACTTCACGGCAAAACGTAATTAAATCATCTGTCTCCTCTGCCAGTTCAAGACCTTTATTTGACATTCCTTTTGCAACGGTTAAGATGGTTCCTTCTTTTGGCTTCATAACAGCTTTATACGCTGTTTCTGTTGCTTTTTCCAAAGCATCTGCCATAATCTGAACATTCACCTCATCGTATTCAGCAATTACTTTTGTAAATCCACGAAATAACTGAGAAAGGATAACACCAGAATTACCTCTTGCTCCTCTTAAAGAACCGGAAGAAATTGCTTTTGCAACTGACTTCATGTCCTTCTGTTCTATATTCATAACTTCTTTTGCCGCTGACATAATTGTCATTGACATATTAGTACCTGTATCCCCATCTGGTACCGGGAATACATTTAATTCATTAATCCATTCTTTTTTTGCATCTAAATTCTTTGCTCCTGCCAAAAACATCTTTGCAAGAGTTTCAGCATTTATCGCCTTGATTTCCAACTTTCTAATCCTCCTTAATCAATCACACGTACGCCTTCGACGTAAATATTCAATTTGTCGATTTCCATTCCAGTAAATTCTTCTACTTTGTATTTTACTGTTTCGATTAAGTTATCGGAAACCGTACCGATACTGACACCATAAGATACGATGACATGAAAATCAATTGTAATTTTATTTTCTTCATCTACTACAACATTTATACCATGTGTCAAATAATCTTTTTTCAATAATTTTACAAGACCGTCTTTCATATTCACTGCCGCCATACCAACAATACCGAAGCATTCTACTGCTACAGAGCCTGCATAAGTTGCAATTACTTCAGGGTCTATCATAACTTTACCCAACTGGGTTTCCATTTGTCCTTTCATACGTAGCCTCCATCTTAATTTTATTCATACTGACGCTAGTTTGCTCTTATTATAACCGCTTTTTAGAAAAATTCATAGTCTCAAATTACGAATTTTATAATTTTTTTAAAATCTGCTTGCATTCTACTATATTATTTGATAGAATAATCATGTTGTGAGTCTAATATAAGTAGACTTAGGAAAATGCAAGGAGGTGCAAGTCATGGCAAAATGTGCAGTTTGTGGAAAGGGCGCTCATTTCGGAAATAATGTCAGCCATTCTCATAGAAGATCAAATAGAATGTGGAAATCAAACATCAAACGTGTTAACTGTAAAGTTAATGGAACACCAAAGAAGTTATATGTATGTGCTTCCTGTTTGAGATCCGGTAAAGTAGAAAGAGCTTAAGATTGAACCTTGAAAGAGAATTGAGTTTATCAATTCTCTTTTTTTGTTCTATAAGAAACTGCTCTCCTGCGACACTTTTTTTAGCAGCAAAAAATATAATATCCAAGAATTAAGCAGATGGCAATGATTAGAAATCCCAAAAATTCATTCGACAGAATGAGCATAACAAGCATTCCCATCGCAAACCAAAACAGTGCAAATCCAATTATTCTTCTCATTCTGGCACCAAAAAAGACATATATTACTATTAATATATGCCTTTTCTTTCATTCTATTCTTTATCAGAAACTGACTCTGATAAAATATCACCCATTTTTTCTTCCGCCTTTTTTCTTGCTGTTTCATCCTCTTCTGCTTTTACCGGTTGTTCTTCATTTTTCTTACCAGAGGTAAATCTGTCTACAAATTCCGGAACCATATCCAAAATTTTTGTAACACCATCCTGATTTTTGATATTAACTAACTTTGTTGTCCCATTTTGTATAACAAGCACTGCACTTGGCATAATTTTACCACCCATACCGCCGGCACCATTATTTTTCTTATCCTGACTGAATGCTCCGGCCGCAACTCCAAATGATACATCTACCAAAGGAAGAATGATTGTATCTCCAATATGAATTGCATCTCCAACTACTGTCTTGGTTGTAATAAAACTATCCATCCCTTTAAACAAGGATTCCACCGTATTATGAAATGTATTATCTGCCATTTGTAAAACCTCCTATTTTATCATACTTTTTATGAGTTCTCTTAAATTCTTATCTTTCCATAAATGAATTCCGGAACGTAGGATATGAACCATCCGAAGATGTCCGGATACTTCTAATTCACCTTTTATATAAAATTCATCTGTTTCAAAATCAGGACAAACATGTACTCCCTTTTGGTAAAGGAACGGAAGCAGGCAAAGTCCTCCTAAAACTTGTCCGGTCAGCGCCGGATCTCCAGTAGAAAATACAAGGTCAGAACGAATTCTTCGAATTCCGAAATGCTTTAGCAGATACTTAAGTTCTCCAAGCACTCCAAACATAGTTGCCTTATTTTCTTCTTTTGTTAGGAGAGATATCCACTCTTTTCCATTCTTTCGAATGGTTTGAAAGGCTTCAAAAAAGTGGCTTATACTCTGTGTTATTCTTTTACCTTTTTCCAAAATCTTATTCCAAAAAGAAAGCTTCTTTTCGTTTCGAAACTCATTTTCTATGTCATTCGAAGTTTTCTCTTCGGCATCATCCGTAATTTTCTCTTCTACGTCATTTTCTACGTTATCTATAGTTTGTTCTTCTATGTCTTCTTCTATCTCATATTCGTCATAAACATCTGTCAGATCAGGTTTCTTTTTCTTGAGACGAATTCCAAATATCCGCACTTCTGAAGAAAATTCATTTTTTTTATAGAGAAAATGAAATGTAATCAAATGAAACAGCCAGTATATCTTTCCTTTTACCATCACATCTTCTTCTGATATTCCTAAAACAGAATAACTTACCGGTAAAAATAATGCGAGCAAAATAAAAAGAATTGCTAATCCCAAAACTGACACTAAAATGATTCCTATTACCTTTAAAATTGCAATTACAATTGTCATACCATTTCTCGCTCTTCTCGTTTACGTAAAAGATAGTCTGTCACGGCAAACGCCCCGGTATGGCGATATACCTCCATGATAATAGAACCTGCCAGTTCTATTGCTTCTTCATATCCCTTTGCTAATCCAACAATATAAAGATTTTTCTTGGGATATCCTTTCTGTAATAGTTCCTGGGAAGGAATAATGTCCAAAAGGTTTTCCCTGTTAGAGGGTAAGGTAATGACATAGATATTTATCTGACCTGCATTGTGGCGAATTTTCCATCTGACTTTATTTGTCTTATGTATAATACTTTCTCCAACATATAATTTGTCATACCAGATCATGCAAAATCCTCACGTCCATTAAATGATAAAATGTTATCACATTTTATAAGGCAAAAAGCAGCCAAAAAACTGCTTTTAAAAATACTTATGACTGCCCCATAAATTACTTTTTTTCAATTCCAGATATTCATTATAAGCCTTTTCCAAAATCTGCTTTTCATTTGCAAATTTTAGAAGATGATATGCTTCATGGAACTTATAAAAACCGGAATCCATAAAATACTCTTCACGCTGTGGTTTACTGTAATAACTGTCAGCCATCATCAGATACCAGTGTACTTCCTTTTCAACGGTATCTTCTGGAACTGTAAAGGTATATTGGCTTTTCCCGACATATTTAATAATAGATGCCTGTGCCCCAGTCTCTTCTAGCACTTCACGCAGAGCGGTATCCTTGTACTCTTCCCCTGACTCCACGGTTCCCTTGGGTAAAACCCAGCCCTCATACTTATTCTTGTAATTCTTATACAAGAGTAGTATTTTCCCGCGAAATATTACCACACCACCACAACTTGTTGCTTCTATCATTGCAATACCTCCTGATGTGGTTTTTCAAAACTTAAATCAAGTATAATACTTTTTCAAACTGCGTGCAACAAAATAAAAATTCATTTTCTAGTTTAATGTACCATATGCATCGAAAATTTGTTTTGCTACCGGCACTGCATATTCACTTCCAGCACCGGAATCTTCTACAATTACTGCAACTGCAATATCTTCTTTTCCTTCCCAACTTGCATAACCAACAAACCAGGAATGCGTTCCATCTCCTTCTGCTGATGTGAACTCGGCAGATCCCGTTTTACCGGCTGCCGTATAGCTCTGGCCGCTTAATTTTGTTCCTGTTCCTTCTGAAACAACCGCCTCCATATATTCCTGCAAAAGAGCAGCATCCTCACTTGATAACAGTGTTCCATAAACAGATGGGGAATATTCTTTTACGACAACACCTTTCTCATTTTCTGTATGATCCACTACATAAGGACGCATCAACACTCCATCATTCGCGATTGCTGATGTAATCAATGCCATATGCATCGGTGTTACTAATGTTTCTCCCTGACCAATTGCTGTTTCCATAATCATAGAATCCCCTGCATCCTTTGCCAATGAGAAACTACTAACAGAAGATTCATAAGTAGTTGGCAGATTTGTATTAAAAAGAAGACTGTTACACAAACTATTAAAATCTTCAATATCAAGTGTTAATCCGATGGATGCATAGGAAGAATTACAGGAATGCGAAAAAGAGTCCATAAGGCTTTCTGTCCCATGGCTTTTATTGTTATAACAATGTATCGTTGCTCCATCTGATGTAAAACTTCCACTACATTCATAAATATATTCATCCAAATCCGAATGTTCATGTGCATATTCTAACGTTGTAAAAATTTTAAAAGTAGATCCTGGTGGGTAGAGCCCCTGTGTAGTTCGATTCAAAAGCACCGAAGAATCCGAAGAAATTAAGCTATCCCACTCTGCCGCAATGGTATTTGGATCATAATCCGGTTTTGATACCATGGCCAATATTTTTCCGGTGGAAGGCTCTAGTACAACAACTGCCCCATCATAACTTCCAAGCGCATGATAGGCAGTAGACTGTAAAGTGTAATCTAAAGTAGTAACCACCGTATCACCTTGATTTTTTTCACCCTGCAGTTCATTTACAATCTGCTCTAAGAAAAACGTATGTGAACGCAATAGATTAAAATTCATTTGTGATTCAATGCCTGCTTTTCCATTCACGGAATAACCTACTGCATGAGCAAACATATTACCATAAGGATAATTTCTTGTTTCATTTCCCTCTGCATCCGTTACTGTCTCTGCAAGCACTTTTCCATCCGCAGAGACAATATCTCCACGAACAATCCGGGTAGAAAACGTATCCTGTCTGCTATTATATGGACTATTGATAAAGTCTTCACTCTTAAAAAATTGGTAATATACAAAATATCCCATCAATCCCACAAAAATAGCCAAAAATGCATAAGTTACGACCGCAAATTCACGGTTTTTATGAGAGGTCTTCCACTTCGGCGTCGAATCCTGTGGTTTTTGTTTTCTTTTTGCTTGCTTTGCCATCTTTTTTGTCATCTAATTCTCCTTCATTCTGCTTCAAAAGATACAATCCCTGTATAATCCCAAATAATATCATGGTACTAAGCAAGGAGCTTCCACCATAGCTTACTAACGGGAGCGTTACACCTGTTGATGGAATGAATTTCGTCACACCACCAATCGTTAAAAATACCTGAAATCCATACACCGTTCCCAAACCCAATGCCACCAGTTTATAGAACTGATTTTTCATCTGCATTGCGATATTAAAAAACATCAAAAAACAACTAATACATACCATAATCAAAGACAGTGCAAAAATTCCTCCAAGTTCTTCTGAAATGGCAGAAAAAACAAAATCCTGTTCTACCACCGGAATCTTATTTGGCAGTCCCTGATAAAGCCCCATTCCAAACCAGCCACCGGTTCCTATGGCAAAAAGAGACTGACAAATCTGGTATCCTTCTTTATCAATGACACTCAGTGGGTCTTTCCATGCTAATACTCTGACCCTTACATGATTAAAAAGTTTATATCCTAATACAGATGCAAGTGCCCCTGCTCCTAGCCCGCCAAAAAAGTACAACGGCTGTCTGGTTGCTACATACAAAATTACAAGATAGGCAATGAAAAAAATGAGTGCTCCACCTAAATCCTTTGAAGCCACCAAAATCAAAACATGAGCAGCTGCTACTACAGTTGTAATTACAACATTTTTAAATTCCGTAGACTTACTAAGCATGGCAGCTGCAAAAAATACAAATACTATTTTTACAAATTCCGACGGCTGAACGGATATTCCTGCAATGGAAATAGATATTTTGGCACCATAACTGGTAGAACCTGCTACCGCTACAAGAAGTAATGCTAAAATGCCGATTGCCGCGTAAAACCACTCAAGTTTATGGAAAAAATGTAGTTTTTTCATAAAAACCGGAATTAACAGTGCAATTACCGTAGATGCAACACAAATAACATATTGTTTTACCGCCTTATCAAAAGACAGTCTTGTCAATATAATAAAACTGACGCAAAGCAACATACACATATTATTCAGTAACAATCTTGACGCATTTTTATAAAAAATACGATAACAACCAATGATTACCGTAATAAGTACAACCTGCATCAAATAGAATCCCATCAGCTTTTTTTCACCAGTCGCAAGATATAGCACAAGAAAAGCATCCAGATGTATCAAATACATCAATACATTCTGCCTGTGATACATGGCGTTTCGTTTTTTTTCACTGACCTTTTTCCGAAATACAGCAAAACATTCATATGCATAAAATGCAAACATAAATATCATGAGATATTTCGATAACTGAGTAATCAGATTTACCATAAATTATTCGACTCCTCTTTTAAAATGACCCTTTGTATAATCTCCCTTCAAAGCAGAGGACAAATCAATTTTCTCCTGTCTTCGAGAAGACTCATAGCACTCCAAAATTTGTTTCATCTGATCTTCATTTTCAATCGTAAACATCAGACGGAACTTTCTGATTCCTGCATTCCGCAATTCTTTCTGAGCCCCAAACAATGCTAATGGCACGGTATTATATAACACATTGTAACATTCCATACACTGATTTTTCACCGGGAAAAATTTTCCATATCTGTCCTTTAAAAAAGTTATCTGAGGCTTTTTATCACAGGTTGTGCTATTGGCATGAACACATTGTGCTGAAATCATTAACGGAAGATAGCCATACAGAACCATTTCGCTCTTTGCATTTTCTCTCGCTGCAATTTCATGACGATTCAATTCAAAAGGAATTGTATTTCTTACATAAGGCACCTGTTCGAATACTTTTTGAGAACGGTTATTGTAAGTATATAAGCCTTGATCTAAAACCACTTCTTTGTCCAAAAGTTCCTGTTCTTTCAAAAAAGACAGCTCGTCTAAACTTTTTACAACAAAGCCATCTAATTCCAACTTCTGTAATGCTGTTACTTGTTTTTCATAAAACTCTGCTGTCTTTGTACGAAAAACAGCTGGCAAAATGAAGTATGCCTTTTTCCCTGCCGTATGAATTCTTGTTACATCCTCTTCTAACTGTTCCATTAAATTAGACCGCAAATAGCAGGTACTATCTAAGTAGACAGATGTCACATACTCTTTTTCTAGACAAATCGAAAGCTGCTTCCTCTGCTCAATTGATACAGAAAGTTCTTCTTTCGATACCTCTGCTTCCAAAGTCGTGTGTTCTGACTGCACTTGATAAGAGGCTGTCTCTTGACAAGCCGATGTTTCGCGTACAGCTGCAGCTACTTTTTCGTTTGGTATTTCTCTTCTATTTCCCTGAAGTCTTTTTTCCAACAATTGCTCTAACGCATCCCGACGTAATTGTTTTAGTGACTGCACCGGGAGAAAACAATCAGAATCCATTTCTATTTGTAGTTCTTCGAATTCAAATGGTGTATTTCCAGTTTTTCGGATGGCACCTTCTACTTTTTCCGGAAGAAGCGGCTGTTTTAATGCGCTTTGTACAACATCTCCTTCTAATGTAAGCATGATATCTCCATCCTGTATTGTAAGTATAGCAGGAAAATCTTTTTTTAGTTTTAAGATTCCCTTTATTTTTTCTTTTCTCTCCGTTTCGATATAGGTCTCACGAACTTCTTTTTGCAGTGCCTCGTTGCCTTTTGCATGATTTGGTTTTTCAAAGGTAATCATATTTTTTCCATTATGCTGCAAATAGTATCCCTTTGTAAATCCGCTTCTGTTTCCAAAATCATAAAGTTTTTGCATATCTTCTTTTGTCACTTTATAATTTGTGGCACCTTCTGCAAGATAACGATCCATATACTCCCGATAAATCGATACAACACCAGCAGCATATTCTGCCTGTTTCATTCTTCCTTCTATCTTATAGGAATAGACCCCGCTCTCTGCAAGCTGTGGCAAAAACTCTATCGTACAAAGATCTTTCGGACTTAAAATAAAAGTTTCTCCCGACAAAGCTTTTTTATTTTGATCAAACACCTCATACGGAAGACGACAAGGCTGGGCACAACGCCCACGATTTCCGCTACGTCCTCCTAACATACTACTTAAAAGGCACTGTCCGGAATAACAGTAGCAAAGCGCTCCATGAACAAAACTTTCAATTTCCACATCTACTTTCTCGTAAATATCCCGAATATCAGCAAAAGACAATTCACGTGCCGTTACGACTCGTGACGCTCCCATATCCTTCATTAATTTGGCACCATATGCATTTGTAACCGTCATCTGTGTACTTGTATGAATCGGCAAATCCGGAAATTCTTTTCTCAAAAATCCAAAAACGCCCATATCCTGCACAATGACAGCATCTAAGCCCTGTTTATAATAAGGCAGCAGGTAACGATACAATTCCTGCTCTAATTCTTTTTCTTTAAATAAAGTGTTTACCGTCAAAAATAACTTTCTACCATGCAAATGCGCGTAATCGATTGCCTGACACAATTCCTCTTCCGAGAAATTATTGGCATAAGCTCTTGCTCCAAACAGATTGCCACCTAAATAAACAGCATCTGCTCCTGCCTGAATAACGGCACGAAATGTTTCATAAGACCCTGCTGGTGCTAACAATTCTAATTCTTTTAATTCTTTTTTTCCTTCTATTTTCTGCATAAGGGCAACATGTCCTTTCTGAAAAAATGGGGGACGAATCTACTCCGTCCCCGCTGTTTCACTTTCTTTTTTCTCTTTTTTCTTTCCCAGTAATGCATCTTCTAATGTCGCTTCTAATTTTGCTTTATGTAATTGCAATTCGCGATTTTCTTTTTCTAATGCTTTTCGTTCTTTCTCACTAGTCTCTGTTTTGACCTGATTAGAAATTAAATCATGTTTTAAATCGTAGATTTCTTTTTCCTTTAGTTCGATTTCCTGTTCTAACTTTTCAACCTGGGATTTTGCCTTGAAATAGTCATCTGCAATATTCAGCTCCAATAAAGTCGCCTTCATATCAGCCGGAAAATGTCGAACCTCTTCCATGGATTCAAACTCATTTATTTTATTGTTAATATAAGTTGCTACTTTCTGGAGATATTCTTCTCCTTCATAACCGCTTAACGTATATACCTTTCCACCAATAATAACCTCGGCACTTGTCTTTGCTGACATAACCTTATCCTCCCTGGTGTTTCAACTTCTTGTTTGTTGTAACTTTCTTTATGTTTTATTATAACTAGATTTAGTGGTAAAAGCAATAAAAACTTGCTTATTTTGTGATTCCAAAATGCTGATAGGCGAAATCTGTCACAACTCTTCCTTTTGGAGTGCGATTGATAAATCCATTTTTTACAAGATATGGCTCATAGACGTCTTCAATCGTACCGGAATCCTCTCCGATTGCCGCTGCAAGAGTATCAAGTCCGACCGGCCCACCGGCAAATTTTTCAATCATGGTCATTAAAATATTACGGTCATTCTGATCCAATCCCATTTTATCCACTTCTAACAAATCAAGCGCAAAAGATGCAACTTCTTTTGTAATTTTTCCATCATATTTTACCTCTGCGAAATCACGGACACGTTTGAGTAGTCGATTAGCAAGACGAGGGGTTCCTCTAGAACGTCTTGCAAGTTCAAAAGCGCCTTCCTCTTCTATCTCTACATCCAAGGTAACAGCAGAATGCAAGATAATGGTCTTTAATTCTTCCACCGTATAGAATTCCAAATGGTGAACGACTCCAAAACGATCTCGAAGAGGTGCAGAAAGAAGTCCTGCTCTTGTAGTTGCACCTACGAGTGTAAACTTTGGTAAATCAAGCCGGATTGCTCTTGCTGTTGCACCTTTTCCTATCATAATATCGATTACGTAATCTTCCATGGCAGGATAAAGCACTTCCTCAACCTGCCGGTTCAAACGATGAATTTCATCTACAAAAAGAACATCGCCCTCTTGGAGATTACTCAGAATAGCTGCCATCTCTCCTGGTTTTCCGATTGCCGGGCCAGATGTCACTTTCATGTGAGTCCCCATTTCATTGGCAATAATTCCTGCTAAAGTTGTTTTACCAAGTCCCGGTGGACCATAGAACAACACATGATCGAGTGCTTCTCCACGTTGTTTTGCCGCTTCGATATATATTTTTAAATTTTCCTTTGCTTTTTGCTGTCCAACATAATCAGACAGCATCTGCGGACGCAGACTTTTTTCAATTTTTAAATCTTCTTCCTGTACCTGAGTGGAAATCACTCGCTTTTCCATACTTTATTACCTTCCATCCTGCATTTTTGTCTTCCGAGGTATCGCACAACGATACTTTGTATTTTATAGGAATGCCATATTCTTCAAAGCAGCTTTCAATAAATCTTCTACATCTGTTTCTTCTGTAATTTCAATATCGTTCATGGCTTTCAATGCTTCGGAAGAAGAATAACCTAATGCTACAAGTGCCTGCACAGCATCATTCTTCACACTGTTTCCCTTCGGTGAAACTGTCATTGCCTGATGCTCTAACTTCTGTTCAAATGCATCCTCTAAGTTCAATTTATCTTTTAGTTCTAAAATCAGACGCTGGGCTGTTTTAGCACCTACGCCCGGAGCTTTTGCAATTGCTTTGGCATCGTCTCCTAATACCGCAAATCGCAAATCATCCGTTGTCATAACGGATAAAATAGCAAGCGCTCCTTTCGGTCCGATTCCATTTACTCCGATTAACAATTTAAAGACCTTCAAATCATCCTTGGTCAAAAAGCCATAAAGCATCATAATATCTTCTCTTAAATGCAGATAAGTATAAACTTTTACCTCTTCTCCCATGGATGGAAGATATTGAAATGTCTGGGCCGTGGTATAAATGTTATATCCGATTCCATTTGCCTCAACCACAATTTTATCTTCTTCAATTTCTGTTAAAATACCTCTGATATATGAATACATTAGAATAACTTTCCTTTCAGTCGTATGGTAATTTCCTGTGCCACGATTCCAATTAAAAATCCTGTTATTGTCCCTGCTATCAGAAGTGCCGGTACATAATAAAAAATATTGTAATTTTCCACAACAATGGCCGCCACAATAATCTGACCGATATTATGCGAAATCCCACCGCAGACACTCACTGGTATTACACCAAGAAGTTTTGTCTTTTTTACAATATACATTACACAAAAGCTAAGGATTCCTCCAGCTAAACTATATAAAATACTAAACATATTTCCAAACAAGAATCCAGCTAATACAATTCGAAGCATCGAAATCCCAAAGGCTTCTTTTTCTCCTACTGTGTATAACATAATTACAACTACTATATTAGTCAGCCCAAGTTTTACTCCCGGTATTCCAAAATAAAATGGAATCAAAGACTCAATGTAACTGCAAATTAACGCCAACGCAATAAATACACCCATAAATGCAATTTTTTTATTTCGCAATGGAATCAAACTCACTTTCTGTATCACTTATCACTTGCACTACAACTTTGTGCGGTAGACAAACAATTGTTTCATTTGCCTTACTGATTGCTCTTTGATGCACACAAAGCTGGTCCGGACAATCTGCTTCTATCATGTCAGCAGTTCCGTTCTCTATTTTCAAAATATTTGTCACTTGTCCGTCAATTTCAATTGGAATCTCTTGATCCTGCGTTAAAGAATAGATTCCATATACCTCACCATCCACTTGAATTTCCACCTGGTTTCCAGACGTTCCTGTTTTTAAAGAAACAACAAAAGAAACTGCACACAGAACCACAACCAGCATCAGCAGAAAAACAATGTCTCTTTTGGTAATACGCTTTGTCATGCTTTCTGTTCTCCCAGATAATAAAAGCCTTTACATTCCTTTAAAGTAACATCAACAATTTCTCCAATCATATCAGCTGTTCCCGGTAGATGAACGGTAGAATTGTTGCTCAGTTTTCCCGTTACAAGAGAAGCATCCTGCTCGTTTACACTCTCTACTAATACAGGAAGTGTTTTTCCAGTCAATTCATTCGCCTTTTCCGATGCAATTGTCTGAACTTCTTTTAAGAGACGATCAAATCTTGCTTTCACGACCTCTTCCGGCACCTGTTCTTCCATGGCAGCTGCAGGTGTTCCAGTTCTCTTTGAATAAATAAAAGTAAAGGCACTGTCATAGCGTACTTTTCTTACGACATCCATGGTTTCTTCAAAGTCTTCTTCTGTTTCACCAGGGAATCCAACAATAATATCCGTTGTGATTGCAATATCCGGAACTGCAGCACGAATTTTATCCACAAGCTCTAAATAATGTTCCTTATCATAACGGCGGTTCATAATTTTTAAAATACGGCTGCTTCCTGACTGTAATGGAAGATGCAGATGTTTACATATTTTTTTCGAATTTTTCATCACTTCAATTAATTCATCTGATAAATCCTTTGGATGAGAAGTCATAAAACGAATCCGCTCTAAGCCCTCGATTTTTTCAATTTCCTGTAACAGTTCTGCAAATGTCATCCGCTGTTCTAAATTCTTACCATAAGAATTTACATTTTGTCCAAGTAACATAACTTCTACAACGCCATCTGCTACCAAGTGTTCAATTTCACGAATAATCTCCTTTGGTTCCCGGCTACGTTCCCGTCCACGCACATATGGTACAATACAGTAACTACAGAAATTATTACATCCAAACATAATATTGACACCGGATTTAAAGGAATACTTTCGCTCTACCGGTAAATCTTCTACAATTTTATCCGTATCTTTCCAGATATCAATCGTAATGGATTCTGCCTCCAACGCATTGACAATCAGTTCCGCAAATTTATAAATGTTATGTGTTCCAAAAATCAAATCTACAAAGCTGTAGCTGGTACGGATTTTTTCTACCACTGTCGGCTCCTGCATCATACATCCGCAGAGTCCAATCATCATATATGGATTTTTTTTCTGGAATCCGTTCAAATAACCAAGTCTTCCATATACTTTATTATTCGCATTTTCACGAACAGTACAGGTATTGTAGATAACAAAATCGGCATCTTCTGTCTCAATTTCCTGATAACCGATTTTTTCTAAAATTCCAACCAGCTTTTCAGAGTCGCGCGCATTCATCTGACAACCAAACGTCGAAACATGAAAGGTTAACGGACTTCCCTTTTGTTCTGACAATTGTCTTACATACTCTTTTGCAATATCCATAAAGTAATATTGACGTGCAGGTTCCTCCTGTGGAATATTTTTATGTTCTACTAATTTTAAATTTCTGTGTTTCTTCATTTCTAAATCCTTTTCTAACTACATATTATATATTTATTTCAGGCAGAATCTTCATCATCTTCTGCATCCATATCCTCTTAAGCTCGTACCTGACCATTTCCACGGATAATATATTTTGTGCTGGTCAACGCTTCTAGTCCCATCGGACCACGGGCATGAAGTTTTTGCGTACTAATTCCGATTTCTGCGCCAAATCCAAATTCAAATCCATCTGTAAAACGGGTGGATGCATTCACATAGACACAGGCAGCATCAATTTCATTTAAAAACTGTTCTGCATGTGCATAATCTTGTGTAACAATTGCTTCTGAATGTCCGGTATTATAGCGATTAATATGAGCAATCGCTTCTTCAATCGAAGTTACTGTTTTGGCAGAAATAATATAATCTAAATATTCTGTTCCCCAGTCTTCTTCTGTCGCCTTTTTAATCAGAGCTGGATTAATCCCTGCTTTTTCCTGACAAGATGCTTCATATATCGTTTCATCTCCACGAAGTTCTACTTCTTTTGTCTGGAGACGTTTTACAAGTTTTGGCATCAAATTTTCTACAACCGATTCATGAATCACAAGAGATTCACAGGCATTACAAACACCGATTCGCTGTGTTTTCGCATTCATAATAATATCAATTGCCATATCTAAATCAGCTGTTTCATCTACATAAATATGGCAGTTTCCGGTACCCGTTTCAATAACCGGAATAGTCGCCTGATTGACAACGGCACGGATTAATCCGGCACCACCTCTTGGAATCAGCACATCCACATACTCATTCATTTTCATAAAAGCAGCTGCTGTTTCACGGGAAGTATCTTCAATCAAGGAAACTGCTTCTTCCGGCAAATCTTTTTCCTTTAACGCACGGCGTATAGACGCAACAATTGCCATATTGGAAAAAATAGCATCACTTCCGCCTTTTAATATAACTACATTTCCAGTTTTAAAGCAAAGTCCAAATGCATCCGCCGTTACATTCGGTCTAGCCTCATAGATAATGCCTACCACACCTAATGGAACACGTTTTTTTCCGATTCGAAGTCCATTTGGACGTGTTTTTTCATAAAGTACTTCTCCAATCGGGTCATCTAAAGTTGCAATTTGAAGAAGGCCTTCTGACATCTGCCGAATTCTCTTTTCATCTAATAACAGACGGTCTAAGAGTGCCGGAGGCATTCCGTTTTTCTTTCCGTTCTCGATATCTTTTGCATTTGCAGCAAGAATTGTTTCGGTATCTGCTACTAGAGCTTCTGCCACATGACATAATGTCTCATTCTTTGTATTCGTACCTAATGCTCCCATTTTTCCTGCTACATTTTTTGCACTCTGGCAAATCTGTTCTAACTCCATACTGCACCTTTCCTTTCCGTCTTCAAATCCCTTTTGGTATTCTAACATACTTTATCTTGCAATACATTTATTTTTGAAATCTTCTACAACCAATTTCTGTATAAATTCGCTTCATAGGTACATCTGTCTCTTGTACCGGAAGTTCTTTTTCCATCTGATGTTCAAATGCCAATGCATACCGATGATTGATACCGGGATGTTTTGCAAAAAAGCGATCGTAGTACCCTCTTCCATAGCCATAACGGTTTCCCTTTTCATCAAATACAAGTCCCGGAACTATAACTACAAGATGTTTTTCATCTGTTGGTTCAATCAGGGAACATCCGCTTATAGGCTCCATAATATGAAAATTTCCCTCTTCCAAATCACCCACATGTTCTACCCTGTAAAATTCCATCTCATCGCCATTAACTCGTGGAAGTCCTAATATTTTTCCATCTTCCCATATTTTTTTATGAAATGGCAGCGTTGAAACTTCATTTCCTAATGGATAATAGGAAAATATCATTTCTGCTTTTTGATACCAATCTGCTTCTACCAGATAGTCACAAATCTTTTTACTTAGTGTTTCTACTTCTGAGGGTGTCATTTCCTGTCGATACTTTTTATGTATCTTACGATAATCCGGATTTTTTTCCATACTTTTCTCCAAGGTTTTCAATGGTACCATCTTCATTTACCATGTCAATATTATTTAACTGTGCCACAAGATTTCCCTTCACATCAGCCACAAACTGTTTCCGAAGCAAATCCTGTTCCTTTTTTTCTTCTTCTGTTAATCCTTCCGCTTTTGATTTACGATATAGTTCATTAATGCGATTAATTTTTTCTGTTTCCATGTTTACAACCTTTCTATGTATCATCCAATTGTTTCCAAGATAAAATCTGCAATATGAAAATTTGGATTCTGATTTGCTTTAAAAATTGTTCCTGTAAAAGAGTCATCAAAAATATGATGAATGACACAGACATCTTTTCCATTTGCAATTATCATATCTGCACCTGATGAGGTAGCAATCTTAGCTGCTGTCAGTTTGGTTGCCATTCCACCGGTTCCAACATCACTTCCGGTCGTTCCTTTTGCCATCTGATAAAAGGATTCGTCCAATGCTTCTACTACTGATATTAGTTCTGCATCCGGATTCTGACGTGGGTCATCTGTAAAAAGGCCGTCAATATCCGACAACAAAATCAAAATATCTGCACCGATTAATGAAGCTACAATGGCAGAAAGTGTATCGTTATCACCAAATTGCATCTCATAGGTAGAAACCGTATCATTTTCATTTACAATCGGAATCACACCCAGACGAAACAACTCTTCAAACGTATTCTGAGCATTTTCTCTTGATACCGGATTAATCATGGTATTCTTTGTCATCAAAACCTGTCCTGCAATTTGATTATATTCACAGAATAATTTTTGATAAATCATCATCAATCTTGCCTGTCCAACTGCCGCGCATGCCTGCTTTGTAGAAATATCCTTCGGACGTTCCTGCAAACCAATTGACTGTCTTCCTACTGAAATAGCACCAGAGCTAACAAGACATACGTCCATGCCGCGATTTCTTAAATCACATAATTCTCTTACAAGATGTTCCATTTTTGTAAAATCTATATTTCCTGTCTCCGGATGGTTCAACGAAGACGAACCTATCTTTACAACTACTCTTTTTTTCTTGCCAAAATCAAAATCTTCCTGTTTCATTTTCTACCCCTCCATCTTGTGTAGCACATATGATACAATCATACCAAACTATACTCTAACATAAAACCCCAAAAATAACAAAAAAAATTTCAATTTCATTGTTTGTTTTTTTTCTATGTGGTAAAGTTGTATAGAGAATACGTTTAGAATACTATAAAAAGGAAGTATCTTATAATGAAAAAATATAGCAATCACTTTTCTTTGAAACGTTTTTATAAAACATGTTCTATCATGTTAATACTTCAACTGATTCTTTTTTTCTTTAGTGGCTGTTCTTTCTCCTCTACGAACCAGACTATTTCAAAATCCGGGTTTTATTTTAATACTGTCATTCAAATTACACTTTACAACGATTCCTATGAATCATTGTTAGAAGACTGTTTTTCCTTAGCAGATACCTATGAAGGTTATTTTTCCAATACCATCTCTGATAGTGATATTTCAAAAATCAATGATGCCAATGGAGAATTTGTAGAAGTTCATGATGAAACCATTGCATTATTAGAAAAAGGAATTTATTACGGAGATTTAAGTGAAGGAAATTTTGATATTACAATTGGAAAATTATCTGATTTATGGAATTTTTCAACTTATGCACTGTTAGATGAAGTTCCAGCTTCTGCTGTTCCGACAGAAGCTGAAATCAAAGAAGCTTTAAAAACGGTTGATTATCAAGGAGTTGTCATAGATGGCAATCAGGTTGCCTTGAAAAATCCAAATGCAAAAATTGATTTAGGAGGCATTGCCAAAGGCTATATTGCTGATCAGATGAAACTTTATCTCGAAGATCATGGTGTTACAAGCGGTATGATTAATCTCGGTGGAAACGTTCTGACACTTGGCAAAAAATCCGATGGCAGTTCCTATACCATCGGAATCCAAAAACCATTTTCACAAGATGGAGAAGTAATTGCTTCTGTTGAAGTTACCAATCAGACCGTTGTTTCCTCCGGCGTGTATGAGCGTTATTATGAAGTAGGTGAAAACTTCTATCACCATATTTTAGACCCAAAAACAGGTTATCCCTATGACAATGGACTTTTAAGCGTTTCCATTATCTGCGAAAATTCTGTAGATGGTGACGGACTTTCTACCACCTGCTTTTCTCTTGGTTTAGAGGATGGCATGGCATTGATAGAAAGTCTTGATGATGTAGAAGCTATCTTTATTACGGATGATTATGAACTACATGTCAGTTCGGGGATTGGAACTACAATCCCTTTATCTGAAAAGTAGAAGCTGACGCATCCGTTCCATCTGTTAGAATCAAGGTTCCATCTTTTGCTACCGTCATATACATTCCAGGGTTCAAAACACTTTCAAAGGATACACCTTCTCCAGACAGCCCACTGACTGTCTGGAACGTCTGTGCCTTGGCCAAATCATTGTCCGCATTCTGCGCTAAAACAATTTTTTCCTCTACACAAGTCAAATACAATCCCGGCTTATTATTAGATTCAATCGATACATAAAATTCATTTTCTTTCTCTGCTTTTCCCGCAGTTAAAACCCATTCTGCATCCGCGTCATCTTCGCTTTGATTAACTCCAACAAGAACATCCGAATATGGATATAAATCATCTCCTTTTGCATTATGATAAGAAGCATGAGATACCGTACCGCCATTCTCACCTTCTAACGTAACGCTTGCTCCAAATAAGCCTACTGCAGTTTCGTCTATATAATCAATAGTTCCATCCTCATTGATTGTCAGTTCTTCTACACATGCGACACGACGAAAACCACTTCCGCCGTCCAAAGAGCCATTGTGATAAATAAAATATGTTTTTCCCTGAAAATCAATGACTGCCATGTGATTCGTATTAGACGTTGCAGTCGGTTCCATGATGATATCGCCGTAAACCCATTTCCCATTAATTAAGTCATCTGTTGTAGCATATGCCATCTCTTCCCGCCATCCTGCAGCATAGAAAATATAATAATCGCCATAGTAATTTCCATCTTCATCCTGCTGTCTGTATAACCACGGGGCTTCCGTATAACTTCCCGGCGCTACTTTTTCTAACACATCCGTTCCAAATGTTATTTCACCATCTCCGTCTAAATCTTTTATAGAAATCATATCTTCATTTAATTCACAAATAAAATATTTTCCATTTCCCCACGCAAGATAACGATGTTCTTCTCCATTTTCATCCGTTTCAATCCAGATAGTCGGGTCAATGTCATTCCATGTTGAAGATTCCCCTGTTGTAAATGTTCCCGGTACAAGCGCTTCTCCAATATCTGTAAATGGTCCTGTCGGGCTTTCTGAAACTGCAACACCTATCGATTGCTTTCCTTGTGAATGACTATCCCAGGAGCAATAATAAAAATAGTACATTTCTTTTCCATCTGCCTCGCTATAATGCTTTGCCACTTGTCCTGCCCATGCAGAGTTCTTATCTGCCCAGCTTATATCAGAACAGGATAAAACCACTCCTTCATAAGTCCAGTTCTTCATATCAGTTGTAGAATAACACTGCCATTCCGGTATCACATAGGAATCATTTGTTGATATGTCATGACCTGTATATAAATATACCGTATCTCCATCTACTAATGCAGCCGGGTCCCCTCCATAAACCAGATTTCCTTCCGCATCAAATCCTGCCACCGGATTGGTATATTCTGACTTTTCTACCGCAATTAGCTCTGCTTCATTCGTCTGCCCACTTTGAGCTGTCACTTCCGTATTTGTTACATCTCCTTTTTTCTCTGTTGCACAACCTGTAACTAAGATAGCAGTAGCTACTAATAATAGACCGATTCTCTTTGTTCTTTTCTGCATCCCTTTTCCACCTTCTCTTTCCATTTCTTTCAAAACTGCCTCTTTCTAATCTCTCTTCGAACCTACCCCAGCAATTTATAAACTTAATTTTTCCTGCTTTTTTCTTCCATGAGGTTTTTCATTAACTTCTTCTATGAAAATTGCAGAAAATACTTGTTTTCTTGTATTTTACGTCATACTATCCTATAATGTCTATGATAAGGATTGTTTTTCTATTTGACTTTTTCTGCTATTAAGGAGATTTTCTATGATTACAGTACGCGCTGTTGGATATCAGTTTTTAAATCAGGATGGAATTGACATGAACCGAAAAAATGGTTCCGGTGATTATTTGTTTTTACACTTTCGCTGTCAAACAGAAGTTTTTCTAGAGGGAGCTTATCAGCTTGTACCAGAGAATTCTTTTTTTCTCTTTCAAAAAGATGCTCCACAGATTTATCGAAAAAAAGATGGGATTTTTTTAAATGACTGGATTCATTTTGATATCGCCCCCTATGATAATTTCTTCGAAAACCTAGAAATTCCTTTTCAAACACCAGTTCAGATTCCAGAAAGCCGTTTTATTACGAATCTAATGGAAGATATCTATACTGAATTTTTCAATGAAGGAAACCAGCACGCCTATATCATGGACCAGAAAATGCGAATTCTATTTCATAAGTTAAGTGACATCTATCGTCCCTTATTGCATGGGAAAACTGCGACAACAAAATATGCCTCTGTTTTACACGATATCCGGAAAAGTATTTTAAACTACCAGTATCTTCCATCCGGTGCATCCGAAGTAGCTGAAAAACTGCATATCAGTACTTCTTATTTCCAGCATATATACAAAGCATTATTTGGCACTTCTATTCAGCAGGATATTATCAAGGGACGCATCGAGCATGCTGCCATGCTGTTACAGGGAACTGATTTACCCGTTACTGGCATTGCAAAATTATGTGGCTACGAAAATTTAGAACATTTTTCCAGACAGTTTAAAGCACAAAAAGGATGCTCGCCAAAGCAATTCCGTTTCTAAACCAAAAATGAAATAAAAAAGAACGTACCTTTAACGTTAGAAGCAGATTATTTCTGAATCTTTCTTTATACGCAAAAGGTACGTTCTCATTTTTTATTTTATAAAATAATCTTCTTTGGACACTTCTCTGCACATACACCACAGCCGGTACATTTCGTCTGATCAATATATGCAATATTATCCTCTACATGAATAGCATCGGAAGGACAATTCTTTTCACATAAGTGACAAGCAATACATCCAATCGAACATGCTTTCATAACATCTTTTCCTTTATCCTTAGAACTGCATCGTACCAGATGCTTTGCATCATAAGGAACAAGCTCAATTAAATGTTTCGGACAAGCAGCTACACATTTTCCACATGCTTTACAAGCTTCTTTATCTACCAAGGCAATTCCATCTACAATATGAATTGCATCAAATGGACACGCTTTTACACAGGTTCCATATCCAAGGCATCCGTAATTACATGATTTTGGACCACCATTTGGAACAAATGCCATAGCAGCACAATCTTTATTTCCAGAATATTCATAATCTACATTGGCTTTTTCACAAGTTCCTGCACATTTGACAAAAGCAACCTGACGAGCCCCCTCTTCTGCAGCAACTCCCATAATTTCACCGACTTTAGCAGCAACAGGAGCACCACCAACGGGACACTGATTCACTGGAGCTTCTCCTTTTACAATTGCTGCGGCAAGACCGGAACATCCTGCATATCCACATCCACCACAGTTATTGCCTGGAAGAACTTCTAAGATAGCTGTTTCTCTTTCATCTACTTCTACTTTGAATTTTTCTCCGGAAATTCCAAGGAAAAATCCAATCAAAATACCTACACCACCGACAACAGCGGCTGCAACTAAAATTGCTGTAATATTCATCTTCTTTTTCCTCCTAAATCATTCCTGAGAATCCCATAAACGCAATTGACATCAGACAAGCTGTAATTAAAACAATTGCAGTTCCCTGGAAAGGTTTCGGAATATCATTGTATTCAATCTTCTCACGAAGACCAGCCATGATAACAATTGCAATTAGGAAACCAACTGCTGTTGCAAATCCATTCACAACACTCTCTAAAATACCATATTCCTTTGTTACGTTTGTCAATGCAACACCAAGTACTGCACAGTTTGTTGTAATCAATGGAAGGTAAACACCAAGACTCTGATAAAGTGCTGGCATTGACTTTTTCAAAAACATTTCTACAAACTGAACCAGTGCGGCAATTACTAAAATAAAGACGATTGTCTGTAAGTAAGTCAAATCAATTCCCTTACTTAAAAGATATTCATTTGCAAGAACAAACTTATAAATTAATGCCGTTACAAAAGATGCGATGGTAATAACAAATACTACGGCTCCACCCATGCCGGCAGCAGTTTCCGTTTTCTTAGATACACCTAAGAATGGACAGATACCCAGGAACTGGCTTAATACAACGTTATTTACAATGGCTGAACCGATTGCAATTAAAAGTAATTCTTTCATCTGTACCTATCCCCCTATTCTGTCTTTTCGGCAGCTTTTTCTTCTACTACCGTACTTGTTGCTGATTTACCGGTACAGGAAGCAGACATTCCACAACTTGCGCAATCTCCTGTGATACAACCAGATGGTGCTGCAAGTGGTTTGCCCTTTGCCTCCATTTTAGCTCTGACAATATTCATAACTGCAACCAGACATGCCAATACCAAGAATGCACCAGGTGCCATTACGAAAATTGTAATTGGTGTGAACCAGTTTAAAGATAAAATCTGGAATCCAAAAACCTGACCTGCACCAAGTAATTCACGAATCAAACCAATACAAGTCAAACCAAATGTGAATCCAAGTCCCATACCAATACCATCAAAGATAGATGGAACAATTGGGTTCTTAGACGCATAACTTTCTGCACGACCCAAAATGATACAGTTTACAACAATCAATGGAATATACACACCCAAAGAGTCGGAAAGACTTGGTGTATACGCCTGCATAATAAACTGCACCATTGTTACAAGGGATGCTACAATAACGATAAATGCCGGCATACGTACACCGTTTGGAATCACCTTACGAAATGCCGAAATCAATAAGTTCGAAAGAACTAAAACTACAGTTGTAGAAAGTCCCATTCCAAGTCCGTTGATTGCAGAAGATGTTACTGCAAGTGTCGGACACATTCCAAGCATCAATACAAATGTCGGATTCTCTTTAATAATACCGTTATACAAACGTTCCAAATTCTTATTCATTAGTTTGCACCTCCTGTCAATACATTCTGGAAGTAAACAAGACACGCATTTACACCATTTGCCATTGCTTTAGAGGTAATGGTAGAACCTGAAATAGCTTCAATTTCATTATCAGCAGCTGGTGTTGATTTTACAACTGTAAAGGAATCTACTAATTTTCCTTCAAACTGTCCATAAAATTCTTCTTCCTGTGCTTTCATTCCAAGACCAGGTGTTTCTGAAATATCTGTAATAGAATAACCATTTACAGTTCCATCAGACTGAATACCTACAGAAAATGTAATCGTTGACTGGCTGGCGTCTTTTGCTGTTACAGTAATGACATAGCCAAGTGCATTGCCACCGGCATCTTTTGCCACCTGCACATCTTCGATTTCATCCGAGTAACCCTTTTCTGTTACAAATTGATTTGCTGCATCAGCATCAAAATCAGCATATGCTTCAAAAGCATCAGCATCTTCAAAGACTTCTTTATAAGCAGCCTGTGTCTTTTCGTAATTTACTTTCTCAATTGGATCTTTTGTAATACCATAAACAACAGCAAGTAAAAATCCTAATACCAAAGTGAAAGCAAATAAAATTAAAGCGTCATGTACGATTCTTTTATTCATCTTATTTGCCTCCTTCTTCTGACTTTTTCTCTTTCACAATACCGAATGCTCTTGGCACTGTAAATTTTTCAATAATTGGTACTAACAAGTTGCTTAAGATAATTGCAAAAGAAACACCTTCTGCATTTGCACCAAATAAGCGGAATAATCCAGTTAAAATACCACAACAAATACCAAAAACAATCTTACCGGATGGCGTAATTGGCGATGTCACATAATCCGTTGCCATAAAAAATGCACCAAGCATTAATCCACCACCGCAAAGTTCTGCAACAACATAATTCCAGTCAAATCCATGACCACCAAACAACAGAATAAATACAACAAATGTAATAATGTAGCTTCCCGGAATTCTTAAATCAATAACGCCGAGCAAAATCAAAATAATAGCACCAATTAATATGGCAATCACAGATGTTTCACCAATGGTTCCAGCCGTTTTACCAATCAGCATATCCATGGTATTCACTGTTTCTCCATTGCGGATTGCAGCCAATGGTGTTGCTCCTGAATAAGAATCAATCGAAAAGTTTGTCATATCAGCAGCAAATGCAATCAAGAGAAAACATCTTGCTCCAAGTGCCGGGTTCATAAAGTTCTGTCCCAAACCGCCGAACAAACACTTTACAACTATAATTGCAAACAATCCACCCAGTACTGCTTCCCACCAAGGAAGTGTTGCCGGAAGGTTCAAGGCAAGAAGTAGTCCTGTTACAACAGCACTTAAGTCTTTAATTGTATTTTCTTTATGTACAATGAAATTAAAAAGCCATTCTCCTATCACACAACTTGCAATTGTTACTAAAATCAGCATTAAGGCTCTCCAGCCAAAATTGTATATACCAAACAAGCTAGTCGGAAGTAATGCCAAAATTACATAAAACATAATCCGGCTTGTGGTATCTTTTTCACGAACATGTGGTGATGATGATACATGATATAAATCACTCACAGTAATCCACCTCTTTCTATGTATTTTTTAATCATTTTTTCTTATTTCTTTGCTGCGGCTGCTCTCTTAGCTGCAAGAACCTGTTTTTTCATGGTTTTAATAGACTGTGCCAACTGTCTTCTTGCAGGGCAGACAAAACTGCAGCTTCCACATTCCACACATTCTAAACCATACCATTTTTCAAACATATCAGAGGCACCGTTATTTGCGAATTTGGCTAATCTGGATGGAATCAACTGTTCTGGACATGCCTCTACACAGCGTCCACAGTTAATACATGCAGATGGTTCCATCATTGCCACTTGATCTTTTGCAAAACACAGTAAAGAAGAGGATGTCTTTGTTGTCGGAATATCCAGAGAGAACATAGAAAATCCCATCATAGGACCACCTGAAATAATTTTTTCAGGCTGTTCTACTTTAAATCCACCTGCAGCCTCTACTAATTCTGCATAATTTGTTCCAATACTGTATAAGAAGTTACCAGGATTTTCAATTGCATCACCTGTAATTGTAGATACACGAGTCATAACCGGTTTTCCTAATTTTACAGCATTGTAAATAGAAATAATCGTTTCTACATTGTCTACAATACATCCAGCATCTGCCGGGAGCATCTTCGAGTTGATACTTCTACCTGTGGTAGCAAAAATAAGCTGACGCTCACCACCTTGCGGATACTTTGTTTCTAATGGACACACTTCCATTCTTGGTTCATCTTTTACCAATTCCTGCATTTTTTCAATACAATCCGGTTTATTATTTTCAATACCAAAAATCGCTTTTGCATTATCAAATAACTGAAGAATGATTCTCATACCTTCAATCAATTCTGTAGGATTTTCAATCATTCTGCGGTAATCTGCGGTTAAATAAGGTTCACACTCCGCACAGTTTGCAATGATGTACTCGATTTTCTCTGGCTCTTTTGGCGACAATTTTACATGAGTCGGAAAACCGGCACCACCCATACCTACAACACCTGCTTCTTTTACCTTATTGATAATCTCTTCTTTCGAAAGAGATTTTACATCTTCGCAAGGTGTATACTCAACTTCCTTAAATTCTCCATCATTATCAATGACGATGGAATTCACCATATCGCCGACTGCTACACGACGCGGTTCAATAGCTTTTACTGTTCCGGATGCTGACGCATAAATCGGAGAAGACACAAATCCATTTGCTTCTGCAATTTTCTGGCCTTTTAATACTGCATCTCCAACAGCTACGATCGGACTGGCTGGTGCTCCGATATGCTGAGATAACGGATATACCAATTCACCCTTGGGCAAAACCTCTTTGATTGGCGCATCTTTTGCCAATTCCTTTCCCTCAAAAGGATGGACGCCACCTTTAAATGTCTTACAACCCATTATTCGTGCCCCACTTTCTCTTTGTTTTTGTACTGTACTTTACTAACGTATAAGTACGCCAAGTCAATTATAACATAATTGTACTAATGTGAAACACAATTTTTGTATTTTTTTTAGAACTTATTGACAATTATTTAACAGATTTCAAATTGTCGCATAAGAACATTTGTCCCAGGAAAAAATTCGTGCGATTCATAATTTTGTATGTTATACTCATTTTTGTCAGATTGTTTCCGACGCATCTTAACACATAGATTATCCTATATCTAGAAAGGATTTTATATTATGAAAATATGGCACGAAGAAATAGATTTTTCAAATTGTTCCCCTCTTGTTGATTCTATTTTTACGGAATCTTCTATCTTTTTCGATATTGAAACAACAGGATTTTCTCCCTCTAACAGCAGCCTCTACCTGATTGGCTGTGCCTCAAGAAAGGGAAATGTACTCTCTATCCAGCAGTTTTTTGCTGAGACACCCACAGAAGAAGCAGACGTTCTAACCACCTTTTTAGACTACCTCTCTTCCTACCACACCATTCTTTCTTTCAACGGACTTGGCTTTGACATTCCATATTTGAAAGGAAAATGTTTGATGCATCAGATTAACGACCCTTTTTCCCAATATGAATACTTTGATATTTTTAAAGAGGTTACACGTCTAAAGTTTTTGTTAAAATTACCAAGTTACAAGCAAAAAAGCATCGAGCAGTTTTTGGGAATTGAGCGAGATGACCAGTTTGACGGTGGCCAGCTCATTAGCGTTTATCAGGATTATGTAAAAACAAAGGATTCTGATGCCGAACATTTACTAAAGCTTCACAATTATGAAGATGTCATTGGAATGATTGATCTTCTTCCTGTTTTAAGTTACTGTTACTTTTTGAAAGGCTGCTACTCTCTGGAGTCTGTAAAAATGCAGACCTATGAAAATTATAATCATACCGAAACCGGAAAAGAACTCTTTTTTTCCTTCACGCTCTCTTATCCGGTTCCAAAACGTGTTTCTTACCGGTTTGCCGACTGTTACCTTAGTCTTTATCAGTCTACTGCAACCATTAGTGTAAAAGTATTAGAAGCGGAATTAAAATTCTTTTTCCCTAATTACAAAGATTATTATTATCTTCCCCAGGAAGATAAAGCCATACACAAAAGTGTTGCTTCTTATGTCGAAAAAGAATTCCGCGAAAAAGCAAAGGCTTCTAACTGTTACCAAAAGAAAGAAGGGCATTTTCTTCCTCAATATGAAGAAGTCGTTTCTCCTGCTTTCCGTAAGGAACTAAAAGATAAAGTCACTTATTTTGAGCTGACGGATGAATTTTTCCAATCAAAAACTCTTCCCCAAAACTATGTGGATCATCTTATTCACATCTTTTCTCTTCAAAAAAAATAAAAAAGTGTCACCACCAAGCTATCTCCAATGGTCAGACGAGAGGCCTAACCATCAGATTTCAGCTTAGTGGTGACACTTTTTTCTATCTTCTAATCTCCATTACGATACTTAGTCTTCATATCCATTTGGATTATTTTTCTGCCATCTCCAGGAATCCGCACACATTTCACGAATTCCATACTGTGCCTTCCATCCAAGTTCTCTTTCTGCCTTAGAAGGATCACAGTAACAGGTTGCAATATCTCCTGCTCTTCTAGGTTTAATCTGGTAAGGAATCTTAATATCATTTGCTTCCTCAAAGTTCTTTACAATATCTAATACACTGTATCCATGTCCTGTACCAAGATTGTAAATGCAAAGTCCCGCTTTTTCTTCAATCTTTTTCAAGGCTTTAACATGACCAACTGCAAGATCTACAACATGAATATAATCACGTACACCCGTTCCATCCGGAGTATCATAGTCATTACCAAACACCCCAAGTTCTTTTAATTTTCCAACTGCCACCTGTGTAATGTACGGCATTAAGTTATTTGGAATACCATTTGGATTTTCTCCCATTGTTCCACTTGGATGTGCACCAATTGGATTGAAATAACGGAGCAGAATTACATTCCATTCAGGATCCGCTTTCTGCATATCCATAAGTACCTGCTCTAACATAGATTTTGTCCATCCATAAGGATTCGTACACTGTCCTTTTGGACATTCTTCTGTAATCGGAATCTGTGCCGGATCACCATATACTGTTGCAGACGAAGAAAAGATAATATTTTTACATCCATTCTGTCTCATTACATCTACAAGTGTCAATGTTCCTGTAATATTGTTATTATAGTATTCCCATGGTTTTGCAACAGATTCTCCAACTGCTTTTAAACCTGCGAAATGAATACAACTATCAATTTTTTCTTTTGCGAAAATTTCATTCAGTATCTTTCTATCTAAAATATCACCTTTATAAAAAGTTACTTTTTTCCCCGTCAATGCACTGACACGATCTAAAGATTTCTCGGATGCATTACTTAAATTGTCTAATACTACAACCTCATACCCCGCATCTAATAATTCTACACATGTGTGGCTGCCAATATAACCGGCACCGCCTGTTACTAAAATTGCCATAATAAAACTCTCCTTTGCCTTTCTATTTTTGCCTCTAAATGTTTCATTTATTTTCTTTCTGTATCTATCATAGCGTAGTTTACCTGAAATGTATAGCAATAAATGTTTATAATACATGTAAAAATGTTGCATATCTATTTTTAATTTTTTATAATATATATAACAGCAACAATAACAAAAAGCTTTCTTTTTGACCCTTAACCTAATTAATCTGTAGATATATTACGATATCTGCAAAAAAGAAAGGACTTTCTTATGCAAAAAAATTATAAAAACTCTTATAAAGCTACTGAAAAAGAATTAGTTTCCCTCTCTGTGTATAATGTAGGATTTCAAAAATGTGATCCACTTTATCAATGGGGACCGGGTATCCGTGACCACTACTTGATTCACTATGTAATATCCGGAAAAGGATTTTACAAGGTCAACCGACAAATATACGAATTGCATGCCGGTGATTCTTTTCTTGTTTACCCAAATACAGAAGTTACTTATTATGCAGACGAAAAAGATCCTTGGGAATATGCTTGGGTTGGTTTTACCGGTAGCGATGCCTCCATTATTTTAAAGGCAACTGATTTTTCTCAGGAACATCCTATTATCACAAATACACCAACCGGAGATGCCATCCATCGTCAATTACTCCATATCTATGATGCCAGAGGAAATGAATTTGAACATGCGGTAGAAATGACCGGACGGCTCTATACCACACTTGCTCTTTTCATGCATGCCTCCTCCAAATCAGAAGTCCAAAATTCTGCAAACAGCTATGTACAAAAGGGAATTGAATATATCACTTCCAACTATTCCTATTCCATTACTGTTGAAGATATCGCTGCCTATGTAGGAGTAAGCCGCAGCCACCTGTTTCGCTCTTTTGAATCTATTCTGCAGGTCTCTCCAAAAGAATATCTGACAGAATTTCGTATGAAACAAGCCTGTTATCTATTAGAGCATTCTAATTTGTCTATTACTGCCATCGCCAACTCCGTAGGATTCGACAACAGCCTTTATTTTTCTAAAACTTTTCACAAAAGAAAAGGAATGTCTCCCAAAAAATTCCGTAATGCCTGTATACATTCCTAATGCTAAACATATTTTATCAAGACCGAAAGAGATAGCCAAAAACCCCGAAAACATTACGTTTCCGGGGTTTTCTATTTAGTACTATGCTACTGCTTTTTTAGCAAGTTCAGCAAGTGCTGCAAATCCTTCTGCATCATTTACTGCCATCTCTGCTAACATTTTACGGTTGATTTCAACACCAGATACTTTTAATCCGTGCATCATCTGGCTGTAAGAGATACCATTCATTCTAGCTGCTGCGTTAATACGAGCAATCCATAACTGACGGAACTGTCTCTTTCTTTCTTTTCTACCAGCATAAGAACTTGTTAAGGCTCTCATAACTGACTGTTTTGCTACTCTATACTGTTTAGATCTAGCGCCTCTGTATCCTTTTGCTAATTTTAAAACTCTATTATGTCTTTTTTTAGCGCCTAAACCGCCTTTAACTCTTGCCATTTTTTAATCCTCCTTAACTCTTTCCTATAAGTATGGTAAAATCTTCTTCATATTCTTAACGTTTGTTGCATCAACAGTTGTTGCTTTTCTAAGATTTCTCTTATTCTTTGTTGTTTTCTTTGTTAAGATATGTCTCTTGTAAGCTTTATTTCTTTTTAATTTTCCTGTTCCTGTACTTTTGAAACGTTTTGCAGCTGCTCTGCTAGTTTTCATTTTTGGCATGATGTGTTTTCCTCCTTAAAATAAGTTGACTTGTAGCTTTGCTACTACTTTCTTTCTGCCAGCACCATACTGATACTTCTGCCTTCAACCTTTGGTGCTTTTTCCACTACTGCTACCTCAGACATGCTTTCCGCAAAATCATCCAAGATGTGTTTGCTTGCGTTCATGTGAGCCATTTCACGTCCACGGAATCTTAAAGTAACCTTTACTTTATCTCCCTTTGCAATGAACTTCTTGGCAGCATTCATTTTGGTATTTAAATCATTTGATTCAATGTTAGGTGATAAGCGAATTTCTTTCAGCTCTACAACCTTCTGCTTTTTCTTGGCTTCTTTGTCTTTTCTTGCCATTTCATATCTGTACTTACCGTAATCGATAATCTTACAAACAGGCGGTTTCGCTGTCGGGGCAATTTTTACTAAATCAAGCTCTGCTTCTTCTGCAAGCTTCATTGCCTCCTTTGCTGACATAATGCCAAGCTGTTCTCCGTTTTCTCCAATCAGACGAACTTCTTTGTCTCTGATCTGTTCATTAATCATTAACTCGCTAATGGTATTGCACCTCCAAAATAAATTTTACATAAAAAAAGTGGATAGGCAGACTATCCACAATCATTCAAAATGCGAAAATGCAATGTTTGAAATATGAACCATGAGTCACTCTATATCTTCATTCAGAAGAACTGTGCTCCGGTGAGAGTGGATACTCTACTTTGTTTTCTTACAACTTCAATACTATAACATACGCATTTTTTTCTGTCAAGCAAATTTTTAGAATTTACCTTTTCCTGCTTTTAATTCCTTTCTTCGCTTGGCAATTGCTCTCATGTCTGCCCCTCGCTTACTCTCTTTTTGCAATCCCTGATAAAGCTTCCACCTTTCTTCTGAAAGAGTTCCTTCTGCCAATGCTTTTTTTATTGCACATCCAGGCTCTGATTTGTGAGCACAGTCTCTAAACTTGCATTGACTTTCTAATTCTACAATATCAGAAAAGGTATCTTCGATTCCTTCCTCAATATCGCACACACCAAGTTCTCTCATGCCCGGTGTATCAATAATAGTCACTCCGTTTTCAAGTGTAATCAACTGACGATAAGTGGTGGTATGCCTTCCCTTCGAATCCTTTTCCCTGATTCCTCCTGTTTTCATTCGTGTTTCTCCTGCTAATGCATTGAGAAGCGTTGATTTTCCAACACCGGAAGAACCGGTTAATACGATTGTCTTCCCTGCTTCCATATAAGCTTGTAATTCTTCCATACCAGCTCCTGTTAATACACTCACTGCATGAACTCGTACCTTCTCTGACAGCTTTTCAATTTCTTTTATGTAAGGCATTGGATTTTCACACAAGTCGGCTTTTGTCAGGATTACGACTGGTATTCCATTTCCCTGCAGTGTAACAGATGTATATCTTGCAATTCGATTCAAATTATATTCATTATTTAATGATGATACAATAAACACATAATCAAAATTAGAAACCATAACCTGTTCTTTAAAGATTGTCTCATCTGGACGTTTCAAAAGGCTTTTTCTTTCGCAAAGGGTAACAATCCTTGCTTCTCCATAAGGATTAAAATCAAATGTAACATAATCTCCAACAACAGGAAATTCTGCCCCTTCTTTATAAAAACTTCCCTTTAATTTTGCTGGAAACTCTTCTTCCCAATACTGAATGATATATGAATTTTTCTGTACTTGACTAATACGGCCAAGTCTCTGTTCATGAAGCCACTGACAAGATAATTTCAACTTTGGATATGCCGGAAACTGCTTGTCAAATTCTTCCAGTTCGATCTCATCCGCACAGTTTTCAAACACTTCATCCTCCCGAAAACGTCCCTGAATCTTTGCAAAAGCACCTTCCTGCAATTCATATCCCATAAACGGAGCACAATTATTTCCTTCCCAGTCTGTAATTCCAAAATGATCACAGGTTAAAAATCCATGCTTTGGGTAATAATCGGGCTCTCCAAAAATACAAATACCTGGATATCCTGCCTCTTTTGCTAATTTCATCGTTTCATGTAAAAGCTTTCCTCCTACTCCCATACTCTGTGCCAAAGGCTCCACACAAAGCGGTCCAAACGTAAGGATTTCATGTATAGTATCTTCATCCTTTATTATTGCTTTTGAATACATAATTGTTCCAACAATTTTCCCGTTTACCTCTGCCACACGGCTAAGTTCAGGAAGATAGCAGTCTGCCTCCCGTAACTTATGTACCAAAAGATGCTCATTGCATCCCGGTCCATGTAGGTTCCAAAATGCCCGCATTACCATATGTTCTGTTTGTTTATAGTCTTCTTTTCTTTCTTTTCGAATTATAATTTCGTTCATTCTTTTTCTCCATTTCCTCTGTCTAAAATTAAAATGTGATGGCATTCATCCGCAAAACGGACTTCACCTGGTTCCTGGATTTTTAAGTATGAACACCTGGTTTTTATTAAAAATTTCTTGGGAATCTGCGTGACTAAAAAAATACTCTCTTCGTCATCTTATCAACGCATCGAATACCTACATATCTTGATATAACAACAGCTCGCATATGCCAGCTATTATTATAAAAGAAGTCGCAGCAGATTGCCGCGACTGACCATTTGAAAAAATCATCTATTTTTCATCTACAACCGAGGTAATCATACTATATTCATTTTCTACAATCTCTCTTACATTTAATGCCATATTTTCATTACCTCGCTTTCTTTCAGATTTTTATTCAACATAGTCAATTTAACATTCTACCTCTGCTTTGTCAACCTTTTTTATTTTCTTCTTTATATTTCGTAATTTTCTATTCTGTGATATGATACTATCTATGAATCAAAATACACATTTAATTATAAATCATACAAAAGGAGGAAAACTATCATGGAACGAAAAATCATTGATTTGCATACCCACTCCAGCGCATCTGACGGAACTTTTACACCAGAAGAACTGATAAAAGAAGCAAAAAAGGCCGGTCTTAGCGCAATTGCTCTGACCGACCATGATACACTCTCTGGCATTCCAAAAGCTAGAATCTGTGCACAAAATTATGGAATTGAATTCATTTCAGGTGTGGAACTATCTACTACTTACGGCGAACAGGAAATTCACATTGTTGGTCTGTTTCTCGATGAAAATGATCCTATACTCTGCCAAAAATTAGACGAATTCCGCAAATGTCGTGATGACCGAAATGTAAAAATGGTAGAAGCCCTTCAAAAAGAAGGCTTTTCCATTACCATGGAAGAACTTTTGGCTGAAAACCCTGATTGCGTCATCACTCGTGCCAACATTGCCCGTTTTCTATTAAATCACGGTGAAATCAGCAGTATAAATGAAGCATTCCGAAAATACATCGGAGACGGTTGTAAATGCTACGTCGGCAGATTCAAGGTTTCCCCCACGGAAGCTGTTTCACTAATCAAAAATGCCGGCGGATTGGCTATTTTAGCGCATCCTATTCTCTATCATATGAAGCCGAAGGAGCTAAAACAATTAATTTCTACCTTAAAAGAAGCCGGCTTAGATGGCATCGAAGCGCTCTATTCCACTTATACAACCAGTGATGAGCAGCAAATCAAACGGCTTGCGAAAGAATTTGGACTACTCATCAGCGGCGGTTCCGATTTTCACGGTCAAAACAAACCTCATATCCATCTTGGTACTGGAACAGGTCATCTTTATATTCCCTATTCCATTCTCGATGCACTGAAATCTATTCATTTAAAATAAATTTTTCAATTACTTCTGCAATTGCATCATGCTCATAGTCATTTACAGTTACGTAATTAGCTGCTTTTTTTACTTCATTTCTTGCATTTGCAACTGCAATTCCTAAATTAGCTGTTTTTATCATGAAAATATCGTTTGTCTCATCTCCAATTGCAATCGTATTTTCATGAGGAACATCTAATATTTTTGTAATATAGTGAATAGCATGTCCCTTATCCGTCTCAACTGGACAGTACTCTAAATACTCATCGCAAGAAAAGAAGCTATGACATTTTCCCTTTTCCCATGCCAGATTATCTTTCTGAAATTTTTCAAGTTTCTCCTTGTCATCCAGACTAATCAGCAGTACTTTCTGTGGTTCTTCTTGTAAAACGTCATAAATCTTTTTTGTTAATTTATACTTCATTTTTGTATTCTTGATGTAGTAATCCAATTCTTTTGTATGTTTCTTGGTTATTACATCCAAGCTTGTATAAGTCTGTACATAAATTCCTGCTTCTTCTGCTTTTTCAAAAATTTCCAAAACATGTTCTAATTGCAATGATTCTTTCACCAAAATCCGGTCCGCAGCACAATCATATAGCACTGCACCATTAAATGCAATCATATAACATCCCGGTAATGTAAGTCCTAAGTCTTTTGCCACCTCTCTACCGCTTGCAACCGGTCTTCCAGTTGCAATCACAAAATAATGACCCTGTTTTAACATTTTCTGAATTGCCTCACGGTTTTTTGCAGAAATTGTTTTATCTTTCCCCAATAGTGTTCCATCTAAATCGGAAAATAAAATTTTCTTATTATTCATTCGTACTCTTCTCCCTTTTTCTGTCCTTCTGTTATGCTGCAAATTTATTCAATTGGTTGTGCCGGCACAAAGACCCGTTCCTTGTATACATGTTCCTGTTTTGGCGCTGCCGCAATCGCTTCTTTACAAAACTGTTCCTGTGAATTTACAAGTACTTTTCCTCGCTTATCGATTTTTTCATACTCACCATCCTTATTCAAAATACGCGCTTTTGTATTATCGTTTAATTCTACTTCTAATATATGAAAAACTCGTTTCTTAATATCCTCATCTAATACTGGGAACAGAATTTCAACTCTTCGATCAAGATTACGAGGCATCCAATCGGCACTTCCCATATAGATTTCTTCTTCTCCGTCATTATAAAAATAGAAGATTCGACTATGTTCCAAAAAATTACCAACAATGGAACGCACACTGATATTTTCACTAATTCCCGGAATTCCTGTTTTCAAACAGCAAATTCCACGCACAATTAATTGTATCTTTACACCTGCTGAAGCAGCTTTATAAAGCGCCTCAATAATTCCTGCATCACACAATGAATTCATTTTTGCAATAATTTTTGCTGGCCGACCTTCTTTTGCGTGCTTCATTTCCCTTTCTATGAGCTTCATAAACTTTGAACGCAACCAAATAGGCGCAACCACAAGTTCGTTCCATGATAATGGTTCTGAATAACCGGACAACATATTGAAGACAGCTGTAGCATCCTCACCAATTGACTCCTGACAAGTAAAAATTCCACAGTCTGTATACAGTTTTGCCGTCGAATCATTGTAATTTCCGGTTCCAAGATGGACATATCTACGTATGCCATCTTCTTCCTTCCTAACTACGAGTGCAATTTTACTATGTGTTTTCAATCCAACCAGTCCATAAATAACATGACAACCTGCCTGCTCTAACTTTTTCGCCCAGACAATATTATTCTCTTCATCAAATCTTGCCTTCAACTCTACCAACACAGATACCTGTTTTCCGTTTTCAGCAGCCTGTGCTAATGACGCAATAATCGGCGAATTACCACTCACTCGATATAAGGTCTGCTTAATCGCTAATACCTTAGGATCAGATGCAGCCTGTTTGATAAAGTCTACAACTGGATCAAACGTCTGGTACGGATGCTGCAATAAAATATCTCCTGCTGAAATCGCATCAAAAATATTTTCTCCTGGTGCAATTTCCGGTACTCTCTGTGGTATATACGGTTTTACCCGAAGATGGTCACATCCTTCCAGACCATACATCTTCATTAAAAATGTCAAATCGATTGGTCCTGAAATTTCAAAAATATCTTCTTTGGCCACCTTTAGCTCAGTCTTTAAAAAATTCAATAATTTTTCATCAATACCAGCTTCTACTTCAAGTCGGATTACTTCTCCCCACTGACGCATCTTAAGCTGTTTTTGGATTTCTTTTAACAAATCCGCTGCTTCATCCTCATCAATGGTAAGATCCGCATTTCGCATAATACGATATGGGTAAGCGCATAAAACCTTATAATTCAGAAACAGTTTATCAATATTACGCTCTATCATCTGCTCTAATAGAATAAATACCTTTTCTTCCGGTTCTTCGCTTGGAATCTGAATCAGTCTTGGTAAAACACTTGGTACCTGAACTGTTGCAAAATCAACTTCTTCCTTTTTCTTTCCATCTTTTTCTTTTTTCTTAGAAAGAAGCGCTGCTATATTCAGTGTCTTATTCCGAATCAATGGAAACGGTCTTGATGCATCTACTGCCATTGGTGTTAAAACTGGATAAACACTGTCTTCAAAATATCGATCTACAAATTCTGACTGTTTTTCTGTCAGTTTTTCATGTTCATCAATAATCCGAATGTGATTTGCCTCCATAAGAGGAATCAACGAACGATTATAAGTCGAATACTGTGTTTCCACCAGTTCTCTCGTCTTCTCATTGATTGCCGTTAACTGCTCCTGTGCCGTCATTCCGGCAATGTCTTTTTTCTTGTAGTTTGCATGTACCATGTCCTTGAGTGAAGCTACACGAACCATATAAAATTCATCCAGATTCGAAGATGTAATACTCAAAAATTTCAAACGCTCCAAAAGGGGATTATTTTTGTCTCTCGCTTCGCTTAAAACCCTATGGTCAAATTTCAACCAGCTCAATTCTCTGTTTTCATAATAATCGGTATTCCGAAAATCTTTTTTCTTTTCCATAAGCCAATCTCCCAATTATTTTTCATTATATACACGCTTTTCTTTCACGACCGGTTTCATACTAAATATATTTTCAAAATAAGCTGTTTTGCTGTCAAACAATGTTTTTTCCAACGCAATATCATCTAAGGTTTCTATTGTAATAACCAATTCCTTTTCTTTAATTGCCACTTTCACATTTTTAAATTTCTGCTTATGGCTCCGATCCATTGCATTTGACACACGAAGTATGGCCGAAAGTTTTGCAACCGTTAAATAGCTCTTCTCATCCATCTGATCTGCAAGTTCTTCATAACTTTCGAGCTGTTTTGTATTGAAAAGAACTGTATAAGCCACAATTTCACGCTCCAAATGAGATAGTCCAATAATTTCCGATGCCATAATAATATTATAAGAGCACTGTGGTCCATTCGCAATACTGACATATTTTCCACAATCATGCAAAATTGCAGCAACTTGTAACAGAAGTCTTTCTCTTTTTCCAAGCCCATGAATTTTTTTCATTGTATCAAAAATCAAGGTAGACATCTGAGTCAATGCATCAATATGTGGTGAATAACTCATATACCGTTTTGATAACATTTTTGCTGCCGAAAGCACATCATCATCAAAATTATGAGCCGCTTCCATGTAATGATGCTTCTCCGCATAATCAGACACAATTCCTTCGCTGATATTAACTCCTGGAATCCAGATATTTTCCGCTTCCAGACTTTTAGCCATGCACTTAAAAATCATGATATACGGTATAATCAATGCATCTCTTTCATTTGACAGATTTAATTCTTCAGAAATTTGTTCAATATTCCGCTTACTCAGCTTTTCTACATACTTTACAAATTCCTTTACAGGAATTGTTATTTCGTCTGTATTTTTTCTGACATGTTTTTCAATCTCTGAAATGTAATCTCCTAAAATAATCAGGTTTTCAATCTGAATCTTCTCAAGATACATCGCTTTAAATACTTCGAGCTCTTTGATAACCAACTCTTCAATCTGAAGTTCATATTGTGCAAGATTACGGCTTTTTCCTGCCAATTGTTCCCGCATTCGCATTGTTCCAAGTGCAAGATGTTCTGTTGTGACTACATTTCCTTCTGAAAAAACGGTAATCTGCAGACCACCGCCTCCAATATCTACTACTGCCGCACCTTTTTCAATCAGTTTATTAAACTCTTTTTTCATCGCAACAGATTTATAACTGATAAAACGATGCTCGGAATTACTTAAAACATGAACATCAAGTCCCGTTCTGATTTTTATCTGATCTAAAATAAAAAATTCATTTTTTACGCCACGCAACACGGCTGCTGCGTATGCCTGATAAGCATCTACCCGATAAGTATCCATGATTTTTTTGAATTCACCCAGCACATCACAAAGTGATTCTACCAATTCATATCCAATACTGCCTTTTGAATAAGCATCTCGTCCTAGTTCTAGTCTACTTCGCACATGATCAATTTCTTTTATTTTTTTCTTAGGAATGATTTCAAATACTTTTAAACTCACTTCGTAAGATCCAATATAAATAGCAGCAAATGTGTAAATGCTCATCCACGTTCCTCCTTTTTTCTACTGCTGACCAGCCAGATAATTAATAAATTGCTGTGCCGTTCTTCCCGACAATCCACCATGAGACAATTCCCATTTATTTGCTTCCAGCAGCAACTGTTCTTCTTCCATTTTGATGCCATATTTTTCGGCAAGAACGCGGACAATTTCCTGAAATTCCATTTTATTTGGAGCGCCAAAATAAATAGAAACTCCAAATCTTGCATATAGTGATAATTTTTCCTGAACGGTATCTGACGTATGCATATCCTCTCGGATTTCCTCTTTATCCGAAAAAGTTTCACGAATCAGATGTCTACGGTTTGAAGTCGCATAAATCAATACATTATCCGGTTTCTTTTCCAGACCACCTTCAATTACCGCTTTTAAATATTTATATTCAATTTCAAATTCTTCAAAGGATAAATCATCCATATAAATGATGAATTTGTAATTTCGGTTCTTAATTTGTGCTATTACATCATTTAAGTCACAAAACTGATGCTTATAGATTTCAATCAGGCGAAGTCCCTTCTCGTAATACTGGTTTGCAATCGCCTTGATGCTGGTGGATTTTCCTGTTCCAGCATCCCCATAAAGCAAACAGTTATTTGCTTCTTTTCCGTTTACAAATGCTTCCGTATTATCAATCAATTTCTTTTTTGCAATTTCATAGCCAACCAAATCATCCAGTTTTACATGCGCAATATTAGTAATCGGAAGAATCTCTGCGCCATTCTCTTTGTGTTCTACGCGAAATGCCTTGTGAAGTCCCAGTTTTCCTACTCCAAAATCCTGATAGAACTTTGTTACGAATTCCTTGAATTGTTCCACTGTTTCGGCCTGCTCTAGCTGTCTTGTCAATTCACAAATACGGTCGCGAATCCTCTTGTTAAATATTTTACTATTCCCATTGATGCTGACATAGTTTTTAACTACATCCATACAATCCATTTCAAAATAGTCTTTCAAAACATCCAAGTCAAAGTCAAACAATGATTTTATAATTTTAAAATCATGTAATACAATTTGATTAATGGAACCTTCTACCGCTCCTCTTACTTCACAGACTGTACTATAAGCATTTTCATTATTCACCATTAAGAAGGTCAGAAAATTATGCCATAAATTTCCCTCGAATCCATGGCTTACCGCCAGTTCCATCAGTTCGTGCATGCAATCATAAAGTAATGCTTCTACATCTTCTTTATTATAATATTGATTGTTGTAATTTTCCATAATCCATGAAAAATCATAAAAAAGTGTTCCATATTCAAAATCTTTATAAAGAATCAATTGATTTGTATGTTTTATTTCCAACTCCATCGCCTAATGCCTCTTTTTTCCTTAGTTTTTTACACTAAAAAATATCCTTTTCGTTTTTCTTTTATCCTACCATATAATATGCTTGCATTTTAATTAATAGTTTCCAAGAATTTTTAAATGATGTGCCTCTTCTTTTAAACCACTTAATGCATTCTGTACCGCGCCATCTTTCAGATTTCCCTCAAAATCTACGAAGAAACGATATTCCCACTCTTTTCCTTGTACCGGTCTTGACTCAATCTTATTCATGTTTAAGTTATTGTAGATAAAATGAGAAAGCATATGATAAAGAGAACCACTTTCATGTGGAACCTCAAAGCAAATACTAATCTTATTTGCATTTTTATCATAAATTTTCTTTCCTGTTACAATGATAAAACGAGTTGCATTGTTCTGATTATTCTGAATCGTATCATCTAAAACATCAAGCCCATAAATATCAGCTGTTTTAATATTCGCAATGGCTGCCTGATTCTTTTTTCCATCCTCCTGCACTTTTTTTGCAGAAGCGGCTGTATTCTTAAGACTTTTTTTCTCCCAGTTCCGATGTTCCTCTAAATATTTTGAACACTGCATCAATGCCTGTGGATGAGAATATACCGTATCTATACCCTCTAAAGATGCACCTTTTACTCCTAATAATGCGTGATCTATTTTGATAATCTGTTCACCCACAATGCAATTTTCATATTCTACCAACAAATCATAATTTTCTGATACAATTCCGGCTGATGAATTTTCAATCGGAAGTACAGCATAATCTGCCTTTCCAGTTTTAATTGCCTCCATGGCATCTCGCCATGTTTCTACATGATAGCTGTTAGTATGCTCACCAAAATATTCTTTCAACGCAACCTGGCTGTAGGCACCTTCCACCCCTTGGAATACGATTTTAGCATCCGCATAATCCAATTTATCTACTTCTGTAAAATCTGGCTTTTCTACAATTCCATGTTTGGTAAGAAGTTGATATTGTTTCTTACGACTCATTGCCATAATCTGTTCAAACAATTCCCGAATACCATGTTTGGTAAAAGAGGATCCTGCCATAGCAGTCAATGTACTTAATTTTTCATTTTCTCTTTCTTTATCAAAAACTTTTTTCCCAGTGGAAATCTTATATTCTGCAACCTGCTCCGAAATCTTCATCCGGTCTTCATATAATGTAACAATCTGACGATCTATTTCATCTATTTCATCACGTAGTTCTAGTAAATCCTTCATTTTTCTAACCAAGCCTTTCTTTCAATTCCCAACTTTTATACATTATTGTCCTAAATTTTATTCTTACTTAATAATATAGTACATTCCGTCCACAAAGGCAAGTCACCCCTTGAAAGTTCCTTATAAGAAATGTTATAATTGTCATATAATTTATTGTAATTTTCGTAATTGTTAGAACTTTATTTACAAAATAACATGGAAAGAAGGTTCCTCTATGAAGAAAAAATTACCAATTATTATTACATCTCTTATCATCCTCATCTTCATTGCTTTTTTAACATACCGGTATTTCTCCTCAAAAACCATCTTCAACGAAGGTTTTGTCAATGGTAATACCGCTGGCAATCTCTATAATTCCGGTCTTTACTGCGAATACAACGGAACAATATATTTTGCAAACCCCGGAGATTCCGGTCGTCTTTATTCGATGGATGCAAACGGTACTCATGTAAAAAAAATCTGTAATGATATTGTTTCTTACATTAATGTAGATGATAACTATATTTATTATGTCAGAAATAACATTGGTGCTTCTTCTAACGGTTCCATTTTTAATTTTAACACAAATGCATTATGTAGACTGACAAAAAAAGATGGTGAAGTTCTTATCTTAGATGACGAACCGTCTTTGTATGCTTCCCTCGTTGGTAATTACATTTATTATATTCACTATGACGAGGCCGAAGCATCTACATTATATCGTGTTAAAATTGATGGCAGCGAGCAGAAACAAATCAGTAAAACTCCTTATTTTACCTGCTCCACAAACGGACAATATATTTATTACAATGGCATTGAAGGTGACCATAATGTATATGAATATAATACCTCTACCGGAAGCCAATCCCTTATTTATACCGGAAACTGCTGGATGCCGGTCCGTGTTGACAATGAGATTTACTTTATGGACTGTGAGGACGATTATAGACTAGCAAAAGTAAATCTTTCAACGGGTGACAAAACAACTCTTACAGAAGACCGTGTCGATTGTTTTAACATTTATGGAAGCTATATTTATTATCAGGACAATACAACATCGCATTTAAACCGTGTCCGAACAGATGGTACCGATGACGAAGAGTTATTTGCTGGCATTTATACAAAAATTCATGCCACCTCTTACTATTTGTATTTTACGGATTTTACCAATAATCGTACTTATCGTACTTCTCTTCAGCATCCATCTACTTTCGAATATTTTGCTCCAAAGTATGAAGAAAAATAGAATCTCATAAAAAAGAAAAGTGTCGTTACTATACCCCCTCCAATCGTTAGATTTTTCTTCTAACTTTTAGATAGGTATAGCAACGGCACTTTTTATGTAAAATCAAATAAAGACAACTGATTTGACTCTGGCATTTCGCCTAACAGTCCCAAATCGCTCATCAAATCTATTGTAGTTTTACTTACTTTTGTTCTTTGACGGAAATCATCTTTTGATAAAAATTTTCCGTCTTTGGCAGCTTCTGCTACTGCAATCGCGGCATTATCACCCATTCCTTCAATGGTGTTAAGTGCCGGCATCAACTTTCCATTTACAATCTGGAAACGGTCCGGCTTTGCCGTGTAAATATCAATCGGAGTAAAATCAAATCCTCTTGCATACATCTCTTGTACAATCTTCATATCACTATAGGAATCCTGTTCCTTTTTAGAAAGAGAATCTTTTCTCCGTTCGTAATCTTTCATAAAGTACAAAAGACGTTCTTCGCCCTGACACATCAATTCATAATTAAAAGCTTTTGCACGAATCGAAAAGAAAGCTGCATAATAAGCAAGTGGGTAAAATACTTTACAATATGCAATACGCCATGCCATCATAACATAGGCTGCCGCATGGGCTTTCGGGAACATGTACTTGATTTTCTTACAAGACCAGATATACCAGTCCGGTACACCATGATCCGTCATATCTTTAATCCACTCATCCTTTAACCCTTTTCCTTTACGAACAGACTCCATAATAGTAAAAGATTCCTCACTGTCAAGCCCCTGCTGAATCAGATAAATCATAATATCATCTCTTGTACAGATTGCTGTTGAAATCGTTGCTTTTCCTTCTTCAATCAAGGTCTGTGCATTTCCTAACCATACATCCGTACCATGAGACAGACCGGAAATTCGAATCAAATCCGAAAATTCCTGTGGTTTTGCATCAATAACCATCTGAATTGCAAATTCTGTTCCAAATTCCGGAATACCAAGACATCCTAGCGGACATCCTTTGATATCATCTGGGGTAATTCCTAAAGAAGATGTATTTTTAAATAAGTTCATAACAGATTCATCATCAAGCGGTATGGTCTGCGGATCAATTCCGGTCAAATCCTGTAACATACGAATCATGGTCGGATCATCGTGTCCAAGAATATCAAGTTTTAACAAGTTATGGTCAATGGAATGATAATCAAAGTGAGTTGTAACGGTTGCTGTAGTCATATCATTTGCCGGATGTTGTACTGGAGTGAAGGTATTGATTTCCTCTCCTACCGGAAGCACAACAATTCCTCCCGGATGCTGTCCGGTCGTTCTACGAACTCCTACACATCCTTGAACGATACGATCAATTTCACAATTTCTCTTCCGCACGCCTCGCTCTTCATAATAATTCTTAATATAACCAAATGCCGTCTTATCTGCCAATGTACCAATCGTTCCGGCACGGAAAGTCTGTCCGTATCCAAAAATTACTTCACAATAAGCATGTGCCTTACTCTGGTATTCTCCTGAGAAGTTCAAGTCAATATCCGGCTCCTTATTTCCTTTAAAACCAAGGAACGTTTCAAACGGAATATCGAATCCGTCTTTGGTTAATTTTTTCCCACAGACTGGGCATATCTTATCCGGCATATCGCATCCTGAACGTCCCGAAAATGCCTTTACTTCCGGAGAATCAAAATCACTATACTTACAATATTCACAACGATAATGCGCTGCCAGCGGATTTACTTCCGTAATACCAGACATTGTTGCTGCAAAAGAGGACCCTACAGAACCACGGGAACCTACCAGATATCCGTCTTCATTTGACTTCCATACCAGTTTCTGTGCAATAATGTACATTACGGCATATCCATTAGAAATGATGGAATTTAACTCTCGATCTAATCGTTCTTTTACGATTTCCGGCAACTCTTCGCCATACATATGGTGTGCCTTTGTATAACAAATATCACGAAGCATCTGATCAGAATTTTCAATGACCGGAGGACATTTATCCGGTCGAACCGGTGAAATTTTTTCACACATATCTGCAATCTTATTCGGATTTGTAATAACAACTTCTTCTGCTTTAGCGCTTCCTAAATATTCAAATTCCTTTAACATTTCTTCCGTTGTACGAAGATAAAGAGGCGCCTGATCATCTGCATCCTTAAAGCCTTTTCCCGCCATAATAATGCGACGATACACTTCATCTTCCGGATCAAGGAAATGAACATCACAGGTCGCAACTACAAGCTTCTGGAACTGTTCTCCCAGTTTGACAATTTTACGGTTGATATCCTGTAATTCCTCAATGGAATTAATAGACTCTTTTTCACTCCGGAGCATAAATGCATTATTTCCTAATGGCTGAATTTCCAGATAATCATAAAATTTTGCAATACGAGCAATCTCCTCTTCCGGCCTTCCACCTACAATCGCACGATATAGTTCTCCTGCCTCACAGGCAGAACCTAGTAGCAGACCTTCCCTGTGTTTTACAAATTCACTTTTCGGAATACGCGGTCGTTTACTAAAATATGTCAAATGAGATTCTGAAACAAGGCGATATAGATTAATTCTTCCAATATCATTTGTAGCTAAAATAATAGCATGATACGTTGGCAGTTTTCTTACCAACTCAACCGATGTAGAACTCATATGGTTGACATCATCTAATGTTACCATACCACGCTCTTTGAGCATCTCAATAAACTTAACAAAAATCTCTGCGGTACATCCTGCATCATCTACCGCACGATGATGATTATCCAAAGAAACTCCAAGTGCTTTTGCTACTGTATCCAGTTTAAAGCGATTCAAATTCGGAAGTAAAATACGTGCCAGTGCCACGGTATCAATAATGGTAAACTCGCATGGCATTCCCTGTCTCTCGCAGTTTTTCTTGATAAAACTCATATCAAAATCTGCGTTATGAGCTACCATGATTGCACCCTCACAAAACTTCATAAACTCCGGTAAAATTTCTTCAATCTTTGGTGCATCCAAAACCATATCATCCTTAATGGATGTGAGTTCTTCAATACGAAATGGAATTGGCTCTTCCGGATTTACAAATGTGGAAAACTTGTCCGTAATAGCTCCACCCTCTACTTTTACTGCACCAATCTCAATAATTTTATTCAAATCCGGACTAAACCCTGTCGTTTCTAAATCAAATACCACATAGGTATCATCCAGATTCTGCCCTTTAGAATCTGTAATTATATCTTTTAAGTCATCTACTAAATAAGCTTCTACCCCATAGATGATTTTAAAATCATCATCTGGCGAAATCGCATGGTTTGCATCCGGAAATGCCTGTACATCTCCATGATCTGTAATAGCAATTGCCTTATGTCCCCATGCCTTTGCACGTTTTACAATATCCTTTACATCAGATACTCCATCCATATCACTCATCTTCGTATGGCAATGCAGTTCCACTCGTTTTTCTGCACTCGTATCCATTCTCGTTGAAGTAAAGTCAGAAATCTTTTTGATTCCGACAATCGAACCAATCGTTAATTCACTATCAAACTTATCAATCGTAGTGACACCTTTGATTTTTAAGAAAGCACCTTTTTTGATTCCATCCATCATTTCTGGAAGGTTTTCATTTTTTACAAAAATCTTTAATACAATCGAATCAGTAAAATCTGTAACAGACATAATTACAATTGTCTTTTCATTTCGGATTTCACGGGTTTCTACAGTCATAACCTGACAGCGGATACATACTTCACCCATCTCACCGACAATCTTTTCAATCTCAATGGTATCATCATCAAAATCACGTCCATAAATGACATCAGGATTATCCGACTTCTTATAACCACCACCAAAATCTCCACGTTTTTTAAAGTCTTTTTTGGCAAATTCTGCGCGTTTTCCTGCAGGTTTTCCTTCACCATTGTCGGATTTTGCAGTTGTTTTTGCATTATTTTGTAATTTTGTGGTTTCTTCCTGCTGGTCTCCACCAGATATTGTAGGCATTTCTGAAGCATTTCCAGCCACAGCACCATTTTCCCCATCTTCCTGCTGATGGTCGAAATTGGTTCTTTTTAAGACATTTGAGACCTCCATCTGTACTTGTAATTCACTATTCTTTTTGTATTTACTCTCTTTCGGCTCTTCAAATGCAAGTTCAATTGCCAGATTCATACCGCATCTTTCACAAATGACCTTTTCTAAAAACTCACGTATCTCATGAGATTTTGTTTGTGCAATAATAGTGTTCTCCAAAGTCAGAATCATATGATTTTCTTTCTCAAACTCCATTTTTGCTCCACGCAAAAGATTGTATTCCATCAGACTGTAATCTTTCAACTCATCTAAAATACTTTCCCGATAGACCTCTAACAGTTTTTCTGGCGTATATAATTCAGAAAGCTGATACTTTTCAATCACCTTTACTGACATTTCCTGCTTTGGGAAAATTTGTTCCCGGATTGCCTGTTCAATCTGATAAATATTCTTTTTATAAATCAAACGAGGTCCCAGAAGATAGACACGCATATGGTCTTTCTCCTGATTCATGCCTATCTTGGTAACCTCGGTTTCTTCTAATAGTTTTTTTGTATCTCCGTTTACATTTAACGTTGGAAACACCTCAAAAAAAAGTTTGGACATAAAAATCACTCCAGTTTTTCTATTTTATACCTTTTATGCCTCATTCCAATGCAATAATTCTTCGCGTAATTCTGAAAGCAATTTTTCCTCTGGAACTTTTTTATAGACTTCACCATTTTTTATAATAAGTCCCTCTCCGATTCCTCCTGCAATTCCGATATCAGCACCTCTTGCTTCTCCTGGTCCATTGACCACACAGCCCATTACTGCAACCTTTATGTCAAGAGGAATATCTGCTACCATTGCTTCTACCTGATTTGCAAGTTCAATCAGATTAATCTGGGTTCTTCCACAAGTCGGACATGACACAACCTCTATACCACCTTTTCGAAGTCCCAAAGTTCTTAATATTAATTTTGCTGACTTGATTTCCTCAAGAGGATCTCCCGTTAAGGAGACACGAATGGTATCTCCGATTCCCTGATGTAAAATCAATCCCAGACCAATGGAAGACTTTATATTTCCACTAATTAAAGTTCCTGCCTCTGTAATTCCTACATGGAGTGGATGATCAGTTTGTGTATGGATTAATTCATGTGCCTTTACACACATCAAAACATCTGAAGATTTAATACTAATCACCAGATTATCATATCCCATATCCTCTATTAATTTTACTTTATCAAGTGCACTTTCCACTAATCCTTCTGCTGTCACTCCATGATATTTTTCTAAAATATCTTTTTCTAAAGAACCACTGTTTACGCCCACACGAATTGGGATATTACGTTCTTTTGCCACATCCACTACTGCCTTGACACGCTCTGTGCTTCCGATATTTCCCGGATTAATACGAATTTTATCAGCACCATGTTCCATTGCAGCAATTGCAAGACGATAATCAAAATGGATATCTGCCACTAAAGGAATCTTAATTTGTTTTTTTATTTCTGTCAGAGCTTCTGCAGCCTCCATAGTAGGGACTGCACATCGAATGATATCACAACCAGCAGCAGTCAGACATTTTATCTGTTCTACCGTTGCTTCCACATTCTCTGTCTTTGTATTTGTCATTGACTGAATTAAAATTGGGTTTCCACCACCAATCACTCTATTTCCAATCTGTACTGTTTTTGTCATCTTTTCCATTCCTTTCGTGTCAAACCTTACTATCATTTTAAATAAACAATTTTCGTATATCATTAAACATTACAAATACCATCAAAGCAAGTAACAACATCAGACCAACAAAATGCACCATACCTTCTTTGTTCGGATCTACACGCTTTCCACGAATTGCCTCAATAATTAAAAAGACCAGTCTTCCGCCATCCAATGCCGGTAATGGAAGTAGGTTCATAACGCCAAGATTTGCAGCAAGCAGAATACAAATATAAAGCATTTGCATAATCGCCGCATAGTAACTAATGCTGATTGTCTCTTCATAGCTTTCGCCAATGACATTGACAATTCCTACCGGTCCGCTCAAATCATTGACACTATACCCACCTGTTATTAACATCCTGATACTCTGAACCGTTGTATAAATCCAATATTCAACTTCATAGGCACTATATTTTAAGTTCTGTAAAACATTTCCCTTTTCATTTGCATTTCCCCCAAGGAAACCATATAAATAGCGTCCTGTTTCTTCATCATACTGAGGAACAAGTGTGGTTGTATACCTTTTTCCGTCTCTTTCATATTCTACTTCTACGGTATCTCCCGAATGAAACATAGAATAAGCACTGACTTCACGATAAAAATGAATCTTTTTATGATTCATTTTTACAATAACATCGCCTTCCTGCATACCTGCGTCTTCTGCAGCATATCCTTCTAACACCCCTGCAATCTGAGGAATATCATAACCATTACAAGAGATTAGAATAAAAGAAAAAACAAATGCCATAATAAAATTAAAAATAGGACCTGCAGCCACAACACTGATTCGTGCCCAGACGGATTTCTTTCCAAATGCTCTTTCATCCGAACTTTCTTCGTCTTCTCCCTCCATCATGCAGGCACCTCCAAATGGAAGCAACTTTAAAGAATATTTTGTCTCCCCTTTTGTAAATCCACAAATTGTCGGTCCAAGTCCAAGACTGAATTCATTCACACGAATTCCATTGGCCTTTGCAAGTAGAAAATGACCTAACTCATGAAATAAAATAACAATACTAAATATAATTAATGCAACAATAATCTTCACTTAACTGCCCAATACCTTTCTATTTATCATTTCATACACCAATGCTTCCGTTTCTAAAATTTGTTCTACGTTTGGTGCTTCTATATAATTACATTCCTCCATACACGCTTCAATTAACTCCGTAATCTGCAAATAGGAAATTTTTCTATCCAAAAATAATGCGACTGCCTTCTCATTTGCTGCATTGAATACCGTCGGAATATTTCCTCCTTTTCTCATTGCCTCATATGCCAAAGCCAATCCATGAAACGTATCTGTGTCCGGCTTTTCAAAAGTCAAACTTCCGAGTTCAAACAAATCCAGACGCTTTCCAGATAAATTTCTTCGCTCCGGATAATAGAGTGCATACTGAATCGGCAGTCTCATATCCGGTGTTCCTAGTTGGGCAATCACTGCACCATCCTGATATTCTACAGCAGAATGAATCACGCTTTGCGGATGTACAACTACCTGAATCTGCTCTAAGGTTACATCAAAAAGCCACTTTGCCTCCATCACTTCAAGTCCTTTATTTACAAGTGTAGATGAATCTATTGTGATTTTTCTGCCCATTTCCCAATTTGGATGTTTTAAGGCATCTTCAACCTGTATTTGTTTCAGTTCTTCTTTTGATTTTCCCCGGAATGGTCCGCCAGATGCTGTCAAAAGTATCTTATGAATTTCATTTCCAGCTCTTCCCTGCAATGATTGAAAAATGGCACTATGTTCACTATCTACCGGCAGAATTGACACTTTTTTTTCTTTGGCCAACGGCATGATAATATGCCCTGCAGTTACAAGTGTTTCTTTATTGGCAAGTGCTATTTTTTTCCCTGCGTGGATTGCAGCAATTGTCGGTTGTATTCCTAACATACCTACAATTGCAGTAACCAAAATCTCACTATCCTGATGAACAGAGACCTCTATCAATCCTTCCATGCCGGATGCTACTTTCACCTCTAAATCTGCCACTCTCGTGCGAAGTTCTTTTGCATTTTCCTCTTCCCAGACGCTTACGAGTTTTGGATGGAATTCCCGTATCTGCTTTTCTAACAAGGAAATATTACTTCCTGCAGCAAGAGCTACGACCTCTATGTCACCCTGTTCCCTCACGATTTCCAGTGTCTGCGTTCCAATCGAGCCTGTAGAACCTAATATTGCAATCTTTTTCTTCATAATAAATACTTACCTTCTTCCATTTCTATTTCATGAAATTCGCTGCCAGGTAATAAATAATTGGTGCAGTAAAAATTACACTGTCAAAACGGTCCAAAATACCACCGTGTCCCGGAATTAATTTTCCATAGTCCTTTATCTCATAATTTCTTTTAATTGCAGATGCTGTTAAATCGCCTACCATAGAAATCAAAGCACCAATTGCAGAAATCCCTGCCAAAATCCATATTTCATTTGTTGTAAGTGCCATTGCATCACAGAAAATAAAACTATAAAGTGCCGTCAGTAATGCTGTTCCAACAACACCTCCGACAGCGCCTTCTATTGATTTTTTAGGGCTTAATTTGGGAGACATCTTATGTTTTCCAATCAAGACTCCTACACAATAAGCGCAGGTATCACAACCCCAGGAGCAAAGAAAGATTAACCAGACTAAATAAGCACCTTTCTCTAACATTCTAGTCTGATATACATAAGAAAGCATAACTCCAACATAAAATACGCCAAAAAAGGCTGCTAACATCTGCTCCGTTTTATATTTAGGATAAGTAAAAACATAAGCAAACATCAACAATACCAAAAATCCCAATACAAGCATCATTGTATCTGGAATCAATGCCAAACGTAAGTTTAAATAAAATACTGTAACCGCCAGATATCCAACAATTCCAGCAATATCTTTCTCTATTTTAAAAATCCGGTATAACTCAAACATACCGATATACGATAAAATCAGGGTCGATGCAAGCAAAACATCTCCACCTGTTATAATCAACACTAATGCAAGAATCACTAAAACGATTCCGCTTAACAATCTCGTCTTAAACATTTTTCTCCCATGCCTTTCCTATCATTCCTATTCTTCTGTCAGTGCACCAAATCTTCTGTCACGTTTATTATACGCTTTGATTGCCTCTTCTAATTCCTCTTTGTGAAAATCCGGCCAAGGTACACTTGTAAAATAGAATTCACTATATGCAAGCTGCCACAACAGATAGTTAGATAATCTCTGTTCACCACTTGTACGAATCAATAAATCAGGATCTGGAATTCCACTTGTATCTAAATATTCTTCAAAAACTTTTTCCGAAATATCTTCCGGTTTTAAGGTTCCCTTTGCGACTTCATGACTCATTTTTTTCATTGCACGAACCATCTCATCCCGGCTACCATAATTAATTGCAATCTGTAAATTCAATCCATCATTATTCTTGGAATGTTCTTCTAATTCTGCAATCTGCTTTTGAAATTTTTCACTTAATCTGCTTTTGTCACCAATCACCCGTACTTTGATATGATTCTTATCTGCTGTTTTCATACAGTTTTTCAGATAATTTTCCAAAAGCTTCATCAAAGCTTCCACTTCACTCTCCGGACGATTCCAGTTTTCTGTAGAAAAGGCATATAATGTCAAATATTTGATTCCCATCTCAAAAGCATCTCTACAAATCACTTCGACATTTTTTGCTCCCATTGTATGCCCGTAATTTCTTGGCATTCCTTTTGCCTTTGCCCAACGTCCATTTCCATCCAGGATAATTGCTACATGTTGTGGAATCTTCATACTCCCAAACCTTTCCTTTCCAGTTTTCCTTTTTGACAGTCTTTTCTGCCGTTTTTTCCTATCATATCATTGAAAAAGGGACACGCGTGTCTGGCATGTCCCCGTTTTTCCTTGCTTCACACACCTATGTATGTGTTCATTTTTCTATACTGTAAGAATTTCTTTTGATTTTGCTTCTACAGCTTTATCAACTTCTGCAATATATTTATCTGTCATTTTCTGTGCCTGATCTTCTAACTGCTTAATTTCATCTTCGGAAACTTCAGACGATTTTGCAAGCTTTTTAAAAGAATCATTTGCATCACGGCGAATATTACGAATTGCTACTTTTGCATTTTCGCCTTTTTTCTTAACTTCTTTTGCAAGTTCCTTACGTCTTTCTTCTGTCAATTCAGGGAAAAGAAGACGAACAACTTTACCATCGTTTGTTGGATTAATTCCTAAATCAGATGTTAAAATTGCTTTTTCAATTTCTTTTACCATAGAAGCTTCCCATGGCTGAATCTGAATCATTCTTGGCTCTGGGATGCTAACGTTTGCCACCTGCTGAATTGCAGTTGGTGTTCCATAATAATCCACTCTGATTCTATCTAATACATGTGGATTCGCACGTCCTGCACGAATAGAACCAAATTCTTCAAATAAATTGTTCAATGATTTCTGCATCTTATCATCAAACTGAACTAATCTCTCATCCATAATAATCTCCATTTCTACACAAATATGTGTCCTACCTTATTTATACCGTAACTTTTGTGCCTTTAAAATTACCACTCATAGCATTTACGATACTATCTTTTTCATTTAGACCGAAGATATACATCGGCATTTTATTCTCCATACACATAATGGATGCAGTAAGGTCAATAACTGCCAACTGCTTGTCGATGACTTCCTGAATTGAGATTTCATCATATTTTTTCGCATTTGGATTTACCTTAGGGTCACTATCGTATACCCCATCAATTGCTTTTGCAAGGAAAATTCCTTCTGCTTCCATCTCAATTGCTCTTAACACAATACCTGTATCTGTTGAAAAATAAGGATGACCTGTACCACCTGCGAAAAATACAACCATTCCCTTTTCAAAATATTTATTCGCGCGATCTTTTGAAAAAGGTTTTGTCATTGTTCCACATTCAAAAGGTGTCAGAATCTGTGTTTTCATTCCTACAGAACGAAAGATTTCAGATACATAAATACAATTCATGATAGTCGCAAGCATTCCAATCTGATCTGCCTTGGTACGGTCAATTGTCTCACTGGTTCTTCCTCTCCAGAAATTGCCACCACCAATTACGATTCCTACCTGAATTCCCTTGTCTACAATCTGCTTTACCTGTTTTGCAACATCTGTTACTGTTGGTTCATCAAATCCGGTATGTTTTTCACCTGCTAAAGCTTCCCCACTCAGTTTTAAAAAAACACGTTTCATTTACATGTTTCCTTTCTTTGATTCAAAAAGTTCATTTACATCTACATCAGAATATGCCTGAGAACAGAAACCTTCGATAACTGCACCATTGTTAATCTGAACAGAACGAGATTTGATATTACCCATAACAACTGCAGATGTATCAACTACAACTGGTCCCTGAACATCAATATCACCTTTGATTGCACCTGCAATTACAGCAGATGTAGAAGTAACATTACCAATAATGACAGAGCCAAGACCAATTTTAACAGTTCCTGTGCTTACTACCTCTCCTTCAATCTTCGCAGCATCTGCAAAGAATTCAGAAGAATTACTATTACCATTCACAGTTCCTGTTACAACTAACTTACCGTTACATGCTACATTTCCTTCGATTTCACCTCTGATATCAAGAGAACCATTTGAAGAAATGTCTCCGCGGATAACAGTTCCTTCTGTAATAACAGATACTTCATCACTAACTGGTGCATTTGGCTGTGGTGCCACATTGTTTGCTGCGTTTACTGGTGTTTCACTCATGATTCTATTCTCCTCCTGCATTGCGTTTTTACGCATATCTCTAAGTTCTTTTTCAAGTTTTTCTGAAAGTAAATTCTGTGCAGCTGATACGTCTTCCACTTTTACAGCTGCCGGCTGTTCCTTTTTCACTTCTGTCTTTTTGACTGCTTCTTCTTGTTTTGAAACTTGTTCTAACAGTCCGTCAAGCTTTGACAATTCAGATTCTACGTCAACTTCTTCTTCTAAAGTGTTGACTACAAGATCATCATTCAATGCCTCTTCTTCATTCATTGGTTCTTCTCCTGGAATAATCTCATTCATTGCCTGAGAAAAGTCATCTTTAAAATCCTTAAAAAATCCCATTTCTTTTCCTCCAATTATTCTCTTCTCGCTATTCTTCACTGCTTAACTTTACAGATTGAATAACGGTTGTATCTTCATCAATCGGTAATATCTCCACATTCATCTGCTGTAATGCTTCTATCAATGGAGCTAATGCCTCTACCGTTGTTGACTTATCATCTGCGTCATGAAGTAACACAACTGACGTCTTATATTTTACTACATTCGATGTCACATTTGCAACTATATCTTCAGAAGAATATGCTTGAGATGTTGCATCTCCACTTGACACATTCCAATCATAATATACGACATCCTGAGAATTCAAATATTGAATGAATTCTGACATATCCACATTACTAATCTGATTACTGCTTCCACCTGGGAATCTGTAATAACGTGACTCTACACCAGTCAATTCATATAAATAATCTCTTAACTGTGTAAAATCACTTTCAAATGCTTCTTTGGATTCATAAATTGTACTATATTTATTCGAATAAGAATGCATTCCCAATGTATGACCTTCTGCCACAATTCTCTTGTAAAGTGCCTGAGAAACTTCATCTGTTTTCCCAACTACAAAAAAAGTTGCTTTCACCTGATACTCGGCAAGAATATCCAAAATTGCTTCTGTATTCTCCGACGGACCATCTTCAAAAGTCAAATATACTTTTAAAGCATCTCCCGCTTCCGCTAAATTAGAACTTTCATCTGTATTAGCAACCAAAGGAACTTTTCCATTGTCTTCCATACTTTCCGTATCATAACTGGCCTCCGTTCCATTCACGCTTTGATTGGCACCGCCGTTCTGATTTTCTTCCACCTGACCATATGTACTATTTATTGTTAATGCATCTAATCGTTTTTCCAGTGAAACTACCTTTATTAATAATGTTACAATTAGAATCATCGAAATTAATATCCATGCAATTACTGTAAAAATAATTCCATTCCGAATCCTTGCGACACGCTTTCTCCTTTGTCTCTGATCTCTCAACGCCGCTGAGTCTTTCTCTTCCATGTAAATAACCATGCCCTTCCATTATCTAATTTTTATCAAATCATCAGATAAATATTTACTGACTTCCATAAACCGGAAATACTCTCAGCTTCTATTGTACCATATTTTTTGATATTTCATAGAAAAAGCTTTAAAAATTTTATAAAAATTTTCTATTTTTTATATTCCCAAAACTTAAAATTCTGTTTCTTCAAACTCGCAAAAAGCACTTCCACTTTCTGCATGGAACATATAAGCTTCTTTTTCTCCCTGATACTCCGCCTTTAAAACGCCCTCCATATCTAAAAACGAATGAACATGTGCAATCTCTGCCAAAAGCTCTGCCGCATCATCTAAGAATCCCTTTGCAGATTCTACATCACTACACTTTTCTTCTTTTCCATCTTCCTGAATATAAAGCCGCAGAGAAAATTCATCCATATCACTTTCATTTTCTATTTTCATAGATTTTAGATAAGCATTTGGTGACTGTTCTAGCATAGCCTTGACAGAAGAACAGGAAGACATAATTCTAGACTGTGATACATCCTCTGCTTCCAGAAAGATTTTTAATTCATACTGAAATTCTGCCATTTTTTCTTTCCCTTCGTATTAAATGTTTATCCTGATATAATGAAAACCCCGGCAAACCAAGGCAACACCTTGTTCACAGGGGTTTTCACTATATTGTTTTATCAGAACAATTCTAAATCTGTCCTAATTAGCCAAGCTGTGCTGCAACTTCTGCTGCAAAGTCTTCCTGTTTCTTTTCAAGACCTTCACCTGTCTCAAAACGAACAAATCTCTTAACAGCAACAGTGCTTCCAACTTTTTTGGAAACTTCTTCTAAGTATTTTGCAACAGTCTGCTTTCCGTCTTCTGCTTTTACATAAACCTGATCTACTAAACAGATTTCTTTCATTTCTTTGCTAATACGTCCTTCAATCATTCCATTGATAACCTTTTCAGGTTTCTGAGACTCTTTAGGATCGTTCATAATCTGAGCTAAAAGAATTTCTTTTTCATGTGCAATATATTCAGCACTGATTTCATCTCTGGCAACATATTTTGGACTTAAAGCTGCAACCTGCATTGCAATGTTTGTCAAAGCTTCTTTTACTTCATCATTTACAACAGTAGTTTCAGCTTCGATAATAACGCCAATTCTACCACCACCATGTGTATAAGAAACTACGCAACCGTTTTCAGCAGTAACTTTCTCAAATCTACGAATTTTTAAGTTCTCACCAATAACTGCAACTTTCTCTACTAATGCCTCCTGAACTGTCTTGGAAGCATCCTCATTCCAAGCTTCTGCCATGAATGCATCCATATCAGTTGCATCAGAATTAACTGCCTGTGTTGCAACAGCTGCGCAGAACTCCTGGAATGTTGCGTTTTTAGCAACGAAGTCTGTTTCAGAGTTAACTTCAACAACGGCTGCTGTCTTGTCATCCTTTACAGCGATTGTACAAAGACCTTCAGCTGCAATTCTTCCAGCCTTTTTTTCAGCCTTAGCCTGTCCGTTCTTTCTTAAGAACTCGATAGCTTCATCCATATTTCCGTTAGTTTCATTTAATGCTTTTTTACAATCCATCATTCCTGCGCCAGTTGCTTCACGCAGTTCTTTTACCATAGCTGCTGTAATAGCCATTTTTATAATCCTCCAATAATCTGATATTTTATCTTATTCTTCTACTGCTTCTTCTACTTCTGCAGTTTCTTCTTCATCATAAGCTGCTTCTGCACCCTGATTTGCTTCGATAACAGCATCAGCCATTTTGGAAACGATTAATTTAACTGCTCTGATTGCATCATCGTTACCTGGGATTACATAATCTAATTCTTCTGGATCACAGTTTGTATCAGCGATACCAATTAATTTAATTCCTAAAGAATGAGCTTCCTGAATACAAATTCTTTCTTTCTTAGGATCTACAACAAAGATAGCATCTGGAATTTTCTTCATATCCTTGATACCACCAAGGTTCTTCTCTAATTTTTCCCACTCTTTTTTAAGAGCGATAACTTCTTTTTTAGGTAATACATCAAATGTACCATCTTCAGACATTGTTTCGATTGCTTTTAATCTTGCAATACGGCTCTGGATAGTTTTGAAGTTTGTTAACATTCCTCCTAACCATCTCTCATTTACATAATACATTCCACAACGCTCTGCTTCTGTTTTGATAGCATCCTGAGCCTGTTTCTTTGTACCAACAAAAAGAATTGTACCACCTTCAGCTGCAATATCAGATACTGCTTTGTAAGCTTCATCTACTTTACCTACAGATTTCTGTAAGTCGATAATATAGATACCATTTCTTTCTGTGTAGATGTATGGAGCCATTTTAGGATTCCATCTTCTTGTCTGATGTCCAAAGTGAACACCTGCTTCTAATAACTGTTTCATTGAAATAACACTCATTTTTTCTACCTCCGTGGTTTTAAATTTCAAGAGCCGTGTCAAGCTCTTAAAGTTGCTTCCATATGTTTCATCCTTAAAGGCGACCAAACTGGCACCTGTCTTTAAGTCGACATATGTGATTACTATGGTTCTTCTGTTTCTCACAGAAACCTCAAAAATTATAACACAAAACGCCATTAGAAATCAAGTACTTTTTCTAATGGCGTTCTTTTTATTGTTGTGATAAAAGAATCTGGGCTATTTCTTCATAACTAATTCCATATGGAATTTCAAAATTACCAGGATGAATCTGTTTTGCATACCCATTATCCCCTAAATATTTACGAAGTCCCTCTGAATCATCAATAACTCCATTCGCCTGAAGTTCATCACAGACCTCTCTGCAAACAGCACCTGCATTAATTACCAGCATATAAGTCTTTGGTTCTTCCGCTCCAACCTCTTGGCCTGTTCCATTCTCTTCCAAACCATTCTCTCCTTCCGAAGCCACAGCTTCTGTGTTTTCTTCTGAAGTCTGTGTTTCCACCGAAGTTTGTGTTTCTTCCGAACTTTGTGGAGTTTGAACCTCTTGTGTCTGTTGCGTATCTTCTTCCGTATTCTGCATTTGATCCTTGAGGCGATTTCCACTTGATTCGTTCTCCATCACCATTCCAAGTTCTTCTGCACGCTCTATAATTTCTTCATCGGAAAGGCTTTTTCCACCAGTCATATTACTAACCGTTAGGACAATTGTAGTTACTATAATTCCGATGCCTAATCCTCTTAAATAATACTTTAGTTTCACTACTTTCCCTCTCCCTCAAATAATCCGATTACTAATTTTACTTCTCCGATTCCAATATCCAAGGTCTGTGCAATCTGTACATTTGAATATCCCTCTTTATGTAATTTCAGAATATCCATGTTATGATTTCCATTCTCAAACTCTTCCGGCAAAACAGGCTTTACGATCTCTGTTTCCTCCGATTCTTTTTCAAAAATATCTTCTTTCTCTTCCACATAGCCTTTTCTTACAATGTAATTTTCTAATTCCTCTCCAGCTTTTTTTGCCTCGCCCATAAGATTTTGTAATTTGCCGGAAAGATTTGTCAATTCAGTATGTTTGTCATTTAGCATACTATACAAAAACATAATTTCATTATGTGTTTTATTCATGGCTTCTACAACAGTATCTGAATACTCACTAATTGCCATAATCTTTTCGTTTGTCTCTTTTTCAAGAGCACGATCTACTTTATCAATAGACTCTTCAATTTGCAATTCTATTGCATCCTCAATTCGAGCATTCGCCTTTTGTAAAGAATGATCAACAATTTTATCAATCTCATTCTCACTTAATTCACTAATCTTATTTACTTCACTTGTGGAAAGTTTTTCCGTTACCATAAAACTTCCAACCATAAACACTACTCCAATAAACAACAGGACAATTTCTACTCCAGTCATGATTTACTCCTTAAATTTTAATGTCTATACTTCCCGTACTATGTTTTTCAACCACTTTATCCTCAACAGTTTCCTGCTGATTTTTTTTCTTTTTCTTTTTTTGTTGATATTGATTGCTTCCTTTTTCTTTTGCATCATACCGATATTCCGGCTGATTGCTATCATCTGCATGATGTACTGATTTTGTTAATTTCTGTTCTTCCTTTTTAACATCCTGCTGAATATTCTGCTGATCAATATAGGGTTTATTATCCTCCTGTTGTTTGATTGTTCCAACATCCTGAGTCCTTTGTATCATTCCGCTCATGTCAATTGGTCTGATTGTCATATAAAACCACACCTTCTTCCCTCTTTACCTACAGGGGCTTACGTTCAATCTCCCCTGATTCCTTTACATATTTGCAATATGTGTCATCCTTAGTTACATTATAAAACAAATCCGAAATATTGATGACAGTTCCTGCATATACCTGCTTATTTACTTTAACACAAGCGTTATTTTCAAGCAACATCTCATCATGCAATTCTTCAAATTCATCCATCAATGGCTCCAAAGATTGTTTTCTATTTTTGTAATCCAAGGTAAGTTTCTGAACAAACATCAATCTATCAGAAGATAACTGTTCTCCTTTCGCCATCTTTTCACTATAAGTAAGCAAAATCGTCTTTGTCTTTGACAGTTCTTCGTTACGCTCTGCTATCATTTTTTGCAGTTTTCCATAGCGTTCTTTTCTTTCTGGATTAATTCCAACTTCCAGTGTTGTTGTTCCTCCCATACCGGAACCAATATTATCTGCCTCAATTAAATTACCGGCACGAACAACACCACCATTAATCAATCCTTTTTTTCCTTTGACTTTTATGTAACTAACTGCATCCACTTTACTATGCATAATAGTCTCTGTTTCTATATAACCACTAGATACCACTGTCGCATTTTCAATAAATTTTACAATGACACTCTTTCCAGCCTTCATATAACCTTTATTCATGCCATGTATTCCCCGTTTTACGATAATCTGACCTTCAGCAATCAAAGTTGCATCCTCTACAACACCTTCTACAATAATATCACCATTCGCTTTTACCGTAAATCCACCTTTCACATTGCCTTTTACCAAGACACTGCCTGGATAATCAATATTTCCAACAGAGTTATCCACATCTGCCGGCACCTCATATACATTTGAAACAAACATTTTGCCACCCAAAAGCTGTGCATGACCTGTTACATCAGAATACGCTTCTGTTCCATCTTCTGAAACAGTAATATTATTTCCGTATTCAAATTTTGTCGTCTTCACCGTTCGTGGCTTAATCTCATTTCCAAAAACATCAAATCCTGATTTTCCCGGATCTTCTTTTATTAATTTTGCAATTAAATCCCCCGCATTGACTGCACTAATCGTATTTAGTTCATGATAATCAACAGTTCCATCCTCGTTATGCTTTGGCGCAAGATTTATATCCGTATTAAATTTATACTCAATTCTAGCATCCGTTCCATGAACCGGTGCTGTTCCCTTTGCCAAAATATAATCTTTGCAGTATTCACGCTCTGACAAAAATGCAAAAATCGCATTTTGATCCATTCCATATTTCACTTTGGCTGCAACTAAGTCATTAATAATTTCCTGAGCATCCATTTGTTGCCCCTTTTTCGATGGTGGATAAAAGCGACAAGTCACCTGCATTTTATCTATAGAAACATTGATATCCATCATTTCATTTATTTCAATGCCATCCCATTCTCCCAATGCAACATCAGATTCCTGATCCATTGTAGTAATTGCATGATTTAATTCTTTTAAATCATAGTGAGAAAACCTTTTCGCATCTAAATAACGAATAATTTCATTAATTTCAATCGCTTTTCCATCTTCCACAGGCGGAAAAATATGAACATATGCTTTTCCGTCGACAAATTTCAGTTGAAAATAACCATTTTTTGCAGCCATAAAGCCTCCCTACAGAACCCTTCTGCTCCTATATCATGATATCTAAATATTTTCCCATTTTGCCGCGCATCTTTTGCAAAGCCTTTGTATGTAACTGTGAAACTCTTGATTCTGACACTTCCAAAATCTGACTGATTTCCTTTAGTGTTAAATCTTCATAATAGTACAGTAGAATTACCTTCTTTTCTTTTTCTGTCAGCAATTCCAGTGCATCATTTAATACCTCTTTTAATTCATTTTCCTGGATCATGTCTTCCGGCTGAATAAAATGCGAATTCTGCCTTACGTCCATGACCGGTTCGCTTCCTTGTTCCAAGAATTCATTCAACGAAACTACATTTGTCACTTTCAACTGCGACTGCCATGCATTTAGCTCGTCTTCTGAAACTCCTAATTCACTTGCAATTTCCTCATCTAACGCATTTTTCCCAGTACGCATTTCTATTTGTTTAATTGCTTCATCAATTTTTTTCTGCTTTTGCCGTACTGTTCTTGGAATCCAATCCATTTTTCGAATCTGATCTAGAATCGCGCCTCTTATTCGCAAACTTGCATAAGTCTCAAACTTTACATCCTTGTTTAAATCAAATTTATCAATTGCATCTATCAGACCAAATATTCCATAGCTTACAAGATCATCGTATTCTACATTATAGCCAAGATACATGCTGAGCCTTCCTGCTACTACTTTTACAAGCTGCGCATATTCTAAAATAATTTTTTCTCTTAGTTCTGGCGACGGATTTTTCTGATATGTTTCCCAAAGCATTTCTCTTTCTTCTGCTCTCATCTAATGCCCCCAAAATCCTATTGTTGTTTATTATTCTTCTTCCCCGTCAGACTCTTCTTTTTTTAGTTCTTCTGTCTCATCGTCTGAAGTATTTTCTTCTTCTGTTTCTTCTTTTGGATCAGCCATCTTTTCTATGTTACGGTCCAAAATAATTCGTACTACCTGACCCAATACTAAAAAAACTAACATTGTGATAAGTACTGTTTTTAAAAACAGTTCCATATCCATATGCTGACATATCCCTATCACGCAAGCTACAAATCCAGCTATTAACATGATAATTGCAGGTATTGGTTTTGTTTTCATTCCATTACCCTCTCTATTAAATTATTTTTAATGGTTTACCAACTGCTTTTATATAAAACTCTCCCGTATCACAATGCAATTCAACGGTTCGTCCATAATTCAATCCAGTATCCTCTGCTACCAGACGGATTCCTAATTCTTTTAATTTCATCTTTGCGGCTTCTGCATTTCTAGCCCCGATATTTCCTATATCAGACAGGCCGCTCACCTCAAACATTTTAGCTCCACCTGCTATTTTGGCAACCAATCTTGTTCTACTTGCCCCTGCCGCCACTACACGTTTCAGCAGTTCCTCAATTCCTGTATCTCCAAATTTTGCAATATTAGAATTATTTTTCACCTTTGTACTATCCGGTAACATATAGTGAACCATCCCACCAATCTTTGTAACCGGATCATAAAAAGTCAATCCTATACAGGAGCCTAGACCCAATGTTGTAATAACATCCGGGGCTTTGCATATATTAAGATCTGCCATACCCACTTTTATTACTTCACCCATATTTACCGACTCCTTAAATCGCAATTCCTAATGACGTTAAAATCTTATCATAAGAATCTTCTTCTGGCATCAAAATAAAATATCCATTAATTTCCACATCTGCCGCAAACTGAGTCTCAATCAACAGTGCATTGTCACCATACTGTCCAAATTGTATTGCAGGTACACTCAAAATAGAAGCTGCCATATCAACTGCAATATATGGAACTGATGGAAAAATAGCTAAGTTTGTCATTGAAGAAAGTGCAGATAAATACGCTCCTGCAATAATATTTCCGATTTCCTTCATTGCTGACAAATCCATCTCATCAAATGGTTCTCGATAACTTTGATCTCTCATCATCAAGGTATTTACCAAATAATGTGCGGAATCCATTTTTACCAGAAACATCATGCTTCCTTCAATATCATTTTGTACTTCCAAAAAAATACCAACAATAGTTTCATCCTCATCACAAATTGCAGATCCTAATTTAGATACTTCTAATAATTGCACATTTGGGACATCCATATCAATTCTCAGGCCGAGCATATTTGCGATGGCAGTCGTTGCATTTCCCGCTCCGATATTTCCAATCTCTTTTAAGACATCAACATACATGCTATTAACGTCTTCTAAGCTAAATTTACCCATTTAATCTTTAACCTCTTTTCGCCTTTCGTAGAATGCCTTTCATTATGAACATAGTGAGACTATTTCTAGTCTCACTATGTCTTTGTTTATGAGTTTTCTTTTTCCTCGACAATAGAATTAATTTCCAATAATGAGACTAGATCTTCTCCATTTTTTCCGATACCATTAATAAAATTACCTTTTCCGTCTTTTGGTGAACTTACTGCCTTGTCAATTTCATCCTCACTTAAGGTCATAACCTCTCTCACTTCATCAACGATAATTCCAAAGGTTCCTTTTTCTTCTAATTTCAAAATGATAATTCTGGATGCATTGGTAAATACATCATCTTCCAATCCCATTTTTTTTCGAATACTCATAACAGCTACAATCTCACCACGTAAATTAATAATGCCTTTAAAGTGAGCTTGCGCAGTTGGTACTCGTGTAATTTTCTGCATACGGACAATATTCTCAATATAACTGATATCAATTCCGTACTGTTCGCTTCCAATTTTTACAACGATATATTGTTTAA
>JBJELY010000048.1:0-39407 GCA_051879395.1 Roseburia sp. | reverse complement strand
TGCTTTCCATTCCGGGAATTATTTTTTCAGAAGCAACGTACTCCTATCTGGGAAGTGTAAATATGAATAGTGGAAACCGGACAAGTATAGGTACAATGCTGGAAAATGGACAGCAGACACTTTCTACTTATCCGCATTGTGTTTTCTTCCCGGCAGTATTTTTGGCGCTGCTGCTAATCTGTTTCAATATTTTTGGTAATGGATTAAGAGATGCCTTTAATCCGTCTCTGCGTGGGGCAGAAGAATCTTAGACACACAATTGGAGGAAATTATGAGTAAAGTATTAGAAGTAAAAAAACTGCGTGTGTCTTTCCGAACCAACAATGGTAACGTAAAGGCAGTACGCGATATCAGCTTTGATATTGAAAAGGGCGAAACATTAGCCATTGTAGGTGAATCAGGTTCAGGAAAATCCGTAACAGCCAAATCCATCCTTGGTATTAATGCAGGAAATACCATTATCGAGGGCGGAGAGATTATTTATAAAGGGGAAGACCTTTTAAAATATACTGAAAAAGATTTTAATAAGGTGAGAGGAAATGACCTGACGATGATTTTTCAGGACCCATTATCTTCTTTAGATCCTATTATGAAAATCGGAAAACAGATGACGGAAGCAACGCTGTTAAATAATAAAACAAAGCGAAAAAATGCAAGTGCAGAAGTAAATTTCCTGACAAGAACCTTGTTTGGTTATATGAAAAAAGCAGGATGCAGTAGAAGTGCATTGACACCACAGAACATTGAAAAAGCGTTAGAAGAGGCAGAAAAAGAAAAGAGAGTTATCAAAGAAGAAGTAGTACGTGAACTAACCGCAGCCCTTCCTTTGTTCCAGAAAGAAGTACTGGAGAAATCAGAGATAAAGCCAGTTTGTAAAAGTTTAATCGCATTAGTGGAAAAATCCATTAACCGTGTTTCTTTGGATAAAAACAGCTGCGCTTATACTTTCCGGACGTCTTTAACTATGAACGTAGATAGATATTTCTTTGGATTAAAAAATAATCCGAAGGAAGAAAGACGTGTAGCAAGAGAAAAGGCAAGAAAATCAAATGCGAAAGTTGTTCCTGCCAATCTGGTAGATTTAGAACTGACAAAAGGCAATATTTGCAAAAATATCACGGATTTAATTGAAAGCTACAAGAAGGAACTGGAAGCAGAGAGTAAAACCGATTATAAAAAACAGGCAGATAGAATGGTGGACTATATTGAAAAGAAGCAGATGGAGTCACAGGTAAAGGTAACAAAGCAGGAGGCATATGATAAAGCGATTCAGATTATGAAGGATGTTGGAATTAAAGATCCGGAGAAACGCTTTAACCAATATCCACATGAATTTTCCGGTGGTATGCGCCAGCGTATCGTCATTGCGATTGCAATTGCTGCCAATCCGGAAGTATTGATTTGTGATGAACCAACTACAGCTTTAGATGTTACCATCCAAGCACAAATTTTAGAGTTAATCAATGATATTAAGAAAAAGAGAGATATTTCTGTTCTTTTTATTACACATGATCTTGGAGTTGTTGCTAATATGGCAGATAAAGTTGCAGTCATGTATGCAGGAAAAATCGTGGAATATGGAACCGTAGAAGAGATTTTTTATGAGCCAAAACATCCATATACCTGGGCACTTCTTTCTTCTATGCCATCTTTAGATACAAAGGATAAACTAGAAGCAATTCCAGGTACACCGCCAAATATGATTTATCCACCAAAAGGAGATGCTTTTGCTGCACGTAATAAATATGCAATGGCAATTGATTTTGAAGAACAACCGCCATTTTTCAAGGTATCTGACACACATTATGCAGCTACCTGGCTGCTTCATCCGGATGCACCGAAAATCGATCCGCCAAAGAGTGTGACAGATCGAATTCAAAGAATGAAAGAAATGGAGGTGGCAAAATCATGAGAGAAGCAGAAAATATTTTAGAAGTCCGCCATTTAAAACAGTATTTTGGAAAAAATGATTTTAAAGCAGTAGACGATATCAGCTTTTCTGTAAAAAAAGGAGAGGTTGTAGGAATTGTAGGAGAATCCGGATGTGGGAAGACCACAACAGGACGTGCTATCATCAAACTATATAATGCAACTTCCGGAGATGTTTACTTCAAAGGACAGCGTATTGTAGCCGGAACGCGTTCTTATACGGATGCGATTGCGGCAGAGAAGAAAGCATCTGCAGAACGTATCGCCCAATGGAAAAAAGAAGGAAAGACCGATCAGATAAAAGAAGAAAAAGAGCATTTAAAGAAGTTCATCCAGGAACAGAAAAATGAGATTGCTCTTGCTAAAAATGACCATAAAAACTGTGTAAAGCTATATCGTGAGCGAAGAAAAAAAGAAATCAAAGAAGAATATGAAGAAAAAATGAAGGATGCTTCGTTAGCAGAAGTGGAACTTCTTAGAAAAGAGTGTGTGAATAAATTAGAAGAAGTAGAAAATGAAAACATCGTAACAAAGATTCAAATGATTTTTCAGGATCCGATTGCTTCTTTAGACCCACGTATGACCGTTCGGGAAATTATTGCTGAGGGGCTTTATATCAGAGGAATCAAAGACAAAAAGTATATTGACGAAAAAGTGTATGAAGTGTTGGAAAAAGTAGGACTTGTGAAAGAACATGCAGGGCGTTATCCACATGAATTTTCCGGTGGTCAGAGACAGCGTATTGGAATTGCCCGTGCAATTATTATGAATCCGGATTTGATTATTGCAGATGAGCCGGTAAGTGCTCTTGATGTTTCGATACAGGCGCAGGTGATTAATCTTTTAAATGAATTAAGAGAGGAATTAGGACTGACAATTTTGTTTATCGCGCATGATTTGTCCGTTGTAAAATATTTTTCAGACAGAATCATTGTAATGTATTTTGGAAAAATTGTTGAAATTGCAGAAGCAGATGAGTTATTTGAACATCCGCTTCACCCATATACGAAATCTTTATTATCAGCAATTCCGCTCCCTGACCCGGAGTATGAAAAGAAGAGAAAAAGAATTGTCTATGAGCCGGAAAAAGTACATGATTATACTACAGAGAAACCTGTTTTGCGCGAAGTTGCACCGGGACATATGGTGAGCTGTAATGAAGCGGAATGGGAGCAATATAGAAAAGAGGTTTCATTCTAATGAAAAACGTATGGAAAAAACACAAAGGAAAGATCATATCATTTCTTGCAGGAATTGGAATCGGAGCGCTTACAGTAGCCGCTCAGGTAGAAAATTATGAGAATCCACTGGAATATTGGAAACGGATTTTATGTGATGCAAGTTTTGTTGCAGCTGTTTTTTTGATAGGGATTGGGGTACTGATGTGGATCAGTACCCTGGGAGGATTTGATCATATTTCGTATTTGTTTACACTTATGAAAGACCGGTTAGTACTTTCAAAGAAGAAATTTGAACAGAGAAAAAGCTATCTGGATTATGTATTGGAAAAGAGAAAAAAAGAGAAAAGCAAATATCCGGCAGAAATAATTGGAGCTGGAGTTTTTTATCTGGCAGCATCTTTAGCTTTGGTGTTTCTCATATAGAGTATGGATATAAAAAACCTTGTAAGATTTAAACTTTACAGTTGAATCTTACAAGGTTTTTCATTTAGAGGGAACTCGTTGTAATGTGATTAAACATTATGACGGTATTCGTAAGGTAGTACTTTCATGGCATTGTAGCTTGGGCAGTCTCTTACCCATTCTAAGGATTCTTTTACAATTGCTGTTTGCTGTGGAATATTATTTGGTTCACCAGCATTAGAACCGATTGGTACATGAGGAGCAGTGATTCGTGGAGCGCCCTGCTGTCTTGCGATAGGAGGAAGAGCAGCGATGACACAGCAGCTCATGCCGGCTTCTTCACAACATCTTGTTACGATAGTAGCAGAACGATGACAGGTTCCGCATCCACCGGTACAAAGAACAATGTCTACGCCCTGTTCTTTTAACTTTCTTGCGATTTCAGGACCGGTTTCGTTCATGAATTTCTCGACGTTTCCACCGCCGCCCATGAAAGTATAGGTTTCCGTAGCAAGAGAGCCAATGAAGCCTTCTTCTACTAGTTCATGTAAACGGTCGATTGGGAACATGGCATTGACGTCTTTGTTAATGTCAGAGTTATCAAAACCACCGTGTGTTACCATTAACTGGTCGGATGGAGTATCAAATGGAATCGTGCGGTAAGAAAAGTCACCGGATGTATTAAAAGGTGTCTGGTCTTTTTTATGGATTCCACCGGCAGTAATAAAAGCGATTTTACATTCACTCAATGGTTTTTTGAGTTCAGTAAAGACTGGTTTTGGGGTAATTGGTACAAATATTTCGGATTGCATTCCTTCTACAGTTGTTAAATTCATTTGTCGTCCTCCTTAAATTGATTCAATTGGGATATCTTTATATCCAACTACATTCATACTACTAAAATAAAATGAAACGTCTAAGCCTTCGGATAAAGGAACCGAAGTGAAGAGCCAGCGTCTTGGAACAGCAATGGTTCCAAGCTGGTTCATGATACTGACTTTGGCAGCAGTGTCATTTACTTCAATTATTTTTCCGCCAAGCAGACATGGGAAAATCTCATGGTTATTTGTTAATTCAGAACTATCATAGTCATAAGGATGCTCCATAATCTGAATATAACTAAAATAAAATTCCATTTCATGTCCCGGAACAAGAGGTTCTTCTGTAAGAATCAGTTTTTTGGGAACCGTAATAACTCCCAATCTTCCGTGCAGATGGACTTTTACCTGATCTTCGGTAACCTCTTTGACAAGCCCGCCCATTTTGACGGGGTTAATCATATAATCAAGTGCCATTAGTGTAAAGTTCCGTTATCAAGCAAAACTGTTTCCGGAAGATTTAATAGACGGTTATTTGCATTGATAACATCATTATTCCATTTTTTCGGTGCAGGTTTGATTTCAACACCGGCCATCTTGTTTTTCAACATCTGAATTGCACGGGCAGCTACTTCTTTTGTAACACAGGAACAACCGGCAACATTATTTTCAAATCCGCCTTTGTCCATATTTTCTTCTACCATGGCAGTTGCATATTCATTTCCGACTACTAACTGTCCCTGGTAAGCACAGAAGGAAACACCTACAACTGGAATACCACGTTTTCCTGCCTGACCGATATGCTGGATAAAGTCAATGTGGTTATTTCCAAATCCTTCCGTTGTGATGATACAGCCATCAATATCAAGGGATTCTAATAAAGAACCAAGGCGTTCGGAAACCCAGAGTTTCTCATCATTAACCTGTGGAGAACCAACGAAAACAACACCGATAAGATCTAATTCCGTATCAGCTGCAAGACCTTCTACCAATGGCTCTCTGATATAGTGACGAGTCATTTCTTTTGTAGCAGGTCCGATACAAGTCAGGGCATGGATGGAACCGTCACGTACCTGGTTTGGAGTCAGCATAATTGGAACATTTCCGCAGTCTACGTTTTTCTGACCACCAAGGATACCACATGGTTCAGTAGGGCAGATGACGTTATCATGCATAGCACCCTGTCCCATGATTTCTTTTACCAATACGACACGAGGATTACCGGAGCGTCGTACATCTTCGCAGATTTCTTCACGAAGGACTTCACCTTCATAGTTCTTTAATTCATTACGAACTGCCTGAATGATATAATCCTGACATTTATGTGCTGCAAATGGGCCTGGTCTGGTCATTCCGGTAAGACGTTCGATAACAGCATGGCATCGGATGATAATATCATTTTCATCTGCGCAGCCAGGATGACCAAAATACATTTTTTCATCCAGGTATCCTTCGGAAGAACCAAATTCATGAACCTGAACGCCATCCTCATCAACACCGGTCAACATAAATACGACACCGTCTGCAACTTTTGTGATACCTTCGCCAAGTTCGCCTTCGACTTTAGTAGCAATTGGGCAGACATCCATGATTGTCTCTGTGTAAACATGTCTCTGGTCAGGATAAATGACATCTAAGGAAATACTTTTACACAGTGGGTCTTCTAAAACAGCTTTTTCTACAATGTTTTTGTCAATTGTGAGTTTTCCATCTTTGATGGAAGTTTCAGTTCCGATTTCAACGCTTGAAATCTTCATGTGTTTTTTGATTAATTTACGGATGACCTTCTTTTCTCCGGTTGGAGCCTCTGGGGAAGATCCCTTTGTGGCTTCGGCAACAGGACCTGCATAGGCCGGTGCACCGGAAAAGACAGGGACATCTAACTTTAATCCTTCAATTTTATCAGCTTTTTCAATTTCAATATGGATCATACCATTTCCTCCTGTTGTTGTATGAATGACAGGATAAGATTCTTCTGGTTCGTGCTCTGAGGCAGTCTTGCTTTCAGGAGCGTTTGAACAGGTCTGAACTTTATCCAGAACGTCCTTTGTAATTGGGGTAAGTGCCTCTACATCTGTAAGTAAAACACTTCCTAATACTTCTTCAATGCATAAGCCATCTGGGCTTAAAGTTAAAAGACCAGCTTCCTGCATATCGTCAAAAAGACTTGGATCTTCTAAATCAGCAGCGCTGATAACAAGACCTTTTTCTCTCCGGCAACAAAAAATTGCCGGGTCTTTTAAATGTTGTTGTAATGTTTCCTGAGTGATGGACATAATGATGTTCCTCCTTAAAATTTTTTTTGCTTAGGTGATAGCAAAACTTTTTTCTTATTTTTACTAGTAGTTGTACTTCTTGCCTTGTACTTGTGTTCATTTTCTGACTAGACAGAAATGTGTAGATTTTAACAATTCCTTTTCATATTTTTTGGTTGGTGTTCGTCCAGTATTCGACAAGTCCACTGGTTTGTCCGTTGTGAAAATATTCCTGCATCGTATTTTAGTGCTTCTATGCAGATATGCGCATCAGCTTTTATTAGATGCTGCTTCCAAAACTCGCATACTACACTATGTATAATAAAAGTGATGATGCTCAAACAGTTGTCCGCAGCATCCTTGATGATTTGCATATCTGCTTAGAAGCACACAAATACTCTGAAAGGAGTATTTTCACAGCGAACAAACCGGAGGGCTTGTTCGAATCTTGGACGAATAGCAATAATCAAGAAGATATGAAAAGGAATTGCAAAATCTGCATTTATGTCTCGAAAGAAAATGAACATAAGTACAAGGCAAGAAAATTGCAATACTTGGGAAAAATAAGTAAAAGAGTTTTGCAATCACCTATATTTTTCTAATGAGCTTTTGATTGACAGCCCGCAGGGAACCGTCGGTACAATGGTAAACGGGAAGGTTCATTTTTGGTGCGCAGGACATGACTGTGTTGGAACAGTCCGTACAATTGCTGATGAGAACAGCTTGTGCGCCGGCTTTTTTGAGAGCCATGATTTTCTGAACCTGTCCAGGACATTTGCCAGGATTTTCACATTTATAATTACCGTTTACTTCCTTTGCCTGCTTGCAGTATTCAATACCGACAACAGTAGAATGCATACTTTCTGCCTGCTCTTTTAAGCGTTCCTGATTGGCACCGCAAGCACAGACCAAAAGACCAATTTTTTCAGGTCCTTGTGGAAAACATTCAGCGGCGATAAGTCCGCCGGTTGTTTTGATGACGGGAGCATCTTTAGTAGTTCGTTTTCCGGTAAATGGTCCGCCCATAATGAGTTCCCCATAACTGTCAGCGAGCCCGCCGGCTTCTTCAAAAACAGTTTCAATTTTTTTGCCTAGCGGAACATCGAGAAATACCTGAATCAGCTGATCCTGTTCATTTCCTTTTATTTTTCCTGCAACCGTCAAATCTTTGTCAATCAAAGGTTTCCGTTTGTCGACTGCTTCGTAGATGCGGTAAGAAGTTTCTGCATTGATGACAATAGCGTCAGCTTCTAATGGTAAAGCAGTGACTGGAAGAAGTTTTCCCAAAACTTCTCGGATAATGGCCCGTTCTTCTCCCATAGGATAAAGATCTTCTAACAATACAAGGCGGATGGCAGGATTTTGATTTGCCTGCTTTAGCTTTGCAATAGCAGAGGTATGATGCTTTTTTATAGCGATGACGCCGTATTTGGCATCAGAAACCTCCATGGCAATCTCTAAACCACGCAGTAGTTCTGTGGAATTCTGTTCGATTCTTTTTAGATTGTGACATAGAATCGGTTCACATTCTGCTGCGTTTATAATAATGGTGCCTTCCTTAGAAAATGGTTTTGAGAATTTGGCATAGGTTGGAAAACCTGCACCGCCAAGACCAACAATTCCGGCTTCCTGAATCAGCTCTAAAGGAGAGCTTCCGGTGAGTTTCTTATAATCAGAAGTCTGTATTTCATCGGCTGTTATCAGAATACGGTCTTCATTTATAGAAGAAACAACACCGGAGATACTGGAGTAAATATTACTTCCTAATAAATTTTCTTCCTGAAAAGCAAGAAGCTGTCCCCGTTTTACTTCGTCACCTTCGACGACAACAGGAACAGCTTTATTTCCAATGTGCTGCTTTAGAGGATATTCATAGATGTGCTGCATATGAATGTCTCCTGATATAAAATTTTTGTGCTTTGTTACGGCTTTAGTATATCGTTACAGCAGAGATAAGTAAAACGACAAAATTACATGGGGGATATTCAAAATTCTTATGCAAGACAGATATTACAAAGTTTCATGACAAGGATAAGAAATCGTAAGTTTACGAATAGGAAGTAGAAAGATTATAATGCATTTATAAAAATAGGTATTATAAAATAGGCAACGGTGTCGGAGGGCACGTTGTCTGTTTTTTTTAGAAAAATGGAGGTTGTCGTGAAATGAAACTAGAACCTAAAATCTTACCATATCAATATAAAATAAAAGTAATTGATTCCCATACCATGGGAGAACCGACGAGGATTATTTATGATGGATTTCCAAAGTTAAAAGGAAATACAATGATGGAAAAGAAAAATGATTTAATGGAGCATTATGATTTTTTGCGGACAGCCTTAATGTTAGAGCCAAGAGGACATCGTGATATGTTTGGAGCACTTTTGACAGAACCGGTTCACGAGGAAGCTGATTTTGGAGTCATTTTTTTGGAAAGTAACGGTTGTCTGAACATGTGTGGACATGGAAGTATCGGGGCGGCTGCTATGATTGTAGAAACAGGAATGGTAGAGGTAAAGGAACCTTATACCGAAGTCGTTTTAGATGCACCTTCTGGAATCATTCGGACAAAAGTACATGTTGTAGAAGGAAAAGCAGTTGAAGTCAGTATTTTAAATGTACCGGCATTTCTCTATCGCCAGAATCAGGAAATTGAGGTATCAGGATGGGGAAAAATTCCCTTTGACATATCGTTTGGTGGTTCTTTCTTTGCATTAGTCGATACGGAAAAAATAGGTCTTTCTCTGGATATTGAAAACGTGGACCGTATCACAGAACTGGGTATGGCATTGTTAGAAAGAATAAAGAAAGAAGTTGAAGTAAAACATCCATATTTGGATATTACAACGGTGGATTTAGTTGAATTCTATGGGCCATCCAAAAATAAAGAAGCTAATATGAAAAATTGTGTCATATTTGGAAATGCACAGGTAGACCGATCTCCTTGCGGAACGGGAACTAGTGCCAAGATTGCTTCTTTATATACGAAGGGAGAGCTTGAAATAGGTCAGGAGTTTGTCTATGAAAGTATTACAGGTTCTTTATTCAGGGGAGAAGTAAAAAAGGAAGTAGAAGTGGCCGGTTATAAAGCAGTCATCCCGCAGATTACGGGAAGTGCTTATATTACCGGAGTAAATCAGTATATTATTGATGAAAAAGACCCATTGGCATATGGTTTTCTTTTGGGAGAAGAAACAAAATTACAAATCAATTAATTCTGGAAGAATTTTCTTCGTGGATTCGATGAATTTGCGCGCAGCAGGAGAAAGAGAGTTTTCGGAGCGAGTTGCAATTCCGAGTTCACGGTAGAAAAATGGCTCTAAAGGAAGTGCCGTAATTTGATTTTTGACACCTTCAATGACTAAATTGGGAAGGATACTGATTCCTAATTTGTTTGCGACCATGGAAACAATGACGTGGTCATCCTTAGAAGAAAAAGGAATTTTAGGTGTAATATGAGCGGATTCCAAAACATAGTGGATATCATAGTCAACACCTTCTGCTGAAATGATAAAAGGTTTATCTGCCATTTCTTCCAGGGGAAAAGAAGTCCGGTCTCCAACAGGGTAATCCTTTGGCAGGATTGCCATAAGGGGATCTTCATATAACGGAATCCAATGTAAAGAGCTGGTATGTCGTTTACTGAGCAGACCAAAATCCGCTTTGCTGCTATCGACCCAGTCTACGATATCGTCGGTACCGCCTTCCAAAAGCTCAATTTCAATGCCCGGATATTCCGATTGGAAAGAATGAATGATTTTTGGAAGCCAGTTTCGGGAAATGCTTGCAAAGGAAGCGATGGTGAGGTGACCTGTTTCTAATCCGTTCAGCGAACTGATGGTCTGTTCGAGCTGTTCATTTACTGCCAGAAGTTTACGTACCATCGGAAGGATAATTTCGGCGTTGGGAGTAAGGACAACTCCCTGTTTCGTACGGAGAAAGAGCGAAAAACCAAGCTCTGATTCCATTGCTTTTAAAATATGGCTGACACCTGGCTGGGTGTAGCCCATACGTTCTCCACTTTTTGTAAAATTTTTGGTGTCTGCAACGTCTGCAAACAGGGCGTATTTATTAATATCCATATCGTTCCTCCTAAAAGTGCAACATAATCATAATATTGGGAAAATTGAAACATAAGTTCTTATGAAATAAAAAAGGGCATTCTCAAAAGAGAATACCCTCGTTGGCAAATTTATGTATTAAAATTTTATAATTTATAACAGTATAGCTGTTTTGAAATGATAAGTAAAGTGAAAAAATTGAATGAAAACATAACAAATTGTTATGACAGAAAAGAGATTCCTATTTTTGTGGATTATTACATTTTCTTATGACAGGGATGAAAGATTGTTTGTTTACGCTTCAAGAAAATTGTGTCTATAATTGCCTCAGATTTGAAATAGGAGCAAAAAGCTAAACATAAGATTTGGCTTGGAAAGGAAAATTATGAAATTAAAAGACACAGGATTAACAGCACAGGACATTAAAGAAAAAGTAAATAAGTACATGATTGAAACCTATGAACGTTTTGATTTTTTGGCAGAAACGGCAAAAGATCAGTACATTTATGATGAGAATGGTACACCATACCTTGATTTCTATGCAGGTATTGCAGTAAATTCTGCAGGAAACTGTAACGAGAAAGTGGTAGAAGCGGTAAAAGACCAGCTATCTGATATCATGCACACGTTCAATTATCCATATACAATTCCACAGGCTCTTTTAGCAGAAAAGATCTGTACAACAATTGGTATGGATAAAATCTTTTTCCAGAACTCCGGTACAGAAGCAAATGAAGCTATGATTAAGATGGCAAGAAAATATGGTATTGAGAAGTATGGACCAAATAAATACCATATTGTAACAGCAAAGATGGGATTCCATGGAAGAACATTTGGTGCAATGTCAGCAACCGGTCAGCCGGGAAATGGATGTCAGGTTGGATTTGGTCCTATGACATATGGATTTTCATATGCACCATATAATGATTTAGAAGCGTTTAAGGCAGCATGTACGGAAAATACAATTGCTATTATGATTGAACCGGTTCAGGGAGAAGGTGGAGTACATCCAGCAACCATGGAGTTTATGAAGGGACTTCGCGAATTCTGTGATGAAAAAGGAATGTTACTTTTAATTGATGAGGTGCAGACCGGATGGTGCAGAACCGGTGAGGTTATGTCCTATATGAATTATGGAATTAAACCGGATATTGTATCTATGGCAAAAGCACTTGGCGGTGGCATGCCAATCGGCGCAATCTGCGCAAAAGAAGAAGTGGCAAAGGCATTTACACCGGGGTCACATGGAACTACATTTGGAGGACATCCGGTAAGCTGTGCAGCTGCACTTGCTGAGGTAAATGAACTTCTTGACAGAGACCTTGCAGCAAATGCAAACAAAATGGGAGACTACTTCATGAAAAAACTGCGGGAAGAGGTTCCTCATGTTGTTGATGTTCGTGGTCAGGGACTTTTAGTCGGTGTGGAATTTGATGATACAATTTCGGGCGTGGATGTAAAACATGCATGCTTAGACAGACACTTACTCATTACTGCAATTGGAGCGCATATCATTCGTATGATTCCACCACTTATTATTACAGAAGAAGATTGTGATAAAGCAGTTGCAATCATTAAGGAATCAGTAGAAGCACTTAAAAAATAAAAACGAATTTTGTAGTTAAAAAGGGAGCGTGGCAGTTCTTCTATGTTGCCATGTTCCCTTAAATTTTAGTTAGGAAAGGTATGGATATTTAAAATGAAAGATTTTACATTTTCAGTTCCACAGAATATTGTGGTAGGAAAGGGTAGTATCAGAAAGCTCCCAGAGATTTCAAAAGAATTAGGAGGTACACATGGATTTATTATTTCTGGTCCGCATTTAAATAAAATGGGAATTGTCAAATCTTGTACAGTAGGATTGGAAGAGGCAGGAATACAGGTGGACTCCTTCACGGAAACGGAAGGAAATCCTTCTGTGGAGACAGTAGAAAAGGCAACAAAAGCCTTTTTGGAAAGTGGTGCAGATTTTATTATCGCATTAGGTGGAGGTTCTCCAATGGATGTGGCAAAAGCGGTCGGTATCGTTGCAAAATATGGTGGAAGTATTACAGAATACGAAGGTGGAGGAAAAGTTCCGGGCGATATCATCCCACTTATTGCGATTCCAACAACGGCAGGAACTGGTTCAGAAGTAACAGCATTTTCTGTTATTACGGATCACAGCAGAAATTATAAATTAACAGTATTTAGTTATAAATTGATTCCGTCTTATGCGATTTTGGACGCGGAATTGTTGACAACTGCTCCGGTATCTGTTGCAGCAGCGTGTGGAATAGATGCTATGGTCCATGCATTGGAAGCTTATATTTCCAAGGATGCATCTCCATTTTCAGATGCTATGGCAGAAAAAGCACTAGAACTTATTGGGAAAAATATCCGAAGCTATGTGGCAGACCGCACCAATCTGGAGGCAGCAGAAAATATGCTGGTAGGTTCTTTGTTTGCCGGTATTGCATTTTCCTGGGCAAGGCTCGGAGATGTGCATGCAATGAGCCATCCGGTGAGTGCATTTTTTAATGTGCCTCATGGAGTTGCAAATGCAATCCTGCTTCCGACTATTGTAGAATACAATGCGTTAGCAGATTCAGGAAAATATTATAAAATCTACAACTACATTGCAAAATGTCCAATGTATGAAGAGGAATTTGAGCCTTTTATGCTAGTGGAACTTTTAGAAGAATTGAATACATCTTTAGGAATCCCATCCGGACTTGCAGAAGTCGGTGTGACAGAGGATAAGTTTGATGCTATGGCAGATGATGCGATGAAGAGTGGAAATATTTTGGTGAATCCAAGAAGCACTACGAAGCGGGATATTCTGATGTTATATCAGAAAGCAATGTAGATGAAACCTCTGATTGTCTACTAGTGATACTTGCGGAAGTACTGTAAAAAATGTTATAGTGTCATTATTGAAAAATGAAAAAATGCTTCGAGGGAATTGGAAAAGAATTGGGTTAGGAGTGAGAAAGATGGCAAAAATTATTACGGTCGGACGTGAATTTGGAAGCGGTGGACGAGAACTTGGAAAAAGACTGGCAGAAGAACTTGGAATTGCTTATTATGATAATGAAATTATCACAGAAATTGCAAAAAGAACCAATCTGGCAGAAGAATATGTGCAGCATGTAATGGAAAATGGTCCATCTGCGGTTATGCCGATTACGACAGGAAGAACCTTTTATATGGGGTTAGATCCATTGGCGGAGCAGAACAATGCTATTTACAGAGAACAGAGTTTTCTGGTAAAAGAATTAGCAGAAAAGTCTGACTGTGTGATTGTTGGACGTAGTGCAGATTATATTTTAAGAGAAAAGAATCCATTTAAATTATTTGTGTATGCAGATTTGGATTCCCGTGTAGAACGTTGCAGAAAACGTGCGCCGGAACAGGAAAATTTAAGTGATAAGGAATTAAGACGTCAGATTCTGAATGTAGATAAGAAACGTAAAAAGTACTATGAATTCTTCACCGGACAGACATGGGGAGAACGTCTGAATTATGATTTATGCATTAATACTTCCAGAGCCTGTATAAAAGATGTAGTGTCAGCGATTGCAAAAATGGTAAAATAGCTTCATTTTTAGAGGGGAATATGTTAAAATAGTTACAACGTTTGAACACCGACAGAGAGACAGAGAAGATTACTTACAAGGGGTTATTCAGGGTTAGAAGCAAGAAGAAAGGTTTGGGAAGTTATTCATGGAAGAAAAGACAACAATGGAAATCACAAATGATGCATTAGAAGAAGCAATTAAAGAATATGCATCAGATAGAACAAAAGAAGGATTATCAAAAGTATTAAATTTATTAGGACCGACACGGCTTTTAGTACCGGCAATGTTACGGGATAATAATCAGCCTGCACCGTGCTTTTTAAAAGCAGGTTCTGGGGAACAGTTTTTAGCGGTATATACTTCAAAAGCACAGATTCCGGAGCAACCAAAGAGTCAGGCAATTTTGAACATACCATTTCCGGCTTGCAATAATATTGTAGTAAAGGAAGAATTACAGTTAACCGGTATGGTAATTAATCCATTTTCCGATAATCTGATTTTGAAAAAAGAATTAGTAGAAAAGCTACATGAAATGGATGAAAAGCGTGCTAAAACAAAGTCTGTAAAAATGACACCACAGCAGTTTCAAGCATTTGTAAGAAAACAGGTTGAATTTGGAATTATACCGAAGAGACTTTATACAGAGGGAGAGGATTTTGTGAATGAACTCTGTGAGAAAAAAGAAGCTCTGGTAAATGAAATTTATAAAAATGCATTTAAAGAAGAAAAGTTATATCCATTTTCTGAACAGGATTTTTCTGTTATGGCATTAAACATCAGTGAAGATTTGTTGCTCGTACAAATTGATTTGCCAGTTCAGAATCTGGTGCCTCCTCTATGCTATCGTATTTATGTAACGATGAATCCACAGAATAAGAAAGTGGATTATTTCACAATAGAGAAGACCCCGGAAAAGGATGTACGTAAATTAGGCGGCATGGATGCTGCTGGAAAGCATGTAGATTACGGCGATGCTCCGGTAGAGGGAGCAGAGCTTCAAAAAATTATGGATCTTGCCAAATTCCAAAAAGAGATGACAAGCTAGATGTTACTTCGCTGTTGAACAATGTCAGCGTAAGAAGCTCGGACGACACGAAGCAGGTCATCAGGATGGAGACAGATTGTAGAACCGATTCTCCCGCCGCTGATGTAGATTTTGTCATAGTCAGCGGCGCTTTTGTGTATTATGGTTGGAAATTGCTTTTTCATACCGAGTGGAGAACAGCCGCCACGAACATAGCCGCTGATGGCAGTGATATCTTTGACATGAATCATTTCGACCGATTTTTCGCCGACTGCTTTTGCTGCAGTCTTTAAATCTACTTCATCTGCAATTGGAACAACAAAAACATAATATTGTTTGCTTTTCCCTTGCATAATCAGTGTTTTAAAAGACTGCTCGATGGGAGCACCTGTTTTTTCAGCTGTATGGAGTCCATCGATAAATTCGTCACATTCATAGGTGAGCACCTCATATGAAATATTATTTTTGTCCAAAATACGCATTGCGTTTGTTTTGAGTTCTTTTCCCATTGAAAAGTTCCTTCTTTCTATAGTTAAAGTTTTATAAATCATTGCGTAACGCAGTTGATTGGTAAAATTTTAAATTTAGTTTAGAAAATAATAGGAAGGAAGTCAAGGGTGGAATGAAAATGGAGAAAGAGGTAAAATAAGGAGAAAAAGGGAGTTATAAAAAGAGAGAATTAAGAAAAGGAGTGTATACAAATGAAAGAAACGATGAAGAGAATTAAGGCAGATATGATTGTTTCTGCCATCCTTTGTGTAGCATTAGGAGTTGTACTTTTTGTATGGTCAGAGGAAACCATTGGACTTATCTGTCGGGCTTTGGCGGTTATTTTGATGGTGCTTGGTGTGATTCAGGTGACAAGTTATTTCATGAATCGTTTGAATAGTGTTTTTCATGTAGCATTTGGTTTGATTGAATTGCTGGTAGGTCTTTGGATTTTCTTAAGACCGGAAAGCGTTGTGAGCCTGATTCCGATTGTAATTGGCGTTATTTTGTTGATTCATGGTGCCAGTGATTTGAAGACAGCTTTTGAGACAAAAAAGAACGGCTATGAAAGCTGGTGGTCTATCCTGATTATGGCTGTAATCAGTATGGTATGCGGTATTATTAGTATTGCATTTGCATTTCAGGTGGTATCTTTTGTGATGAAGTTTATCGGATTTGCATTGATTTATGATGGGTTGTCTGATTTATGGATTGTAACAAGAGCAATAAAAGCAGCAAAAAATGCGAAAAAGGAAGAAGAAGCTCTCAATGTAGAATATAAAGAAGTAGATTCTGAAGAAGTAGATTCGGAAAAATAAATTAGGACGGAAATCTGCAAAAAGGGAGGAATGGCAGTATGCGTCAGATGGAATTTAAAATGGAGCGGACAGGACTTTTGGAAGTGGGAGATGTACTTCCGGTGACAGAAGGGAAATTGCCAAACTCTTATTATTATACGTTAGGAAAAGCATATGCTATGTCGGCAAATTATGCGGTTAGTGAAAGATTAAAAACCAGAGAGGGAAAAGTCGTAGATGTCAAGGAGACCGAAAAAGGGTTCTTTGTAACAGTGGAATTTGATGAATAAATCAAATTCTTGTATTCTGGTGGATTTATGTTAAAATGTAGATACATTTTATTGCTTGAATGGACAGAGGAAGGACAGTAGTTTTATGAGATACTTGCCAATTAGCAGATTGACTCCGGGAATGGTGTTAGGACAGGATATTTATGATGGTGCTGGTGTACTTTTGCTGGCAAAACATCTGATTTTAAATAATGAATATATATCGAATTTGGAACTGTTAGGTTTTCCGGGAATATATATTGATGATGAATTTACACGAGGGGTGGAGATTCAGCAGGTTTTGAATCCAGAGATAAGATCACAGGCAATGAAGGTTGTGCATGATCTTTTTATGGTGGAGGAAGCACATCCGGAGGCAATGGTAAGTAAACAGAGAATATCGCATACAGTGGAAAAAGTAGTGGAAAACATTTTATGCGATGGAGATGTCATGTGTAATATGATGGACATCAAGAATTATGATGATTATATTTATTATCATTCTATAAATGTTGCTGTTCTTTCTATTATGATAGGAATTCGATATGGAATGTCGGAGTCGCAGTTGAATTTACTGGGAACGGCGGCGATGCTCCATGATATTGGAAAAAAGTTTATTGATAAAGAAATTTTGGAGGCAAAACGTTCCCTGACAGAGGAAGAAAGAGTGGTTATGTCACAGCATTCTAAGTTGGGATACGAATATCTGAGAGATAATTATGAATTTTCGTCTTTAGTTTATACGAGTGTATTGCAGCATCATGAATGGTACAATGGAGAGGGATATCCATTAAGACATTCTGGAGAGGAAATACCGGTATTTGCAAGAATCATCAGGTTGACAGATTCTTATGATGCCATGATTTCCCAGAGACCATCCAGGGAAGCAATGCTTCCGGGAGATGCGGTCGAATACATGATGGCACGATGTGGTCTTGAATTTGATCCTTATCTGTTGAATTTATTTTTACAACAGATTGCAGTATATCCGGTTGGATGTGAAGTAGAATTGTCGAATGGAAGACGTGCCATTGTAGTAGAAAATTTTCAGAATTTTACACTGCGTCCATTAGTAAAATTATTGGAGACTGGAGAATTGTTACATTTGCGGGACGATCCTGCAGCAAGAAGTATTACAATCACAAATCTGCTTGTAAGATAGCATCCGTGGTAAAACGAAAAGTATGAGGTAGTTATGACGGGACAGGGGAAGAGTGCAATTGATGCGTTATTGGCAGAGAGCTTTAAGGAATTAGCAAAAAAACAGCCAATTGAAAAGATAACAATTAAAGAAATTACAGATAAAGCAGGCGTTATCCGTCCGACTTTTTATAATCATTTTCAAGATAAATACGAAGTGTTGGAGTGGATTATTACCACAGAACTGTTAGAACCGATAGAACCGTTGATTCAAAATGGAATGATATCGGAGGCACTGATACTGCTATTTAGTGGTATTGAAAAAGAAAAAGAATTTTACAGTAAGGCATCAAGACTGGAAGGACAGAATTCTTTTGCAAGTATTGCACAACAGTGTGTAGAGCGTTTGTTGCTTCGCGTTGTAAAGAAGCATTCGGATGGAAAGAAGCCAAAGTATGTGTGGCTTACACCGGAGCGGATTTCGGAATATTATGCCCAGTCTATGTGTTACGTGGTAATTAGCTGGTTAAGAGGTGGGATGACTATTGGTGCACGTGAAATGGCAGAAATTTACGATTACATCATAAAACGTTCTATGACAGAGGTTTTGGAAGAAATGTAGCATACAATTTCATAAATTTGTATAAATAGGTATACATTTTGGCAAATTTGTATATTAAATTGCGACAGAGAGAAAAGATTGAATATTTTCAAATTCAATCTTTTTTTTTATTCTTTTTAATGAGGTGGGGAGAGGCATCTCTATCCACAAAAGAGGAAATAGAAAATTTTCTAAGTGCTGTTGAAATGGAGGTTCACAATGATTAAATTTGGAAAAGCGGTTGTTAAATTCCGTGTGCCGATTTTGATACTCAGCTTTTTGCTGTTGATACCATCAGCTCTCGGATATTTTAACACAAGGGTAAACTACGATATCCTGACCTATTTGCCAGAAGATATCGAAACGATGGAGGGACAGGATATCCTGTTGGATGAATTTGGAACTGGAGCCTTTTCGTTTTTGGTAGTAGAAGGCATGGAGGCAAAGGATATCTCGGAAATGAGAGAAGAAATTTCAGGAGTTGACCATGTTAAAGCATGTATCTGGTACGATTCTTTAGCAGACATCAGCATCCCAATGGAGGTATTACCGGATGAAGTGTACGAATTTTTCAACAATGATGAGACAGATAGTACCTTGATGATGGTTCTCTATGACAGTTCCATGTCTTCGGATGAAACCATGAATGCAATTGAAGAAATGCGAAAAGTGGTGGATGGAAAATGTTTTATCAGTGGAATGTCAGCAGTAGTAACAGATACGAAGAACCTGTCGAATAAAGAAGTACCAATCTATGTTTTAATTGCAGTGGTACTGGCAGTTCTCGTTCTTTCTTTGACAATGGATTCTGCGATTATACCAGTATTTTTCTTATTGAGTATTGGTATGGCAATCATTTACAATCTTGGATCAAATGTAATTCAGGGTGAAATTTCTTATGTAACACAGGCATTAGCGGCGGTATTACAGTTAGGTGTTACTATGGATTATTCGATTTTCCTGTGGCACAGTTACGAGGAACAGCAGGAACGTTTCCAGGGAGATAAGCATCGCGCAATGGCACATGCAATATCAGGAACAATCACATCTGTAGTTGGAAGCTCTATTACAACGGTAGCTGGATTTATCGCACTTTGCTTTATGAGTTTTACACTTGGTATGGATTTAGGTGTTACCATGGCAAAAGGTGTTGTAATCGGAGTTATCTGTTGTGTTACAGTATTGCCTTCTATGATTCTTGTATTTGACAAAGCAATCGAAAAAACAAAGCATAAAGCAATCATTCCAGACCTTGGAAAAATTGCAGGATGGATTACCAAACATTATGTAGTATTTGTTGTTCTATTCCTTATTATTCTGGCACCGGCAATCTATGGATATACACACACAAGTGTATATTATGATTTGGCAGGAACACTTCCAGAAGAACTTGACAGTGTTACCGCGAACAGTAAACTGGATGAAGATTTCCATATGGGTGCAACACATATGATTTTAGCAAGCAGTGATCTATCAGCGAAAGACGCTAAAGCAATGGTAAATGAAATTAGTGAAGTAGATGGTGTGAAACTTGCTGCAGGACTTGATTCTATTGTAGGTCCTGGAATTCCCAAAGAAGTGATTCCAGATGAAATTAAAGAGATTATGGTAAATGGCGACTACCAGATGATGTTAGTTACGAGTGAATATGCAGTTGCATCAGACGAAGTCAATGAGCAGTGTGAAGAGATTAATCAGATTATTAAAAAATATGATTCTTCTGCAATGCTGATTGGAGAAGCACCATGTACCAAGGATTTGATTGAAATTACAGATGAAGATTTTGCAAGAGTCAGTGCTGTTTCCATTGGAGCAATTTTCCTGATTATTGCATTTGTTTTCAAATCTATTTCTTTACCAATTGTATTGGTTGCAGTAATTGAATTTGCAATTTTCATTAATATGGGTATTCCGTGCTATACCAACACGACGTTGCCATTTATTGCATCTATCGTAATTGGAACAATTCAGTTAGGAGCAACCGTTGATTATGCTATTTTGATGACAACGAAGTATAAGAGAGCGCGTAGCCGTGGAGCAGAAAAGCAGGAGGCTATTACGGCAGCATTAGAGGGTTCTATTCAGTCTATTATTGTCAGTGCCCTAAGTTTCTTTGCAGCAACATTCGGAGTAGGAATGTATTCCAACATTGACATGATAAGTTCCCTTTGCTCACTGATGGCACGAGGCGCAATTATCAGTATGTTTGTTGTAATCTTTATTTTACCTTCTATGTTCATGGTATTTGACAAAGTAATTTGTGCAACAAGTGCCGGATTTAAAAAGAAGAAGGGAAAGATACAGATTTCCGAATCCAATACAGCAAATCAATAAAAGTGAAACAAGTTCAAAAAGGCGTGGCAGCGCGGAAGCCACATCAAGGAAAATAGAAACCGCGTAGAAATGAGGAAAACTATGAAATTACCAGAATTAAAAAAGAGATTCAATAATAAATATGTGATTCGTATTGTAGCCGGTGTTTTAATGGTTGGTATGCTTGGAACTTCTCTCTCCGCCTATACGGTATATGCAGAAAAAGGAAAAGAGAGCACGGAAACTGTGGAAGAATCTACAGAAGATGCTACAGAGGAAGGAAGTGAAGAAGACAGTGCAGAGGAAACCTTGTCCGACCTGTTAGGAGACAGCGTTTCTGTTTCTGAAAAAGAAATTGGAAAAGAAGAAACCGTTTATGTTATTTCGGATAGTAAAGGTGTAGCACAGCAGACAATTGTATCGGATCATTTGATTAATAATGACGATAAGGATGTGTTAGAGGATGCTTCTACTTTGAAGGATATTACGAATGTAAAAGGTGATGAAACTTTCACACAAAATGGCAACAAATTAACCTGGCAGGCAGATGGAAATGATATCTATTATCAGGGAACTTCCACAGAAGAAACTCCGGTAACACAGAAAATTACTTATTATCTGGATGGAAAAGAAATTGAACCGGAAGATTTGGCTGGAAAATCCGGAAAAGTAACAGTACGCTTTGATTACACAAACAATGAAAAGGTGGGAGATGTGTACGTTCCTTTCGCTGCAATAAGTGGATTGATTTTAGATGAAAGCTTCAGTGATATTCAGGTAACAAATGGTAAGGTAATGTCTGATGGTAATAGTAATATTGTAGTTGGATATGCATTGCCAGGATTAAAAGAGAGTCTTGAATTAGAAGATGGCGATCTTGAGGATGTAGAAATTCCGGATTATTTTGAATTTACAGCAGACGTAGAAAATTTTGAACTTGATGTAGCTATGACTATAGTTGCAAATGCAGGAAACTATATCGGTACAGATGGGGAACTGGATTTGTCCTCTTTAGATGACTTACTGGATACGTTAACAGATGCAACTAATCAGCTTACAGATGGATCCGCAGAACTGGCAGAAGGACTTGATACTTTGCAGTCTAGCATGGGAGAGTTCTCTGACGGTGTCAGCAAATTGCAGAGTGGAATCAAAGCATATACAGATGGAGCTTCTACCCTTGCAAGCGGAATTGGTTCCTTAAAAGCAGGTATTGATACACTAGCAGGAAGTACACCAACTATGGTAAACGGAATTGGTCAGTTGAAGTCGGGATCTGACAGTGCGGTTAGTGGAGCAGCACAGATTATTGCAGGATATGAAGGTGATGGAACTGTAGCCAATCCTGGACTTGTCAATGGAGCAGCAAGTGTTAGTGCAGGAGTTGACCAGTTAGCAAGTATGATCAGTGGAATGGGAACCTTGTTAGAAAGCCAGAAAGCAGGATTATACGCACAATTTGAGCAGACAGCAGGAATGAGCTACGATAATGCAACAACTGCTATTGCAAATCTGGAGTCTGCACAGACTAATCTAGAAACAGGAATTGGTTATGATGTTCAGGCAGCAGCTTATCTTGCAGGTGGTGGAAGTACTTCAGACCCAACCTATCTTCAGCTTACGGGTGGAGCTTCCCAATACTATACAGCAGTACAGCAGGCATTAGCCGCTTCTGGAATTAATCTTACGATTACAAATGCAAGTGAAGCAGCAGTTGCGATTGATACAATCGGTGACACCATTATTTCCTTAAAAGCAGGACAGAGTCAGGTGGATGGAGCCGTTGCGGCGATTGACACGATGAAAGAAAAATTAGGTGCAAGCAATGGTGATTTGACTACTTTACAGGCAGGAGCAGCAAGTGTCAGTGCAGGTGTTCAGAAAGTGTATGAAGGAACGAAATCTTTGTATGCGGGTATGCAGACTATTAATGGAGGTCTTACTATTTTGAATAACAGCACAGGTACTTTAAGCAGCGGAGTATCCCAGCTTCAGAGTGGTGCACAGCAGCTTGCAGATGGTTCTACAGCACTTACAGCAAATAACGATACTCTTGTAAAAGGAATCGGAACACTGATGACAGGAACAGAAGCAATTGTAGATGGTGTTGACCAGTTAGACGAAGGTTCTCATGCATTAGCAGATGGTATTGTTCAGTTCAATGAAGAGGGAATTGAAAAAATTGTCAATGCTTACAATGGTGATGTAAAAGAGTTAGTCAATCGTCTTCAGGAAGTACTTGATGCAGGAGAGACTTACCAGAGTTACACAGAAGTTGCAGATGGCGTAAACGGAAGTGTAAAATTCATTTATAAGACAGCAGCAGTGAAAGCAGAAGAATAGGTTTGTACATCTGGAAAAAATTTTTTTAGAAAAAGATGTACGAAATAAAAGTTTTTATGGAAAAATTTGAGGGATTGAGTATAATAGGATAAAGAAATGCTTTAGGAGGACAACATGAACTGGATAGAAAGTTTGTTAATTATAGCAGGAATATCATTTGATATTTTTGCCGCAATGGAATGCCAGGGCTCATTAGTTGCAAAAATTAATAAAAAACATCTAAGTATCATATGTATTTTGGTGTCAATCTGGCAGATGGCAGCACTTTATATTGGAAGTTTTTGTGCGGACCTCCTATGGCGGGACGAGTTAATTGCTGATGAAAATTTTGCAGGGCAGGTTCTTGCAACACTTATTTTCTTCTGTTTAGGAATTCGTCTATTTGCAAAAGCGATTCGAAATGAACGAATCAATGAAAGACGAGAAGATAATCTCGGATTTAAAAGATTTTTACGTATGTCAGCGATGACAAGTATCTATACGGTTTTAACCGGCGTTGCTTTTGGACTTATGGGGACATCCGTTCCTATCATTTTAATATTAATCATGTGTTTTACAATTGCATTCGTTGTTATGGGAATGTATACAGGCTACCACTTTGGATTTGAACACAAAACAAAAGCATATGTCGGTGGAGGAATCTTACTGTGGATTGCAGGAATTGATACAATTGTCCGCTACTTATGTTAAGAAATGAAGAGGGAGGCCCTCTAAACGAAAAAGTTGCTGCAGGCGTAGAGCTTGTAGCAATTTTTTTGTTGTGTTTCTCCTCGAAAAAATTATTTTTAGTTCCTGAAAAAGTTATGTAAACCAAATGGGCGTAGGTGAAAAAATATGTTTTTTACATTCCAAAAATCAAAAAATTTTAGAATGAGAGAAACATTTTTTTCTATCTACGTCCAATCAGTTTACATAACGCGAGAAATTTACAAATTTTGTCAAGGTTTTGGGATGTGGGTATTCATTTTTTTTGCCTACATCCAATTAAGTATTTTGTGCCTATCCGGATTCAGGGGGAAAACGGAGCTCTTTATTGTGTTTGGTAGTTTGTACTTTTTATGGAAATTGTGCTATAATATGCGCCATATTGATGAAATATAAGAATAGAAATGGAGTCATTGTGTGAAAATTTATTTAACAGCAATTAATGCAAAATATATACATTCGAATTTGGCGGTTTATAGTCTGCGGGCATTTGCAAAGCCGTTTCGCGAGCAGATAGAAATTGGAGAATTTACGATTAATAACAGAGTAGATTTTATATTGGAAGAAATTTATAAGGCAAAACCGGATGTTTTATGCTTTTCCTGTTATATCTGGAACATGGCATATGTGGAAGAGTTGATAACAGAGTTTCATAAATTGCGCCCGGAAGTGCCGATTTGGGTAGGCGGTCCGGAAGTGTCCTATGAGGTGGAAGATTTTTTGGAAAATCATCCGGAAGTAACAGGAATTATGGTAGGCGAAGGAGAAGAGACTTTTCTGGAAGTCTGCCAGTATTACGTTGAGAATAAAAAAGAACGAGATTTAGAAGAGATAAAAGGACTTGCAATCAGAGGGGCTCAGGGAGTAGTTGTAAATACCGGCGTGCGCCCAATTTTAGATATGGGAAGAATTCCATTCTGCTACGATAAAATGGGAGATTTTAAAAATCGGATTATTTATTATGAATCCAGCAGAGGCTGCCCGTTCTCTTGCAGTTACTGCCTTTCTTCGGTAGAAAAGCATTTAAGATTTCGTCCGTTAGAGATGGTAAAAGAAGAACTTCAGTTTTTTATTGATAAGGAAGTTCCGCAGGTAAAATTTGTAGACAGAACCTTTAACTGCAATCACGAACATGCAATGGAAATCTGGCATTATATTAAAGAACATGATAATGGCATTACCAATTTTCATTTTGAAGTATCGGCAGACTTGTTAAGAGAAGAAGAATTAGCCTTGATTCATGACATGCGTCCAGGTTTGATTCAGCTTGAAATCGGTGTGCAGTCTACAAATGAAATGACGATTACTGAAATTCACAGGACAATGGAACTGGAACGTTTAAAAGAAACGGTGCAGCAGATACAGTCAGGTGGAAATATTCACGAACACCTGGATTTAATTGCAGGGCTTCCGTTTGAGGATTATGATACATTTTCAAAATCATTTAATGACATTTATGCATGGAAACCAAATCAGTTGCAGCTTGGATTTTTAAAGGTTTTGAAAGGTTCTTATCTATTTGAACATGCATCAGAATATGGAATTGTGTACCATGCGAAGCCGCCATATGAAGTAATGAGAACAAAATGGTTATCTTTTGAAGATGTTATGCGCATCAAACAGGTGGAAGAGATGTTAGAAGTCTATTATAACAGTGGTCAGTTTGAAATTACGATAAAGATATTGGAACTGTTTTTTGACAATGCATTTTTGATGTTTCAGAAGATGGGAGCCTTTTATGAAAAGAAAGGCTACTTCCATATGAGTCATTCGAGAATCCGCCGTTGCGAGATTTTGCTGGAATTTATGAAAGAAACATTAGCGGAAGAAGAGTGGGAAGCGGCAGAAAAACTACTTTGTGAAGCACTTACCTTTGACTTGTATTATCGAGAAAACTGTAAGAGCAGACCGGCATGGGCGCCACCTTTAGCAGAATTTAAAGAAGTAACAAGGGAATATTGTAAGAGAGGAATGCTCTCTCACATAGAACCGTTCCATTATCGTTTTCCGGGAAAGGAAATAAGAACATTAGAAAAATTACCAGAACGGATGGAACAGCCAATCTATGTGTTATTCGATTATGAGAAAAGAGATCTGCTGGACCATCAGGCAAGTGTAATGGTTGTTCGGGAAGGGGTGTTGGAATGACAAAACGAACCAAAGAAATTTTAGACCGGCTCGATCAGGTGTATGGAACAGAATATATCTGTTATCTGAACCATGAAAATGCGTGGCAGCTTTTGATTGCTGTTATTTTAAGTGCGCAGTGTACAGATGCCCGCGTCAATATTGTCACAAAAGATTTGTTTCAAAAATACGATACCCTTGAAAAATTCGCAAATGCAGATTTAAAGGAAATGGAACAGGATATTAAGTCGACTGGGTTCTATCATAACAAGGCGAAGAATATTATAGCATGTGCCAAAACTTTGGTAGAGGATTATGGCGGAGAAGTTCCGCGCACATTAGAAGAGCTGACTTCACTAGCGGGGGTTGGAAGAAAGACTGCAAATGTGATTCGCGGAAATATTTATCATGAACCTAGTATTGTAGTTGATACCCATGTGAAACGGATTTCAAGGCGCCTTGGACTGACAAAAGAAGAAGACCCGGTAAAGGTGGAGTATGATTTAATGAAGGTTTTGCCGAAAGACCATTGGATTTTGTATAATATCCAGATTATATCCTTTGGCAGGTCCATTTGCTTTGCAAGAAGTCCGAAATGTGAAGAATGCTTTTTGAACGACATTTGCAAATCGAAAGATAAGCGAATATAACGCTGGAAAATTGGTTCATAATAGGAAAAGAGAACTGGAGAAAAGAAAATGCTATTAGAGGATTATGTTGTCATTGACCTTGAAATGACCGGACTGCAGGCGAAGACAGACCGGATTCTGGAAGTGGGAGCTGCGAGAATCCGAGATGGAAAAGTAGCAGAGACGATGGGGATTATCATCAATCCGGGTATTCCGTTAAGTGATAAAGTGATAGAGTTAACAGGAATTTCGCAGGAACAGGCAAACAGTGGAGCCGACTTGGATGAGACGGTACGAAAATTTTTAGAATTCTGTGGAGAAGATATATTGGTGGGACAGAATATTATTTTTGATTACAGCTTTTTAAAACAATGGGCGGTTAATCATAAGGCACCTTTGGAAAAGAAAGCAGTTGATACGTTAAAGCTGTCCCGGCATTTTTTACCGGAGGGAGAAAAAAAGAATCTGGAAGCGCTCTGTGAACATTTTGGAATTGTCAGGGAAAAGGCGCATCGTGCGCTAGATGACGTGCTGGCGACATGGCAGATTTTTGAAAAACTAAAAGAAGTTTACGGAGAAAAAGAACCGGAACAATTTGAACCAAAACAATTGCAGTATCGGGCAAAAAAACAGACGCCCGCAACGGAGCGTCAGAAAAAGTATCTCAGGCAGTTTGCCGCTTTTTATCAAATTGAGTTAACAGAACCATTAGATCAGATGACCAGAAGTGAAGTATCGCGCCTTACGGACAAGCTGATTGCGCAATATGGTTCAGCTTATCAAGAATGGGCTGCTTCATCAAAGAAGTAAGGTGTTCGGCTGCATCAAATAAATGATTCATGCCGTCTGTGTTTCCAGTTTTTTTATAGTAATCGGCAAGTATTGTATAAGTGCTACTGATATCGGAGCCTGTTTCAATTGCAAATTCTAATACCGGAACGGCTTCTTTTTCATAGCCATTATGAATAAGGCATTTCGCGTATTGTACTAAAGTCTGCGCCAGCTTTGTGTAATTCTGGTCATATTCTGAAAGCTCAGGCAGATTTGCTGGACCATATTGAAGCTTCAAATCCGTATTAGAAATCCCGGTCAGATTTAGAATTTTTTTCTCGGAAAGAGCTTGTAAATCAGCTTCATAGCTTTTTAGCTCTTCATCATCAGATAGATTTATTGGAAATTTTTCAAAAGGTATGGTAATATAGGAAAGTCCGCTAATGTCCTGACGCCTTACGTGATTGGCTTCGGCTTCGCGGTTCCAAAAATTTTCTTCGCTTTCTTTCTGCTTTTTATCATTTTTTTTAATTTGATAAGTCAGAATGAAGATAAAAAGAAGAAATAGTCCTAAAAATGGAAATGCCATGACGTGTTTCCTTTCATAATTTGGTAGTAAATCCCGGTTTTTTGATACAGATGCTGAAGTCCGGGAAAATAGTTGCATCTGGGATAGGAGTTCTTATGTATAACTTTAATAATTCAAAGAAAAGAAAAACATTTGCAGCAGTTATTGTAATGATTCTTGTAATTACAATGTTGATTACGACAATTCTTTCCTTCATGTAAAAATATACAGAAAAGCAAGAGGGATGTCAAATATATTCGTGGATATGCACCTTGAAAAGAACGGTTCGTATGAGATATAATGAGCGCAAGTGGGCTTTGCGATATGTAAAAAAGCTTTTAGAAAAAGTTAAGAGGTTAAATCAATGAGAAATATGAAAAAGATAGTACCGCTTGGTGTATTGGCAGCAGCGGTATGCATGTTGGCAGGTTATTCTATTACCACGCATGCAGAGGAAGATAATAAGATTGCCGATAAGGTCACCATTTCAGGAATTGAAGTCGGTGGAATGACTGAGGAAGAAGCGGCAGAAGAAGTATCTGCTTATGTTGAGGAGGCATTGGATGCCACATTTACCTTAGAAGCAGGGGACAACAGTGTCGAAGTTACAGCAGAGGAAATTGGCCTGGAATGGTCTAATACAAATGTTGTTTCAGAAGCGGTTAATCTTGGGAAAATTGGAAATTTGATTCAGCGTTATAAGGACAAAAAGGATCTTGAGAATGAGGGAAAAGATCTTGCTTTAAAATACAGTATTGATGAGGAACTGGTATCCGCATTATTGGATGAAAAGGCAGACACTCTGAATACAGAAGTAGTCAATAATGGACTGAAACGAGAAGATGGAAAATTTGTTTTTATAGAAGGACAGTCAGGTGTTGAGGTCAATGTAGAAGAGTCCTTGGTTGCAATTACGGACTACCTGAATGAGGACTGGGATGGTGAAGACGCTGCAATTGAGTTAGTTGCAGAGGTAGTAGAACCGGAAGGAACAAAGGAAGAATTAGAAAAAGTACAAGATGTATTAGGAAGTTATTCTACGAATTATTCAACATCCGGGGCAGCAAGATGCCATAATATTGACAATGCAGTTTCTAGAATTAATGGAACAGTGTTGTATCCGGGAGAAACTTTCTCAACATCAGAAACCATGGGAGAACGTACGGCAGAAAATGGTTATGAACTTGCAGGAGCATATGAAAATGGTCAGACAGTAGAAGCTTATGGTGGTGGTGTCTGCCAGGTTTCCACAACTTTGTATAATGCAGTACTTTTATCAGAATTGGAAGTTGTAGAACGTTCCAATCACTCTATGATTGTTAATTATGTAAAACCATCTATGGATGCAGCAATCGCAGGTGATTATAAAGATTTTAAATTCGAAAATAATACAGATGCTCCGATATATATAGAAGGCTATACATCCGGCAAAAATGTGTATTTTACAATTTATGGTGAGGATACCAGAGAAGCTGGTCGAACCGTATCATATGAAAGTGAAGTTGTTTCACAGGAAGATCCGGAAACTCAGTTTGTATTATCGGGAGATTTTCCATTGGGATATTATAATGTAGAACAATCAGCACATACCGGATATCACGCAAGACTTTGGAAAGTTGTAACGGTAAATGGAGCAGAGGAAAGTAGAGAAGAAGTAAACAGTAGTGTTTACAAGCCTTCTTCTAAAATTGTTACGATTGGTATTGCAACCGATAATGCCGAAGCTGTAAATGCTATCAATGCAGCTGTTGCAACAGGTGATGAGGAAACAGTGAAGGCAGCAATTGCACAATATGCAACGCCGGCAGAGACGACAACGGAAACTCCGACAGCAGACGCAGCAGCAGACGCAGCGGCTACAACTGCCCCTGTAGTTGATGGAACAGGTAATTCCACTAATACACCAAGTGATTCAACGGGTACATCAAATGGCTCGCCAGAAACGTCTAATGAAACAGGGGATGGAAGTAATACTGGTTCAACGGATAATACTAGTGGTAATAGTGGTACAGAACAGACTACGACACCATAATCAGTCCTATAACGATTTCAAAGAAGAATGAGTTTGTAAAAAGGCTGTCTCGAAAGGGACAGCCTTGTAGTGTAATTATCACAGGAAGCCTGTGGTCGTTACAGTGCAAGGCAAAAGCCGGAAAGAAAATGCTACGGCATCAGAAAGGAATGAGCAGAGGATGAAACTGGGAAAAGTGTCAGAAGCTATCTTAAAAAGAACAATTCTCAAACAAATTCATATCAAGCGGAATGAAGTCCTTTGTGGGGCAGGAGTGGGATTAGACTGCGCTATGCTAAAGATGGCACTGGATGAGATTCTGGCATTGTCTACGGAGCCGATAGTAGGAAGTATGCAGGAAATCGGTACGACAGGTGTTATTCGTGCTTTGAATAATCTGGCAGCGTCAGGAGCGGAACCGGTTGGGATTTTGCTTACCATTTTGTTGCCGGAGCATTATTCAGAAGCCAAATTAAAAAAAATTATGGGACAGGCAGAAGCGGTTTGTGCCAAATATCAGGTTCAGATTCTGGGTGGACATACGACGGTTTCAAATTGTGTGGCAGCGCCTGTGTTAAATGTAACTGCGGTTGGAAAACAGAAAGAAGGAAAAACGGCAATATCTGCGAATATAAAGCCGGGAATGGATATTGTAATCACAAAGTGGATTGGACTGGAGGGAACTGTTCTTTTAGCCAAGGAAAAAGAAGAAGAACTACAGAACAGGTATACCGTTCCTTTTGTGGAAAAAGTAAAAAAACTTGATGTTTATTTGCCAATTTTATCGGAGGCCGCAGTCGCCGTGACGTCTGGCGTTGGTGCAATGCATGATGCGTCAGAGGGCGGGATTTTTGGTGCGCTTTGGAGTATGGCAGAAGCATCCGGCGTCGGACTTGAAATTGATGTGAAAAAGATACCGATTCGCCAGGAAACGGTAGAAGTTTGCGAGTTTTTTGGAATGAATCCATATGAACTTCAGGCAGGAGGAAGTCTGATTTTGGCAACAGAGGATGGAAATGGACTAGTCGCCAATTTGGAGAAAGAAGGAATTCCGGCAACAATCGTTGGAAAAGCAACGGCTGGAAATGATAGAGTTCTTTTGAACGGGGAAGAGACGCGTTTCCTGGAACCGCCAAAAACAGATGAAATCCATCGTTTTTTCTAAAAAGAATTATGTTATAGATTAGGAAGCCTGTGGAGAGATACAAATAAAAGTTTCACAGGTGAGGGAAAGGCATGGTTAATATTATGAGAGAAAAAATTTTAACTTTTATTGAAAAAAACAGTAGAATAGATTTAAAAGAACTTGCCATCATGTTAGGAGTAGATGAGGCAGTTGTCATGAATGAATTGGAAAAAATGGAGGAGGAGCGTATTATCTGCGGATATCACACACTGATTGACTGGGATAAAGTAGGAATCGAAAAAGTGAGTGCGCTGATTGAAGTGCGTGTTGCTCCGCAGCGAGGCATGGGATTTGATAAAGTGGCAGAACGCATTTACAATTATCCGGAAGTAAATTCTGTTTATTTGATTTCTGGAGGTTTTGACTTTATGGTGACATTGGAAGGAAAGACACTGCGTGAAGTTTCTCAGTTTGTTTCTGACAAATTATCACCATTGGATGCTGTTTTAAGTACGAAAACGAACTTTATTTTGAAAAAGTACAAAGACCATGGAACAATTATGACAGAACCTACAAAAGATGAAAGGATACAGATGATACCATGAGAAATCCACTAAATGAAACGATTGTTACGATTCAACCATCCGGTATCCGTAAATTTTTTGATATTGTAAGTGAAATGAAGGATGCTATCTCACTCGGGGTAGGAGAACCGGATTTTGATACACCGTGGCATATCCGTGATGAGGGAATTTATTCCCTGGAAAAAGGAAGAACTTTTTATACTTCCAATGCAGGTTTAAAAGAATTAAAAATTGAGATAAGTAAATATTTAGAGCGGCGTTATCAGCTCTCTTATGATTATAATAATGAGATGATAGTAACGGTCGGAGGAAGTGAAGCAATTGATATTGCACTTCGTGCTATGTTAGATCCGGGAGATGAAGTTTTAATTCCACAGCCGAGTTATGTTTCTTATCTGCCATGTACGGTTTTGGCAAATGGAAAGCCGGTTATTATTGAATTAAAAGCGGAAAATGAATTCCGTTTAACGGCAGAGCAATTAGAAGAGGCAATTACAGATAAGACAAAGATTCTGGTGTTACCATTTCCGAATAACCCAACTGGGGCTGTTTTAGAGAAGAAAGATTTAGAGGCAATTGCCGAGGTAGTCATTAAACATGATTTATTTGTATTAAGCGATGAGATTTATTCGGAATTGACTTATTTGGATAAGCATGTTTCGATTGCTTCTTTGCCTGGAATGAAAGAACGTACCATCTTAATCAATGGATTTTCAAAGTCTCACGCAATGACAGGTTGGAGACTTGGATATGTCTGTGGTCCAGAGCTTATTATCAAACAGATGTTAAAAATTCATCAGTATGCTATTATGTGTGCGCCAACGACCAGCCAGTATGCAGCGGTAGAAGCGTTGCGGAATGGCGATGAGGATGTCGCAGAGATGCGGGAAGAATATAACGGAAGACGTCGTTATTTATTACACCGTTTTAGAGAAATGGGATTGGAATGTTTTGAACCGTTTGGAGCGTTTTACATGTTCCCATGTATCAAGGAATTCGGTATGACTTCGGAAGAGTTTGCAACTGAATTACTAAAAGCACAGAAAGTGGCAGTGGTTCCGGGAACGGCATTTGGAGAATGCGGAGAAGGATTTTTGCGGATTTCCTATGCGTATTCACTTGACAGCCTGCGTGTTGCCATGGACCGCATTGAAGCATTTGTTACAGAATTGCGGGAAAAAAAGAAATAAAGAATGTTATTTGGAAAGGTTAAGATATGGCAGAGTTAAACATTGTATTATATGAACCGGAGATTCCGGCAAATACAGGAAATATCGGAAGAACCTGCGTTGCAACAGGAACAAGACTTCATTTGATTGAACCTCTTGGGTTTAGTTTGGATGAAAAGGCACTGAAACGTGCAGGGATGGATTATTGGAAAGATTTGGACGTGACTACATATGTGAATTGGCAGGAATTTTGTGAAAAGAATCCAAATGCAAAAATTTACATGGCAACGACAAAGGGGAGACATGTTTACTCTGACGTGTCCTATGAACCGGACTGTTACATTATGTTTGGAAAAGAAAGCGCAGGAATTCCGGAGGAAATATTAAAAGAGAATCCGGACACCTGCGTTCGGATTCCGATGATTGGTGAAACGAGATCACTGAATCTGTCGAATTCAGTTGCAATCGTATTGTACGAAGCACTGCGCCAGAACCAGTTTGATCATATGAAATTAGAAGGTGAACTGCATCGCCTGAGCTGGGATGATTAAACGCCAGTAGAGAGGAACCTTAAGAATGGGAATTATTAAAGCAAAAAAATTGGTTCATGAATATATCAGACGGGATGAAGAAGGAAACGTAGAGTCTATTCAGACTGCGTTAGATCAAGTAGATTTAGATGTAAAACAGGGGGACTTTATTGCTATTTTAGGTCATAATGGTTCCGGAAAATCTACTCTTGCGAAACATATCAATGCATTGTTGCTTCCTTCAGAGGGCTCGCTCTGGGTGGATGGAAAAGATGTTTCGGATGAAAATAATGTGTTAGATGTCAGACAGACAGCCGGAATGGTCTTCCAGAATCCGGATAATCAGATTATTGCCAGCGTGGTAGAAGAAGATGTAGGATTTGGCCCGGAAAACATTGGTGTCCCGACAGATGAAATCTGGCAGAGAGTAGAAGAAAGTTTAAAATCAGTGGGAATGTTAAAGTATAGAAATCATTCCCCAAACCGTTTATCTGGTGGACAGAAACAGCGAGTTGCAATTGCAGGTGTAGTTGCTATGCAGCCAAAATGTATTGTGCTCGATGAGCCTACCGCGATGTTAGATCCAAATGGAAGAAAAGATGTCATTCGGACAGCACATGAACTGAACCAGAAAAAGGGAGTGACGATTCTTTTGATTACACATTACATGGAGGAAGTCGTGGACGCGGATTATGTCTATGTAATGGACAAGGGAAAAGTAGTGATGCAGGGAACGCCACGTGAGATTTTTTCAAGAGTGGATGAATTAAAAGAGCATCGTCTTGATGTACCGCAGATTACACTTTTGGCAGATGAACTTCGAAAAGCAGGAGTGCCGATGCCAAAGGGAATTTTAACAAGGGAAGAATTTGTTGAGGCGATTGCGAAAATCAGATAGCAGCTAAAAAAGAGGTAAGAAGGCTGTAGGAGGACATGAAAGAATGTCAATTATATTAGATAAGATTAATTATGTTTATAGTGAGGGAACGGCTTATCGTATTCAGGCACTAAAGGACATTAATTTGAAAATAGAAGATGGGCAGTTTATCGGAATTATTGGGCATACTGGTTCTGGAAAATCTACGTTAATCCAGCATTTAAATGGTTTGTGCAAGGCAACTTCCGGAACTATCTATTATAATGGTGAGGATATTTATGATGAAGACTATGATTTACGCGCCTTGCGTAACCGCGTAGGACTTGTTTTCCAGTATCCGGAACACCAGTTATTTGAAACAACGATATTTGATGATGTTTGTTTTGGACCAATCAATCAAGGATTGACAAAAGAAGAGGCTGGCCTTCGGGCCTTTGAAGCACTGCGCAGTGTGGGGATGCCGGAAGAGCTTTACTATCAGTCTCCTTTTGATTTATCGGGAGGACAGAAGAGACGAGTTGCGATTGCAGGTGTGTTGGCGATGAAGCCGGAGGTTCTGATTTTGGATGAACCTACAGCAGGACTAGACCCGGCAGGCCGTGATGAGATTCTGGATTTGGTTGCAAAAATGCACCAGGAAAAGAATATTACGGTTATTCTTGTTTCGCATAGTATGGAAGATGTGGCAAAATATGTGGAACGTATTATTGTGATGAATGATGGTTCTGTGATGCTTGATGGAGCGCCAAAAGAAGTTTTCCACCATTACAAAGAATTAGAAGAAGTTGGTCTTGCTGCACCACAGGTAACCTATCTGATGCATGAGTTGAATGACATAGGATTTCCTGTTGACTTAGAGGCAACGACAGTGGAAGAAGCAAAACAGAGTATTTTGCAAGCGCTAAAAAGATAAGGCGACGACAGTTCCTACGAGATTGGAGAAAAGATGTTAAGAGATATTACATTAGGTCAGTATTATCCGGCTGATTCCGTGATTCATAAATTAGATCCCCGTGTTAAATTGTTTGGCACAATGGTTTTTATTGTGTCCCTATTCTGTTTTAAGGGAATCGTAGCTTTTATATTGGCAACTGTATTTTTAATTGCAGTTATTAAAGCGTCAAAAGTACCATTTAAATTTATGGTAAAAGGTTTAAAAGCAATTATGGTGTTGATGCTGATAACAGCTGTGTTCAATCTTTTTTTGACACCCGGAGATGTGTTGATTTCCTTCTGGAAATTGAAGATTACAGAGCAGGGATTAAGAAGTGCTGTTTTAATGGCAATCCGCCTTGTCTACTTAATTTTGGGAACTTCGATTATGACACTGACCACAACACCGAATCAGTTGACAGATGGATTAGAGAAGGCACTTCATCCGTTAAATAAAATAAATATCCCAGTGCATGCCATTGCAATGATGATGTCCATTGCCCTTCGTTTTATTCCGATTTTAATTGAAGAAACCGATAAAATTATGAAAGCACAGATGGCACGTGGAGCTGATTTTGAATCAGGAAATCTGATTAAAAAAGCAAAAAGTATGATACCACTTTTAGTACCGTTGTTTGTATCAGCATTCCGTCGTGCGGATGACCTTGCCATGGCCATGGAAGCAAGATGCTATAATGGAGGCGAAGGAAGAACGAAGATGAAGCCGTTAAAATATGCGGCGAGAGACCACAAGGCGTATTTGGTGCTTGTTGTTTATTTTATATTGATTATTTTATGCAGAGTATTCTCTGTTTTTTAATCGATAGGAGAAAATAATGAAACGTGTAAAAATGGTGGTGGCCTATGATGGCACCAATTACTGTGGATGGCAGATACAGCCCAATGGAATTACAATTGAAGAAGTGTTGAATCAGACATTGTCCAAGCTTTTAGGAGAGGAAATTACCGTAACCGGAGCAAGCCGCACGGATTCAGGGGTTCACTCTCTTGGAAATGTGGCGATTTTTGATACCAATACAAGAATGCCGGCGGATAAGATTGCATTTGCATTAAATCAGAGACTTCCGGATGATATCGTAGTACAGGGGTCTTGTGAAGTTCCTTTAGACTGGCATCCCCGTTATCAGAATAGTCGTAAGACTTACGAGTATCGAATTTTAAATCGAACCTTCCGGATGCCGACGAGAAGATTGGATACCTATTTTTACCATTATGAGCTGGATGTGGAAAAAATGCAGAAAGCAGCATCTTATCTGGTGGGCGAACATGATTTTAAAAGTTTTTGCGCAGTGAATGCTCAGGTCAAGACTACAATTCGCACAATCTATGCCTGCGATGTCATAAAGGGAGAAGATGAAGTCATTACAATCCGTGTTACTGGAAATGGCTTTTTATATAATATGGTGCGCATTATTGCAGGAACGCTTGTAAAAGTTGGGAATGGTGATATCGCGCCAGAGGAGATTCCAACCATCTTAGAAGCGAAGAACAGAGAGGCATCCGGTCCGACAGCTCCTGCACATGGACTTACTATGATGGGGATTGAGTATGAGGAAAACTGACAGATAAGTATGGAAGTGAAGTCTAACTGTTATATACATGGAAGAGGAAGAAAATGATATGAGCGAGAGAAAGGGTCTAGAAGAGAAATTTAAACAGGAATTATCAGAGTGGGCAAAAACCGGAAAAGCACCGGAAAGTGCAGACCAGGACATTCATTATGCTTTAGAGTTGCAGAAACGGCGTTTAGAGGAACGCGGTTTGCAGATGGAACTTTCATTTGAAAATCCACGAAAAGAAAGCGACCACATTAAGGGAGGAACATCTGGGGATAAAAATCGACAAAGCCTAAAATATAGCAATTATACAGAGTTTGAAGAGAATACCAGAAAACTCTCTTTTTTTAAGAATGGAAAACGGAAGTTCCGCGAAAAAGAGTGGGGTATTTTTTATGCATCCACAACGTTTTTGCGAAATGAATTGGTAGACGGAAGTGAAACTTATTGTTGTCCGAACTGCGGTGCGATTTCAACTATTTTACAGTTACAGGAAGGCTGCCCGTATTGTCAGACGAAATATAAAATAACAGATTTGTTCCCAAAAGTAAGTCATTATTATTTTGTGAAAAGTCCGGTGGATAAAAGAAGTACGGTTTTGACAAAAGTGAAATGGGTGTTGTTATTCGGTGCGCTGTTTGGATTTTGCTTGCAAAGATGTGGAATCTGGCTTCCGGTAGAAGAAGGAGAAGGAACACTTTATCTGATTGCAACAATTGGCTCTATCCTATTTGCGATGATTTTAGGAATGATTTTTGCTTATATTGGATATGCCATTTTTCTGGTAATTGGGATAATAGGAAAAGCAATTTTTTCTATAAAGCCATTGACACAGAATAAAGAGGGAGAACGCAAAATCAATCAGTTGTTAGGCGGATTTGATCCTAGTTTTTCTTATGAATATTTTATCTGTCAATTGATATCGACATTAAAAATTATTGTATTTGCAAAAGATAGAATGAAATTGCCACAGTATGCAGGATGCAATCCGCATACGGAATTGGATGGAATTATAGAAATGGCATTCAATGGTATTTTTAAATTAAACCATTACACTGTGAGAGATGGTTATTGTACGCTGAATCTGGAAATGGGAATGGATGTTATTCGTGATTATGGAAATAAGATAAAAAAGAAAACGGAATTATATCGGGTAACAGTAATTAAAAATGTTGCAAAGTTGGAAGATATTCGTTTTTCTGTCAAACGAGTACAATGTAAAAAATGTAGTGGAAGTTTTGATGCGATGAAGGAGCGAACTTGCCCTTATTGTGGAGAACCTTATGATTATAAGGAAGATGATTGGATGGTTTTGGAGTTGGATAAGATTCGTGGGTAATTTTTCTGAAGATGTGGATAGGCGAGTGTTATTTTGAAAAAACTGTGGATAACCTGCCTGAAAAATGCTATTTTCTAGAAAAAATGGTTGACACACACGGCTTCGTATACTATAATATGTAAGTCTGACAAAGAGACAAAATGTAACTCCAAAGCCCCGGAGGAACATTTGATGATACAATGATGAGCGTGGAAGCAATGCGCCGGACATTCGTATTGTGGAATCGCCAAATGCATTATTTTAGGAGGAAGATCAATGAAAACTTTTATGGCTAGCCCAGCTACCATTGATAGAAAATGGTACGTAGTTGACGCTGAAGGTATGACATTAGGACGTTTAGCATCTGAAGTTGCTAAAGTATTAAGAGGAAAGAATAAACCAATCTTCACACCACACATCGATACAGGTGATTATGTAATCGTTGTTAACGCTGAGAAGATTAAAGTAACTGGTAAGAAATTAGACCAGAAAATCTACTACCATCATTCAGATTATGTAGGTGGTATGAAAGAGACTACTTTAAAAGAAATGTTAAATAAACATCCAGAAAGAGTTATCGAATATGCTGTTAAGGGAATGCTTCCAAAGGGACCTTTAGGAAGACAGATGTATACAAAATTATTCGTATACGCTGGACCAGAACACAAACATGAAGCTCAGAAACCTGAAGTTTTAACATTTTAATAGGAGGTAAACTACATTGGCTAATACAAAGTATTACGGAACAGGAAGAAGAAAATCATCTGTTGCCAGAGTATATTTAGTACCAGGTACAGGTAAAATTACAATCAATAAAAGAGATATTGATGAATATTTCGGATTAGAAACATTAAAAGTTATCGTTCGTCAGCCATTAGCTGCAACAGAAAATACAGAAAAATTTGACGTTTTAGTAAACGTTCGTGGTGGTGGTTACACAGGTCAGGCTGGAGCTATCCGTCATGGTATCTCCCGTGCATTATTAAACGTTGATGCCGATTACAGACCAGTTCTTAAAAAAGCAGGATTCTTAACACGTGATCCTCGTATGAAAGAACGTAAGAAATACGGTCTCAAAGCAGCTCGTCGTGCACCACAGTTCTCAAAACGTTAATCAAACGTTTTCAGACAATTCAATACGATTTACAACTCCTCAGGACATTTGTCTTGGGGAGTTTTTGTGCTATAGGAAAAATTGGACATACCAGATAGAAATTGATTCTTTTTTATCTAAAAAGAAAATATTGTAGTGGTAAATTAAATTTGTAACACTCCTGCCTAATGAGTTAATATATTCATT
>JBJELY010000047.1:0-2409 GCA_051879395.1 Roseburia sp. | reverse complement strand
AAGCTTTGGAAAAATCCATAAGAAATGAGTATGATATTGTGACCTGGACTTCGGCAAAAATCGACGGAAGCAAACTGATCATACAGATCAAAGAAAATGATCTGATACAAAACACAACAGAAGACGAAAGTTTGGATGATGAAATGGAAGGTTATGATATTATTGCAGATATAGATGGCACTGTAGTCAGTATTATCACAAGAAGCGGTGTGCCGAAGGTGACTCCGGGAGATGAAGTAAAAGTAGGAGATCTGCTTGTGGAGGGCTGCATTCCCATATACAACGAAGATACTACTATAAAACGTTATGAGTACTGTAAGGCCGATGCCGATATTATTTTGCAGCATAGTTTTTCTGTAACAGAAGAGATTGAGGAAATCTATAAAAGCAGAACCTATACGGGTAATGAAATTAAAAGAAACTATCTTATGATTTTTGAAAAAAAGATTGCTTTGCCGATAATAGGAAATAACTACGAACTTTTTGATTCCATAGAGAATCAAAAACAGCTTATTTTGTTCGGGGGATTCAAACTTCCGGTATTTTTTGGAAAAACAAAAATAAGGGAATATACGGAAGAGGAGATGACCTATACAAAGGATGAGATTAAAACCAAATTTGAAGAAAAAATTCTGAAATTTATACAAACTTTAGAGGAAAAAGGGGTACAAATTATAGAAAAAAATGTTACAATAAAGAAATATAAGGGTACATGGACTATGAAGGTGGATTTTGAGGTCAATGAGTCTGCCGGAAAAGCGCAAAAAACAGAAATAAGACCCTTAGAAAATGAACAGGGAGAATGAATGGAAGATATTTCACAGGAAGTGCAGGTACCCGCTGAACATGTATTGAATATATTCGGACAATTTGACGGGCATATTAAAAAACTGGAAAGACAGTTCAAAGTTGCTATCATAGACAGAAACGGTAAGATTATGGTTTCCGGTAATGAAATGGCAGTAAAGCGTGTAACAGCTATTATCAATGAACTGGTAGAATTATCAGAGAGAGGAAATGTGATCCAAGAGCAGAATGTGGATTATGCAATTACCATGAGTATGGAAGAAAATGATGATGTGTTACTTGAAATAGATAAAGACTGTATCTGCCATACGGTATCGGGAAAACCGGTAAAACCAAAGACTTTAGGGCAGAAGCAGTATGTAGATGCCATCCGCAATAATATGATCGTATTCGGGCTGGGACCGGCGGGAACAGGCAAGACTTATCTTGCCATGGCAATGGCGATTACAGCATTTAAAAATCAGGAAGTAGAAAGGATCATTCTTACACGGCCTGCCATTGAGGCTGGTGAGAAGCTTGGTTTTTTACCCGGTGATCTTCAAAGTAAGGTAGATCCTTATTTAAGACCTTTGTATGATGCATTATATCAGATTATGGGCGCGGAATCATTTACCAAAAATATGGAGAAGGGGTTGATTGAGGTGGCGCCGCTTGCCTATATGAGAGGACGTACCCTTGACAATGCTTATATCATTCTGGATGAAGCTCAGAATACCACATCGGCACAGATGAAAATGTTTCTGACCAGAATCGGCTTTGGCTCTAAGGTCATTGTAACCGGTGATGCCTCCCAGAAGGATTTATCTCCCGGAACGCAGTCCGGACTTGATGTTGCTGCCCGTGTCCTGAAGGGTATAGAAGGAATTGCTTTTTGCAATATGTCCAGTAAGGATGTGGTAAGGCATCCGCTTGTTCAAAAAATAGTAAAGGCATATGATGCTTACGAAGCGAAAGAGAATGGGATTACAAAATACAGAAGCAGGAAAACAGAATATGGAAAAAAATGAAAAAACTGACAGACTTCAGGAAGCCGGTATTTTATTCCTGTCGGTTCTGATGGGTGGTGTTTCTTCTTTCTTGTACGGAGATACCCTGTATGAAACAGTAAAGATAGTCATATTAATAGTTATTATGGCAGGTGGAATTGTATTCGCCATAGAGGAATGCCGCATTCAGGACAGTTTTCTGTTTGATAATAATGAAAACATGTGGCGTTTCACGATTCTTTATTTATTGTTTTTAGTAGTCAGTGTAATATTTCCAATGCTTCCGGCAGGGGGGTGGCCCTATCTTGCAGTATATGTTGGTTTAATGCTTTTTTCCAATCAGCTGATATCTATGTGTGCCGGAAGTACTTTGCTTATGATCAGTGTTCTTTTAAGTGAAGCTCCACCTGATATTTTTGTCATTTATTTTGTCTGTGGGATAATAGGCATTTTATTATTTTCAGGTCTGGATGAAAGCTTCCGGGTAGGGTTGCCGCTTATGATTTCATTGTTAATACAGGTGGTGTGTCTTTGCCTGCATGATGTCCTGATGGTAAATGAAGTATTGAATGCGGAAATGTTTATGATTCCGGCTGTAAATATATTGGTAAGCCTT
>JBJELY010000046.1:0-2434 GCA_051879395.1 Roseburia sp. | reverse complement strand
TTCAAAATCAAATTAACATCCGAAAAATCGTGTTGAAAAAGCACTTATGTTTTTACAGAACGAGAATTTCATTTTAAAAAAGGCTATGAAGGATATCACTAAAAAATGGACAGGACGCCGTCAGGATTGGAGCCGTATCTACGCTCAGCTGGTAATCTACTACGGTGACAGGATACCTGAATAACATTTTTATCTTGACAATCGAATAATCATGTGCTAATACCCGACTTTGCCACTTGTAGAAAGCAAAAACAAGGAATGAATAGCAGGGAAAAGGCTGTAATGCGTGAAAAGTGACGCAATACAGCCTAAAAAAGAGTTTGATAAAATAGCTCTACAATCATATCTCCATGTTGATATTTTTGATTTGGGATTTGAGTGCAGTTTTACGGAAGAGCTTAGCAGGAATATGAATATCGAATGAGTCCATGATAAGTTTCAAATCAGGATCATCAAGATTGGTAAAACGGTATAAATCATCTGCAAAAAGTTCTACATTCCACTTGTTTAATGCCCTTTGTATGCGATATGCAGGAAGTCCCATTGACCAAAGCGTAATATCATCTGACTTGGGTACAAGACCGCTGCGGCATATCTTACACTGAATCATACGAATCATTGTCAATGCAATAAGACATATTATTAAATGTGCCTCAATATGCTCTTTTGTTCGAACATAAACCGGCCTTGTTTCAAGGTCTGATTTCATTACACGGAACTGGTCTTCAATTCTTGTAAGCCCGTGATATTTTTCGATTACTTCAGGAACCGGCATATTGATTTCTGATGTGACGATCTCATAATATCCAAAATGTGATTTGAATTCTTCAAGCTTTTCTTTATCCAGTAATGCTTTTAATTTTGAAGAAGCAATTACTTCACCTGTATCAGCATTGATAAAATCACCTTTGAAGAACGGCCGCAGCATTCGTGCCTGCATATCGGTAATACGGAATCCTTTGGGATTTTCCAGAATTTTTTCAAGAACTTCAAGAAATCTCGCATTCTCGTGTAAATCACGCTCATAAAAATTACGGCTCCAATAAACAATTACCTTTTCTGTAACGGTTCTTTTTTCACCATTAGAATCTTTTATTGTTCTTTTCATAATTCTGGATTTGTACTTGAAATCCTTGTTTTCATGAATAAAATCCATATCAGAATAAGCCCATTCCTGTTCCGATTTTGAACTTTTGAGAAGACTTTTTGCAATGATATAGCCGTTGTTCTGATCAAGCAAATGAAAAATATTCTGATAATTACACATTCCTCTGTCAGCAATCATAATGAATCTTGAATATTCCAGACCGTCAATACTCTTTGAAATTGCTGATTTAAATGTGTTTGCATCAAGTGTGTTTCCGGGAAAGGATTCTATTGATATTGGAAGTCCCTGATCATCCATGAACAGTCCCATCTGAACAATGGGTTGTTTTCTGTTTTCTTTGCTGACACCCATTTTGCGAATCCCTTTTTCAAGTACATTCCCTTCTTCATCAAGAATATCTTCGTCCGGATCATCTGTTTCAAAGAAAAAGTTTGTTACATCATAGAATATAATTTCAGGATTTCTGTGCCATTTTTTCACAAGTGAGGTGTTCATTCTACGTATGATTTTTTCTTTATGCTCATAGATAAAATCCAGTGTATCATAGACATTATACGGATTAAAATTCTTCAGCAGCGGCATGTAATAATCATCATTTTGTTCCAGAGTTGCCATCTTTGAATCGGGATTCAGTATTCTGCCATAAACAAGCAGACGTACAAAATTCAGCACATCATACTGTATTTTTGAAAAGCCTTTGTAGGAGCGGAAGAAATCTTCAAGGCCGAGTTCATCAAACAATTTATCCAGGAAAACATTGGCATAAAGCAGCGGATGACCTACACATTCCGGATCTCCTTCCTGCAATCTCACAGTATATTTTTCCAATGGATTTTTCCTTTTGGAGTATTCTTCCAATTCACTTATTAACGGTTTTCCGAGTCTGAAAGATTCACGAAGCCGTTCAAGATAATCCGGTTTTCCATCATCGTATTTTGACAATGGTCCGATGTTGCAGACAATTCTTTTTCGGATTGCAATTTTCCCTTCATCGGTTTTGGTTCTGTAACTTTCCATTAGCCTGAGATAATCTTTTCCGTTATTTTTAAATACTGCGATATACATATGTTTCTCCTTGATATATAGCTCTTATAGCTCTACATAAATTATATCACATTTCTCTCCGTTTGTCAATAGTTTTTTCCCGGCTTTTCGCCGTTTTCTTCACTTTTTTTCTTGTTTTTTGGGCTGCTAAGTGGCAAAGTCGGGAAACACTTGCAATAGCCGTGTACTGTGCTTTGAAATACGAGAACAACTTTGATATGGCACTTCGAACTGCGGTAAATCATAACGGCGACAGCGATTCTACAGGAGCCGTTAGATCGG
>JBJELY010000045.1:0-2445 GCA_051879395.1 Roseburia sp. | reverse complement strand
CGGATTACATGGTTTCTGACTTCTATTCAATGAATAATGGTTAGGAGCGATGAAAATGAAACAAATGCAGATGAATGTGTCTGATACCTATGATGCTGCGTTATATCTTCGATTATCAAAAGATGATACAGACATTGATGGGAGTGCCAAGACCGAAAGCAATAGTATTGGAAATCAGCGGGAACTTTTGCGGAGCTTTGTAAAAAGCCAGCCGGATATCCAGATTTTTGATATTTATGTGGATGACGGATATTCAGGAAGTAATTTTGACCGTCCTGAATTCAAACGAATGACAAGTGATATAGAAGCTGGAAAAGTGAATTGCGTGATTGTCAAGGACTTGTCCAGATTCGGAAGAGAATATATAGAAGCCGGGCGATTGATTCAAAAAATCTACCCGGCTTTAAATGTGCGCTTTATTGCGGTCACCGATCATTTTGACAGCAAGACGGCAAATACTTCTGAAAAAACTCTCGTGGTTCCTATTAAGAATTTTGTGAATGACAGTTATTGCCGGGACATTTCTATCAAGGTAAGAAGCCATCAACAGATGAAAAGGGAAAATGGAGAATTTATCGGGGCATTTGCTCCATATGGTTATCAGAAGGATGCACAGAATAAAAACTGCCTTGTAGTTGATGAATATGCAGCAGATGTGGTTCGAAAAATCTATACGTGGAAAATTGAAGGATTAAGTCTGGGGGCAATTGCTGAAAAGCTGAATGCACGTCATATTTTACCTCCGAAAGAATATAAAAAGTCATTGGGAGAGAACTATAATTCCGGATTCCAGAGTACAGAATTTCCAAAATGGTCTGCTGTGCAGATTAAACGAATTCTTACGAATGAAGTTTATATTGGAAATATGGTACAGGGAAAACAGGAACGTATCAGCTACAAAGTAAAAAAACGTTTGGATAAGCCGGAAGAAGAATGGGTAAGAGTGGAGAATACACATCCGGCAGTCATTCGTCAGAGTGATTTTGATATTGTGCAGAAACTTCTTCAATATGATGGAAGAGCTTCAAAATCATCGGAAGGGGCAAATCTGTTTTCAGGTTTCCTTTTCTGTGGGGATTGTAAGACACCCATGATTCGAAGAGTGAATCAGTATAAAGGAAAAAAGACTGCTTTTTATATTTGTCAGACAAAAAATAAAGGTGGGAATTGCACCAGACACAGCATTCCGGAAGAAACATTGAAAACTATTGTATTGAAAGAAATTCAGACGTATTCTTCTCTTTTTATGGATTATCAAATGATCATGGAAGAAATGAAAGAGATGGAAATCGGATATGATCAGGTCATTCACTATGATACGCAGATCAGCCGCCTGCAGGAAGAATACCATAAGTGCTACGCACTGCGGGTGTCATTATATGATGACTTGAAAGCCGGAATCATCAGTAAAGAAGAATTTCAGGAATTTCGTGATATTTATGGTAAGAAATGTGAAGAACTGGAAATGATGATTGAAAATCAGAAGCAGATGGTAAAACAGATGTTTGAAGATGGCGTTGCTGCCACCATTCAGCTGGAAGAATGGAAAAAATCGTTGGAACTGAAAAAATTAGACCGAACACTACTGGCACTGGCGGTAGATAAAATCTATGTATATGAAAATAAACAGATTATGATTGTACTTCGTTATCAGGATATGATAGAGAAAATGAAAGTAATCAAGAACTTTTTTGAAGCACAGCAGACTGATAAAGGAAAAGAGGTGGGATAAATGGCAAGAACAGCAAAAAGATATCTGAATGGACAAAAGTTGGAATATTCACAGGTACCGGTTTATAAGACGGCTATTTATGCCAGATTATCCGTGGACCATGAAGACAAAAAGTCGGAGTCAATAGAAACGCAGGTGGAAATGTTAAAGGAATTTATCCGACATCAGAATGGAAATCCTGACAGAAATTCGGAACTTGTGTTGTATGATGCTTATACAGATCTCGGAAAAACAGGGACAAATTTTGAAAGACCGGGTTTTGAAAGATTGATGGCGGATATTCGTGCAGGATTGATTAACTGTATTATTGTCAAAGACTTTTCCAGATTTGGAAGAAACTATATTGAAACTGGAGATTATTTGGAAAAGATATTTCCGTTTATGAAAGTACGATTTATTTCTGTGTGTGATCATTACGATTCTTTTTCAAAAGACGCGGATAGTCAAGAATTATCTATGAATATCAAAAATCTTGTCAATGATGCATATGCAAAAGATATTTCCGCAAAATCCAGTGCATCCAGACGAGCCTCCCAAAAGAATGGAAGTTATGTGGGAGGTATGGCACCTTATGGATATCATTCTGTTAATGAAAACGGAATTCGAAAACTTGTCATTGATCCGGAAGCTGCCGAAATTGTACGGAGAATATTTGAACAATATACAGATGGCATTCCAATCAATCGGATTATTGACGGGCTTTTTGAAAATGG
>JBJELY010000044.1:0-2446 GCA_051879395.1 Roseburia sp. | reverse complement strand
TATAGAGGTTATTGATTTTTGTGATATTATAGAACAAGAAAAGAAAATGTTTAAAGAACTAATCACCAAAGGCGCTATAGATGCAGAGGTTAAATTTAATTGTATTAAATATTCTAATTACGTTTGGGTAAATGAAATTGACAATAATAGACAATATATCAACTATAAAAATGAAGTTAATAGGAACTGGGAGAAGTTAAAAATACAGTTGCAGGAATATGCCCGGTTACCTCTATTTGGTGAAATATAGAAAAATGATTTGCTTTGGTAAGTATAGTTGCTTATCAGTATAATTTTGGGAAAATAAGGAAGTGTCAACAGCAGGTTAGCTTGCATGTTGGCGCTTTTTTTATTTTCTAACTATATGTAAGCATGACACTCAAAATCCCCACTTGTTGACATCTCAACAGGCAAGTGGTATAGTTTTGCTTGCTGTTGAAAGTTCAACAAGTTTGAAAGGTGTTGAAAATGCAAGAAAGATATGAAACTTTTACTGTCCTGATTAATCGTATTAACCGTAATATACGTAAAATTAAGAATCAAAAGATGGCTGAATATAAGTTGCGAAGTGTACATGTCTCCTGTCTTTATTACTTATATCTGGCAAACGGTTTGACCGCAACAGAGCTTTGTGAACGTTGTGAAGAGGACAAGGCGACGATTTCCAGGGCACTGGACTACCTGGAAAAAAATGGGTACCTCACCTGTGAAACCAAAAGTGTCAAACGATATAAAAGTCCCATGATTTTGACGGACAAAGGAGTCGAAGCCGGAAAGACAATTACCGTTAAAATTGATGGTGTTCTTGACGAAATCAATGCAGACCTTACGGAGGAAGAAAGAACGGTGTTTTATCGAAGCCTCTCCATTATCAGCGAAAGATTGGAAGCCATTTCAAAAAGAGATATAGAATGAAAGGAGGAGTAACTATGTTTTTTCTCAAAGCAGCATTTTGCCGTGCGTTTCAGATCGCATTCCGATTGGTACTTCCGGTGCTACCTTACAGAGAACCGGAAATTGTAAATTCATGCGCTGAGCTTGATCATGTCTTCAAAAAAGAAAATATCCATTCGGTTCTCATTGTTACAGATAAAGGAATTCGGGATCATGGATTAGTCCGGCCGGTTGAACAGGCATTGCAGACAAGTGGGATTTCTTATTCCGTTTATGACGGTACACAGCCTAATCCCACCGTTTTCAATGTGGAAGAAGCATTGAAAATGTATTACAACGGTCAGTGTGATGCATTAATTGCTATCGGTGGCGGTTCCGCAATGGACTGTGCGAAGGCGGTGGGGGCGAGGGTTGTATACCCGAAACGATCTGTGAATCAGTTAGGCGGTATATTGAAGGTTTTGCGCAAATTGCCTACCCTGATTGCCATACCTACAACCGCCGGAACAGGAAGTGAAGTGACACTTGCAGCCGTCATTACGGATTCTGCTTCTCATCACAAGTATGCGCTCATGAGTTTTCCTCTGATTCCGCGCTACGCAGTATTGGATGCAACGCTTACTTATTCGCTGCCACCGCATCTTACTGCCACAACCGGTATGGATGCACTTACGCATGCAGTGGAAGCCTATATTGGACGTTCTACCACAAAGGAAACACGCAGACTTGCGTTGGAAGCAACCAAACTTGTATTTGAAAATATTGAAACTGCCTATCACGATGGGGAGAACCATGAGGCGAAAGAAAATATGCTTCATGCAGCATATAAAGCAGGCTGCGCTTTTTCCAAATCCTACGTGGGATATATTCATGCGATTGCACATTCGTTGGGCGGCAAATATGGTACGCCCCACGGACTTGCAAATACAGTTATCATGCCCTATGTATTAGAAGCCTATGGAGAGTGTGCATACAAGAAACTGCATCAGCTTGGGATTGCTGCGGGGGTGTGTGCTGAAAATGATTCTCACGAAGCCGGCGCAAAAAAATTCATTACAGCAATCAAGGAACTGAACGCCAAGATGGGGATTCCGAACAAATTGACAGGCATTCAGGCTGAGGATATCCCTCAAATGGCAAAATATGCAGAAAAGGAAGCGAATCCTCTTTATCCTGTGCCCATGCTGATGACGCAGAAAGAGTTGGAACAATTCTATTATCAAATCGCAGATTGGAGCAAATAAAATGACCGAAACAGAAATCAAACGATTGTTGGAGCAACAGCAGGTATATTATAAAAGCGGGATTACAATTCCTGTAAAATTTCGTATTGAACAGCTGAAAAAGCTGTATGTTACGGTAAAAAAATATGAAACTGAGATTAATGATGCTTTGAAATCGGATCTTGGGAAAAGCCATTATGAAGGATTCATGTGCGAAAGCGGACTGGTGTTGTCAGAAATCTCATACATGATTCATCATACAAAGAAATTTGCGAAGAGAAAGACTGTTTATACCCCCCTTGCCCAGTTTGCTTCCCACAGCTTCAAAC
>JBJELY010000043.1:0-2447 GCA_051879395.1 Roseburia sp. | reverse complement strand
ATTTTGTATTTTCACACTCATCACAAAACATCTTTTCGCCTCGTTGTTTCGGACAAAGCCTGTCATTCCAGCGATTATCGCATTGCGGAAAATAACCTCCGTTTTTACCTCGCTTGGCAAAAACATCTTCTCTTCCCCAAAACATTGAAAAAAAGCGTTTCGCCATCTCTTCTGTAATAAAAGTTGGATTATTAATACGCTCTCCCTGATCAGGGTCATACTCTTCTACATTATCTATAGTCTCTTCAAATGGATTGACTTCATCATATGGAATATTTTCTTTTTTCAATTTTTCCTTTAGTAATCTGTTCTCATATTCTAAAAGTCTGACAAGCTTCCTCAAAGACTCCGCATCATATGCTTCTATATTCATAAATATCACCTGCAATTCATATATGTGTATGTGCACCGTTTACCTATGCAAAAGAAAATCAACACTTTCTCTCAATTCATCACTAAAACCTTCCAAATCAGCAGTTGTTATCACACCACTATTAATCAGTGCCACAATATCGAAAATCATATTTCCTTTGCTTAATTCAAGCATTACTCCAGGATGTTTCTTATCCTTCTTTATTCGCTCTTCCAGTTCCCAGAACTTATCTGAAGCATTTCCTGTTCCATTCAACACTTCAATATATTCTTTCACTAAGCGTTCCATATAGTCTTCCTGCCATTCAGCAATGCGTGCTCTGAATAATTTCCAATCGCTTTTTGATATTTCCATGTAAATCTCCTCCAATCTTATGCATTGATTTCATATGCTCTTTTGTTGTCCCAACAAAATTATACATCTGTTCCAACATTGTTTCAACGCTAATATTTAAGATAAACCTCGGTAAAAGTATAATTTCTACCGAGTTTTACCCAATTACCCCAATTTATCAAATTTTAGCCACAAACTCCAAAAGACCATTCGTCACAACACTAATTTCTTCATCAATCCATCTCTTGTCCGATGTGTCAAGTCTTCCAATGTACCCCTTGTCACTAAAAGTTATTTTTAATCTCCTGACAATATCATTCCCGGTATTTTCCTTCATCGTTGTGTCATTGAATATATATGTATCCAAAGCTACCATCAATTTGACTCTATCAACAGAATCCTTCAAGTAATACATATCATATACATCCTTATACCTTGTTGAAAACGGACCGAATTTAAGAAGTGAACGCAGTTTTTCTGCCAGCATCTGCTCATCAGAATTAATCAACAAGCTTGCTCCTTCATCATCGTACGCAATATCAAAGCAATACTCTTCCTGCTCCAGTTCAAATCGATTATGTACTCCTAAATCAATCTTGCTTCTAACCTGATTTCCTTCTGCATCTTCAATCAAGATAAACACTTGCTTTCCGCTATAATCCTGTTGTTTCAACTCTTCAATCTTACCCAACCTGCTAATCTTAATTCCATCAAGACAATTCAGCTTGCTTATAAACGCATCTATCGACTCATCTGCTAAGGAATACTTAATAAAATCAATGTCCAAATCCTGCGTAGCTCTTCTAACATTATTGGTCTTGCTACGCATAACCACACCACCCTTAATTGTTACATTTCTACTCAACGGTCCAATCGATAATGCTTTTAACACAATATCCTGACATACTTTCGCAGACGCCTTATCTCCGTGATAACCATTTTCATTTGCTTCTTCAATAAGCTTCTGTATATTTATCATCATAAAACCTCCAATCTAAGTGTCTCCATTACCATGTTTGACTTTGGTAATTCATACGCATATTCTGCAACTAAAGTCATATCCAGTTCATGAACAATCTTTCTATAACTTGCAATTAATTCTTTGTACAAATCAAAAGAAAATTTTCTTTTATTCCGTATCAGTTCCACAAGAAGACGCTCTTTATCATAAATTACAATATCCACACCATCATAATTCATCGTAGTTTTTCCCATATCAAAGGCTTCGCTGTTTTCATAAAATTGCTTCACTCTTTCATCACTGATTTTTCTTGTATTTTTCGGTGTCGCAACATAATAAAAATCCGGTATGGTATCCGTCAATCCATAGTAATAAAAGGCACTATTCAGAGTTATAATTGCATTGGGATATTTCTTAGAAATAATCTCCAGCTCCGGCACATATCTCTTATCCGAATAGATGCCTTTTTCTTTTACATACAGTTCCCCTTCTTGAACACATTTTTTAATTTTATAATCAGTTCCATATTTTTCCAAACACTCCTGATATGACAGTAACATTTTCCTTCACCCTCTTTCAAGTAATTGTAAGTATTAAAATTTATTTTACCTACATTTACTTAAATTATATCATACAAATCAACATAGTCAAGAATTTTTAAAGGGAATGTAGGTGTTTTTTTGTTTTTTACCTACATTCCCTTTAATATCATTTCTCATATTCACTCTATATTTATCCTTCATATGTTTTTAAGTATTTTCCAGTTTTTACATATTTTTT
>JBJELY010000042.1:0-2478 GCA_051879395.1 Roseburia sp. | reverse complement strand
ATGCGGAAGCTGTAAAATACCACAGTGGAATGGGGAAGCTGTAAAATACATATTGGAATGCGGAAGTTTTACAAACACGACCCATATTTTATGGGACGGGGCATATAGAAGAAAACAAGTTGCTGTTGCCCCGGAGATAGGAATTAGAAGCGAGGCGCGGATGAAAACGGGGGATATAGAGAAAAATGCTTGAATCCTACCCCGCAAGTGAGTCGGAAAGGCATGATATAAGACGAAAACGGGGTAATACAGAGAGAAATGAGTGTATATACCCCTCAGTCTAGCCAAGAAAGCCAGAAAAATAGATAGAATGGGGCAATAGTGTGTGGTTTATGCACTATTGCCCCATTCGCGTTCAGTATTAAATAAAAACTGGATTTCTTTAATTTTTTATGCTATACTGTTCTACATCAAAATCTCAGACAGATTTCATCCAGAAATATCTTGACTGTCTGAATTGCGTTCGCAGTCTATTTGAACGCATCAAATGATCAGGACGATTTCCGTCAATTATCATCTTTAGAGGAAAATAAAACAAAAGAAGGAGGCATCTGTATTGGGCGAAGCGAATGTGATTGTAAATCAATGGCTTGGAACTAAGAAACGAGTTGCAGATCTGTTTAACGGATATGTGTTTGGAGGTCGACAGATTGTAGATCCGGCAAAGCTGGAGCCGTTAGACAGGGAAGCAGATATTATTGTAACTGGGAAGGATGAAAAGAAGGGACGACAGCGATATCGGGATATTATTATGCGCTGGGGGAATGTCGGGCTGGCGATTCTTGCATGTGAGTCTCAGGATAAGGTACATTATGCCATGCCGGTCAGAATGATGGTATATGATGGATTGTCATATACAGATCAGATTCAGAAACTTTGGGAAAAAGATAGAAGAGTGAATAAAATAAAGTCAGAAGAATTCCTTTCAAAATTTCGGAAAGAAGATAAACTGATCCCAATACTTTCATTGGTATTCTATTATGGTCAGAATCCCTGGGACGGTAGTATTCATTTACATGAGATGCTGGAAATTCCAGAGGGCATGAAAGATCAAAAGTTTCTACAGGAATATTTACCAGATTACCGTATTAATCTGATTGATGCTGGGAAGGTTGAACATATCGAGAGTTTTCAAACTGATTTACAAATATTATTCAATATGTTAAAATGTAAAAATCAAAAGGAAGAACTACAGAAATATGTGAACGAACATGCAGACTATTTTCAAGAGCTGGATGTTGATACGGCCCAGGCATATTCGGTATTTCTTCATTCGAAAAAGTTATTAAAGAAAATGTTGCCTGAAAATGAAAAGAAAGAAGGAAAGGTAAACATGTGTAAAGCGTTAGAAGATTTATATCAGGATGGAATTAATCAAGGAATCAGCCAAGGAATCAGTCAGGGAATCAGTCAGGGAATCAGTCAAGGAATCAGTCAGGGATTAGAACAGGGAAGATTACGCATCAATAGTCTAAATCAGAAGCTTGCCTCTCAAAATCGGATAGATGATATTATGAAATCAGCTGTAAGTTCGGAATATCAGGACAAATTATTAAAAGAGTTTGGATTATAAAAAATCAAAGTATTTTTGGGGAAGCTTTTGGTACCTCTATAAAAAGTTGCATTGGAGAATTGGGATGTGTGGCAGATATTATGTAGACTATGAGATGATTGACGAGATGGAGAAGCTTGTTGGATCTATAGACAAAAAGTTCAAACAGGAATTATCGGGAGATGTTTATCCTTCTCAGTACGCGGTTGTAATGACAGGAAAGAGAAATAGATATGGATACCAATTGCAGGAGATGAGATGGGGATTTCCCCAGTATCAGAAGAAAGGCCTGCTGATCAATGCCAGAGCTGAATCTGTACTGGATAAAAAGCTGTTTCGGGATTGCATTTTTCACAGGAGATGTATCATTCCGGCTAAGCAATTTTATGAATGGGATTCAGACAAGAATAAAGTAGTTTTCCAAAGCCGGGAACATTCAAACTTATACATGGCTGGATTCTATAATTGTTTTCAGGATGGTGATCATTTTATGATTATCACAACACAGGCAAATGAATCTGTAAGCCCGGTACATCCAAGAATGCCACTGATTTTGGAAGAACAGGAACTGGATAGCTGGTTATATAATGATGATTTTCTGGAAATTGTCTTACATAAAACGCCACAACAATTGCAGAGAGAACAAGAATATGAACAGCAGAGTCTGTTTTTGATATAAATTGAGCCGCCTGATCAGGCGGCTCAATCATTTGTTGAAAACGTTTGTAACAAATTGAACACAAGTTAGCAATTAGCCGTGCGCTTGACGGCGTAATATTGGAAAATCTCAAAAGAGGCATTGACTTTATTCATACAATACAGTATATTTAAATATACTTAAGAAATATTCTTGGAGGGGTTTTCACACCTCAATAAACAATCAATCATAAGCCATTCGGCTTCTGGGCTGACGTAGGTCAGATTCC
>JBJELY010000041.1:0-9734 GCA_051879395.1 Roseburia sp. | reverse complement strand
TACAAAAGCTAGTATTTCTGGTATTACCAGATTAAGCAATCCAGAAAGATAATTCGTTACAAACAGTTCCGCACGATTAACCGGAAGTGCATGGAACATATTTGCTGCCTTTGGTGTATACATATAAGAAAAAACCGCCACTGCTGCTATCGCGGATGCAAAAAATAATGGTGTCGCCGAAATTCCTCCGGAAAGAGCCATACTTAACACATCATACTGTACTTCTTTTGTTGTGTAATCCCAACTCAGATAACTCATTAAATTCGTCCAGATACAAATTGGCACCTGTAAGAGCAGATAAGCGAAGAACAATAACCAAATCGGCCAAAAGTGCGTGATATTCTTTTTATAGAGAGTGCGATTAAAACAGCATGTCTTTGACTTCATAATCTGCACCTCCCATCTCGTAAATGAAAATCTCCTCCAGTGTCAGTGGTAAAACGTCTACAATTGTAGGTTTTTCCTGATAAAGTGCCTCTTGAACTTTTTGGGCATCCCCACGTACAATTAATGTATAGACGCGTCCTGTATTACTCATATGTAATACCTCAAAATCCTCCGGAAGTTTTGGCATCCCATTCTGACAAGCTACCTGAATTTTACAAACACTACCCTGTAAATCCGATAATGAACGCTCTATCATTATTTTTCCTTTATGCATAATACCTACATGATCACAAACATCTTCTAATTCTCTCAAATTATGCGATGAAACTAATATTGTCATTTCATTTTCTGCTACTTCAGACATAATGATACTCCAAATCTGTCTACGCATAACAGGATCTAAACCATCAACCGGTTCATCTAATATCATCAGTTCCGGCTTACAGCAAATCGCCAGCCAAAAAGCTACCTGTTTCTGCATTCCCTTTGACAATCTGCGAATATTTCTCTTTACATCAATTGTTGGGAAAAATTCCTGAAGCCGATAAAATAATTTATCATCAAATTTTTTATACATTCCCTGATAAAATCGTTTCATTTCCATCGTATCTGCCTGCATAAAATAAAACAAATCGTCCGGTATGTAAGAAAATTTTGCTTTTGCATTCCGATTTTCATAAACAGGTTCTCCTGCTATCAAAACTTCTCCCTCATCAGCACGATAAACGCCCGTAATATGGCGGATCAATGTCGATTTTCCTGCGCCATTTGGTCCAACCAATCCATAGATGTTTCCTTTTTTTACCCTCATATTGACCCCATCTAAGGCGCGGAATCCATTGAACTCCTTGCTGACATTATTTACCTGTATCACTGCCGTCTCCTCCTTTAGCCAATTTATCCATTCGTGCCACAAGTTCTTCCTTCTCTACGGACAAATAAAATAACTCACTTACCACCTCATCAAACTCTGCCAATAATGATTCCTGTCTGGCTTCTATTACTTCTTCCCATTCCGCCACAAAGGTTCCTTTCCCTACTACGGAATAGAGATACCCCTCGCTTTCTAAATCCCGATATGCCCTCTGTATCGTATTGGGATTGATTGCCAAACTTGACGCTAATTCACGAACAGATGGAAGCTGCTCATTTGATTTAAAAGAACCAGTCACGACCAATCTTCTAAGTCCATCTTTTATCTGTTCATAAATCGGCTTTGAATCCCGATAATTTAGCTGAATCAATTCATTCCCTCCTATCACATCTGTACTAGCTCATTTCATACACTCACTATAACATGATAGGAGAGTTCCTCTCAATAAAGATAATCCTATGAATTTCTGAATATTTCCTTAATCTATTTCAGATATGCACATAAAAGACGGAATGTATTCTCCACACCATCTTTATGGCTTCTCTCATAACCATGTGAAGCATACACACCTGCTCCGATTAAGCCATGGCGTACATCATATCCTGCTGTCAATGCCACATCCGCATCGGAACCATAATACGGATAGACATCTACTGCATAATTTAGTTCCTGTTCTTTTGCAGCCGTAATTAGTCCTGTTACCACATCATAATTATATGGTCCTCGACTGTCTTTTGCGCATATAGATACTTTTCTTTCATCGCATTTTAAGCCATCACCAACGCATCCCATATCAACAGAAATCACTTCTGTCACTCCTTCTGGGATAGAAGCTGCTCCACCATGCCCAACTTCCTCATATACTGTGATATGCTGATATACCATTCGTTCCGGTTCTATCTGTTCTTCTTTTAGATATTTTGCGTATCCAAGTAAAATTCCGACACTTAATTTATCATCCAAAAAACGGCTTTTAATAAAACCTTTTTCTGTTACAACTGTTCTTGGCTCAAAACATACAAAATCTCCAACCGAGATTCCTAATTTTTCCGTATCCTCCTGACTTTTTACAAATTCATCCAATACGACTTCCATTGCCGGATATTCTCTTTTCGTATCATTGTAATCCCCATTTACATGAACAGACGCATTGGATAACTGGAATGTTCCGGTAAATACGCTACCCATTCTTGTATGAATCCGGCAATTTTCTGCTTCTGCATTATTGGGATTCATCCCTCCAATTGCTGTTACTTTCAAATTCCCATTAGATTTTATCTCTGATACCATTGCTCCTAAGGTGTCAATATGGGCTTCTAACATAACGGCATCCTCTTTCTTTTTGCCGCCTAATGCCACTAAAATGCCTCCCTTGACTGTCATCTTAGGATCATATCCTAACTTTCTGTATTCTTCCATGACATATTCTGCCACTTCTTTTGTAAAGCCAGACGGACTGTCAATGGCTAATATATTTTTTGTTTCTTCTACCATATAGGATACATATTCTTTTGTTTCCATCCTAATTAACCCTTCCTTTTCTCTTCATACTGTTACAGTATAACGCTTTACCACTTAGAATTCCAGCAAATTACGAAACTTCCCTAATTTTCTTCTTTCAGGCACAAAAATGCCCCCAAATTTCCACGTTTTCCACGACTTGCACGATGCGAAAAAAGTCGATTCGAATTACAACAGGTGCAAAGATTTGTAACTGCTATCTTTTCCTCTTTTACGCCTGCTTCCATTAAAACCAACTTATTTGCCTTCCACAAATCCAAGTGATATTTTTCCTCTCCCGTCTTCTGCATTATTTCTGCTTCTCTTCCCGGAAAACCTTTACGGAATTCTTCTGCTACATCCTCACTAATTTCATAACACTCCTGACAAATAGAAGGTCCAATTGCACAGATTAAATCTTTTGGATCTGTTCCAAATTCCCGCATCATACTCTCTACTGTGACCTTCCCTATTTTACCAACGGTACCACGCCACCCGGAATGGCTGAGTCCAATCGCCCTTTTGACGGGGTCTACAAAATAAAGAGGAACGCAATCCGCAAAAAAGGCCGATAACACAAGTCCCGGCTCTTTCGTAATCAATCCATCCACATCACGATAATCCCGCTCCCTTGTTAGTCCTTTTCCTGCGTCTTCTCTTGTTACTACTCTGACATTTGTCGTATGCGTCTGATCCGTAAAAATAAAATCCTCATATTTTACTCCCATTGCATCTGCAAGCCTGCGATAATTTTCTTCTACTGCTTCTTTTTCATCTCCTCTGGTAAAGCTTAAATTCATCGTAGAAAAAATTCCTTTGCTAACACCACCCTCTCTTGTTGTAAAACAATGTTTTACAATTCCTGTTTCACTTAACAAAGGATATTCCAATAAAGTAACTCCACTCTTCTTTTTTTCTATCATCACTACTTCTTCATTTTTCCAATTCATTTTTCTCTTTCCTATCTTCCTTGAAATTCAAATGCATTCTCGATATGACGCACACTGCCATCTCCGTAGATTGCAATTACATCGAATCTGCATGGTGCATTTTCTGCATAACCGTGATAAGCATAAAAATAAAACGCAGCTTTACTGATGCGTTTTTGTTTTCTTACATCCACTGCCTCTAATGGACTTCCACAATTCCTTGTACTGCGGAATTTCACCTCACAAAATATCCACACCCCATCTTTTTGTGCTAAAATATCAATTTCACCATAAGGATTCCTATAATTTCTTTTGACAATCTGGTACCCTCTTTTTGTCAAAAATTCTGCTGCGATATCCTCATACTTTTGCCCAATTTTTCGATTATTTCTTCCCCTCTCCTGTTTTTCTTGCATAAACCTCCCCTTATCTCTTTTAACGTGACATTCCAAGCTTTCCCTTCATCCGGTCCATATCATCTACAAAAACAAGAATTTCTGCTACTACTTCATACAGTTCCGGCGGAATGGTATCCCCGATTTCTAACTTTGCAAGTGTTTCTGCAAGCTTTCCATCCTGATAAAAGGGCACCTCACTTTCCTTTGCCTTTTCAATTATCTTTTCTGCCAACTCTCCCTTTCCAGACGCTAAAATCTTTGGGGCACGGTCCCCCGGCTCATAAGAAAGGGCAACTGCTGTTTTCGTTTTTCCTCTCTCCTGCTCCATTTTCTGAAACTGAAATGGTTTAAACTCTTTTTTCTCTTCCATAAACTACCTCTAAGCCCGGACATCAAATGAATAACGATGTACCGTACCGGCTGCTTTTTGATCTTTTTTCAAAAAATCCTCTACAAAACTTACTTTCTTTGATTCATTCGTTACTATAATTTCACACTGATAACCTTTTTTCTTAAGGCGTTGTTCTAAGACAGGAAGGTTTCTTTCAATCAAATCATAAGCCCCGTCATCCTGCAGATAAAAATTTGTTTTTACCTGTTTCGTTGCCGGATGCATTTTAACAGACACATCCGTAGCACCCAGATTCTTTAATTCCAAATGTAAAAAAGCAGTCAATTCGCCCTCTGGTTCCACCAGACGTTTTTTATTGGTATAGACATACAACTCTGCATTTGCCTGCTGCCCCGACATCTTTAGCGGAATCTGCACATAAGTATACGCCTGATTCAATTGATTCATAAACTCCATATTATTACGTACATCTGTAATTGTTTCCATGACACTTGTTTTAGCAAGTCCCATTTCTTTTAAGGTATTTTCAATATGTTCCATCTGCGTATTTAAACGCTGATATAATTCCTCTACCTTATGCTCCGTTTTTAAATCATTTGGTTTCAGCAGCCATTCCTGTTCTAATCCATTTTTTAAAAGCGTTCGATATTCCTTTCCTGCAAACAAACGCTTCAAATCCTGCAGTACCGCAGTATCCCCGATCAGATTTTTATTCCCCAAAGTTCCGTTTTCTACCGCTTTCTGTAGTGTTACATCTACTTCCTTCAAAAAATCTGATACCGGCATTTTTAAATTCAAATGATCTACGATTTCTTCCCCTTCCACTCCCTGTTGAAAGAGATTAGCATTGACTGCAAGCTCTGGTATCTGACTTAACTGTTTTGTCAAGGCCGCTGCCTGTGTACCATCTAACAGACTTCCTACTGTACCTTCCGGATAATTTGCTTTAGACTCCTGTCCGATTTCTATGACAACAGGTTCAGACACTGCGTTCTGACTGGCAGTCTGCTCATTTCCCGGCATCGTACTTTGACTCGCCATCTGGCCACTGTTTCCTTCCAAAACACCACCTGTCATCATATGATTCAGTTCCACCAACTGCTTTGCGGAAAAATCACCATTTTTTAAAAGTTCCGGCATTTCATCCATGATGGTATTCAGTTCTTTTACAATCGCATGTTCATCCATTTTGTAATTTTCAAACTGGGCAGCCATTGTTTCATTCACCGGAATTCCAGCCTTTACCATTTGAACAATCGTTTTGCTATCTATCGTTTCATTGGCAAGCATCGTCTTTACCATTTCATTCAGACTGCTTTTATCAATGGACATCTGCTCCTGCATCATGGTATTCACCATCACCAGATTCTTTTCATTCACCGGAAGCCCCGCCGCTGTTAGGGCTGTTACCAGTGTGGGATTTTCGATATTTCCCATTCCTGTATACGGGCGAATTGCAATTTGAATTCCATCATTGGATTTCACCTGGAAAAACATAGACTGTCCGGCACTTAAACTTACTTTTCCATCCATCTTTGCCGTAATTACCTGACCATTGCTAAGACCTAGTGTTACCTGCCCATTTTTTATGGAATTGACAGTTCCTTCAAAAATGTTTCCAACCGTTAATCCTTTTAAGCTGGAAACTAACTGTTGAACCCCTTTCATTCCATTTAAATTTTCCGGCTTTGCCGATACATTCCGGTTATATTCTCCAAGCATATCTGAAATCTGCATGTATCCCTTCCCCCTTTAACGGTTCAAACAGGATTCCATCTACTCACCCACAAAATTTTTAATAAAGCTGGCTCTGTGAATTGGAGATGGTCCTAATTTTTTCAATGCTGCAATATGTTCTGCCGAACCATACCCTTTATTCGACGCAAATCCGTATTCTGGCAAAAGCTTATCATATTCCATCATCAACCGGTCCCTTGTTACCTTGGCCACAATACTGGCCGCACCGATAGAAATACTTTTGGCATCTCCTTTTATAATTGGTACCTGTCGGATATCCACTCCTGGAATTGTCACTGCATCGTTTAATAATATATCGGGTTTTACCGCCAATTTGCTTATAGCTTCCCGCATTGCTTCATAGGTAGCCTGCAAAATATTAATTTCATCAATCCGTTGCGGACTTACCATTCCAATTCCGACAGCAACTGCCTCTTTCATAATAATCTCATAAAGTTCTTCTCTTTTTGCTGCCGACAGTTTTTTAGAATCATTGATATAAAGGATCTTACAATCTTTCGGCAAAATGACTGCTCCTGCTACTACCGGGCCTGCCAAGGGACCTCTTCCCACTTCATCAATCCCACAAATATATCCGCAAGAATCATATTCCTTTTCATACTTTTTGATGCTTTCAATTCTTTCCAATTCCACTTGTAGTTTATTGTAACGTTTTTCTGCCTGCTCTACAAGTTTTTTTACGCCTGTACGCTCATCCGTTTGATATGTTTCTATAAAAGAAGGCAGCATCTCATCTGTTGCCGCCTTTAATTCTTCTTTTATGATTCCGATTTTCTTTTCTTCCATCTTCAATTCCCTTCTGTATCACCTATTTTTCTTTTTGCGGTAAAACAATTCCTATTTCATCGAATGGATAGATCCTGACAACCGCTCTTCCAACAATATCTGATTCTTTTATCAATCCGACATCCTCTGCCCTGCTGTCCGTACTATTATTTCGATTGTCTCCAAGCACAAAATACTCATCTTCTCCCAATGTTATTTCCGTTGCTGCCAAACCGGCATTCTTAATCACTTCTCTTCCATAGGATTCTATGAGCTCTTCTCCATTGATAAAAATAGCTCCTTTCTCATCAATGCGTACACGCTCTCCTGGAAGTCCTATAATTCTCTTAATATAATAAGTATTTTCTTCGTACTGATATGGAAATACAATAATATCAAAACGCTTTGGCTCGTGAAAATGATATGTTACTTTATCAACAATCAGTTGATCTCCATTGGATAATGTCGGCTCCATCGAGGAACCCTTTACGACTGTTCTCTGTCCTACAAAATGCACGACACTATAGGTTAATACCCCAACAACCACCACATACAAAATAAATTGAAGAAAATCCTTCCAACTAAATTCCATCTTCTTTTTTATTCCTCTTCTCCCGGAAATTCTAATGTGATACGTCCTAATTTTCCACTTCGAAATTCATCGATTAATAAGATTGCTGCTTTACTGTAATCCAATTCATTTCCCTTTGAAATACAGTTACGATTCTTCGCAATTTCTTCCAAAAGCTTTGGTGCCTCCTGTGCTTCTTCTACCTGGTAGCGCTGTGCTAAAACCCCCGGATAATAGTTTTTCAAAATAGAAATCAATTCCAAAGCCAATTCATCAATATTTAAAATTTCATCTTTAATTGCACCAATCAGCGCCAGGCGCAATCCCACCATCTGGTCTTCAAATTTTGGCCATAAAATTCCCGGTGTATCCAATAACTCTACGCTTTTGTTTAAACGAATCCACTGTTTTCCTTTTGTCACTCCCGGCTTATTTCCTGTTTTTGCACATGCTTTCCCAGCAAATGTATTGATAAACGTAGATTTTCCAACGTTTGGAATTCCAACTACCATCGCACGCACCGGACGATTTAAAATACCTCGTTTCCGGTCTTTTTCAAACTTCTCCTTACATGCCTCATTAATGACCTGATTCACTGCTTTCATACCGCCCTTATTTCTGGAATCAAGGCATACTACAAAATAGCCTTTTTTTTCAAAAAATTCCGTCCACTCACGATTTCTCTTTTCATCCGATAAGTCCGATTTATTCATTAAAATCAAACGATATTTGTTTTTTCCCAATTCATCAATATCCGGATTACGACTACTTAGTGGAATTCTTGCATCCACTAATTCAATCACCAAATCAATTAATTTTATATCTTCCTGCATCTGACGCTTTGCTTTTGTCATATGCCCTGGGTACCACTGAAACTGCATTGTATTCTCCTTATCTTTCCTTCTATTTTATATAAATCCAAAATCACTCCATGATGTAATCCGAAACCAGGCTTTTCCGATAATATACTCTTTCTTAATGTTACCGATATTAGCATAACGGCTGTCTTCACTATTATTGCGGTTATCACCGAGTACGAAATATTCATCATTTCCTAAAGTAATCTGTTCTGAGGCAAGTCCTGCATCTTCAATTGAAGAAACATCTATTTCCTCTTGAAACAGCTCACCATTCACATAGACTTCCCCTTTCTCTATTAAAACCGTATCTCCCGGTACTGCAATCACCCTTTTTACATAATAATGTGATTTTTCATTTCCATTTGGCAGAAAAACAATAATATCATTCTGTTTTGGATCCGTCAGAAGATAGGTAAAACGATTTACTAAAATTTCATCCCCGCTGCTTAAGGTTTCTGCCATAGATTGTCCAACTACGCTTGTTCTCATTCCCGCAAAATATACCAATGTAATTGCCATTAACATCACGATTAGGATTTCTCCTGCCCAGACTGCCACCTCTTTTAGCAATGGAACATTCACTTTTCTTTTTTGTCTTCCAAAATTAAGTCCGCTTCTATGTCTACGCACAGTTTTTCTCCTTCTAACCCGTTCTCCGAGATACTCTATTTCCGGTATCTATAAAACACTTATTTTCTCCTTGTCTATTGTATCAGACAGACTCAGCTTTTTCCAGCCCTATCAAAAAAAGAAAAAGGACAAATACCGTAGTACCTGTCCTTTTTTGGCGTTACTTATTTTACTAATTCTTTTACTTTAGCCTTCTTACCAACACGGTCTCTTAAGTAGAATAATTTAGCACGTCTAACTTTACCCTGACGAACCACTTCTACTTTCTCAACGTTTGGAGAATGTAATGGCCAGGTCTTTTCAACACCAACACCGTTAGAGATTTTTCTAACAGTAAATGTTTCACGGTTGCTTCCGCCCTGTCTCTTAATAACAACACCTTCGAAAATCTGAATTCTTTCACGATTTCCTTCTTTGATTTTACCATGAACTTTTACAGTATCTCCTACTTTAAATTCAGGTACTTCAGCTTTTAACTGTTCAGCTTCAATGCTTTTAATAATTTCACTTGCGTTCATTTTGTGACCTCCTACTATTTGGATGTTCTTAATGCCCCTATGGCAACAGAGGACCATCTCCTTTTACTCACAACCATTATATTATACCATTTCATCTACAAGGATGCAAGCACTTTTTTATTCCATCCAGTAAACCGGTTGTAGCGTTACAATTGATGTGACACCTAAACTATATACAAAAAGCGATTGAAC
>JBJELY010000040.1:0-2484 GCA_051879395.1 Roseburia sp. | reverse complement strand
ATTACGGCTGGGGATTGTTTAAGGAAGATAAAGGCTCAAGCGGTGGAATAAAAGGAACAAGGTATTGCAGAACTTATACTTGGAACGAGCGTAACCAGTTAATTTCAAGTGTAGATACAAATTACTCAACAGCGTACGTCTACGGGCAGGACGGGCAGAGAAGCAACAAGTACACACAGAATTCCGAAACGCTTTATTTCAACAAGATGTGGACGCTCCACACTGATTCGGGTAATTCTATCTACGGAGGACAGTCTGCAAAGAATATATATTTGGGTGAAACAAGAATTGTAACAAAGCTTAACAGCGGCGAAAATCCGACTTACCAAGAGGAATATTACAAGCAGTATTACTACCATTCTGACCATCTCGGAAGCGCTTCTTTGATTTCTGACTATAAAGGCGACGAGTATCAGCGGATTGAGTATACTCCTTATGGCGAAACCTGGGTGGAAAAAACGCAAAATACAGGGCTAGAGTATCTGCCGTACAGATTCACAGGAAAAGAGATTGATGAGGAGACAGGACTTTATTATTATGGTGCAAGATATTTAGATCCTAGGTATTCTATGTGGATAAGTACAGACCCAGCATTGAGCGAGTACATACCTAAAGCGCCGATAGATAAGGAGGCAATGCGATATAATCAGAATCTGCTGGGTATGGGCGGAGTATTCAATCACATCAACGGCAATTTATACCACTACGCGGGCAACAATCCTGTCAAGTATACAGACCCGGACGGTGAATGTATTTCGGTATTCATAGTGGGTGCAATCGCAGTCGGTATTTTTATGTTGCCAAAGCGACACTCTGAGGGCTTTCTTTATTTTGACAATACACAACCTCAAAGAATAGGCGGATATTTTAACTTCTATGAAAATTTTACATCAAATCTACTTGTTTGCAATATAGACAGTTTGAGGACGGACTTCATAAATTCTTCTGGAAAAACTTCATCTATTTGGCTTTGGAAAGGCAATTATAATCTGGCTTTCAACGGCGGATGGCATGTAGGAGCGGAAGTCGGAGCATACGATTTGCATGGTGGCGCAGATGATAACATGTTTACATCAGTATCATTTGAATTAAAAAATAAAAAAACAGGAGATATTGTTTCAAGAACTATCGACGGACAATACTGGACTAATAGATTTGACAAGGGAAAATGTAATCCTGCGGATCTTGTTTTGACCGGAATCCTAAATTTCAAGAATGAAAATGATGCAAAGGCATATTGTGATGCTGTGAATGCAGGAACTGGAAAAGATAAGCCAAATACATACTTTAGTTCTGTAGATAGAACCAATCAAGTAAAATTATCCGCTTCAAGAAATGGGAATACAGTTACAGTAACTTTTGAGTAGGAGTTAAAAAAGTGAAAAAACTTTTATTTATTTTAGTAATCGATTTATTATTTTTATCGTGTGGAGAACGAAAAATGTTTAGAAAAACTGCGCCTTATTTTACAGTAGATGAATCTTCTCTTCCATATCAAATGGAAAAGGCTCTTTTGATTACAAATGATGATGAGCGTTATCAAAAAGTTGAGGAATTACTACAAAGAGGTGCAGATCCAAATAAAAAAACAGGACAATTTAAATGGCTTGATACGAATCCTCTATGGACTTATTGTTCAAACCTTAAATTGGCAGAATTACTAATTTCTTATGGGGCTGATGTGAAAAAAAGACCTTATATAGCAAGTTTAATATCATATGTAAATTTAGCGGATAAAAATCCGAATAAAGAGTGTGAATCTTTCTATAGAGAACATCCTCAAGTTTTAATAACTTATGAGCATGATGTATATCAATCTGTAAAGCTTCTTTTGGAAAGCGGAGCAGATCCAAATTTAAAATGTATTTATGGAGAAAAAAGATTATTTCCCGCAACAGATTGGAATTACAGACGATACTTCAAGAAGCATGGAAAATCTGCAATAAATTATTGTATTGAAAGGAATTTTTTAACATTATTTTCGCTTCTTGTTGAATATGGCGCAATACTTGATGAAGAGTCATTGAAACTTGCCCAAGAAACTACTAAGAGTACAGATTCAAGCGAGATGGAAGAACTTGTGAAAAAACTATGGAATTTGCAAAATGAAAAATAATTCCAACTGTGTCTCAGAATACTGGCGCATTTACGCTTGGAACGAGCGTAACCAGTTAATTTCAAGTGTTGATGCAAACTACAACACAGCGTATGTCTACGGACAGGACAGGCAGAGAAGCAACAAATACACGCAGAATTCCGAAACGCTTTATTTCAACAAGATGTGGACGCTCCACACTGATTCGGGTAATTCTATCTACGGAGGACAGTCTGCAAAGAATATATATTTGGGTGAAACAAGGATTGTTACAAAACTGAACAGTGGCGAGAATCCGACTTATCAGGAAGAGTATTACAAACAGTATTTCTACCACAGTGACCATCTTGGCTCTGCTTCGCTTATCTCAGACTACAAGGGTGACGAAT
>JBJELY010000039.1:0-2500 GCA_051879395.1 Roseburia sp. | reverse complement strand
GGTAAACTTTAAAGCAGATGAAATGGTCGGCTATGGGAAGTGTATTCATTTTTCGGAAGAGTGGCATCGGCTTGGATAATTATAAGAGTAAAGAGTCTTTGTCAAGAGTGGTACAGAAACGTCAAGACCAACATGGAGACAATCGGAATTAGATGCAGCAAAAGATTTTCCTGATTATGATGCACAAAAATCATTTATAAACGGAGAAGAAGTACCATATGGAACAAAAGGAAGTGTACGCCCTGATTATTACAAAGATGGATATAGTGTGGATATAAAAAATTATAATGTTGAAAGTGCAAGCGGTAGAAGCAATCTTGCACGAAATATTGAAAAGCAGTATTATCAAAGAATAGAAAATTTACCTGAAGGAACTAAGCAATCAGTAATGATTGATATTAGAGGTCAAAATGTTACCGATGCGGATTTGAGTGCTTTGTATGATGATATTATGAAGCGAACAGATAATGGAGTAGAAATACTGTTTAAGATGGATTAGGAGGATTACATGGCAGTTGGATTTAAAGTTAAATTTTATTGGTACCAAATAGGACATGGAGATTTTTTACATTCTTTTTTTTCTACGGTGGCATACAACTTAGAAGATAAAAAATGGGGAAGCCGTTTTCCAGTTATTATGAATAAATTATACCAAGGGAAAATAAATCGAGAAGATATAGAAAAAGCAATTGAAGAATTGAGTATAATCAAGAAAGAATTGCAAGCATTTTCTCCAGATAAAGTAATATGGGATATAGAGGATATATCAAAGCAACCTCCTTGGGGTGATAATATAAGCAAAGATATTACAAATTTATCGAATTATTTTATAACAAGTGATGGAAAGGATTTTATATCTGTTTTTTTTCATGCGTTAGAGAAGTCGAAAGAAGTAAATTCTGATATAGAGATAAAGTCGGTGTAAATAATGACTGCTCAATAACAAAAAATGAGCTTAAATCCCTTGAAAATACTGAGTTCTCTTGTCAAAAGTAGTATAATAAGTGCAGGGAAAACAATTAAATCAGCACAAAAACCTTGAACTAAGGAGAAAACTCATGTATAAATTCGAACGATATCGTCAGCTAGGACTTGCAGATTTCAATCAGCCGGTCGGGTTAAAAATGAATCCGGAAAACCGTTGGGTTAAGAAAGCAGAAACCATTCCTTGGGATGCCATCGAGGAAAAGTATGCAAAACTGTTCCCAAGCAAAACCGGAATGCCGGCAAAGCCTTTTCGTATGGCACTCGGATCCCTGCTGATTCAGAAACAGCTTGGTTTCTCTGACCGGGAACTGGTTGAGGAGATTACGGAAAATCCGTATTTTCAGTATTTCATCGGGTTACCCGGATACCAAACGGAACCTCCCTTTGTACCATCGCTTCTCGTAGAGTTCCGCAAGCGGCTGACAGATGACATCCTTGGCGAAATTAACGAGATGATCATTGCATACAACACCCCGGATGATCCAACTCCGGGCGGCGGAAGCAAACCAGATACGACAGAAACGGATACGGACGAACACAACGGAGCGCTGATTCTTGATGCAACCTGTGCTCCACAGAATATCTTTTTTCCACAGGATGTAAACCTCCTGAATGAAGCGAGAGAAAACCTGGAAGGAATTGTCGATGACCTTTGCAGAAGATTTGATTATTACGTTCCACGGATGTACCGCAGGAATGCCAGAAAAGATTATCTGAATCTGGCAAAGTGCAAAAAGCGCACCGGCAAAAAGATCCGCAAAGCAATCAAGCAGCAGCTCCAGTATATCCGCAGGGACAGAAAATATATCGACGAGCTTCTGGACACAGAGTGCGAACTGACACCAAAGCAGGCCGAACGGCTTGCCGTGCTTGACAAAGTCTACGAACAGCAGAAGTACATGTATGAGCACAAAGTGCACTCCGTTTCTGACAGAATTGTCAGTATCAGCCAGCCGTACATCCGCCCGATTATCCGCGGAAAGGCAGCTGCACCAGTGGGATTTGGGGCAAAGATGGATCTTAGTCTCGACGAAAAAGGAATGGCCATTATCCGGAACGCATCCTGGCAGATAAAATCTACCGGAACAGAAACAACCTTGCTTATTGTAAGGAACGCGGAATCCGCTTGTCTGGGCGGTCCCTTGATAGACCAAAGAAAAATGCAGGAACCGACAAAAAGGTGGAATACAAAGATAACGCTGACCGGATTGCCGTGGAAAGGGCCTTCGCTCTTGCAAAGCAAAAATATGGGCTCGGGCTGATTACCAGCAGGCTGGATGAGACAACGAGATCTTCCATAGCATTGTCCGTCATTGCAATGAATGTGGATCGGATATGCAGATCCCTTTTGCGTTTATTTTACGATATCGTTTTTTCAAGGTACAGACAGCATGAATTCATGCTGATATTTATACAAAACAACAACATGGAAAATTTAGTGTGTTGTTAAGCAAGCATTAAATATTCTAAAAAGACTATAAAATCCGGTTTGCTTATTGTGAAAACAATGATT
>JBJELY010000038.1:0-9912 GCA_051879395.1 Roseburia sp. | reverse complement strand
CACCTCAGGGAATCTCCTATAACCAAAATTTGCCCCCAACAATTCCCAGCCCAACGCCCCTACAAACCCAAATTTGCCAAGATGATGATTAATCGGGATCATTCACAGTATCCCGGTTACTACTTTAGACGAGCATCAATGAGCCTCCCCCTCTTCCCCTGGCAACTTATGTCTGTCTTATGGCAAGTCATGTTCCACGCATTGAAGAGAAAACGAAACCCTGCTAACCTTGGCTTATCAAATCTGATATCAAGGTGAAAGGCGGCAGTTATGATAAGTTGCAAAGGCGTACATAAGGCGTTTGGCGGCAAAACCGTACTGGATGAAATCAATCTTACCGTTGCCCGGGGAGAGATATTCGGCCTGCTGGGACCTTCCGGAGCGGGGAAAACCACGCTTATCAAAATACTGACGGGACAGCTGGCAGCCGATGGAGGACAGGTGTCGATTCTCAGCAAAGATCCTTCGGCTCTCACTGGAGGGGACCACAATAGCATGGGGATTATGATGGATCAGTTTGGCGTTTATGAGAGATTTTCCTGCATGGATAATTTGAAAATCTTTGCGGACATTTACGGAATTTCCTATCATCAGGCAGAAAAAGCATTGTGTGATGTGGGCCTTCAGGAAGCGAAAAAGACGGCTGCGTCAAAGCTTTCTAAGGGAATGCGTACCCGGCTATGCCTGGCCCGGGTATTTATGACGGAACCTAAGATCATGTTTTTAGATGAACCAACCACTGGCTTAGATCCCGCCACCACGGCATCCATTCATGAACTGATTCTGGAAAAAAGAGAGGAAGGATGTACCATTTTTCTCACCACCCACAACATGGAGGAGGCTGCAAAGCTTTGTGATCATATGGCGCTTTTAAACGAAGGAAGAATCGTGGAGTACGGTAATCCCTCGGAAATATGCCGCAAATATGATCGCCAGAGATCTATCCGCATTCATTTGTATGATGGAAGGGAAGAAGTATTGGACTATTCGGACACCACGGCAGATAAGATACAGGCACTGATTAAAAATGGCAAACTCCAAACCATCCATTCCACAGAACCCAATTTGGAATCGGTGTTTATGGAACTGACGGGAAGGAGGATAAGCTAAAGGATGGGAAATATTTTTGTGATTCTGAAAAAACAGTGGAAAGATACGTTCAAGAATAAGACAGTGCTCATCCAGTTTGTTCTGTTTCCGCTTTTGACCCTTGTGATGGAAAACGTCATCTCCATGGAAGGCATGCCGGAGCATTTTTTTGTACGGCTGTTTTCCGTTATGTATGTGGGAATGGCTCCGCTGACATCCGCGGCGGCTATTATAGCTGAGGAGAAGGAGCATAACACCCTGCGGGTGCTGATTATGGCAAATGTGAAGCCGGTGGAATATTTACTGGGTGTGGGAAGCTATTTGTGGTTATTGTGCATGGCAGGTTCTGTGGTGATGGGAACGGTGGCCGGATTTCGCGGCGCGGAATTTATTGTCTATGAGGCCGTGATGGGACTGGGAATTCTTCTATCTATTTTATTGGGCTCTGCCATTGGCATCTATTCCCAGAATCAGATGATGGCCACATCCTTAAGTCTTCCGGCGATGATGGTGTTTTCCTTTGCACCTATGCTGGCGCAGTTTAATGAGAAAATTGCCAACGTTACACAGATTCTCTATACGCAGCAGATGAGTAAAATTTTCGTGGAGATGTCGCTAAATGGGATGGATGCAAAAGGATATGTATTAGTTTGTGTAAATGTTACTTTCTTTCTAGCACTGTTTCTGATAATCTTTAAGAAAAAGGGATTGGAACAATGAGGGGAAAACATGAAGATAAATATCGATGTAAATGAATCCTTTCCGGATATGGAAGTCAGCATTCATTGTCCAAGGCTTACACCGGACATCGAGAGGCTGATCTCCATGATCCGTATGATGGATATGAAAATTGCGGTAAAAAAAGATGATGAAACTGTGATGCTTGACATGACGGATGTGCTTTATGTGGAGGCGGTGGAACGGATGACATTTGTGTACACCCGGGACCAGATGTATGAAGCGGACATGCGGCTGTATGAATTTGAGAATATGCTGTGTACCAAAGGTTTTTTCAAAGCCAGCAAATCCTGTCTGATTCATCTGAAAAAAATTAAAAGTCTGAAGGCAGATGTGAACAGGAGAATACGGGTGACTATGGAAAATGGAGAGCAGATTATTGTTTCCCGAATGTATGCAGAGGAATTGAGAAAGAGGTTGGGTATCAGATAATGGAAGAGAGATTAACGGTTTTTACATATATCAAGCAGGTATTTAAAATGTATGGACTTACAGTTCTGATTTTTATCCTTTTTTCAGAGGTGATTGGAGATCTGGCCATGGGACATTCCAGCCTGTTTTCTTTGGGCAGGGAGGGCTTATCCATGGACACCCTGCTGCAGCTGCTGGGATTTATTGTATGTGTAGTGGCATTGGAGTTCTTGTTTTTAAAAAGCCGTGTGTTAAAGATTGCTTCCGTGGCGGTGCGCAGCATTTTGTTTTTGATTTCCACCGTAATATTGGTGGCAGGGTGTGCCATTCTGTTCGGATGGTTCCCGGCCGGTGAGGCGAAAGCCTGGATCGGATTTGGCATCTCCTTTGTGATCTGCTTTCTAATCAGTTTTCTTTTTTCCTATCTGGAGGAAAAAAGTGAAAATCAAAAGATGGCGGATGCTTTGGATCGGATGAAGAACCGGCAATCCTGATAATTAATATTTCGTAAACAGTAAATAAGCAATTGTTAAACAAATTTCCCGTAGGATAAAGTTATCAAAATTAAGGAGGTACTCAAAATGAAACTTACAGGGAAATTAAATGCAGGAATGGCAAACTTTACACAAAACATGAAAAATGCGGCAGATAATTGTAAATTGGATGGAAAGATTGCGGACCAGCAAAGGAAAATCAGGGGACTCACAAGGGAAATCGGAAATCTTGCTGTAGTAAGACTTGAAGCTGGAGATGAAATGAGTCCTGAAATTATGGAGAGATATGCAGCAATTAAAGAGGCAAGAGAAACGATATCTGAGTTAGAGAAGAAGAAAATAATATCAAGTACAGTGTGTCCAAGCTGTGGAGCAAAAACATCTATAAGCATGAAATTTTGTGGCAGGTGTGGTGCCAGGATGAAGGAAGAAGCATAACATACAAAACGGTGGAGAAATGATATAAATGTCATTTCCCCACTGTTTTTTTTATTAACATTTCATAAACACTTTTTAAATGGTTTTCAAATAATAATAGTCTAATGTAGAACTCAGTGTACAAAAGAAGCCAATTTACAGAGGTAAAGTATGAAAATATTAATTACGACAGATTTACTTATTACGTCTACAAATGGTGTGGTAACTTCAGTTCGGAATTTGTGGGAGGGTTTAAAGAAAAGAGGGCATGATGTTCGTATTCTTACATTGTCAGATAGGGTAAATAGTTATAAAGATGATTCTGTTTATTATATAAAATCAATACCAATTGGATTTATTTATCCGGATATGCGCATGCCAATATCGTATCACAATTTGTTTATAGATGAGTTGATTGAGTGGAAACCGGATATTATTCACAGTCAATGCGAATTCTTTAGTTTTCAATTTGCAAAACATATTTCAAAACTTACCGGTGCGCCCATAGTCCATACTTATCATACTTTGTATGAAGAATATGTTACATATGTAATTCCAAGTAAATCCATTGGAAAACGCGTGGTGAAGAAATGGTCGCGGATGCGTTTGAAACGCGTGAATAGAATTATTGCTCCTACATCCAAGGTGGAGCATACGTTACGTGGGTATGGAGTAAAAAATGCTATCAGTGTGATTCCAAGTGGAATTTCATTAGAACAGCATAATTTTCGAATGAATGAGAAAGAGCGAAGAAGGAAAAGGCAGGTACTTGGGATCCCGGAGGATTATCGTGTTTTACTGAGTCTTGGCCGCATTGGAATGGAAAAGAATTTAGGGGAATTGCTGCATTATTTTGCAGATGCACTTCTGATAAATCCAAAGCTTGCTTTTTTAATTGTTGGTGATGGCCCGGATAAAAGGAATATGGAGATATTGACCTCAAATTTAGGAATAGGAAGTCATGTATTTTTTATAGGTATGGTTGATCCATCCCAGGTGCAGGAATATTACCAGCTGGCAGATGTTTTTGTCAGTGCGTCAACAAGTGAAACACAAGGTCTTACATATATCGAAGCCGCAGCAAATGGGCTGCCACTTCTCTGCCGGAAAGATGATTGTTTAGGAAATATTATTAAAGACGGAATAAATGGATATGAATATACGTCTGGTGAAGAATTCCTTAATAAATTGAAAATTATTATTGAGAATTCAGAATGGCGCGTGAGTGCCGGAAAGTGCAGTCAAGAGATTGCAGAATCTTTTGATCAATATCATTTCGTAGATGCGATGGAATCTATTTATAAATCAACGCAGAAAAGAAGGCTGGACGTAATTGATGATGCTGCAGATAGGAATATGTTTTTGAATGGCAGGAGCAAAGAAAAATTATGAAGAAAACGATTCTAATTCGGGACAAAGATGGAGTAAAAGAACAGGAAGTGAGTTACATACCTTTCCGCTTTATTCTTGCAATTTTACTCATCATATTGGAAACAGCAGGGGTATTGGCGGCAACGATTTTATGTGCGGTTTACATTCCCTATTTTTATCTTGCTATGTATGTAACAGAATTTGTGTGTGTGCTGAAGATTATCAATTCACAGGAGAATCCTGACTATAAGATTCCGTGGTTGTTATTTGTACTGATTGTGCCGGTTGCCGGATTCATGATCTACTTTATGTTTTATGACAGAAGGCTGAGCAAAAAATATGTAAAAAGATTAGAGAAGATAAAGAGTCAGCAGGTACAAACCGAAGATCAGGAAGCATTTTCAAAGCTGAAGGAGGAAGATAAACAGGCATATCTAAATGCAAATCTGCTCTGCAAATTAGCAGATACTCATTTATATCAGAATACAGATGCAAAATATTGCAACATGGGAGAAAAACTTTTTGCGGCCATGTTGGAGGATTTAAAGAAAGCGGAAAATTTCATCTTTCTGGAATATTTTATTATCGAGGAAGGTGTTTTTTGGAACAGTATTTTTGATGTCCTAAAAGAAAAGGCCGCAAATGGAGTGGAAGTAAAGGTCATTTATGATGATGTTGGTTGTATGTGTACATTGCCGGGAGATTATTATAAGACACTCAGACAGCAGGGAATCCAGGCAGTATGCTTTTCACGTTTAAAGGGACAGGCTGATAATGAATTTAATAACCGCAGTCACAGAAAGATTATGGTAATTGACGGTAAAGTGGGATACACCGGTGGAGTGAATCTTGCGGACGAATATATCAATGAGAAGGTGGTTTTGGGACTTTGGAAGGATGTGGGAATACGTCTGGAGGGCGAAGCAGTAACACAGCTCACATCAATTTTCCTTGCCGATTATGAAATGAATGTAAGGACTCCTGTTGCCGACTTTACTCCGTATTTCGGGGATGGCATTTCTACAGATAATAAAGGATATATCATTCCGTTTGGGGATGGACCGGGACCGATGTACGGGCATCGTGTTGCCAAGACTATGATTATGAATATGCTGAATCAGGCAGAAGATTATGTGTACATGATGAGTCCGTATCTGATTATTGATAACGAACTGTGTCAGGCCATTGAGAATGCGGCAATGCGTGGAATAGATGTAAGAATTGTTACTCCGCATATTCCGGATAAGAAGATTATTTTTGTGATGACAAGAAGCTATTATAAAAGACTGATGAATGCCGGTGTAAAGATTTATGAGTTTGAGCCTGGGTTCGTCCATGCAAAGGTATATCTTTCTGATGACCGGTATGCAATTGTAGGAACGATAAATCTGGACTACAGAAGTCTGGTGCACCATTTTGAAAACGGTGTGTGGCTGTACAAGCATGAAGTTTTGGGCCAAATTAAGGATGACGTAACAGAGACAATGGGCAAATCAATAGAAATGGATGATAAATCGATAAAAGATACCATACTGCAACGATTGATCCGTGTTCTGGTAAGAGTTTTATCACCATTGCTGTAAGTAAAAAAATGAAATTAATATTTCGTAAACAAAAGTCAAACAAAGAATAAATAAACGCATGGTATTCTTGCAATATCAAATGAAACAAAAATAAATTTTGAAAAGGAGATTAAGAACATGGCAAAATCAAAGTTAGTAAAAGCAAATGAGAAAATCGCTGAGAATGTAGTTGGAGGTTACAAGAAGATTGAGGAAGGTGTAGTCAGCGGCTATAAAAAAATCGAGGATGGAGCAGTGGGCGGCTTTAATAAAATGGCAGATAAGTTTGTAGATAATTTTCTGACTAAGGAAGGCGAGTCCGTGGAAGAGGCAAAAGAAAGATTGGCTGCAGAACAGAAAGCAAGAGAGGAAGAGGCTAGAAGAAAGGCGGGGATCGAATAATGAAAAAAAGTACATTTGTAGCTATGATTTTAGGAACAATCGGAGGAATTTTGTTTGCACTTGGAATGTGCATGGCACTGATTCCGGAGTGGAATGCTTTTAAACCGGGTGTCATCATGGGTGTGATTGGAGCAGTTGTACTGCTGATTATGGTTCTTGTATGGAGAAAGATGGAAAACAAGGAACCCATTAAGCTGTCGGGAAAAACCATTGGAGCAACGCTGCTGGGAATCGTTGGAGCCTTGCTGTTGGGTGTGGGTATGTGTCTTACAATGGTATGGAGTCATATGGTTGCAGGAATTGTGATCGGAATTGTTGGCATCGTAGTGCTGCTCTGTCTGATTCCGTTCATCAAGGGCTTAAAATAGAAATGTATAAAAGAATTAAGATGCGGTAGAAGCAATATTTGCCGCATCTTTTTTCGCAGATAAAGTGTGCAAAAAGGAAAAATTATATATGAAAACCCAAGAAGAAAAGCGAGAGAGAAAAATAAGCAGATATATCCCATCGTTACGCTTGGGACAACGAATTTTCTTGTATTTGGTGACAATCATCTGTATTACGCTTGCGTTGTTGAATGTGGTACTTGACTGTTTCCCCTATTTGGCAGGTATAATATTTTATATAGCGGCATTTATTACGTTCACGATAAGTTGTTATTATATTGTGGCTCATATCAGAAAAGATATCAGGGAGGTTATTAAACCTGCGATCGTAGCCAACCCGTATACAAACAGGGTGACAACGGATTATAGGTTGAGAACCATTCTGTTTGCAGTACCTGGAATGGTGACGAATATTATTTTTGCGGTATTTAATGGAGCAATCGGAATCATCAGTCATTCTGCGTGGTTTGGTACACTTTCGGCTTATTATATTCTATTAAGTATTATGCGGGCAGGAGTTGTCAGACAGGAAAAAAAGATTGCTATTATTAAAGAAAAACAAGAGCATATGAAACGAGAATGGTCTGTGTATCGCAGAAATAGCAAACTATTTATACTCTTGGCAGTCGTATTGGCGGGAGCGGTCATTCTGCTTCTGAATGCGCAGGGAGGGAAAGATTATCCCGGACTCACGATATATGCAGTGGCAACGTATACGTTTTATAAGATTACCATGTCTACGATACAGGTGGTCAAAGTGGGAAAAAGAAAATCACCGATTCTTTCCATCACCAGGAGAATCGGATATATTGATTCCTGCGTTTCCATTTTGACACTCCAGACAGCGATGTTTGCTTCTTTCGCCGAGGGAGAGGAGACATTGGTAAAGCTGATGAATGGAATTACTGGAATTGTTGTGTGTTTGATGGTTTTAGGAATAGGAATACAGGGACTGTACTCTTCAAGAAAGAAATGTAGTTAAACTGGAGGAAATCATATGATTCATATACTTGTGTTAGAGGATGATATTAACTTAAATCAGATTGTCTGTACGTATTTAAATGACAGCGGATTTCAGGCAAAGGGGTGTTTGTCTGCCAATGAAGCATACGAGGAAATGTACAATAATTTGTACGAACTGATTATTTCAGATATTATGATGCCGGAAATTGATGGATTTGAATTTGCCCGGACTGTCAGAGAGGTAAATAAAACGATTCCCATTCTATTCATGTCGGCAAAGGATGATCTGCCGTCTAAACAAAAGGGGTTTCAACTGGGAATTGACGATTACATGGTAAAACCGATTGAATTGGATGAACTGCTGCTTCGTGTCAGAGCATTGCTGCGCAGAGCAAATATTGAAATGCAGAGGAAAATTACGGTAGGCAATTTGGAACTGGATGCGGATGGGATGAGTGCAACGGTGAACGGGGAAGAGGTAAGCCTTACCCCGAGGGAATTTAATATTATTTATAAGATGCTATCCTATCCGAAAAAGATATTTTCCAGAGCACAGTTAATGGATGAATTTTGGGGGATAGACAGTGACACCAACCTTCGCGCAGTTGATGTCTATGTAACAAAACTCAGGGACAAATTGTCCGCGTGTGATGGATTTAAGATTGTAACAGTAAGAGGACTTGGATATAAGGTGGTATTGGTATGAGAGAAGATAGAGATTATGGTACGGTAAAAAAGAGCAGATTTCCTCCTTCGCTCTTTGCAATCTATCTGGTGGTGCTTCTTTTGATGTCTGGTGTTCATACAGGACTGATTGTATTTATGACCCGCATTGGGTGGAATGTAGTAATCCAAAGCATTATTCCAATGATTTATTGGGCAATCGTTGCGATGGGACTTACTTTGTTCGCCAGAAGAAAAGTACGCACCACTTATGAAGAACCCATGCATAATCTGGCGGAAGCCACCAGCCGGGTGGCAAACGGAGATTTTTCTGTATATGTACCAACACTTCATACGCAGGATAAACAGGATTATCTGGATGTCATGATTATGGATTTTAATAAAATGGTAGAGGAACTGGGGAGCATTGAAACATTGAAAACTGATTTTGTGTCAAACGTATCCCATGAAATGAAGACACCTATTGCTGTTATTAAGAATTATGCGGAGCTTTTGGAGGCAGAAAATATTACAGCGGAACAGAGGAAAGAATATGCAGAAAATATTGAAAGTGCAGCAATGAGGCTTTCCAATCTGATCAGTAATATTCTCAAATTAAATAAGCTGGAAAACCAAAGAATCACGCCGGAAGTGGAAGCTTATGACGTGTGCAGACAGTTATGTGAATGTATCCTGCAGTATGATGATTTGTGGGATGAAAAGGAAATAGAATTGGAAACGGAGATAGAGGATGTGGCAATGGTAGAAGCGGATCAGAGTCTCCTGGAGCTTGTGTGGAACAATCTTTTGTCCAACGCCATCAAGTTTACGGAGCCGGGAGGAACTGTTACTGTGAAACAGACATCAGAGGAAGATCTTATAAAAATATCTGTTTCTGACACAGGATGTGGTATGGACAGTGAAGTTATGAATCATATATTTGATAAGTTTTATCAGGGAGACACTTCTCATTCAAAAGAAGGCAACGGACTGGGTCTGGCATTGGTAAAACGGGTGCTGGAGTTATTAGATGGCGATATCCAGGTTTTTAGCGAGGCAGGAAAGGGAAGTACATTTCTCGTAACTCTGCCTGCGTCAAATGGATTCGAAAATGGAGGCAATCAGTAATGGAAGATACTGTAGTAACGAAAAAAGAATTTGTGGGATATGAGTATAAAGAGGTACACACAGATAAGAGTAAAGTATCTTTTTTACTGGATGGATATGAGAACTTTGGATGGGAGTTAGATGGCAATATTGTAGAGGATTCCGGAGAAAAAAGAAATCCTATGAAACAAAATAAAGTAGTTCTTCGCCTCAAAAGAAACCGCAAGCTCATAAATAAAATGGAGCTTACAAGACTTCAGAGAAATTTTGAAAGCTGTGTCAGAGAAATTGAAATGCTGGAAAAGTCAA
>JBJELY010000037.1:0-2535 GCA_051879395.1 Roseburia sp. | reverse complement strand
GGGAGCTTTCCAGAGTGACGGAGGAATTGGATGAAGCAACCCGTAAAAAGGAGATTGCGATGGATTTATACCACGCCATATCGACGGATTCGGAGAATGCAGATTTGTTTGATAAGGTGGTGGATTTGACCTACGAGAATGAACAGCTACGGAGTAAGATTCAGGTCTTGCAGGATAAACTGGAAAAAGCCTACGAATTCATGAAGCAGTTTGTAATAGGCGGAAGGAATATGTTGGATGTGTTCCGGGAGCGGATTGGTGAAGTGAAGGAGTGGGTACACAGGAAAGTTGCCGGGCATAATAGATGATGAGGAGGCGCGCGAGCGCCTCCTTAATTTGTTTTAAAGTAATAAATATGATAATAGAACAATTTGAACTTGACACTGTAAAGATGGCAGAATATAATGTTTACAGTGCCAAGTTAATGGATTTTGATAATTGAAACGGAGTATCCTATGAAACAAAACACTTACCATCATAAGAACCTAAAAAAAGAATTGATCGAAAAAGGAATCGAAATAGTAAATGAATGCGGAATGGAGCAACTGTCCCTTCGTAAGGTTGCCATGGCTTGTAATGTGAGTCATGCAGCGCCTTACAGTCATTTCGCAAATAAAGAGGAATTGCTTTCGGCAATGCAGTTACATATCACGGAACAGTTTACCGGGATATTGGAAGAAACAATTATAGAATACGAAGACCAACCTGATTTTATGGTGAAATTTGGAAAGGCTTATATTACTTTTTTTATGAATAAACCACAGTATTTTCATTTCCTTTTTGGACAGGGGAGCCCGCAAGTTGATTTCAGTCCAGGGGCAGAAGCGGGCTATAAACCTTTCCAAATCTATAAGGAGCAAGTTTTGAAAAGACTGGAACATACTGGTTTTAGCATTGAAAAAAAACAGGATTGCGTAATTTCTTTATTTGCCTATATTCATGGTCTAACGGCATTAGTTACTATGCCTAATGTGAAGTATGACCTTGGTTGGGAAAATAAATTGGAGGATTTGATTACAACACTTGGCGTGAACGGATAGGAGTCCAATATTTTAAATTGTTAAGTAGAAATGAAATAGAGAGGATTTAGAGTATGAAAACCATAAATACAACCAAACTTTTGCTTTTGATATTTACACCTACATTTGTATTAAGTGTGATGTATTTCGTGCTGGCACATTTTATAAAAATACCAAACTTATTATTGTTTTGTATAATTGCAACTTTCACGATGGTTCCCATCGAATTAGGCATAATTTTAAATGCAAGTAAGAAAGAAACAGGAAAATACTCTTTTGCAAGTGCATTTACTGGACATGAAAAGATGCCCCTATGGAAAAGCTTTGTAATTGCTTTTGTGTTCTTCGGAATAGCAGGGTTACTTTCTGTAACGGTTGCGCCCTTAGAAAACTATCTCTTTTCAGGACTAAGAAATGGTCTTTTAAGTCATTTGCCGACAGGTTTTGATTGGACGAATTATGAATACTTAAAAGCATTTTCGAAGCCAGTGTTGATTGCGACGTGTATTTATTATTTTGTGTTTAATGTTTTTGTAGGACCTATTACTGAAGAATTATTTTTTAGAGGACACCTTACTTCACATTATAATAAACAAACTGCATTTACACCGATTTTGATTGCAATTCTATTTTCGCTATATCATTTTTGGCTGCCATTTAATAATATTTTTCGCATTTTGGTATTTGCCCCTGTGGCATATGTAGCATATAAGAAAAAGAATATATACATAAGCATGTTGTTTCATTGCATGTGTAATCTGATTTCGGTAGTAGGATTTGTTTTGGAAGTATCGTAATGAGTATGTGTGGAAGGACAGATATGCGGAGTGCATTTCTGTGGAGGAAACGATTGAGCGGATGAAGGGGTAAAACCAAATGGTAGGAATCTATTTTAGTGGTACCGGCAATTCCAGATATGCAGTGGAATTGTTTTGTAAAAAATATGATGAAACGGCTAAAACATTTTCAATAGAAGACGAAAATGTCACCCAGGCTGTGAAAAATGAGGATATGATTGTATTTGCATATCCCGTGCAATATAGCACTGTGCCGAAAATACTGCGTGATTTTATAATTGAAAATAAAGAACTGTGGGAGAGTAAGAAGGTTTTTGTTATTGCCACGATGGGATTGTTTAGTGGTGATGGTGCAGGTATTCTTGGGCGACTTTTGCAGAAATACGGAGCAGAAATACTAGGTGGATTGCATCTTAAGATGCCAGATAGCATAGGCGATGAAAAAGTATTGAAGCGTCCACTGGAAAAGAATAAGGAGATTGTGAAGAAAGCGGAGCAGAAGATTAAGAATGCCGTTCAACTTCTGCGGGCAGGGAAACCAACCCAAGAAGGAATTGGAATATTATATCGCATAGCTGGTTTCTTTGGACAAAGAATGTATTTTGGGCATAAGACAAAGAAATATTCAGATAAGTTGCGTGTGGATGCAGATAAGTGCATAGGATGTGGCAAGTGTGAAAAGTTATGTCCTATGAATAATATCAAGATTGTCGATAAGA
>JBJELY010000036.1:0-2550 GCA_051879395.1 Roseburia sp. | reverse complement strand
ATAACCTTGACAACCAGTCTGTTTATAGCAAACTTGTACCGTGTATATGTAGAGCAAAACAAAAACGGCAAGTTATTATTGTAACGCATAATCCGAATATAGCCGTAGCATGTGATGCAGAACAGATTATTTATTGTGAGAAAAAGACTGATGCCAGCCAGATCAGGTACGAATCTGGTGCCATCGAAAATCCTATAATCCGGAATCACGTTGTCGATGTTCTCGAAGGTACAATGCCCGCATTTGATTTGAGAAGGCTCAAGTATAACTAAATCATTGTTTCTAACAGGAATTACGGAAGGAGTTTTGCTATATGCAGGAAATAAGATGCCCTAAATGTGGTGAAGTATTTCAAGTTGATGAAACTGGATATGACCAAATCGCGCGTCAAGTTCGTGATAAAGAATTTTTAAAAGAAATTGAACGTAGAGAAAGAGAATTAGAAGCTAAGCAAGAAAAAGAACTCGAACTGATTCGTTTACAAGAGGAAAAAGAATACACCGCAGGCATTACTAAAAAAGAAGCTGAAATTTCTGCCAAAGATCAGCTGATCGCAGAATTACAATCTAAGTTAGATGCAAGTGAAACGGCAAAAAATCTTGCTATTTCCGAAGCTTTGGAGAAGAAGAATCAAGAGATTTCTAGAGGCGAAAAGGAACACTCCGAAAATCTCATGAAGAAAGATGCGGAAATCTCTGCTCGCGACCGAAAAATAACAGAGTTGCAGGCAAAATTGGATGCTGGTGAGACTACAATGAAGCTTGCTGTTGCAGAGGCGGTCGAAAAGAAGAATGAAGAACTATCCCAAAAGGCTTCAGAGATTGCTGATCTCAAGGGAGAACTTAAAAACAAAGAAACAGAAAACCGTTTGAACGAAAAATCTCTCAAAGAACAGTACGAGGATAGACTCCGACTCAAAGACGAACAGATTGAATATTACAAGGACTTCAAGGCTCGTCAATCCACCAAAATGATTGGAGAGAGCTTGGAACAGCACTGCCTTACACAATTTAATTCTATCCGCATGACAGCTTTCCCGAATGCTTACTTCGAAAAAGATAACGATGCCAGAAGCGGTAGTAAAGGAGACTTTATCTACCGCGAATGTGGAGAGGACGGTACGGAGTTCATTTCCATTATGTTTGAAATGAAAAACGAAGCCGACACGACTGCTACCAAGCATAAAAACGAGGACTTTTTCAAAGAACTGGACAAAGACCGTAATGAAAAAGGTTGTGAGTATGCAATTCTTGTGTCTTTGCTTGAATTTGAGAATGAATTATACAACAATGGTATTGTGGATGTGTCATACAAATATCCGAAAATGTATGTTATACGTCCTCAGTTTTTCATCCCGATGATCACCTTGTTGCGGAATGCCGCGCAAAACTCATTGCATTATAGGCAGGAGCTTCAAATCGTTCGCAATCAACAAGTGGACATCCTTCATTTTGAAGAAAACATGAATGCATTCAAGGAAGGGTTTGCCCGGAATTATCGTTTGGCTAGTGAAAAGTTTGCAACAGCGATTGATGAAATCGATAAGACCATTGACCATTTACAAAAGACAAAGGCTGCACTTCTTTCCTCCGAAAATAATCTGCGTCTTGCCAATAATAAAGCTGATGAGCTGAGCATCAAAAAGCTCACGAAAAATGCGCCGACTGTAAAAGCCATGTTTGACGATTTACATCACGTTGATTAGGGCATTTTTGTTTCCCATGAAATCGTTGAAAATATTGTAACTTCAATAAGAGTGCAATCTGACCACAGAGAGAATTATTTCCAGTCATCGTATCTCCCTCGCTATAGGCAAAGAAAACGCCCCGGTGGTGGAAAATGATTTTTCAAGGTTCGCACCGAGCCTGTGTGGAGCATTTCTAAAAAGCGAAAGACCTGCATATAAGCACATTTTTAATGCCGAAATTTACAGTTCCCATTTTGCACATCTTGCAAAAGCACACAAAATTACTGATATAGTTTGCATTTTCCGCTGTTTTGTGATCCCCCGTCTATTCGGATATATGGTAGAATCCACAGCATAAATAGAGGTGCAAACAATTGGATTATTCAATAATTAACCATCGCACGGAAAACCTATGAGAAAAAGGAGGTGCATATATGGAGTTTGACAGAACCCTCATAGACAAGGAGGGCTCACCGAGCGTGGAAGAACTGAAAGAATATTTTCAGCGGAACGACTATACTGCGTTCAAGCCAACATATAACCCCAGCCGTGCCAGTCAAGCGCAGTTGAAACTGTATATGAAAGCCAAATGCTTCTTCAAAGAGAAGTGGCTGTCCGTACAGAAATCTATGGGCGGTAAAGGCTCTATGAAGAATTTTTCCGCCAACTATCCTCTGCAAGTATTGGAGAAGGCTGATGAGGAACTTATCGCTGGAACCGTTGGAGATATTCTGCTGGATGACGAGCTGACTACCCAGATCATCGATTCTTTCTTTGAGATGATGGAAGAACCTCTGTCCACGGGATTTACTTCCTACGCTGCCTCCGCTGGTAAAACACCCGATGACCTCACCGATGAAGAT
>JBJELY010000035.1:0-2555 GCA_051879395.1 Roseburia sp. | reverse complement strand
TATAATTAATTAGGAAAGTATCAGATTCAGAGCAGTTAAGAAGAGCAGATTTCTTCACTGAGTAAATCTGCTCTGAATGTGATTCTTTCCAATTGTACCAAGTCGCGACCGGGTGGTCACAGAGTATATGGGGATTGCATTTGTTCTACTGAGTCTCAAAAAACGTAGAACCCCTGCAAAATCAGAGAATGGCAACCCTTGCTGCTGTCATCTGTTGAAAAATAGGTATGAGAAAAAAGCCTCCAACTGTGCAGGCTTTAAAAACTGTATGGTCGAATGGCTGTTATCCAAATGCACCATGTGTTCTTCCGAGTAACCTCATGGCAGAATGTCCACACTGTGGACAGCAGCAAATGTCTTTTTTCCAGATTTGTTTTAGCAGATCCGTCATCCCGAGACCGGTATACCGCTGCTTAAACTTCTGGTATCCCTGGACCTTAAAAATAAGCTTCAGATTTTTGGATTTCATGCGATTATTAAGAAAGCCGTAATAGCGGACTTTCTGGAATCCTGTTGGAAGCACATGCATAAGGAAACGTCTGATAAACTCCTCGTTACTGAAGGTGATCGTACGGCGGGAATCACCGGGTTTTCTTCCACGGGCACTGAATGTTGTATGTGTATCCGTAACAGAAATGATTCTGTTGTTAGAGATAGCAACCTTGTGGGTATAGCGTCCAAGATATTCGATCGCATTACCAAAACCATTGAAGGTCTCTTTAATATAAGGACACCAGTCTTTCTGATAGAGGGAGTCTTTAAAAGTATTCCAGCAAAAGTATTCTCCCTGCCCGGAGAAAGAAGGGGGCACTTTCAGAACACCTGACTGGTACAAAGCATTCAGATGGTATAGGAATTTTCCCTTAAATTTATCTCGTAACACAAACACCGGGATAAAAAACTTTCCTTTTGATTTACGGATTTTCCCATCCGGTGTGATGCCGCCACCGGATATGATGCAGTGCATGTGCACATGATAATCAAGTGTCTGGTTCCAGGTGTGGAGAACCTGAATAATCCCGGGTGTTGCTCCGAGATACTTTTTGTCAGCAGACAATTCCAAAAGTGTCTCGGCGGAGCATTTGTGAAGGAGACCGTATAAAAGCTTCTGATTGTTATAGAGAAGCGGATTTAATTCATGTGGAAGTGTAAAGACCACATGAAAATACGGCGAGTCAATGACTTCGGCTCTACGCTTATCCACCCAGAGTTCCTTTTTGACAGCCTGACAGTTCGGACAGTGACGGTTACGACAGGAATTGTTATGGTATTCGATGTGACCGCAATCGGAACACTGGCTGATCGTTGCACCTAAAATGCCGGTTTTACAGTTCAGTATGGCATGAGAAGTTTTGAACTGCTCGTGGGACTGCAGATGATGTTCCGAAAAATCCGCATAGGAATAGTTCCAGACCTGCTGGATTTTTGAATCACTCATGACCATCACCGTTCATTAAAATGTCAAATGGACTGGTCGCTGTCTGCTTACTGCTGACGGCCAGATGGACATAGATGGTTGTGGATTCTAGAGATTTATGGCCAAGCAATGTTTTTATGGTCATAAGATCAACCCCGTTTTCATAGAGGTGTGTTCCAAAAGCATGCCGAAAGGAATGGCAGGTAAGGCGTTTCGGCCATCCGAGTTCCGCCTCGTGTTTTGCGATATGTCTGGAGAGATAAAAGGTGTCAATGGGTTTTGAAGAATCTCTCTGTTTTGGAAAAAGGTAGCCGGTGGGTCTTCCACAGGCAAACCAGTACTCGGTAAGGATGTCAAGCGCCTGTTTGGAAAGGATGGCGTAACGGTCAGAACGATTTTTACCATGAGTGATGTGGATGCGCATGTTTTTCCGCTGGATGTCTTCATAACGGAGATTGCATACTTCACCGATACGGAGACCGGAAGAATACATGAGTGCAACCATAGCCTTCGGTTTGATATCTGTCATGGTAGAAATGAAGGTTTTCGTTTCTTCTTTTGTAGGAACAAAGGGCAGATAGGTATCAAACTTACGCATAGGAAGCTGTGTGTCATCCCAAGGCTTATGAAGAACATAAAGAGTGAAAAAACGCAGTTGGGAAATGGCAACATTAATAGTACGGTCAGAGAGATTCCGTTTTTTTTGAAGAACTTCGAGAAACCGACGCTGATCTTTGTAAGAGACCTGGGAAGGTGTCTTATGAAGTGTATTTTCGATATAATCGAGATAAGCAGAAATGTAAGTCTGGTAAGATTTCATTGTATGGTCAGTAAGACCACGAAGAGAAATCATTTTTTTGTAACGTTTTAAATAATCCATGAAATAACCTCCTGAAATATGTGAAAGATAAAGTGGCATCACAAAAAACAGGTGGTGGTCTGGATAAAAAATAAGATATGTAATTGTTAAGTCTAAAAAAACATGATAAAATACGCATAGCAGTTCTTGTTGTTATGTGGTTGTTTGAGTGTGGTAACTTAACAATACAACATAAAAACAAAAACTGCTATTTTAATTTAAAAAAGTAGTGATTTCATGTACTTAGGGCTAGCCGTCGCGCTAGCGACTTGGTACAAT
>JBJELY010000034.1:6131-10091 GCA_051879395.1 Roseburia sp. | reverse complement strand
TTCAATCGCTTTTTGTATATAGTTTAGGTGTCACATCAATTGTAACGCTACAAAACTGTGTAGCAATCATGTTAAGGGGAATTGATAAGATTTTGGAAATGAGCTATACTAAATGAGATTGTGAATATAATAACGAATAGGAAACGTTTTACAATAGAAAGGTATGGTTATTTCATATGAAGAAATTGTTGGTTTATTTGAAGGATTATAAGAAGGAAAGTGTGTTAGGACCACTTTTTAAGTTGCTGGAGGCATCTTTTGAACTGATTGTCCCATTGGTTATGGCAGCAATTATTGACCAGGGAATTTCACAGGGGGATAAGCCGTATATTTTAAAAATGTGTTTTGCACTGGTAGGACTTGCAGTGATTGGGTTGGTCTGCTCTATTACAGCACAGTATTTTGCAGCAAAGGCAGCAGTTGGTTTCGCAACAAAGCTTCGGCATGCTTTGTTTGCACATATAGAAAAACTTTCTTTTTCTGAAATGGATCAGGTTGGAACGTCTACTTTGATTACAAGAATGACAAGTGATATTAATCAGACACAATCGGGTGTGAATCTCGTGCTACGCTTGTTTTTACGTTCTCCATTTATTGTGTTTGGGGCAATGATTATGGCTTTTACGATTGATGTAAAAGCAGCACTTATATTTGTAGTCACAATACCGTTGTTATCGATTGTTGTGTTTGGGATCATGGTTGTCAGCATACCGCTTTATAAAAAAGTCCAGGCAGGATTAGATAAAGTGCTTGGAATTACACGTGAAAATTTAACAGGAGCCAGAGTTATTCGCGCATTTAATAAGCAGGAAGATGAAATTGAGAAATTCAGTGAAAATAATGAGATTTTGACAAGAATGCAGTTATACGTTGGAAAGATTTCTGCATTGATGAGTCCAGTTACGTACATCATTGTAAATGGGGCAACGATTGTTTTACTTTGGACCGGAGCAGTACAGGTTGAGGAGGGAATTTTGACACAGGGAGAAGTGGTAGCGTTAGTAAACTATATGTCTCAGATTCTTGTGGAATTGATAAAACTTGCAAACTTGATTATCAATGTTACAAAATCCATTGCCTGTGGAAACAGAATCCAGTCAGTATTGGAGATGAAACCTTCTATTGTGGAGCAGAATACGGAAGATATTGAGGAAAGAGTAAAGGAAGGCAGAAAGCTGGATACTATTGTTGCTTTCAAAAATGTTGGACTTGCCTATAAAGGTTCGGAAGAAGAAGCGTTGACAGATATTGATTTTGAAGTGAAAAGAGGACAGACCATTGGAATTATCGGTGGAACGGGTTCAGGCAAATCTTCTGTCGTGAATTTGATACCAAGATTTTATGATGCGACAAGAGGCCAGGTTATGATAAATGGAATTGATGTAAAAGAATATCCGCTCTCTTATCTAAGAGAAATGGTTGGAGTCGTGTTACAGAAAGCAGTTCTTTTTAAAGGAACGATTCGTGAAAACTTAGCATGGGGAAATGAAAACGCGACAGAGGAAGAGATGATGGAAGCCTTGCGGATTGCACAGGCAAAAGAAATTGTAGAGGGAAAAGAAGGTGGTCTTTCCTATGAAATTGAACAGGGCGGAAAGAATCTTTCAGGTGGACAGAAACAGCGCCTTACGATTGCCCGTGCTCTTGTAAAAAAACCGGAAATCCTAATTTTAGATGACAGTGCCTCAGCACTTGATTTTGCTACAGATGCAAAACTTCGAACTGCAATTCGCGAAATGAAAGATACAACTGTTTTTATCGTATCACAGAGAGCGTCTTCGATACAGTATGCAGATCAGATTATTGTAATGGAAGATGGAGAAATGGTAGGATTGGGAACACATGAAGAATTATTAGAGCGTTGTGAGATTTATCAGGAAATTTATTATTCCCAGTTCAAAAAAGAAGAAAAAGCAGTAGAGGAGGGAAAATAAATGTCACAGAACTATAAAAAAAGAACCATCCGTAAAGTATTAAATTATATGAAACGTTATTGGCCACACTTAGGTGCATCCATTTTATTAGCCGCCGTGGTAGTGGTATTGACACTTTATGTCCCAATCTTAACTGGAGAAGCCATTGATTTTGTGATTGGAAAAGGACTTGTAGATTTTGCAGGAATTTTAAATATTTTGAAAAAAATGGCTATCATCATTGCACTTACAGCAGCGGCGCAGTGGCTGATGAATGTCTGTAATAATTACATGACGTATCATATTATTCGTGATATTCGAAAGGATGCTTTTGAAAAAATTGAAAAATTGCCACTGAAATACATTGATGCGCATTCCTATGGAGAAGTGGTAAGCCGTGTTATCGCAGATGTAGATCAATTTGCGGATGGACTGTTAATGGGATTTACACAATTGTTTTCCGGGGTACTGACTGTTGTGATAACATTAGGATTTATGTTGACAATTGATGTTAAAATTACAATAGCAGTTGTATTGATTACGCCGATTTCCTTGTTTGTGGCAAGTTTTATTGCAAAGAAAACATATTCTATGTTTCAGCTTCAGTCAAAAACAAGAGGAGAGCAGACAGCGTTTATTGAAGAAATGGTAGGAAACCAGAAAGTGGTTCAGGCATTTAGCCATGAAGATGAAGCATTGGAGAAATTCGATGAAATCAACGGGCGCTTGGAAAAATGTTCGCTTCGGGCTATTTTCTTTTCTAGTACGACAAATCCGGCGACACGTTTTGTCAATAGTATCGTGTATGCAGTGGTTGGTGTCGTAGGAGCTTTTATTGCAATCGCAGGAGGAATTTCGGTCGGACAGTTATCGAGTCTTTTAAGTTATGCCAATCAGTATACAAAGCCTTTTAATGAGATTTCAGGAGTTATTACAGAGTTACAGAATGCAATCGCCTGTGCTTCTCGAATTTTTGAATTAATTGAAGAAGAAGCAGAAGTGCCGGATGATGAAAAGGCAGTGGAATTAGAAAAAGCAGATGGAAAAGTAGAATTAGAACATGTCAGCTTTTCCTATGTACCGAATCAGCACTTGATAGAGGACTTTAATTTAACAGTACAACCGGGACAGAGAGTTGCAATTGTAGGTCCAACAGGATGTGGAAAAACTACATTAATAAATCTTTTGATGCGATTTTACGATGTAAACGAAGGAAAAATTAAGGTAAGCGGAATTCCGATTGAAGAAATGACAAGAAGAAGTCTTCGGGCTAACTATGGAATGGTACTTCAGGAAACATGGTTAAAGCAGGGAACGATTCGCGAAAACATTCTTATGGGAAAACCGGATGCTACGGAAGAAGAAATGCTAGAAGCTGCAAAAGCTTCTCATGCACACAGCTTTATCAAACGTCTTCCACAGGGATATGATACGGTAATCGCTGAGGATGGCGGAAATCTTTCACAGGGACAAAAGCAGTTACTTTGTATTACGAGAGTAATGCTCTGTCTGCCACCAATGTTGATTCTGGATGAAGCAACTTCTTCGATTGATACAAGAACAGAAATCCAGATTCAGAAAGCATTTGCTAAAATGATGAAAGGCAGGACAAGTTTTATTGTGGCGCACCGCCTTTCTACGATTCAGGAAGCGGATGTGATTCTGGTCATGAAAGACGGTCATATTATAGAACAAGGCAAGCATGAAGAACTGCTTGCCCAGAATGGTTTTTATGCACAATTATATCAGAGTCAGTTTGCTATCTGATTTTATAAATTGTATGTTTTCCATCGATGGTGTCATCGGTGGAGATTTTTATAAATTGAGTAACACCGTCTGCATCGCGTTTTTCCAGATATTCATAGACGGTAGCAGTATTTTTATAAAGCTGGTCAATGCCGTAGTTATGGCAGTAACGTGCCCATAGTTTGCTGACTAGTTCTTTAAAGGAAATAAAGAAAAGAGGAAGCAGGGTATTACCACTGATAAATGCTAATTCATGATAAAAATCAAAAACAAGGGAAGCGGCAGTATCTGCATTCGTTTC
>JBJELY010000034.1:0-6031 GCA_051879395.1 Roseburia sp. | reverse complement strand
CTAATTCATGATAAAAATCAAAAACAAGGGAAGCGGCAGTATCTGCATTCGTTTCCTTTTTTAGTTGCTCCAAAAAACGGGACAATTGGTGAAGTTCTTCATCCGTTGCATGTTCAATTGCCAGAGTTGCAGAAAGTGAAGTCAGAATAATGCGCATTTCCAAAAGAGAGCGGATATCGCTTTCCTGAAGAACACCACCGTTGTAATTCATAATGGACACAAGAGTTTCTAAAGTGCCGTTTTTTCGATAATCCTCTACGAAAGTTCCAATACGTGGTTTAACCACAAGAAATCCTTTCTTTTCCATTTCTGCAATTCCGGAGTTAACAACAGCACGGGATACCTGCATAGAACTTGCAAGCTCTCGCTCACTTGGGAGTTTTTGTCCTACTTTCAACTGACCAGACAAAATCATATCTTCTAGTTGTGTAATAAAAAGTTCTTTTAGCGAAGGAGCTTCTAATTTATGAAATTCCATGATAATACCTTACCTTTCAAACCAAATACATATACTGGTTTCTGGTTGTACCAGAAACAGGATTATTTTAGAGGAATTTTTGAAAAAAATCAAGTGGTAAATTTGTAATTTTACAGGACATACTTTATAATAGAACAGAAATAAGAATATGTTAGGAAAAATGGAGTATGAAAAAAAGAAATACGGGGAATTCGGAACCGATAGAGCAAGAACAGGTTCAAAAGGGAAAGAAAGCAAAGAAAGAAAAGGAACGACAGAAGAATCATAGAGACATCCGCTGGGATCGTCTTGATAATACAGCACATCTTTTTCCGGTGATTGCAGGAGAGAGTATGAGCAATGTTTACCGAATCAGCATAACATTAACAGAAGAAATACAGCCGGAATTATTACAAAAGGCATTAGATATTGTTTTGCCAAAGTTTGATGGATTTAATCTGCGGTTGCGTAGAGGCGTTTTCTGGTACTATTTCGAGGAAAATGGAAAGCCGGCGCCAAAAGTCAGGGAAGAAAATACGTATCCATGCAGATTTATTCAGCAGAATAAAAATAATAGTTACATGTTCCGGGTGACCTATTATAAATATCGTATTAATTTGGAAGTATTTCATGTATTGACAGATGGAATGGGTGGGATTAATTTCCTGAAAGAACTAACATACCAGTATCTGCGTCTGGTACATCCAGAAATTTGTGAGCATACAGCCGATTCGTTGCATAGCGATACTTCGTTAAACAGAGAGGATAGTTTTTTAAAAAACTATAAAAAGAGCTCTTCTAATGGATATCAGCGTAAAAAAGCATACCTCATCAAAGGCGAGCATTTACGGACAGGGGAATTTGGTGTGATGCATGGCTATATGTCGGTGAAAGAATTAAAGGAAACAGGACATCGATATGGTGTGAGCATCAATGAATATCTGGTTGCGACTTATATCTGGAGCGTTTATAAGGAATGCTTACATGGGATGCCATCGGAAAAACCGATTCGTGTGGCAGTTCCGGTAAATTTACGTCCTTATTTTAACTCTGTGACGACAAAGAACTTTTTTGTTATGGTGTCAGCGGAGTTTCATCCTACAAAGGAAAATTATGAATTTTCAGAGGTTGTAGAAATTGTAAAAGAAAGTTTGCGGGAACAGATTCAAAAAGAAAATCTGGAAAAATTGTTTTCCTATAATGTTTCCAATGAAAAACTGTTAATCGCAAGGGCAGTTCCACTGTTTTTGAAAAATATGGCAATGAGATATGTGTATACGACTTCGGCATTGGCAAATACAGCAACGGTTACGAATATCGGAAATATAAATGTAGATGAGAATTATGAGCCGTATGTGGAGATGTTCCATGCATTTCTGGCAATGTCGAAAGGGCAGCATCTAAAGGGAACAATCTGCTCCTATAAAGATACGTTGGTATTTAGTTTTAGTTACGATTTGGTAGACCCATCGGTGCAGCGGGGATTTTTCCGGCAGATAGCAGCAGATGGAATACAGGTAGAAATAGAAAGTAATGGGATTCACTATGAGTAAATGTAGACAATGTAAAATAGAAGTATTAGATGAAACAGAGAGATGCCCGCTTTGTGATTGCGTGTTAGAGCAGACAGTAGAAGTGGAGAATATGTATCCAAATGTCAGACTAAAGGTAAGAAAAATGATGCTTTTTGGTAGAATTTATTTGTTCTGTGCCATTCTGACAGAAGCACTGCTAGTTTATTTGAATGTTGTAATAGAGTCTAAAATCTGGTGGAGCTTGATTACCGGGCTTGCGCTGTTTTATGGCTATCTGGTGATTCGGTTTGCTATCTTAGGAAAAACCGGATATCGTATGAAGGTAGTTGTATTAACGATACTTGCAATTCTGATGATGGTAGCAATTGATTTTCTTGCAGGGTATCATGGATGGGCAGTGAATTATGTACTTCCTTCTGGAATTATTTTGATAGATGCGGGAATTTTACTGCTTATGATTATTAATCGCAGAAACTGGCAGAGTTATTTGATGTGGCAGATTGCGATGATTCTTTTTAGCCTGATACCAATTATATTTATTGCCCTTGGAATTGTAACGGACCCAGTATTAAGTGGAATTGCGATGGCATGTTCGATTTCTCTTTTCTTGGGAACTGTGATTATTGGCGATCATCGTGCAAGGGTGGAACTAAAGAGAAGATTCCATATCCGTTAGGAAGATAAAGGAAAGGTGAAAGTTTAGTAAGATGCAAGAGAGGGAAGCGAGTATCAGAGGAAGAGTCATTCGTGATATGATTGCGCATGTTACGAATGATAATCTGATTGGGAAAAAGATAAAAAGTGGTGAATTGCGGAAAAGAATATCGGAGAGGGAGCCTGCATGGCACTGTCCGGATTGCTTTTCTTTAACTACAATTGACATGGGAAAATTCACTATGGAATTTTTGGAGCGAAAAGAAGAAAAGAATGAGCAGAAAGTCATTTTACAGCTACACGGCGGTGGATATGTGGGAGCAATGCGGAATGCTTATCGTTCTTTTGCGGGATTATACAATGAGGTGAGCAGGGGAATGAGTGTTTTGACGATTGATTATCGTGTGGCACCGGAACATCCTTATCCGGCCGCATTAGAAGATGCGGTTGCTGCTTATCGGTGGCTTTTGGAACAGGGGTATTTTTCAGAGCAGATTATTCTTGCAGGAGATTCGGCAGGGGGCGGACTTGCTATGGCACTTTGCCACTATATCAAAGATCATGGAATGCATCTACCTTGTGGCTTGATTGCAATGTCTCCCTGGACGGATTTACTGGCAACCGGGGAATCTTATGAGACAAATTATGAGAGAGATCCGCTTTTTGGAAAAACAAGAGATAGCTTGATTTACAATAAAGATTATGTGGGAAATCATGATCCTATGGATGCTTATATTTCACCAGTATATGGAGACTTCAGAGATTTTCCTCCCATGCTCATTCAGGTTGGCTCCTATGAAATGCTGTTAAGCGATTCGGTCAGTGTAGCCGCCAAAGCAAGAGAGCAGGGAGTAAAAGTCCGTTTAAGTATTTATGAAGGTATGTTCCATGTGTTCCAAATGGCAATGCTTTTGCTTCCGGAATCGAAGAAAGCATGGATGGAAATAGGAAAATTTATAGAGATTCTGATAAATGACTAACGTTCATATAAACAGGAAGCCCATCTTTGTATACAACATTTGTTTCTCCTTGAATCAGAGGAAACAGGTAATCATAGAGCGGCTGTTCAATATCGCATCCGGCATCGTTAATCCATTCACGTGGAACAGACTTTGCTTCGTTTGCGATATTTTTAATTTCTGCATAACCATATTCAATAGTATATGGTGCATCAGAAAGTCGTTTCATTGTCACCATAGAAGCGGTAACGCCTTCTTCAGAAAGAGCAACAGCTTTTTGTCCAAGGGTAAAGGATTCGTCCAAATCGGTTTTCGAAGCAAGATGTGCAGCAGCACGCTGTAATACATTCAGTTCGATAGAACGAACTTTTACACCAAGGTTTTCTTTTACCAGAAATTCCAAAGTTTTTCCGACACCGCTTAATTGGCTGTGACCAAAAGTATCAACAGACTGTTCAGAAGCACTGATATAGTTTCCTTCTTCGTCGCGAATTCCTTCTGATACAGCAACAATAACGTTGTTGTGGCTGAAAAGTAATTTCTTGACTTGCATTAAGAAATCATCTACATCAAAAGGAACTTCTGGCAGGTAAATCAGATGCGGAGCAGTATTGTATTCATTTCTTGCGAGTGCAGCAGCGGCTGTCAGCCATCCGGCATCGCGTCCCATAATTTCCACAATAGTAACACTCTTTACTGCATAGATAAATGTATCATGTGCAATTTCTAAGAGAGAAGATGCAACATATTTTGCGGCAGAACCAAAACCAGGGGTATGGTCTGTCTCACAGAGATCATTATCAATTGTTTTTGGAATTCCAATAATTTTTACATCGCTGTGAATTCTTTTCGCATATTCGGAAAGTTTTAAAACCGTGTCCATGGAATCATTTCCGCCAATATAGAAAAAAGCGCCGATATTTAACTTTTCAAACTGATTAAAAATATAGACATAAGAAGAATCATCATCTAAAAAATCAGGCAGTTTATAACGGCAGGAGCCAAGATACATGGCAGGCGTTGTCTTTAAGGTTTCCAGACAATGCTCTTTTTCCACTAATTCTGAGAGATTGAGATAGCGGTCGTTTAAAATACCGAGGATTCCATTCACGGAACCATATACCGTATCGTAGTTTGGAGAATTGAGAACTCCCTGAATGACACCGGCAAGACTTGCGTTAATCGCAGCTGTCGGACCTCCTGACTGTGCTACCATACAATTTTTCATAATTACCAACCTTTCCTCTGTAAATTTGCACATGGCAAATTATTATTTCAAAAATACATAATTTTGTGTATAATAGATACAATTTTACACCGCATATTATCATATCGAAAAAAATTTAGATTATCAAGAATCATTTTGAATAGAAAGAAGCGAGAAAAAAATGGAAAAATGTACATTGTGTCCTAGAAATTGCAAAAAGAACCGTTCAAATGGGGAAATTGGAATTTGTGGACAGACAGAAGTGTTAAAAGTGGCGAGAGCAGCCCTTCACTATTGGGAGGAACCGTGTATTTCAGGAGAAAAGGGGTCAGGTGCCATATTTTTCAGTGGGTGTGCTTTACACTGTGTTTTTTGTCAGAATAGGGAAATTGCAAACGGTACGGTTGGAAAAGAGATATCAGGGCAGCGTCTAACGGAAATTTGTCTGGAGTTACAGGAGAAAGGTGCGAATAATATCAATCTTGTAACACCGGGACATTTTGCTCCACAGGTGATTCCTGCAATCGAGACAGCAAAGCGGGAGGGACTTTCTATTCCCATTGTTTATAACACCAGCAGCTATGAAAATGTGGATACGATTAAAAAATTAGAAGGAATTGTGGATATCTACCTGCCAGATTTTAAATATATGAATCCACAAATCAGTGCTGCATATTCCCATGCTCCGGATTATAGTGAAGTTGCAAAAGCAGCAATTGCAGAAATGGTCAGACAGACAGGAGCGGCTTCTTTTTATCAGAAAGAGGGACAGGAATTGATGGGAAAAGGTGTAATTGTTCGTCATTTACTGTTGCCAGGAAATTTAGCAGATTCAAAGGAGATTGTCCGTTATCTTTATGATACATATGAGGATAAGATTTTTATCAGTATTATGAATCAGTTTACGCCATTAGCACAATTAGAGGCGTATCCGGAATTGAACCGGAAAGTGACGGAAAAAGAATATGACGAATTGGTAGATTATGCAATTGAACTTGGGATAGAGAATGGATTTATACAGGAAGGGGAAACAGCAGAAGAAAGCTTTATACCGGAATTTAATTATGAAGGGGTATAAAATAGTTACAATTGTCTTTGTAAAAGACAGAAAGCGTTTTTTTAGTGTCGCGTTAGCGGCACTTTTTTTGACAATTTACAACTACACTTTGAGTGAAATAGTAACTGCAAGTTTGGATAATTGACAACGATTATAAATCAT
>JBJELY010000033.1:0-2594 GCA_051879395.1 Roseburia sp. | reverse complement strand
TCGGTCTTGCACCGTCATTCAAATTGACCGGATTTCTCCGGAAGTATCATTATCACAGATATGCTTCATCGCCCTGTGTAACTGCTACACATTTTGCCAAATTCTTCTCGCTCCATACCTTTGCTTCAATGTAGTGTTTCAACATTCCCTCACGTTCACTCAAAAAGAGCAGGTATCTCTTGGCGAACCTGCCTAGTGGCTCCGCATATCCTCACGTCCTGTATGCAATCAATATTCAGTTGTCAAGGTACAGGGTGCATACGCACCGATCAGCGAATGGAAAGGGACACCGCTGACCGCCTGCTATGCAACTTCAAAAGCCAATATTTTCGTAATCAGCTTTGTTTCTAATCTGCGACGTAAAGTTTCATCAACACAGTAATGCGGATTCCCGCACTCATCATAGAGCTTTCTTGTAGACAGAGCTGCAATATACCCCTCGTAATGTTTCAAAACCTCATTGATTGCTTCCACATCGCCGGAAGCTGCTGCCGCAATGATATGGTAAGGCAGCAACTTTGAACATTTACTTGATTTCTCCATTCCTGATTCCCTCCATAATCTTTTTTAATGCCTGGAGTGAGCTTACCCGGTGATGATGAATAGTACTTCTGACAAGGTTCATTTGCTTTGCAATCTCCGTATCTGTCATATCCAGAAAAAAAGACAGCAAAATAACATTCCGCTTCTTTTCCGGCAGATACTTCAATGCTTCACTGATCAGCTCGTCCTTTACCTCAATATCATAATCAAGGACACGAAATACCTCTGATTCTGCTATGTAATCATCCTCAGTATTCAACCGACTCAACTCCTCCTGCGTTAGTTCCGAGAAAGAAACTTCATGCTTCTGCCGATAGCTTCTTGCCCGTTCATAGTCAATCATTTCATTCTTTAACAGGGTTTTACAAAAGCTGTCAAACTGTTTCCTTATTCTTAACTGCTTTTCGGAAGAAGATTGCTCCATAAGAGTTCACCTCCTTCCGCACCCATTTGGAACAGAGTGAAATATCTCCCTTTCACTCCGTAGCACGAATGGAAATATGAGCAGCGTCGAAAAATCGACAACTTTTTGAAAAAATTTTTATGTATATAAAAAACGCCCTTGCAGGTACATACCCACAGGACGTTTCCTATATCTGATATTAAATTTTTACCACACAATACAAGTGCGCATAGTGCACTTTCAATGATATACTTTGCCGCATCTGCGAAGATGCGACCTATAAAATTACCTTTCCACGCAAAATGCCGGACAGGTTCCTAATAACATAAAAATATCCTCTAAACTGTTCAGAACACATAACTCTCCCAAACATATTCAAAGGACAAAACAACGTGAAAAAACCTTTGAATACTGCGTTTTTTTATATGCAATATCCAAAGTTCCTATATTCTATTAGTGCATTATACCCCTTTACCAAAGTGAATTATTAGTGCATTTCCAAACCAAAACGTGCACTATACACTATACATGGAGGTGCATATATGGCTAAATCTAAGAAAATTGATAAAGACATGGGTTTTCGTCTTAAAAAGGCTAGACTGGATCAAAAGCTGACATACGATGAGTTATCAGAAATGTCCGGTGTTTCCTCAAGGTATATCAAGGAAATTGAAAATCATGGCAATATTCCAAGCCTTGAGAAATTGGGGCAACTGATTCGTGCATTACATATCTCCGCTGATCCTTTCTTTTATCCGGCAGCTCCAACTGACAATTTGGATTATCAAAGGCTGCTGGTCTATCTCTCACAATGTACGGAAGAACAGATAACAACGATTCTTGCCATTGTGGAAGCCTATCTTCGGACATATAACAAACCCACAAATTAGAATAGCAGAAAGATTTTGATTTTAACTTGATTGTTTCTGAATTATTCTGGAGAAAAACAGGGTGGAAGTTCCATGATCGGACGCTCCACCCTGCTTACTTATTTCATTATTGTATTCAATAACTCTTTTACCTTAACACTCTCTTTAACAATCCCCAGTCCGGCAAGTATCTGTACTGCATCTACGATACCCTGATAATAGGCTCTCTGTTGCTCCTGAAAGTGTGCATGGTCTACAATATCCATATAGTTTTCTAAAAAATTTCTCTGCTCTGTAGAAAGGTCAGATAAGAATTTTTCATATTCCCGGTTTTCTTTTTTCAGTTCCTTATCCGCCTTCTTTGCTTCCTCCGTCTGTATGGAATACTCCCGTTCGCCTGCATCGCTTCGAAGCTCCTCAAAAACATCAGATAGCTTTTCAAATACTTCATTCATTTTGTGTCCACCTTTCTCTAAATAAGTATTGCATTTTACAGGCAGTATTATCAATCCTAAAATTTCTTACAACAATATTTTTCCGCACTTCATCTTTAGAAGTATATTATCAAGATTATTCCGTAAAATCAATCATGTGGCACTTCATCTTTAGAAAGTTGGTGATGATTTGAAAATTTACTGGAATAAAGAAAACAATTCCAAAAATCTGATAGGTCAGAGAGTAAAAGAATTGCGTACAGAAAGGCAGCTATCGCAAAAAGCACTGGCAGAACAGCTCCAGCTTGCCGGATATGAATTTAGCGATTTGACCGTATTACGAAT
>JBJELY010000032.1:0-42724 GCA_051879395.1 Roseburia sp. | reverse complement strand
CATTTTAAATATATGTAATATTTTATATTTATTTTCTTTATTATCTTTTAAGTCCTTTTTTTATTTTAATTCTTTTTTATCAATTAGATATTTTTAGCACATTATATATTTTTAATATATAATATCTTTTTAATTTCTTTGTTCCTTATTCTATTTAAAATATATTTTATATTTTTATCACTCATTTATATGTAATTATATATCTTATTTTTAATATAGTTTATTCTTATAATATTATAATTATATTTTACCATTTCTATACATCTTAAATATATCATATGTTTTCACAATATAAAATGTATTCGTCATATCATATTATCAACACTTATATTATTTAAAATCATATAAATCTAATTTAAATATTATTTATATTTATTAAATATTCATCATTAAATATCTTCAATATATTATTATTATATTTTATTATAATTCTTTTTACAGAGTATTATACCATATTTATTTTTAAAATGTATTTTCTCAATATTTATATTTTATACTTTTTCGCACTTTTAATACGTATTTAATTTTTGTTTTTAAAGATGAACGCAAAATAAAAACAATGATTTTAATACTTATTATAACGATTTAATACGCATTTTTTATATTTACTACGCATTAAACATATTTTTTATTCATTCATCCAAACTCAATAAGTTGATAGTGCACGGTTATTAACCAGCAAAATTTTTTCGATTTATTTTTTGATATGATTAAGAGAAAACTTTATATACCTACAATATGTTTTTATAATATAATACTTATCATATGTTTTATATTTATTTATATTGCGTTTGTAAATACATATTCATCATTTAATACAAAAGTTAGTTTTAGTATCAATCATACGTTTTATATTTATATACATTTTTATATGTTTTATTTGAAAGAAACCATTTTTTATTATCTATATATTTAATACGTATTATTTTCCTTTTACAGATTATACTTTTTATCGTTTTACAACATTATAACTATTTTTTAATATTGTGCAATACAATATTTTTTTAATATATTTTACATTCCTTCTGCAAATTGAATAAAAAATATTTTAATTATTTTTTATCGAATTTATTGAAATAATTTCATTTACTGATATAATAGAGCAAGAGTAATAAAATGACTAATCTTTACATCATTAAGATACAGAATATAAAGGAGAAGAAAATGGCTATAAAAATTGCTATCACAAACCAAAAAGGTGGTGTTGGAAAAACTACAACCGCCATCAATCTTGCCGATGCATTAAAACATATTGGTTACCGTGTTTTACTCATCGATCTTGATCCACAGAGTAACTCAACTTCTACTTATCAGGCTGTTGTTGACGGAGAAAATACAATTTATGACTTAATGGATCAGAAATGCAACACAAAAGATGCTATCCAGCATACTGAAATGGGTGATATCATTGCTGGTGATACGCTTTTATCTGAATTGGAAAGCAAACTCATTTCCAACATCGGCGGCTATAATATCTTAAAAAAGGCTTTAAAAGAAGTCGATGCTGACTACGACTATATTATCATGGATACCCCACCAAACCTTGGTGTCTTCATGCTAAATGCCTTAACCGCAGCAAACGGATGTATTGTTCCAATAAAAGCTGAAGTCTATGCGGTAGATGGCTTAAATCTCATCATAAAAACAGTAAATGACGTAATTGATAATACCAATCCAGAGTTAAACTTCTATGGTGTCATGCTAACAGCATACGATGTAAGAAACGCTCAAGATAAAGCTATCTGGGAACAATTACCGACAGTTGGTGAACAGAGCGGTTTCCGTGTATTTAAAACACCAATTCGTATCTGTCAGGATGTAAAAAAGGCTCAAAGTAAACGAACTTCTCTTTTTGAAATGTCACCAGCATGCTCCGGTTCTTTGGATTATGCTCATTTTGTAAAAGAATTATTGGAGGTTATCTAGTATGGCTAAGTCAAAATCGTCTGCAAATTCACTCGATATATTTGGAAATATGCAAAAATTGAATGGAAAGACTTCAAGTGGTGTTAAAAATGAAGGATTAACTTCACCTGAACCTGTTCAAAAATTTCATATCACTTTCTTAAATGATACTGATATTTTTGCAGAATATGAGGTAGAAGAGGGAGAAAACATTCCTTATCCGGAAGCTTCTCCTGAAAAAGCTGCAGATTCTATGTTTCGATATCACTTTAGTGGATGGGATAAGACTCTTACAAAAGCAACAGAAAATGCAATTATACATGCCCAATATGAAAAAGAAGCTTTAACTTTTACTGTTCAATTTCAAGTTGAAGACAAAATTATTCATACAGAAGAAATTGTATACGGAAGTCTTGCATCAGCTCCGACACAACCAGTAGAAAAAGAAGATGACGATCAATATCATTATACTTTCGTTGGCTGGGAACCAGCAATCACGACTCCTATCACTAAAGCAACACTTTTTACTGCATCCTTTTCAAAAAGCGAACTTCCAAAGGAAGTCCCTGTAAAAGAAGAACTTTTTGTTAAAGAAGAACCTTCTATTGAAAAAGAAGCCTCTTCTCCAAACAATGTTTTGGAAAAAGAAGCGGATAACATTACTTCTTCTACAATATCAAAAGAAACGGACATTCCTACTGCTCCTGTAAAGGCGAAAGTTGGCAGACCTGCAACCAAAAAAGGGATTGCCAAAAAAGTTAATGTGCTTTTTACAGAAGATACGATGGAAATTATCAATACCGCTAAAGTCTTCTTTGATGGTAATATGACAAAATATTTGGAAACACTAATTATGGAAGATTACAAAAAAAATAAAGAGTTATATGATACCTTAGCAAAAACAAAACGTATTTAGAATCATAATGAAAAGCTGGTCTTAATAAGAAAGATTTGAAATCTAATTATTGTAGATCAGTTTTTTTATCCGTTTCTTTTATAAATAAGAAGATAAGGCATCACTGTGTTGTATTTGTTAATTTATAAATAGATAACAACAACATTTATTTTATTTATATTTATTTAGAAGGAAATATTTCCAGTATTTATCCGTATTTGCGAGGCCTTTTAACGGATAAAAGTACTTTAAGAAACGGAACAAAGAACGAAAAGAAACGGTTAAGTTTACTCAAGGAAAAGGAAGGGGAAACGAAAAGAAACGGATAGATTTACTGAATTAAATTATGGACAAAAGAACTGAAAGAAAAGGTATATTTGACCGAAAGAAACGGATAGATTTACCGACGGATAAAGTGACTGATAAATAAAAAAGAAACGGACGGTTTTACTTTTGGAGAAAATAAATAGGAAAAAAGAAACGGATAATTTTACTTCGGATGTGTTCATACAATAGAAAAAGAAACGGATGAATTGACTTTTTGATGTAACCAGAGAGAAAAAGAAACGGACAAAAGTACTTTATAGGTAGCTGGATAGAGAAAAAAGAAACGGATAAATTGACTTAATAAGATTTTTTTAAAGAAAAAAGAAACGGTTCAAAATACTTGGAAAAGAAAGAAGAAGCGGATAGGAATACTTTGAGAAACGGATAAAAACACTGAACTGTTGTATAATCTGATAGAAGAAACGGACAAGAATACTGAAAAATGGACTTGTTTTTGAAAAAATGACGAAATATGAAAAAATGGCATAAATTACTTGAATTGACGGTCAAAAATACTTATAGTAGGAGTGTAGGTATATTTGACCGTTATTTTATATAAGGAATATGAAATGGATAATCAGAATAATACGAATAATAATGAACTTATTTTAAGAAAATCGAATAGTTTAATCAGTGGAAAATATAAGACAAGCTTACTTGAAAATAAATTAATGGCAATTGCATTGACCAGAATTGAAATTGTAGATAATTGTCCAATGGCACGCCTGTTTCCGGGAGAGATCAAACAGATTTTAGGAAAAACAAATGATACCAATATTTATAAGACGTTGAAGAAGACTGCAAAAGTCATGACAGGTCATCAATTGGTAGTAGAAGATGGAAAAGGAAACTTTAAGGCGTTTTCCATGATAAATAATGCGGATTATATTAATGGTGAGTTTACGATTACGTTTAATAAGAATATGACACCGCATGTTCATGATTTAAAAGCAAATTTTACAACGATGGAACTTGCAACATTGATGAAATTCCAATACAACTACAGCTATCGTATTTATGAGCTTTTAAAGAAGGAAGTATATCGAATTGATCCGGAAGTAGATAATGGAGTTATCCAGAAAGAGTATGGAATCAATGAGTTAAGATGTATGATTGGTTTGGTAAATATGGATGAAGAAGGTGTTAAGAGGGCAGTTGCTGCAAATAAATCATGGGATGAGATTTACGAGAATATTGCGATTGAAAAGCAGTTTCCTGTTTGGTATGATTTTAGAAGGAAAGTTCTAGATGTTGCGCAGAAAGAACTGAAGGAAAAGTCAGATATTAAATTTGATTATACCGTAGAGCGCTATGGACGAGGAGCTAAGATTCGTAGAATTTGTTTTTATATCAGTGAAAATGATCCTGATATTGCAATTGTTGAAAGCGTTAAGAATACAGCAAGTATTATTAAATTGAAGAATAAAGAATACACGCAGATGAATTTTGAAGATTATAACGAAGAATTTCCATTGCAAGAATACATAGGACATAATGGTTTGGATCAGGATGATTTAGAAGGATTTTTGAAAGTAGCAGCTGGTGATGTGGAAAAAGTAAAAAATGCAATCGAATTATCGGATGAACAGCCGGAAATCAGAAATTTGGTAGGTTGGATTAGAACTTGTATTACAGAAGGATATAAAAAGCCGGTTGCAACAATAAATGGAAGCAGTGAACAGGCAGAGCGAGTTCAGGCAATACAGGAGAAAAAGGAAGAGAACAAAGATATCATAGCTTTAAAAGTATGGGAAAAAATCCAGAAAAAATCGGAATATGCAACATTCCTTGAATATATGGCACAACAAAAAGGAATTAAGAAGGATGTTCTGGAAATGGTATTTGATGTGGATGAACGCATTGATTATTTTACGAATTGGAAAAAAGAACATAAATAAAGGCAATCAGAGAACCCCTAAAAGTGTTTTAATAACAAGATTTAGGGGTTTTTTAATTAGAAAAATACTAGATATATGATATGAATTATGCAGAAAAAAATCATTTTGCAGGATATCTTGCAAAATATTGTCAAAATATAAAGCTAATGTGAAATTTGAAAGAAGAATAGCAGGAAGGCGATTTGCTTGAAAAACCAGTATGAGATAGGTATAATAAAAATATGCGAATCTAGTATAAATGCGGGGAGAATGGTTTACTAGAAGAAAAAATTCTTTGACTATGGCGGGGAGAGAATATGAAGACACGAATTGATGAGGTGTTAAGCAAATATTTTTTAGGAGTAGTGGAACAAAATACATTAGAGGATTCGACAGTAATGCAATTATTAAGTCAGGTGAGGGAGGTATTTGACTTTGATGTTGTATATATATTAGAAAATACAAATTATCGTTATGATTTTAAATATACTTTTTTTTGTAAGAAAGATACCGTAGAAGAGGAAAAAGCAGAGCTGCTTCATGTTTCAGATGCAGATTATGCAAAAATAGTGAAAAAGTATACTGTAAATGAAATTGGAACAGAACAGTATGAGAGTACGAAAAATGATTACTTTGAACACGTTTTTCGTTATCCTTTGGTGGTTGGAAATGAATTTCAGGGAGAAATTGGTTTCCAGTCAGTAAAGGATAGAAGCTGGATGGAGGAAGAACAGGAGGCATTAAAGAAATTGGGGCGTGCTATGCGCCTTTATATTGAGTCAAAACAAAGACATAGTGATCTGGATGAAAATTTTAAAGAGTTTTTGGATGCATTGACCAATGCATCAATTGCAGATTATTATGTTGACTTAATAAATGATACTTGCTATGTGTTTAAAATAGTGGACCGATTGAAAGATGTGATTCCCAAAAAAGGAAGTTATGATACTGTTATTCAAAACTATGCGGATTCCTATTTGGAACCAGAATTTCATGACGAGATGATAAGTAAATTTGACCGTAACTACTTGAGGAATTATTTGACTCCAAGAAGCCGTATTGTTGAAATGGATTACAAAAGAGATGTAGATGGAAGAGATATGTGGTTTCGACAGTCAGCAGCGTTGGTAGATACAGATGAAGAGGGAAAACCTTATCATATTATTATTACGGTAAAAGACATAACTGATATTTTAACAGAGGAAGATAGAAATCGTTATGCACTTCTTATGCTAAAAGATTCCTATTACAGGATTTGCTCAATTGATCCAGTTAATAATTACATAACGAATATAAAGTCGTTAGATGATGAAAAAAAAGAATACAGTCAATTTGCACACGATTTAGAAGCAACTGTAAATTATATTGCAGAATATCGGGTTCATCCAAACGATAGGGAAAAGTTTCTTAGAATTCTTTCGCCGAGTAATTTGAAAGCTTTTTTTGAGGAAAGTAAAGAGTCTATTTCTTTTAATTATCAGCGCCTGGTTAGAGGAGAGTACCAGTGGGTTCGCTCTGAAGTTGTACCGGTAGATCATTATGGTGTTAGAAATACACATGCAATTTGGTATGTAAAAAATGTATCGGAAGAAATGGTAAAAAAGGCGGATTTAACAGTAAAGCTGTTAGAATCTAATGCAAAGCTAAGAAATGCCTTAGAGAGCGAAGAACAGTTCCGAAAAGCAGTTTTGTCGGATACTGTAATGGTATACCGCTTTAACTTAACTAAAAATGTAATCGAAGAAGATGTTATAAGCGGAGCAAAGAGGAGTCCAGCATCGACAATTGCAATGGCGGGAATGTCTGTTCCTTGCGCCTATAATGATTTTATGGTGAACATCAGGGAAAATGTTTTTGATGAATCAAAAGAGGCATTTGATGAGGTTCTTTCCTGTGAAAACCTAATTCGGGAGTTTAAGAGCGGAAAAGAAGATATTACAGTAGAATATAAAGTAAGACGCTATAAAGGAAAAGATGAGGCATATATACTAAGACAGACAGATCTTTTGATGGAGTCTAAGGAAACAGGAAATATTATTGGAATTTGTTTTGTAAAGGATGTTACCGAACAAAGAAATAATGAGTATCGGGCAAAGGAAGCGCTTCAGACTGCTTATGAGGCTGCGAGTCGGGCAAATAGTGCAAAGACAGATTTTTTATCGAAGATGAGTCATGATATTAGAACGCCAATGAATGCAATTATTGGAATGACAGCAATTGCAGGAGCACATCTCGATGATAAGGAAAGAGTAAAGGACAGCTTGAGTAAGATTGCCGTTTCAAGTAAACATTTGCTTTCCTTGATTAATGAAGTACTTGATATGAGTAAAATTGAATCGGGAAAAGTTAAATTGGCAGAAGAAAAATTTAATCTGGCACAATTATTAGATAATTTGCTTGATATGATTAAACCTAGCATTAAGGAGAAAAATCATAATTTTAAGATTAGAATTAAAAGAATCTGGCATGAAGATGTAATTGGGGACAGTATGCGGATTCAACAGGCTTTTGTAAATATTATGAGCAATGCTGTAAAATATACAAATGATGGTGGAGAAATTGGAATTACCATTTCTGAAAAAAAAACAAGTCAGGAAGGGTATGGATACTATGAATTTATTTTTGAAGATAATGGAATGGGTATGACACCGGAATATGTGGAACATATTTTCGAACCGTTTACCAGAGCAGAAGATGACCGTGTCAATAAGATTCAGGGAACAGGCCTGGGTATGGCAATTACGAAAAATGTTGTACAGATGATGAATGGAAATATTGAAGTGGAAAGTGAACCGGGAAAAGGAACAAAATTTACAGTAACCTTTTTCTTGAAACTTCAGAATGTAATAACAGAGTCTGTAGAGGAATTAAAGGGTTTGAAGGTATTAGTTGCCGATGAAGAGATGGCTGCAAGTGAAAATACATGTGTAGTTTTACATGAAATGGGAATGACAACTGAGAGTGTTACCTCTAGTGGAGAAGTAATAGAAAAGGTTGTTGCTGCTCATGAGGCAGAAGAGGACTATTTTGCAGTTATTTTGAATGGAGGATCTGAAGAAGAGGCAATTCAAACGACAAGAATGATACGTGAAAAGGTAGGTCCAGAAATACCAAGTATACTAGTAGCTTCTTATGATTGGTCTGAAATTGAATTGGATGCAAGAGCTGCCGGAGTAGATGCCTTTGTTAGTAAACCATTATTCCCATCTAGGTTAACAAGGGCAATGAAAGAACTTGTTAGAGGGGAACATCATGAAACCATGCAGAACCCGTTGGAAATCATTCAGGAGCAGGATTACTCTGACAAACGTGTTCTTTTAGTAGAGGATAATGAACTTAATAGAGAAATTGCCGTAACATTTTTGGAAATGACAGGGATGCAGGTGGAAGAAGCGGTAGATGGAAAAGATGCGGTAAACAAATTTATTGATTCACCACCTAGGTATTATGATCTTATTTTTATGGATATTCAGATGCCAATTATGAATGGGTATGAAGCAACTTCTGCTATTCGTTCTCTGGACAGAAGAGACGCAAAAAGAGTGCCAATTATTGCAATGACTGCAAATGCTTTTGTTGAAGATGTACAGGCGGCCAAGAGTGCAGGTATGAATGAACACATGGCAAAACCACTTGATATTGAGCAGCTTCGTAATATTTTAAGAAGATGGTTAAGTTAGATTGCTAAATCGTTTTATTCCTATTATAATAAAAAAGATGATTTGGTTATAACAGGAGAATGGAGGATATGATAAGTGGAAAAATCAAAGGTATTTTTTACATCTTTCAAAACGACGGAAACAGAGAATTTATTGCAAAAATTGCATCGTTTGATGAAGATGGCAGGCTTTGAAGAAATTGATTTTACAGATAAATATGCAGCAATCAAAATTCATTTTGGAGAATATGGAAATCTGGCTTTTTTACGACCAAATTATGCAAGAGTGGTTGCTGATTATGTAAAAGAACTCGGTGGAAAACCATTTTTAACGGATTGTAACACGTTATATGTGGGAAGTAGAAAGAATGCCCTTGATCATCTTGAAACGGCATATGTAAATGGATTTTCGCCATATCAGACAGGATGTCATGTTATCATCGGAGACGGACTAAAAGGAACAGATGAGACAATTGTTCCGATTGATGGAGAGTATGTAAAAGAGGCAAAAATTGGACATGCCATTATGGATGCAGATGTTTTTATTTCGTTGACGCATTTCAAAGGACATGAGATGGCTGGATTTGGTGGAACATTGAAAAATATCGGTATGGGCTGTGGTTCTCGTGCTGGCAAGATGGAACAGCACTGTGACGGAAAACCAAGTGTAGATCAGTCTTCCTGTGTAGGCTGTGGTTCCTGCCAGCGTATTTGCGCACATGGTGCACCTATCAAAAAGGATGAAAAAGTAACGATTGATCATGAGAAATGTGTGGGCTGTGGCCGTTGCCTTGCTGTCTGCCCGAAAGATGCAATTGCTGCCGATTTTAATGATTCTCTTGCTATGTTGAATTATAAGATGGCAGAATACAGTCTTGCTGTGTGCAAAGACAGACCGTGTTTTCATATATCATTGATTTGTGATGTATCGCCAAATTGTGATTGTCATGCAGAAAATGATATTCCAATTATACCGGATGTTGGAATGTTAGCATCCTTTGACCCGGTTGCATTAGATCAGGCTTGTGCGGATTTGTGTAATAAAATGCCAGCGATTGATGGAAGCGTATTAAGTGAGCATTTAAAAGAGCAGAAGCACCAGGAAGAACATGATCATTTTCATATGACACATCCGGATACAGAATGGAAATCCTGTATTGCACATGCCGTAAAGATTGGGCTTGGAAACAATGAATATGAACTGATTCATATTTAAGAGAGAAAAGATGCAGGAATATTCTTGCATTTATTAGGAAATGGAAGTAAAGAGGTAAGGAAATGAGTAAAGGAGCTCTCGGAAAAAATAATTGGGCTTTGTTTTTATTATTGTTGGCAGGAATTGTGTTAGGCGGATTCATTGGAGAATTAGCATCACAGGTTTCCTTTTTAAGCTGGCTTGGATATGGACAGAGTTTTGGGCTGACAAGTCCGATTGTATTGGATTTGGGAATTTTGGTGTTGACATTTGGTTTGAACATTAAAATTACAATTGCCAGCATTATTGGAGTATTGATTGCTATCATCATTTATCGACTAATTTAAAAAAACATTTGAAAAATTCGACGAGATGTGATAAATTAGCAGAGAAAAATAAATAAAGACACATAAACGACACAAGTAGTGCTTCGGCACGTAAATCTGATTACGGTAACTATGTTTTGAAAATTGCCTAATTAGATGCTTGTGTCTTTTTTTGTGCGAAAAAGGAGATTATATTATGCCAAGAAATCAATTTCAGAGAATGGTTTTTGCCTTCTTAACCGTAGTAGTAACTGTTCATGCTTATGTATTTTACAGCCTTTATGTTGTAAATGGAAGCACCCTGATGGCGGTCACTGGGGAAAACAGTGTAATTGCTGCAATTAATGCTCAGGGTGGGGTTTATATGTTTGGAAGAATGCTGCCAATCTGGGCTGTTGTGCTTGTTGAATTTTGCTTTGCGTATACATTGGAGGTGTTAATTGGAAGTCCATGTTCTTTTAAGTTAGCGTCCAGAGTATTTGATCCAAGAAAGAATCATCCGATTATTTTTGAATCAGCAATTATTTGCGCAACAGTTGGAATTATGTGTCCTATGATGAGTTTTATTGCTGCATGGCTGTATTATCCATATTATGCAGGATTTAATATGTGGACTCTACTGGCTAATTGGTTAAAATTAGTATGTTTCAATTTACCATTTGCGTATTTTTCCCAAATGTTCTTTATTCAGCCACTGATTCGCGTGACATTTAAGTGGTTATTCCGTAAAGATATCGCAGCAAGGGAAGAATATACGAAAAAAGAAGGTGTAATGAAAAAACCTACAACTGAGACAGAAGCAATTGAAAATGTATTAGAGCGTATGGATCAGATTGAAGAAGAAGAAAAAGAAGAAAGTCAGAAAAAGTAAGTAAAATATAAATAGCAAAATAAGAAGCACTTTGCAGGAAAAAAGGATGCCAATGGACAGACTGAATTCTTGCAGAGTGCTTTTTGTTTTGTCTTAAAGAAAAAAGAAACGGACAAATTTACTGATAGAAGCAGAACGAAAGAAACGGACAGAAGTACTAAAAACAGAAAGAAACGGATAAAATTACTTGAAATTGGAAGAAAATAGGAAAATTGGTTAAAGAAGCGGTTGACTTTACTTATCGAAATGCCTATAATGGGGATGAATGTTAACCAATAAAAGAAAAAGGTTTACAATAAGCGGAAATTTCAGTATTATTGTCCGTTAAAAAAGAAAGGATAAGTAATTATGAACGTTAAAACAGAAAAAACAAATGTAAGTACGTCTTCCATCAATGTGAAGAATATGATTTACTGTGCTTTATTTACCACACTGATTGCAGTGGGAGCTTTTATTAAAATCCCAATTCCGGTAGTTCCATTTACGCTGCAGTTCCTGTTTACGATGATGGCAGGACTTTTGCTTGGAGGGAAATTAGGTGCTGTTAGTGTGGCATTATATTTAGCACTTGGATTACTAGGACTTCCGATTTTTGCGGAAGGTGGTGGTATTTGGTATGTGTTAAAACCAAGCTTTGGATATCTGATTGGTTTTTGTGTTGCAACTTATGTCACAGGTAAACTTACGGAAAAAATGGAAAAGTTAACCATGCTGAAACTGTTGGTTAACAATTTCTTGGGTCTGGTAATTGTATATGCGATGGGAATGGTATACTATTATGTGATTTGTAATTATGTGATTGATACACCAATTGCACTTTGGCCTTTAATTTTATATTGCTTTATTCTGGCAGTACCAGGTGATATCTGCCTGTGTATTCTGGCGGCATTTTTAGCAAAGCGGCTGGTGCCAATATTGAGGACAACTAGAAGATAACAGTGCATACATAATTTAAATGGAGATAAAAGAGAAAAATGGTTTGGCAATTAAAAGAAAAGGTAATGGCTGGTGGACAGATTACAAAGGCGGAAGCACTAGAATTGGTTGAGGCTTCGTTTGAGGAATTGACTCAGGCCGCAAATGAAATCAGGGAAAAATTTTGTGGAACAATTTTTGATATGTGTACCATTATAAACGGAAAGTGTGGAAAATGCTCGGAGGATTGTAAATACTGTGCACAGAGCGCTCATTACCATACAACATGTCAGGAAAGTTATCCTTTGCTTTCTACGAAAGAATTGTTAGAAGGAGCAAAACATAATAAGGAACAGGGCGTGTTGCGTTATTCGATTGTAACTTCGGGAAAACGTCTTTCGGATGCAGAGGTAGATCAGGTTTGCGAAAGTATTCGGGTAATTCGTGAAGAGGTAGGGATTGAAGTCTGTGTATCTTTTGGATTATTAGGGGAAGAACAGTTCCGAAAAATAAAAGAGGCAGGGGCATCACGTGTTCATTGTAATTTAGAGTCATCGCCACGTTTTTTCAAAGAAGTGTGTACAACGCATACTTTTGAAGAAAAAATAGAGACTTTAAAAGCTGCTAAAAGAGCAGGATTGGAGATCTGCTCCGGTGGAATTATGGGATTAGGTGAGACAATGGAAGATAGAATCGATATGGTGATAGCAGCGAGAGAACTTGGTGTACGCTCCATACCGGTGAATCTTTTAAATCCAATACCGGGAACACCTTATGAAAAGAATCGTATTTTGACAAATGAAGAATTATGTCGGATTGTTGCGATTTTTCGATTTTTAATTCCGGATGCATCCATACGTCTCGCAGGTGGACGTGGCCTTATCGGGGACAAAGGAATGTTGTGTTTTCAGAGTGGGGCAAATGCCGCTATTAGCGGAGACATGTTGACAACTGCTGGAATTACAGTACAGACAGATATGGAATTGATGAAAGAATTAGGATACGAGGTCAAATTGAAAGATGAGTAAAAAAATTTTTGTGACAGGTACAGGTACGGATGTAGGTAAAACGTTTGTAACAGCATTAATGGTAAAAAAATTAAAAGAGAAAGGAGTAAATGCTTCCTATTATAAGGCTGCGATGAGCGGAAATGATCGGGATGAGCAGGGAAAACTGATTCCAGGTGATGCCATGTATGTAAAGAACATAGCAGGAATAGAACAGCCTATTGAGGAGATGTGTCCTTATATCTATGAAAATGCATATTCACCGCATTTGGCTTCGAGAATAGAGGGAAATCCGGTACAACTTTCCGTTGTAAAGAAAGGTTTTGAAAGAGTGGCGGAAAAATATGACTATGTTGCGATGGAAGGAAGCGGAGGGATTCTTTGCCCGATTTGTTTTGATGAAGCAAAAATTCAGTTGGAAGATGTGATAAAAGAGTTAAAGCTTTCTTGTGTCATTGTAGCAGATGCTGGACTTGGAACGATTAATAATGTCGGATTGACAGTTTCTTATATGAGAGAAAAACAGATTCCAATAAAAGGAATTATCTTTAACCATTTTCATCCGGGAAATGTTATGGAAGAAGACAATTTGAAAATGTGTGAATATCTCACTGGAATTCCAGTCATTGCCTGTGTAAAAGATGGTGATACAGAATTAGAAATAGATTCGGAAAAATTGAAAGCAATTTACGAGGAATAAGTAGGAGAGGAAGAAATATATGATTTGGTATCCATATCAACAAATGAAAACAATGAAACCGCCTTATGAAATAATTGACGCAAAAGGAGTTTATCTTTACACAAAGGACAATCAGATGATAGATTCGGTTTCTTCTTGGTGGAGTGTCATACATGGCTATAAGCATCCGGTATTAACAGAAGCAATTAAAAATCAGGCAGATCGATTTTCCCATGTTATGCTAGGGGGACTTACACACGAACCCGTGCAGAAATTGTCAAAAAAATTAGAAGAGTGGTTGCCGGGCGACTTAAACTACTGCTTTTTTTCAGATTCTGGAAGTGTTGCAGTGGAAGTTGCATTGAAAATGGCAATGCAATATAACATTAATATGAAACAGAAGCGTACAAGTATACTTGCATTGGATCAGGCACATCATGGACTTTTTGATGTATCAGAATATTCAAAGCGTACAAAAGTACTGGCATTGGAGAATGCTTATCATGGTGATACCTTCAAAACGATGGAAGTAGGGGACGATGACGATTATCATTTTGCTTTTGGTGAAAAAAAAGATGTTGTACATATTCCAACTACAATTGACGCATTGGAGCAGGCATTTTTAGAACATCATCGGGAATTTTACTGTATGATTGTGGAACCTTTATTGCAGGGAGCAGGCGGAATGCTGATGTATGACATTTCGTTTTTAGAGAGAGCAAGGGAACTTTGCGATGAATATGGTGTGTTATTAATTTTTGATGAGGTTGCAACCGGATTTGGAAGAACAGGACATCGCTTTGTTGCAGATGTAGTCTGCCCGGATATTTTAGTACTCGGAAAAGCCTTAACAGGTGGATATATCGGTCATGCGGTAACAGTAGCAAATGAAAAAGTCTATCAGGCATTTTTAGGAGATGATCCGGATCTTGCCTTGATGCACGGACCGACGTTTATGGGAAATGCGTTAGCATGCAGTGTAGCGTTAAAATCCATTGAACTGTTTGAACAGGGAAATTATATGGAAAAAATCAAAAAGATTGAAGCAATCACCAGAAGAGAGATGGAAGGATTTACAGACCCAAGAATCAAGGAAGTCAGAATCATGGGTGGTTGTGTCTGCATTGAAGTAAAAGATTCCGCGGATTTGGAAGGTTTTCAAGAATTTGCTTATCAGAGAGGCGTTTTTTCCAGACCATTTTTAAAATATATGTATGCAATGGTACCGTATGTGATAGAAGAAGAGCAATTAATTCAGGTGCTAGATACGATGAAAGCTTGGTTTGCATAAAAAACTGTCAATAGTGTGCAGAAAAAAGGTCAAACAGAAGGTACAACACACAGGTTGCAAATTTAGGCAGAATGAAATATAATATGGAGCATATTTCGAGATGAAATTTTCTTTCCTTATTTATATAAGAAAGAATAGGCGATTGCGAAACTCTTTTTGCTTTTTCATATCAAGTATGATATATCTTGCTTTTCTTTCCGCAGTTGATTTTAACTTGATAAAAATGTATTGCTTTTCGAGATTGCTTTTTACATTTGAAGGCTGATGTACGTCCATTCTTCGACATATCCATCCGGTTTGTACGTAGCAGGAAATTCCTACATCGTCTTTTAGTGCTTCTAAGCGGATATGCTCACCACCTTTGATTAGATGCTGCTTCCAAAACTCGCACATTATGGTTGTGAAACATGTTAGCTAATAACGCTCAAACAGTTGTTCGCAGCATCCTTGGTGCTTCACATATCCGCTAAGAAGCACACAAATACTCTGAAAGGAATTTTCTTGCTTCGAACAAACCGGATGGATATGCTCGAAGCTTGGACGAATAGCAGCAATCATATAAAATGTAAAAAGCAATTCCGAAAATCTACATTTTTATCTCGGAAAAATCAACTGCGGAAAGAAAAGCAAGAAATAGGATACTGTTGCGAAAGAAGCAAAAAGAATTTCGCAATCGCCTAATAAGGAAGAAAAAAGAGAGGATGCTTTATGAAAAAGAATATTATGACAAGAAAAATAGCAACTGCTGGAGTTTTAATTGCATTGGCAGTTGTAGGGAGTTTTATCAGCTTTCCGATTGCAGGAAGCAAATGTGCGCCGGTGCAGCATATGGTAAATATTTTTGCAGCTGTTTTTTTAGGACCTTGGTGGGGCGTTGCAATTGCATTTTGTGCCAGCCTATTGCGAAATATATTGGGGCTTGGAAGTCTGATGGCATTTCCAGGAAGTATGGTAGGTGCACTTTGTTGCGGCCTTATGTATGCAATCAGCAAAAAATTAAGTCTGACTTGTGCTTCTGAGGCAGTTGGAACAGGTATCCTAGGTGGGATGGCGGCTTATCCGGTAGCAAAATTGTTGATGGGACTAGAACCAGTAGGTTTATTTGTTTATGTAGTTCCATTTTTGATATCAACTGTAGTTGGAAGTGCATTGGCATTTGCTTTTTTAAAAATGTTTGAAAAAAGTGGAGCGCTTAGTCGGATGAAGGAGGGATTTTAGATGGTAGAGAATCCGAAGGTTCATTGCCTGACGAATCCCGTATCCATGCAGGATGTTGCAAATCTTTTGCTTGCGGCAGGAGGAAGTGCTATTATGGCACAGTCAGTAAAAGAGGTAGAAGAGATTACGGCAATCTGCCATGCAACGCTTTTGAATACCGGAGTGCCAAGTGAGGAAAAGTTTCATGCCTGTATGCTTGCAGGAAAAGAGGCAAATCGTTTAGGTCATCCGGTGGTGCTTGACCCAGTGGGAGTTGGTGCCAGCAATTTTCGAAAAGAAGAGATAGAAAAATTATTAAAAGAAGTAAAAGTATCCGTAATAAGATGTAATCAGGAAGAAGCATGTACACTGTTACATATGAAAAATGGAATATCCGGTGGAGTCGAAAGTAAGATTCAGATGAAGGAACAACAGCAGAAAGAAGTGGCAGAGAAGCTTGCAAAAACGTTTTCCTGCACCGTACTGGTAAGTGGAAAGTCGGATGTTGTATCGGATGGAATCACTACCCGGCTGGTTGAAGGTGGAGATGATAGAATTTCACGGATAACCGGAAGCGGTTGTATGTTGTCTGCGTTATGTGCTTTTTTCTGTGGAAAAGGATTAGGACCTTTGCAGGCAGTGGAAAAGGCTTCCAAACAGTGGAAAAAATGTTCGGAATTGGCCGGAGAGAAAGCAGATAGAGAAGGAACAGGAATCGGAATGTTTCATTTTCATCTGTTTGACATTTTAGAAGAGTTATTGAAACATAAAAGTTTTGCTTGACGAACTTTAATATTATGTGATATATAAGTTAAATGCAGCAAAAGAAGAAGTGTTTTTTTAGGTAAAATTAGGGAGAGTAGTAACAGATGATGCGGGAGAACAAAAGGGTATTAGTTTGTGATGACTCTAAGTTTATGAGATTACATATTCGAGATATTTTAGAAAAAGTAGGATATAGTGAAATTTATGAAGCTGAGAATGGTGTGGATGCGTTAGAAAAGTATGAGGAACTTAGTCCAGATATGGTTTTTATGGACATTATAATGCCGATTAAGGATGGAGTTTCTGCAGTACGTGATATTATCGAATATGACAGTGATGCAAAAGTAGTGATGTGCAGTGCAATGGGGCAGAAACCATTTATTTTAGATGCAATCAATGCGGGAGCAAAGGATTTTATTATCAAGCCGTTTGAAGCGGAAAAGATTGCAAAAGCAACAACACAATTTTTACAGTAAAGAATGGATAAAGATGATGAAATAGATTCCTCTAAGGTAGACAGGTGAAATGATATCTGTCACCTTAGCGGAATTTTTTTAATAGTTCTTTTGAAATAATTAGATAAACGTAAAAATAAAACGAGAGAAATGTATTGACAAATATAAAAGAAATGGTATTATAGATGATATCTAATTAGATGTTTATAAAAATGAAAGAACGCCGTCTATTGGTGCATTTTTAGGAAGGTGGATTTATAGAGATGAAAGAGAAAGAATTATTTTTAGCATTTTTAGAAAAAGAAAAAGAAGAGTGTATGACAAGAGAACAAAGCTTAATTAAGGATCAGCGTAAAGATGAAGCAAATATCTGTAGAATTGAGTCGAATATTTATGACATTTATGCTACACTTTATCAGTCAGCAATTCGAGAAACGGGGAAGAAAAATGGGAATCACGACATGATGCGTGATATGTTTTTGGCAAGTGCTAACAGGGTTCCGGAGAGTTGGAAGAAGAGTCTGGAGCTTGCAAAGGAACATAATGATACAACGAAAGTTTTGATTGAAGAAACAAAGTTAAAAGCAGTAGAAAAAATTATGAAGGAATATGAGAAATTGATGGAGGAATAATATGACAGAGACAGAAGCAATCAAATTATTTAAGTGTCTGGCAGATAAATCCAGATTACAGATATTAAAATCATTGATTCAGGAAGATATGTATGTAGAACGTCTGGCAGAGCGATTAGGATTGACGGCACCAACTATCTCCTTTCATTTAAAAAAATTAGAGGATGCGGGTGCAGTAGAATCTTACAAAGAACAGTATTATACCATGTATTCAATTAAGAAAGATGTCTTTATGACGAATATCATTGATATTATTAAGGAGGAATCTACCGAGGCAGAAGAACAAAAAGAACGGGAAGAAGCCTATCGAAAGAAGGTGATTAGTGCCTTTTTTGAATATGGAAAATTAAAATCAATTCCTTCGCAACGGAAGAAAGAGCGTATTGTATTAGAAGAAATTGCAAAGGGATTCGAAAAGGGGAAAGTCTATACAGAGCGGGAAGTTAATTTGATTATTGCGGATTATTTCGACGATTTTTGCACCTTGCGGCGTGATATGATTTCAGAAAATATTTTAAAACGTGAGAATGCATCTTATTGGTTGGTATAAGTGCCTTTTCAAAAAATAAGAAGTGCAGTGAAGGAGAAAAACGTGGGATGAGAATATCAGATATAGTGTCATTGGCGAAGGACTATATGATTCTTGGAATAGTAGTAGTGGCATTTTGTGCAGTCATCTATTTTGTGGGATATGGTCTGATTTATCGAAAAATTGGAAAAGGAAAGAAAAAACCTAGCAAGATGATGCTGCTATGGGGTGCGATATTCCTTGGTTACTTGGTCATCGTATTTGGGGGTACGATGCTAAATAGAAGTGCAAGCTGGGAAAACAGAGAAATCATGCCACTTTTTTATTCTTATAAAGAAGCATGGAGCAGTTGGTCAGTAACAGAATGGAGAAATATTATTTTAAATATTTTATTGTTCATACCGCTTGGCTTTTTATTGCCATTGGGAATCAAAAGATTTCGGAAGTTCTGGAAGACCTATCTGGCGGGATTTGGACTGACACTTTTTATAGAAGTAACCCAGTTACTTTTAAAGAGAGGAATCTTTGAGCTGGATGATATTTTTGACAATTTGCTGGGAACGATGATCGGATATGGTATTTTTGCGATTTGTGTATATGTGCGAGCATGGTGGAAGAAAGAGAAAAAGAGTTTGAAAAAAACGTTGGCATTACAGATTCCACTAGCGGCAGCAATTATCATTTTTTCTACTATTTTTGCGAGTTATGTAAACCAAGAACTGGGAAATTTTGTAAGCGGTTACATAATTCCGTATGATACGGATCTGTTGGAAATCAATACAGTGGAGCAGTATGAAACGAAAGAAACAACAGCAGTCGTATATCAGGTTGAAGTTATGGAAGAAGAGCAGACGAAAGAAAAGGCAGCGTCTTTCTTGAAAAAGACAGGGACCAGTCTTGATGAGAGCCGGACGGATTTATATGAAGACACGGCAGTATATTATGGAGAGGATGGAAATACATTCTGGATTGATTATGTAGGAGGAACCTATTCCTATACAGATTTTTCTGTATTATTTTCAGAAGACGCGGTTTTAGAAAAAGAAGATGCTTCTGAAGCTGAAATTAGAGAAGCACTAAAAAATTATGGAATAGAAATGCCGCAGGACGCTGTTTTTGAAAATCAGGGAGAAGGGAATTATCTGTTTACTGTTTCAGGAGACGTAGAAGGAAATCGGATGTACGACGGAACGTTATCCTGTTCTTATTTTGAAAATGGAAAAATAGGAGAAATACGTAATAAGCTGTTATGTTGTGAGAAATATAAAGAGTTTTCCATTATTTCGGAAGAGGCGGCTTATCAGCAGATTTGTGAGGGGAAATTCCGCCATTATGGAAAGGAATGCCTAAAAATCCGGTTGGGAGATGTGAGGCTTGGTTATCAGATTGATTCAAAAGGATTTTATCAGCCGGTGTACTGCTTTGAGGCAGAGATAAATAAGGAAAAAACAGAACTTATGATTCCAGCGATTCCATAATTGCAGTTGCAAAGAGCGAAAAATAGGTGTTTATTTTTACGGTTTAATAGAGAGAGATATTGTATCAGGAAAGAAACAAAACTTTTTAAAAATATTTTAAAGAAAAATTGAAATTTCGTGACATACTGTGTTATAATAAACATGTAAGTGTAAGCGCTTACAAAATCTGTAAAAATATTGTTTTATTTGGCAGTTGTAAGAGCAACTGGAAAATGGAGGAAAAAAATGGATTTAAATTTAAGACCAGCAAGCGAATGTAAATTTGATGCAGTATCTTTAGGTGAAGTTATGTTACGTCTTGATCCAGGTGAGGGAAGAATTCGTACAGCAAGATCTTTCCGTGCGTGGGAAGGTGGCGGAGAATACAACGTTGTTCGTGGATTAAGAAGATGTTTTGGAATGAAGACAGGTGTTATCACAGCTTTTGCTGATAACGAAGTTGGTAAATTAATGGAAGACTTCATCCTTCAGGGTGGTGTTGATACCTCCTTAATTAAATGGATGGATACAGACGGAATCGGTAGAGTTTGCCGTAATGGTATCAACTTTACAGAGCGTGGATTTGGTATTCGTGGAGCAGTTGGATGTTCTGACCGTGCTAACACAGCAATTTCCAAAGCTACACCAGCTGATTTTGATTTTGATTATATTTTTGGAGAACTTGGTGCTCGTTGGTTACACACTGGCGGTATCTATGCTGCTTTATCTGAACAGTCTTGTGAAACAGTTATCGAAGCAATCAAGACAGCTAAGAAATACGGAACAATCGTATCTTACGACTTGAACTACCGTCCATCTATGTGGAGCGCAATTGGTGGACAGGCTAAGGCTCAGGAAGTAAATAAAGAAATTGCAAAATATGTTGACGTTATGATTGGTAACGAAGAAGACTTCACAGCATGTCTTGGATTTGAAATAGAAGGAAACGATGCTGACTTAAAAGAATTAAATCTTGATGGATACAAGAAAATGATTAACGAAGCTGCTAAGACATATCCTAACTTCAAAGCTGTTGCTACAACATTACGTGAAGTTAAGACAGCTACAGTAAACGACTGGAGCGCAATCTGCTGGGCAGATGGAGAAATCTTCAAAGCAAAAGACTACAAGGGACTTGAAATCATGGACCGTGTTGGTGGTGGAGATTCTTTTGCATCTGGATTAATCTACGGATTAATGACAACAGGAAATGCTGAATTAGCAGTTAACTATGGTGCAGCTCACGGTGCACTTGCTATGACAACACCAGGTGATACAACAATGGCAAGCAAGAAAGAAGTAGAAGCTATCATGGGCGGAGCAGGAGCTCGTGTTCAGAGATAATTTCTGAAAAGAATATAGAAGGAAAGACATAGTCGTATAGGCGGCTATGTCTTTTTTTAGAATAGGAAATTCCCATCTGATAAAAAGCTTTCCGGGCAGGATGCGACTGATACACAGAGGTAATGTATGATATTACGCAAAATTTACATAACTGATACATGCTTCATATAAAGAGAAATTATACTGACAAAGTCTTGAAAGGTATGAAAAAATATTAAAAAGACAAACATAGTTAAGATGCCTGCAAAGAAGAATAGAACGTATTTGGAAATTTGTAGGCTACGGAAAGGCATGGTTATGAAATGAGAAGAGGGAAAAAATGGAATAGTATGTTAGCAGCTGCTTTGATAGTAGCAACAGTAGGAAGTTCGACTTTATCCGTATATGCAGGAGCAGCACCGGATGGAGCTACAAAGGCAGAAGATACAGCAGCCGCAGCAAATGGAGCATTTGATGCATGGAAAAGTGAATGGGTAGGAATTAGTCAGGATTGGACACAGGTATCCATGACACCGGGTTCTGATGAGACACAGAAAAATTTTGCATGGTATTCGAAGAGTGAAGATGGCGTACCAACATTTATTTATGGAAAGACAGTAGATTTAAGTGATGGAGTTTCAGCAACTGTAGTACAGTCAGATGCACAAACCGGATACAAAAGCAATAAAGTTACATTGAGTCAGTTAGAAGCAAACACAACTTATTATTATCAGGTAGCAGGAAAAGAAATTGAGTCTTTTACAACAAAGGACAGTAGTTCATTCCAATTTGTATTTGTAGGAGATCCACAGATTGGTTCTTCAAATGCAGAAAAGGCAAAAAAACCGGAAGATATTGCAAAGGATACGTTTAAGCAGGCACAATATGATTCTGTACAGAGTGATAGTTTCAACTGGGCAAATACGTTAAAGCAGGCGATGAGTAAAACTGGTGGTGATGTGAGCTTTATTTTATCAGCTGGAGATCAGATTCAGACAAATGCAAAAAAAGTCCAAGACTATACGGTTAGTGAAATTGAATATGCAGGATATTTGAGTCCGGATGTATTAAAGTCTGTACCGGTTGCAACTACAGTTGGAAATCATGATGCAGATAATGAAAATTATCAGTATCATTTTAATATACCGAATCTGAGTGAAAAAGGTTCGAATGGTATTGTTGGTGGTGACTACTGGTTTACTTACGGTGATGCATTATTTTTAATGCTGAACACACAGGATACAAATGTAGCGGATCATGAGGCTTTTATAAAAGAAGCAGTAGAAGCAAATCCAGATTGCAATTGGCGTGTTGTGACACTTCATCAGGACATCTATGGATCTGCAGAACACTCTAACGAACCGGAAATTGTAAACTTAAGATATGCATTAATTCCGTATTTTGAAGAGTATGATGTGGATGTTGTATTGACTGGACATGACCATGCATATTCGAGATCTTATTTATTATCTGGTGATGGAGTAAAGGATATTACTTATACGGATGATGAGTTTGATGAGCAGTTAGAAAAGGATATTGATGTAGGAGACAGTACGGAGACATTATATACAGCACCGGGAAATATTGCAGATGATACGACAGATGCAGCGGAACAGGCATATTTGAATTATTTGTATTCTGTTATGGACTCAGAAGCAGTAATTGCAGTGACAAAAGATGTAGAAACAGCCGTTAATCCGGAAGGAATTTTATATATGACAGCAAATAGTGCTTCAGGAAGTAAATATTATGATTTAGTTCCTCGTATGCAAAGTTATATTGCGGCAAGATGGCAGGAAGATGTTCCAACTTATTCTGTTGTAAGTGTCGATGAAACAAGTTTTCAGATTACTACCTATCGTTCTGACACAAATGAAGCAATTGATAAGACATTTACCATTATAAAAAGTGTTGATAAATCTGCACTTCAGTCTGAAATTGAAAAAATGGAAGCACTGGGATTAGATGCTGAAAAATATACCGAAGAAACATACAATGCTTTCAATGCAGCATTACAGGGAGCAAAAGCGGTATTAGCTGACGATCAGGCAAAAACATCTGAAGTAGAGAATGCACTTGCAGCATTAAAGGCAGCCTATAGCGCATTAAAATTAGTAGAAACAAGTTCAGAGGATAATAGTAATCATAATGACGGTACGGATGATGTAACTACAAATCAAAATGGATTAACAGAGGAACAGACTGCACAGACAGTATCACAGATTACAAATGCAAAGAACGGCGAAACAGTAATAATTTCCATGGGAGGCGCTACGGTACTTCCAAAGGCTGTTTTAGAGGCAGCAAAAGGAAAAGATGTTATATTAGAAGTTCAGATGAACAACTGTACTTGGAAAATTACAGGAACATCGATTACAGAGGCAGGATTACAGGATATCAATTTACAAGTAAGCCAAAATACAAATAATATTCCAGAAAATGTAATTTCGAATGTAGCCGGAAGTAATCCAGTCGTACAAATTTCTCTGGCACATAATGGAGAATTTGGTTTTACTGCAGAACTGACATTAAATGTAGGAAAAGATTATAGTGGAAAAATTGGAAATTTGTATTACTACAATAACAAGGGTGTTATGGAGTTTAAGAACAAAGGAACTGTAGAAGAAAATGGAAATGTATCTTTACAGTTTACACATGCTTCGGAATATGCAATTGTTCTGACAACAAAGCAGGCAGCAACAACACAGCAGAATGCAGCGTCAGAGACAAAGACTACGGCAACACAAACTGGTGCAACCGAAACAGTAAAGACCGGAGATGACCAGAATGTTGCAGGATATATAGTTCTTGTGGGAATGGCAGGACTTATAATAGTAGCTGGGTTTGCAAGTAAAAGAAGAAAAAAGAATATATAGAAAAACGAAAGGAGACGAACATTGAAAAAGCAGCACATGAGACAAATTGTGGTGGGAGCTTTTCTTGTTCTGTTTAGCATCGCGCTCTATCTGGTGAACCGGGTAGAGCGCGATGAGCTTATGGAGAATGAAGGACGTACTTTTGAAAAGGCAGAAGTAGTTGAAATTTTGCAGGATAATATGCAGGAAAGTGGAACACGTGTAGGACAACAGATTGTAAATCTTCGTATCCGAACGGGGGAGCACAAAGGAGAAATTGTAGAAGCAACAAGTACATCCAGCTATTTGTACGGAGCTGACTGCACAGTTGGTCTAAAGGTAATTGCAATCATAAGTGAATATGAAGATAATTTGAGTGTTAGTGTATACAATTATGACAGAGGGAATATCTTGTATGGAATTCTTATTTTTTTCCTTGTCGTCCTTTGGGCAATTGGTGGAAAAAAAGGTTTGAATTCTGCTCTTGGACTGGTTTTTACTTTTGTATGCATCATTTTTTTATTTTTGCCAATGGTGTATCGGGGATATTCTCCGATTTTGTGTGCCATTCTTGTAGCAGTTCTCACAACTGTAGTTGTAATGTATCTGATTGACGGGATGACGATAAAAACAGGCTGTGCTATCCTGGGAACGATTGCCGGAGTAGCTATTTCAGCTTTATTTGCTTATGTTTTTGGAAAAATGACACACATTTCAGGATATAATGTATCAGATATTGAGAGTCTGGATTATATTGGGATGGTAACGGATATTCAGGTGGGGGAGTTGATGTTTGCCGGAATCCTTATTTCTGCGCTGGGCGCTGTTATGGATGTTGCAATGTCGGTTACGTCCACAATCAATGAAATTCATGAGAAAAATCCAGGACTATCGAGAAAAGAACTTTTTCAGTCTGGTATTAATGTGGGAAAGGATATGATGGGCACGATGTCTAACACCTTGATATTGGCGTTTGCAGGTGGCTCTATTAATACATTGATATATATATATAGTTATAAATATAATTATTATCAGGTTTTAAACATGTATGATATTGGAATTGAAATCATTCAAGGAATTTCAGCGACACTAGGGGTTGTATTGACAGTTCCATTTGTGGCAATGATTAGTGTGGGAATCCTGAAAAATGACCGAAAACGCACTAAAAACGGTTGTAAAGCGGTTTGACACAATATGCTACATTTCCTATAATTTAAGTACTAAAAAGCTATATTTTTTGCGGAAAATTTGGGTATTAAATGAAATTTTGCGTGTCTAGTTTACAAGGTATATTTATAGGAGGCTAAGAATGCAGAAAAATAAATTATTTCCACAGATTTCAGGAATTTTACATGGAGGAGATTATAACCCAGAGCAGTGGTTAGATTGTCCTGACATTTTAGAAGAAGATATTCGCCTAATGAAGAAAGCCGGTATGACCAGCGCGACATTAGGCGTTTTTGCGTGGTCGACTTATGAGCCAATCGAAGGAGAGTATCATTTTGACTGGCTTGTGGAGATTATGGATAAATTATACGAGAACGGTATTTATACGATACTAGCAACACCTTCCGGTGCAAAACCAGTCTGGCTTGCAAAGAAGTATCCTGAAGTTTTGCGCGTGGATGCTTATGGAACAAAGGCTCATCAGGGAATTCGTCACAATCACTGTATGAGTTCAATGATTTATCGTCAAAAGGTGCATCAGCTACTAGAAGAATTGGTAAAACGGGTGGGAAATCATCCGGGGCTTATTATGTGGCATATCTCCAATGAATTTAATGGAGAATGTTTCTGCCCAAATTGTAGAAAGCGTTTTCAGAGCTATTTGGAAGAAAAATTTGAGCATGATATTAATAAACTGAACAAAGCATGGTGGACTACGTTCTGGAGTCATACTTATCAGGATTTTTCTGAAATTGAGCCGCCATTTACCAACGGAGAGACCAGTATTATGGGGTTGAACCTGGAATGGAAGCGTTTTACAACCTGGAACACAACAGATTATATGAAATCTGAAATTTACTATTTAAAAGAAGTGACACCGCAGATTCCGGTCACAACAAATTACATGCAGCTTTTCCCGGGACTCGATTATCATGTGATGGCAAAAGAATTGGATGTAATTTCATGGGATTCTTATCCAAGATATCATAACGACTACGAGTCATTAAGCGATACGTTTGCAAGAAATGCATTTGATCATGCCGTTATGCGTTCCATGAAAAAGGACAAGCCATTCATGTTAATGGAAAGCGCACCGGGACTTGTAAACTGGCAGGAATTCAATAAAATGAGACGTCCAGGTGTTCATAAACTTGCTTCTATGCAGGCAATAGCCTGTGGTTCTGATACGGTTCAGTATTTCCAATGGAGAAAAGGACGTGGTTCCTTTGAACAGTATCATGGAGCGGTAATTGACCATCTTGGAAAAGATGATACTCGCATTTTTAAAGAAGTAGAAGCTCTTGGAGCGGAATTGAAAGAGTTAGAAGCCGTACAGGGAAGCCTAGTCGATGCGAAGGTTGCAATAATTTTTGATTGGGATAATATGTGGGCAATCGAAGATATGAAGGGATTGGCGGATGCTACGAAGCAGTATGACAAGACCTGTGCAGAACTTTATCAAGCGTTTTTACAGCTTGGTGTGGACGTGGATGTTGTTTCTTCCGAGGATACGTTGGAAGGTTATCAGGTTGTGGTCCTACCAATGCTTTATATGCTGAAAAATAATATAGCAGAAAAATTAAAGACCTTTGTAAAAGAGGGTGGGTATCTTCTTGCTACTTATCTTACCGGATATGTGGATGAAAATCAGCTTTGCTTCCTAGGGGGATTTCCAGGAAACGGCTTATCAGAAGTCTTTGGTGTTATTAGTGAGGAAATCGATACTTTATATCCAGAGGATAGAAATGCAGTTATTTTTGCAGATGGAAGCGTTGGAGAAGTACGTGATTATGCAGAGATGCTTCGCACGGAAGACGTAGAAGTTCTTGGTATGTACCAGTCTGATTATTATGAAGGAATGCCGGCAGTTACAGCACATTCTTATGGAAAAGGAAAGGCATATTACGTGGCTGCCAGATTAGACAGGGCAACCATGAGGAATTTGTTTGCAGAAGTATTAGAAAAAGCAGAGGTTTCCTACCAGGTTTTGCCGGAAGGTGTTGAAAAGCATATTCGTACTGCAGAAGGAAAAAAATACGAATTCTATCTGAACAGTTCAGAAGAGACAAAATTGATTCCAGATTGCGAAGGATATGATTTACTTGGCAAAAAGCAGATAGATGGAACATTTATGCTTGAAAAGTACGGCGTTGCGATTTTGGAAAAAGAAGTGTAAGAATCTGTTTGATATTAAAAGGCGTGTATGGTATTATGGCTAATAAAGTAAAAAAAACAGACTAAGGGGATTTTAGATGAAAAAGTTTGAGACAGAGCGGGTCATATTACTAGATGGCGCCATGGGAACATATTATGCCCAGAAATATCCATCTGAAATAGAAGCAGAAGAAGCAAACCTATTATATCCGGAGCAGATTATAGCAATTCATAAAGAATATATAGAAGCAGGTGCTCAGTGGATACGAACCAATACATTTGCCGTAAATCATCAGCTTTTTCCGGATGCAGAAAAGTGCAAAACAGTTTTGCAAAAAGCAATTTCTAACGCTAAAACTGCAGTAGAAGAATCAGGGAAAGAGATTCGGATTGTAGCGTCTATTGGACCAATCCGTCAGCTGGCAGATGAGAGTGAGATAGAAATATGGGAAGAGTATCAGCGTATAGTTTCTGCTTTTTTAGAAGAGGGAATTACAACGTTTCTTTTTGAAACATTTTCAGAATGGAAATGGATTCCAAAGTTAGCAGAATATTGTAAGGAACAGTGCAAAGACAGTGTTGTTCTGGCACAGTTTTCATTAAATCCAATGGGATATACGCAACATGGATATCATGTGGACGAGCTGATTTCAGAAGCTGCAAAAGTTGAAGAATTGGACGTTTTTGGCTTCAACTGTGGTGTAGGTGCTGTTCATATGAAACAGATTTTAGAGAAACAGCAGTTCCCGGAGGACTGTGTATTAAGTGTACTTCCAAATGCAGGATATCAGCAGGAATTGCGTGGCAGACTGCGTTTTTCCAATGAGCCGTCTTATTATGCCCAGCAGATGAAAGAAATCATTGCACTTGGTGCGAATTTAATTGGAGGTTGTTGTGGAACAACACCAAAGCATATTGCGGCATTGCGGGATGTATTAGAAAAAGATGATACTGTAAAAGCAAAGAAAATACAGGTTCCTACGGAAGAGAAAAAAGAAAAGATTGCAGAAGCAACCGATTTTATGGAAAAACTAAATTCCGGAAAAGAAAAAGTGTTTGTAGTTGAACTTGATGCACCATTTGATGATCAGATTGAAAAGTTCCGGAAAGGAATTTTTGCGTTAAAAGAAAATCAAGTTGATATGATAACCGTTTCAGATTCGCCACTGGCAAGATCAAGAGCAGATGCTTCTTTACTTGCAGTTTACGCGAAAAATTGTGCAGATGTAGAAATTATGCCACATGTCGCAATGAGAGATCGTAATCTGATTGGACTTCGTTCTGAAATCTTAGGAGCACATATCAATGGAATCCGCGATTTTCTTGTAATTACAGGAGATCCGGTGGGAATGGATAATCGTGGTAAGATTACAGGTGTATTTGATATGAATTCGATTCGTTTCATGGAATACCTTCGCCATATGAACGAGGAAGTTTTTGGTGAAAAGCCGGTATATTATGGTGGAGCCTTAAATTATGCAGGAACCAATATCGATGCAGTTGTGCGTAGAATGCAGATGAAAATAGAGGCAGGATGCTCTTATTTCTTGACCCAGCCAATTTTTTCAGAAGCGGATATTACAAGAATTCACGATTTAAAAGAAAGAGTAGATGCAAAAATTATCTGTGGTATTATGCCGATTGTAAGTTACCGGAATGCTATGTTTATGAAAAATGAAATGCCGGGAATTCATGTTGGCGATGAAATTGTGAATCTTTATCGTCAGGATATGACAAGGGAAGAAGCAGAGGAAGTAGCAGTGGCTGTTTCCGTGGATATTGCGAAGAAACTAGAAGATGTGGCAGATGGATATTATTTGATGACACCATTCCATCGTGTAGGACTGGTGAACCGTATCATAAAAGAAATCCGCAAACAATAGAAGAAAGTTATAGATTAAGAAAGTGGAATCTGGGAGATAATCAGTGCGATTTCTTCTGCAGAGTCCACTTTTCCTTTTTCCTCCCATTTTAGAAAAAGATTGGTCAGGGCACCGGCATAGTAGTAAAGTTTGTAAACAGAGCCGGAATAGGAAGGCTGCACCTGTTCTTCCATAAAATGATTAACAGCCTCTAAAATTAGAGAATGCAGACCTGCACGCTCAAGTGTCAGAAAAAAATCAGCATATTGATCAAAGAACGTCAAAGCATGTAAAATATGATGATACTCGTGAAAAGAGCCGAACTTACCGGCTTCGTTTTCTTTTTGGTATGCTTCAATCATAGTATTCATATAGTCCATTAAAACTGCAGTTTTTGAGTCATAGTAATGATAAAAAGTCATGCGGGATAAGCCGGCTTTTTTACAGATATCGGATATTTTTAAGGAATCAAAATCCTCGGTCTGCATCAGAGAAATAATAGCATCGCCGATACACATGCGGGTAAATTGATTTCGCTCTGTTTTAGAATTCTGATCTGACATAATTGCTCCTTTGGATTCGTAGTATAGTTTCTTTTCATTGTATCACGATGAAGTATAAAAAACAATAGCACGTAGTATTAAAAACCGCATTGCTTAAAATCCATTTAGAAGAAGGAAGGTAGCATATCAAAAATCATTTTGGCAGAAATATTGTAGAATATTGGAAAAACTGTTAGGATAGAGCTTGTAATAATAGGAATAGGATAAAGAAGATGAAAAACAAAGTAGAAAAGAATGTAAACCGTTATGTGGGGCTATTAATTCGCCAAAAGAGACTCGAACAGAATTTATCACAGGAAGGACTGTGTCAGGGAATCTGTGTGGTTTCTTATTTAAGTAAAATCGAACAGGGAAAAGTGAATCCCAGTGTGGAAATTGTGGAACAGCTTTTTGCAGTCCTCGGGATATCTTTTGTAACGGATGAAGAAAAAATAGAACAACTGCGCCGGCTTTTGCAGGAGTATTTTGATTATTTTTTTCATGAGGAAGATACGAAAGAAGTGGCAGAAGCAATTGAAAAAGAACAATCTTATTATGAGAATAGTGAACTTAATTTAAGTTGGCAGCTTTTTTGTATTTATCGTACTGTAAAATTGGAAGAGGAAAACTTTTCCGAGGAAACAGACCGGAGGCTGTCTGAATTGAGTGAACTACAAAAGTACATGACAAAAAATCAGTTATTTTTGTTGGGGATTTTAATGGGAAATAATCAAAAGCTAAGTTTTGAGCAGCGTATGCACTGGTTTCAAGTGGCTGGGCAACAGATTACGGGAAGTTATGTATTGACTCAGCAAGGGCATTTGTGTTTTAAAGAGGGAAATTATCTGGAGGCAGTACATTATTTAGAGCTTGCTTATCAGATGGCAGCGGAAGAAGGCAATGCAAATATGCTGCTAGATAGCAGTTTTTTAATTGCCACCTGCTATGCAAATCATGATATAGAAAATATGAAACGCTATTATCGCAGAACGATAGAATTGGCAAGAGTAATACGGCCAGAACTAATGTATAGTATTTATTACAATATTGGTGCGACTTATGTGGAGTATGGTTATTATGAAGAGGCAGTTGAAAATTTATGCAAAGTGGAAAAGCTTTTAGACGAAAGAGATCCTAAAAAGAAAGAGGAATTAGACTGGCTGTTACTTTATCATAAGCTTGCTTTTTCCTATATTCAGCTAGGAAGAAAAGAGTTTGGAGAAAAATATTTGTATGCAGCAAAAGAGTGTATCAGTGAGAATACGAACGAAACTATTATAAAAATGCTGCGTGTCATCGAACTACGTTTGCAAGATGATTTTATGGAGCAGCCCGAATATGAAAGCCTTTTAAAAGAAGTGTATGAGACAGCAGGAAAAACGTTAGGATATGGTTTTAAAGTCTATCATGGAAGATATTTAGTGGAATTGTATAAGGCAAAACGTCGCTATAAAGAGGCGCTTGAAATTACGGAAAAATTGAATGGGAAAATACGTTTTCCTAAAATAGACGGCTAAACTGGTTCTGAAATAAATTTTTCAAGACAATTTTCTCAAATATACAGACTTTTATGTGGTTAAACAGAATGCTATACTAAGATAAGAACATCGATGTACCAAAAAGAGAAAAGAGGAACAACTATGTCCAACAGACCAGAAACAGAAAACAATCCGTTATGGACGAAAAATTTTATTTTAATTACAATTGGAACCATTATTTCACGTATCGGAAATTCGGTTGCAGGATTTGCAACGGGACTTTTGATTCTAGATTATACAAAATCTACTTTTTTATATGCGCTTTATATGGTACTTTACAATTTACCACAGATTATTATGCCAACTTTGGCAGGACCATTTATCGATAAGTTTTCCAGACGAAAAACGATCTATACATTGGATTTTATTTCGACGGGAATTTATCTGCTATTTGCAGTCATTATTTTTTCGGGAAATTTGAATTATGCCATACTAGTGTTAGGCTGTATGTTATTAGGTGCGATTGACAGTGTTTATTCCGTCGCATATGAAAGTTTTTACCCAATGCTGATTAGTGAGGGAAATTATACGAAGGCATATTCCATTTCAAGTACTCTGGATTCGCTGACAATGCTTATGGTGCCTGTTTCCGCATTCCTTTATAATCTGGTAGGAATCGGACCACTTTTTTTAATTGATATGGTCAGCTTTTTCCTTGCTGCGGTGATGGAGACACAGATTCATGTAAAAGAGTCTTATGTAAAAGAAAAAAACGAGGAGTTTGGAATTCGTCAGTATCAAAAGACATTTCAGGAAGGGGTTACTTATTTAAAAGAAGAAAAGGGCTTATGTGCTATTGTGCTCTATTTTACGGTAACCATGTTTGCGCAAGGAGCATCGAATGTAATTGGTTTGCCTTATTTTAAGGGAGCTTATCCGCATGGAGAGTATGTTTACATTGCAGTAATGGGATTTATGCTGTTAGGAAGATTGATAGGTGGAGCCATTCATTATAAATTCAAATATCCAGCAGATAAAAAATTCTTGATTGCTTTGGTAGTTTATATGACAATTTCTATATTGGATGGAACCTATTTATATGCACCGGTTCAAGTGATGATGGTGATGTGCTTTGTTTCCGGAATTATGGGAGTAACGTCTTATAATATTCGTATTTCAGCCACACAAAGTTATGTTCCGGATGGAAAAAAAGGGCGCTTCAATGGTATTTTCCATATGGCAGTGACGCTTGGAATGATGGCAGGAGAACTGCTTTCTGGTGTTATGGCAGAGTTTATGGAAAAAAGACTTGTAGTTGCAATTTTTATGGCAATCAATTTCGTGGCAGTCTGGGGAATTATGTATCGTGACAGGAAGCATGTGGCAATCATTTATAATCGACAAGCGTAGCGATAACGATGTAGGCGATTGCTGAAGTATAATTACACGAAAAAAGAAAAGAAAAAGGAATGGAACTGGTAAAAATATACAAAATATATTTTTTGCCAGTTTTTTCTTGCATTTTTTTCATGATAGAGTTATTATCTTTTTAAAACATACTAAACATATAGGAATTATAAGAAATAAAAAGGAAGGGGAAGTGAATATGGATACAGTAGAGAGAAACATATATCAGGGATTGGAAGAAGAGGAAATAGTAACACAAGATACAGAAGAGATTGTTACATCAGAAAAATTTCAGTGGAGTGATTTGCTACATAAGGAGGATTGGCTTGCAATATGGGGAGCTTTCCTGATTATCGCAATAGATGCGATAGGAGTAATTACAGGAGCCTTTTCTTTTACAGGAGCAAAATTTGAAACTTGGGGAGGCGCCGATAACCCAGGATTATTTGCAAGTTTTAGTGGAAGTATCTGGCTGAAATGGTTGATTACCTTTATTACATTTGGCTTACTTTTTGCAGTGGGGAACCGTTTGCAAAATAAAAAAGTAAAAAAATTCTTAGTAGGATTTACAGGATTATTTGCAATTACTACAATAGTCAGAATTATTTCTGCACAGGTGACATTTAATCGTTACTTGGAATATGCATTCTGGGCATTACTAATTGGGCTTGTAATTGCCAACACGATTAAAACGCCGGAATGGCTAAAACCTGCATTGCAGACAGAGTTTTATATCAAAACCGGATTGGTTATCATGGGTGCAGAGGTATTATTTACAAATATTCAGAAGTTTGGATTATATGGTCTTGGAATTGCATGGCTTGTAACACCGACTGTTATTATTTTTATGTGGTTTATTGGAACCAGAGTATTAAAAATTGAAAATAAACCATTGGTCATCACGATTGCAACAGCAACTTCTGTCTGCGGAACGTCAGCAGCAATTGCAGCGGCAGCTTCTAGTAAAGCGAAGAAAACAGATTTGACATTTGCAGTAGGAACCTCTTTAATTTTTACAGTTGCAATGATGGTAACAATGCCTTTATTTATCAAGGCGGTTGGTATTTCTGAACTGGTTGGTGGAGCATGGATTGGTGGAACGGTGGATTCTACCGGTGCCGTAGTTTTAGCAGGCCAGGCATTAGGTGATGTGGGGGCAACCGCTGCAGCACTTGTAAAGATGATTCAGAATATTTTAATTGGATTTATAGCATTTGCAGTTGCAATTTTCTTTACTACGAAAGTTGATAAGACAGAGGAAAGAACCGTGGGAGCAAGTGAAATCTGGCATAGATTTCCGAAATTTGTATTAGGATTCTTAGGAGCATCTTTGATTTCCTCTTTTGTGTTACAGGGAACCGTTGGAGTAGAGACAACTTCGAATATTATTGCAAACTTGGGACAATTTAAAAACTGGGCATTTGCGCTAGCGTTTGTTAGTATTGGTCTAGAAACCAATTTTGGAGAGTTGAAAGAGCAGTTTTCCGGCGGAAAGCCGGTTGCACTTTATGTAATAGGTCAGATATTTAATCTTGTATTAACTTATGCAGTTGTGTGGTTGCTGTTAAGCGGAAGATTTTTCCCAATTCCGGCAATTAGCTAGGCATCAGGAGGAGCATTATGAAAAACGAGAGGAAAATAAATCGCATTGTAAAAGCATGCCTTGTTTTGTTGGTATTGACCGCTGGTTTTGGAATTTATGCAATGAAAAATCATTTAGGATTTATTGATGGGTTAAATTTTGGAGCAGGACAATACTATTATACAGACATTCCCGGCTGGCAGAAATATTTTACGGAAACACATTATCAGAGCCCGGTATCCATGTGGATTCTAATCGCATTATTTTTTGCATGGGGTGCATTGATGTTTAAGGCATGGACCTGGTTAGAGAAAAAAATAAAATAAAAAAATCATCTATATGAAAAGAAAGGAGGCGCAAGGAGTGCAGCGGAAAGAAATTTTATGCTTTGGAGATTCCAATACTTACGGATTGATTCCGGGGACAACGGGACGTTATGAATATGGAGTTCGTTGGACGAGTCTATTGGAAGAAGCAGTAAGAGAAAAAGGATATTACGTGAGCGAAGAAGGATTGTGTGGAAGAACAACTGTGTTTGACGATCCACTTCGGGACGGAAGACGTGGAACAGAATTATTACCGGTGTTATTAGAAACACACAGACCAATTGAGGTGATTATCCTGATGTTGGGAACGAATGACTGTAAGACAATCTATGATGCTTCAGCAGAAGTAATTGGAAAAGGTGTGGAACGTCTGCTGGATCAGATTGAGCAGGTGACACCAGAGGCAAAAGTTCTTTTAATTTCACCGATTGCTTTGGGAGATGGCGTCGGAGAAGAAGGATTTGATCCGGAATTTAATGAAGCGTCTGTTCAAATATCGAAAAGACTTCCGGAGGTATATCGAAAAATTGCAGAAAAGCGAAATTATCTTTTCCTGGCTGCATCAGATTATGCATCTCCAAGTAAAGAAGACAGGGAGCATTTAGATGAGGAAGGACATAGGAGGTTAGGCGAGGCAATTTACCAGAAACTTTTTGGTTGAGGTAAATTTCAGACTTTATTGTTACAAAGGATTGGTAGGATTCGGGTATCAAAGCAGGCTTTAAAAAGTAGCTTTTGATACCCGAATTTTTATATCTTCCAATATCAAAAATGGGATAGAAATTTCTATTGCTACACAGATTGAGTTTGAGATATACTTTATGTGTTATTTGATATAGAAGAGAATAAAGGAAGGCAGAGAAACACAGTGTTATTTAGTATTGCATGTATATTGTTAGTTGGAATGGGCGCAGGATGGCTTTGTAGTAAGATAAAGCTTCCGAGTCTTTTGGGAATGATTTTGACCGGAATTCTGTTAGGACCATATGTATTAAATGTGATTGATAGTTCCATTCTTGGAATATCAGCCGACTTAAGGAAAATAGCTCTGATTATTATTTTGACAAGAGCAGGGCTTACATTGAATCTGGAAGATTTGAAAAAAGTAGGCCGCCCGGCAGTTTTGATGTGTTTTTTGCCGGCAACGTTTGAAATTGTTGGAATGATTTTATTAGCACCTCCACTTTTGGGAATTTCTACACTAGAGGCAGCTATTATGGGCGCAGTAGTTGCTGCGGTATCTCCGGCGGTCATTGTTCCGAAAATGATAAAATTAATCGAAGAAGGATATGGAACAGCTAAAGGAATTCCACAATTGATACTTGCTGGAGCCTCTGTTGATGATGTTTTTGTCATTGTGCTTTTTAGTGCATTTACCGGGCTTGTACAGGGAAATGGAGTTTCTGTTATGAGTTTTGTCAATATTCCAATTTCCATTTGTCTTGGAATTGCGGCAGGTTTGATGGTTGGATTCCTTTTGGCAAAGTTTTTTGAAAAAGTACATATTCGGGATACCGCAAAGGTAATTATATTTTTAAGCGTATCGTTTTTATTGGTGACGCTGGAAGACCACATGAACTGTGCAATTACGTTTTCTTCTTTGATTGCAATTATGTTTGTAGGAATCTCACTTCAAAGGAATAGAAAACAAGTTGCAGAAAGGCTTTCTGTGAAATTTAATAAGCTTTGGGTAGGAGCAGAAATCATGCTGTTTGTTTTAGTAGGAGCAACGGTTGATATTCATTATATTACGGTTGCCGGAATTTCTGCGATGGTTTTAGTTCTTGGTGTATTGCTGTTTCGTATGGCGGGAGTTTTTTTCTGCCTGCTGGGAACTAATTTAAACACAAAAGAGAGAGTATTTTGTATGTTTGCTTATTTACCCAAAGCAACGGTTCAGGCGGCAATAGGTGGGGTACCACTTGCGCTGGGACTTTCTTGCGGTAATATTGTATTAGCAGTGGCAGTACTTGCAATTTTAGTGACAGCACCGTTGGGAGCTTTTCTAATCGAAAAGACATATCGGAAATTTCTATAAGGATGAAAGGACTAATGAGTTATGGAATTATTTTGGAAAGCGATTTGGTTATTTTTAATTTACTCTTTTGGGGGATGGATTTTAGAAACGGTGGTTGCAGCCGTTAAGAAAAAACGTTTTTCAAACCGTGGGATAATCAATGGACCATTTTGCATTATTTATGGTATTGGAGCTCTTTGTATTACGGCAGTAACCGGAGAACTGAATGGAATTTGGTTATTTATCGGAAGTGCAGTACTTGCATCGCTTGTAGAATGGATTGCGGGACACTTAATTGAAAAAATGTATAGGGAAAGATGGTGGGATTATTCCACATTTCCTATAAATCTGGACGGATATATCAGTTTGTCGACAACGGCAGTCTGGGGAATTCTTGGATTTGCCATGATGAAATGGGGAAATGGATTTTTTCTTCAGATTTATCAGATGTTGCCGGAAATTGTTCGAAATATTACAATTATAGTTCTATTGGCTGGATTAATTTTAGATGGAACGGCTACCATGATAGTTCTTTCCGGAAGAAGCAAGCGAATGAAAAAGTGGCAGGAAACAGACGAATGGATGGATTCTGTCAGCAGACGTTTGGGTGATAAAATTTACCAGTTTGTAGATCGGCGTATTTCAAAGGCATATCCACAAAAGAAGCAGGTAGAAGAACCGGAAAAGAATACAGCAGTTTTTGCATATGGATGTAATTTCTATAAAATTGTAATGCTGTTTTTTATTGGAGCTTTTTTAGGAGATCTTACAGAGACTATTTTTTGCCGCATTACAGCCGGAATCTGGATGAGCAGGAGTAGCGTTGTCTGGGGACCATTCAGTATTGTTTGGGGATTGGCAATTGCTGCGGTAACGGCACTTTTATACAAATATCGGAATCGGTCTGATTCGTTTCTTTTTGGAATGGGAACTTTTTTAGGTGGATTATACGAATACATATGTAGCCTTTTTACGGAAATCATATTTGGAACCGTTTTTTGGGATTATAGCAATATGCCATTTAACCTTGGTGGAAGAATTAATTTACTATATTGCTTTTTCTGGGGCATTGCAGCGGTTGTGTGGTTTAAAAAGCTTTATCCGCCTGTTTCTAATATGATTGAGAAAATTCCAATGAAAATCGGGAAAATCAGTACTTGGATTTTAATTTTATTCATGCTTGTAAATGTATTGGTGTCCTGTGCAGCGCTAACAAGATATGATGAGAGATCAGAGGGAATTACGCCGGGAAATGAGTTGGAAGAATGGGTTGATGTGCATTTTGATGATTCCAGAATGGAGCGTATTTATCCGAATGCAGTAAAAGTGGAAAAATAGACAAAAGAAAGGCAGGAAGAAAGTGACATTACAACAATTAAGATATATTGTGACAGTTGCGGAAACAGGTAACATTACCGAGGCTGCAAAAAGGCTTTTTATTTCCCAGCCAAGTCTTACAAATGCGATTCACGAACTTGAAAAGGAAATGCAGATAACAATTTTTAACCGTACGAATCGGGGGGTATCTGTGTCAAATGAGGGAGATGTTTTTTTGTCCTACGCGAGACAGGTATTAGAACAAACTAATTTGTTAGAAGAAAAATTTTTGAATAAACGGGAGCAGAGTTCAAAATTTTCCGTATCCTGTCAACATTATTCATTTGCCGTAAATGCTTTTGTGGATGTAATACGTGAGTTTGGTGGAAATAAATACGATTTTACGCTAAGGGAGACACAAACCTATGAAATTATAGAAGATGTGAGTAGGTTAAAAAGTGAGGTTGGTATTCTTTACACTTCTTCTAAGAATGAAGAAATCATTTTAAAACTAATTAAGCAAAATGGACTCAAATTCAAAGAGTTGTTTGTGGCAAAACCTCATGTGTTCATATCAGCGGAACATCCGTTAGCCACGAAGGAAATATTGACTTTAGATGATTTGGAAGAATATCCATATTTGTCCTTTGAGCAAGGGGAATATAATTCCTTTTATTTTTCGGAAGAAATCCTTAGCACATTGGATCGACGCAAAAATGTAAAGGTACGCGATAGAGCGACCTTATTCAATCTGGTCATTGGTCTGAACGGATATACTGTTAGTTCCGGTGTCATCAGTAAAGAATTGAATGGTGAGAACATTATAGCAAAGCCATTGGCAGTAGAGGAGTATATGAGGATTGGCATTATTACGCAGAAAAATATGCCACTTAGCCGGTATGCCAGTGCGTATATAGAATACCTAATGAAATATATTTAGATGATAGCAAAAACACTATATAACAAAAGATAAAGTAGAACCTAGACATAGTTTAAAACTATATCGAAGTTCTATTTTTTTGTATTTTCCAAATCCGTTAATGAAATATATACTTGTAGCCATACAAAATGATTTCAGTTAGATGGAGGATAGTGATGGAAAGTGCAGTAATTGGTTTTCCAAGAGTGGGAAAACTTAGGGAGTTAAAGTTTGCTTCTGAAAAATATTTTCGAGGTGAAATAGACAGTGAAAAATTATTGGAAATAGGAAAAGTGTTAAGAAAAGAACATTGGGAATGGCAAAAGAACGCTGGAATAAAATATATTTCATCAAACGATTTTTCTTTTTATGATGGTATGCTTGATACAGCAGTTTTGTTAAATGTAATACCAAAGTGCTATAAAGAGCTGGGATTAACGGAGTTAGATACTTATTTTGCAATGGCAAGAGGATATCAGGGAAAAGAGGGAGATGTTCCAGCCCTTGCTATGAAAAAATGGTTTAATACAAACTATCATTATATTGTGCCAGAAATCGAAGCAGACGTACAGATAAAAGTTAATGGTAACAAACCTTTTGAGGAATATGTGGAAGCTGCGAACTTGGGAATACAGACAAAGCCGACATTGATTGGTCCATTTACATTTTTAAAACTTGCAAAATATCAGGATGGTAAAACAGCAAATGACTATATGGAATCCATGGTTAGTGCATATAAAGAAATTTTGGAAAAATTCAATGAGCTGGGTGCGGACTGGATTCAATTTGAGGAACCGGCACTGGTAATGGATTTGACAAAAGAAGATAGTAATCTCTTTGAAACATTATATCAGCAGATGTTAGCAGAGAAAGGCAACTTAAAAGTTTTACTGCAAACTTACTTCGGAGACATCAGAGATTGCTATGAGATTGCTACAGCTTTGGAGTTTGATGGAATTGGATTGGACTTTCTGGAAGGAAAAAAGACAAAGGAATTAGTGGAAAAATATGGTTTTCCTAAAGATAAAATACTTTTTGTAGGTCTTATCAATGGAAAAAATATCTGGAAATGTAATTATGAAAGTAAATTAGAAATACTGGATGAGATAAAGAGACATGTGGAACAAATTGTCTTATCTACGTCCTGCTCTTTATTACATGTTCCTTATACGCTCAAAAATGAAGGAACTTTAGGAAATGAAGTAAAACAGTATTTTTCTTTTGCATTGGAAAAACTTCAAGAATTACAGGAACTTGGTAAATTAGCAGAAAGTGATAATTATACTCTGGAGAAAGCGTATTTGGAAAATAAAAGAACTTTCGAGCAGGAAAAAATTTTCCAGGATGGAGAGGTAAAACAAAGGGTTGCATCGTTATCCGAAAAAGATTTTATCAGACAACCGGAACGTTCTGAAAGGCAAAAAATACAAAAATCCGTTTTTGAACTGCCGATTCTTCCAACTACAACAATTGGCTCTTTTCCACAAACACAGGAAGTAAAAAGGAATCGCAGCCGGTATCGGAAAGGTGAAATTGAAAAGACGGCATACGATAAGCAGATACATGCCTTTATCAAAGAATGTATTGAGAAACAGGAGCAAATCGGGCTGGATGTTTTGGTGCATGGAGAGTATGAAAGAAATGACATGGTTGAATTTTTTGGAGAGAATTTGTCGGGTTATGTATTTACAGAGAAAGCATGGGTTCAATCATATGGTACCAGATGTGTAAAACCACCAATTATTTTCGGAGATATTAAGAGAATAGCACCTATTACAGTAGAATATTCTGTTTATGCACAAAGTTTGACGAAAAAGCCTGTGAAAGGAATGTTGACCGGTCCGGTCACTATTCTTAACTGGTCATTTCCAAGAGAAGATATCAGTTTAAAAGAAATGGCATATCAGATTGGCATTGCAATACGGGAGGAAGTTCTTGATTTAGAAAGAGCCGGAGTTAAAATGATTCAAATAGATGAAGCAGCTTTGAAGGAAAAGTTGCCAATTAGAAAAAGTGATTGGTACAGGGAATATCTTGATTGGGCAATTCCGGCATTTCGTTTGTGTCATAGTGGAGTAAAAGCAGAAACGCAGATACATACCCATATGTGTTATAGTGAATTCAATGAGATTATTAAAGATATTGATGATATGGATGCGGACGTAATTTCTTTTGAGGCATCTCGTTCTAAATTAACGATTTTGGATGCAATTAAGGAAAGCAATTTTGAGACAGAAGTGGGACCGGGAGTATATGACATTCATTCTCCGAGAGTTCCTTCTGTGGAAGAGATTGTAATAGCATTAAAAGCGATGCTTACAAAAATTACGGAAGAAAAATTATGGGTTAACCCGGATTGTGGATTGAAGACTAGAGGGATTGCAGAAACGGATGCCAGTTTAAAGAATCTGGTGAAGGCAACCAAAATCGTAAGAAGTCAGTTAGCGTAAAAGGTGTTTATCCGTAGGAGAGAAATCATTCATCTTTTTCGTTGCGGTCATCTATCGATTCAATATTAGGAAACAGGATGAGATTATACAAGATATTTAGGCAAAACCACCTTGATATTTCACTTTAATGTGGTAAAATGTTATACTAGTAACAGATGATAGAAGGGTTATATTGGAGGAGGATTGAGCTATGGCATTGAAAAGCAGCGTAGAAAGAGCCCAAAAGATAGCTGGTGGATTTGCAACAGCTAAGAAAAATGTAGTTATTCAGTATCAGGGAAGAGAACGGTTAGAGCAGAATTTACTTGACCTGGTTCGCAGAGATATTTTGAGCCAGGGAATAAAAGACGAAGAGATAGAAGAAGTAAATGTCTACATCAAACCGGAGGAATCATCGGTATTCTATGTAGTAAATAAGGAAGTGCAGGGACAAATTACTTTTTAACATACGAGAAAGAAGAGGATGAGATACTATGACAATTACATATGTAGTGGCAAATCAAAAGGGTGGAATAGGAAAAACAACAACAGCAACCACACTGGCAGGAATTTTAGGAAAAAAGGGAAAGACACTTTTAATAGACGCTGATCCACAGGGAAATAGTACCTGTACGTATCAGGCAGAAATTGAAAATCAGGGAACCTTATATGATGTTATGGTGGATTCGGACATGCTTCCACTAGAAGATGCAATCCAGCATATGCCAAACGGCGATATAGTGGCATCAGACCCATTATTAAGTAAGGCAGAAAAGATGTTAGATGGTGATGTAGAAGGACTATACCGTTTAAAAGATGCGATAGAAGAGTTAGAAGGATATGACTATATCGTAATTGATACAGCACCGTCGCTGAATGTGATTTTGTATAACTGCTTGATTGCAGCGGATGAAGTTATTATTCCGGTAACAGCGGATGCCTATTCGATGCAGGGGTTAAAACAGTTGTATGATACCATCAAGGCGGTACAGAGAAGACAAAATCCTGCCCTTAAGATAGCAGGTTTGCTGCTTGTGAAATTTTCAGGAAGATCTAATCTGGAAAAAAGAGTACAGCAGGAGATGCAGCAACAAGCGGAAGAAATGGGTACAAAATTATTTCAAACAGTTATTCGGGAATGCGTGAAGACGAAGGAAGCGCAGAAAGCAAAGAAATTACTGATTGATTATGCACCAAATTGTACCAGCATGCAGGATTATCAGGCATTTGTTGAGGAACTAATCGGAAAAAAGAAATAACAGGTTAAGGCAAAAACCATCGAAAAAGGAGCGTACACGTTTACGGTGAAATGAGGTGACCCCAAAAAGTTAGACTTTTTAAGCGTAGCAGTTATAATGGCTGCTA
>JBJELY010000031.1:0-2631 GCA_051879395.1 Roseburia sp. | reverse complement strand
GATTTTGACAATTCATACTCAAGCTCTTTGATCCGTCTTTCAAGGCTGCGGATGATTGCCTTGTATTCTGATTCAAGTTTTCTGTATTTTTCGCCGGACTTAAACTCTGCAATGCCTGGCCTGCGCTTTTACCCTATACTGGAGGGCACTTTGGTATTCGAAAGAATTCATCTGTATACCTCCAGAAAATCAGTCCTGAAAAATGGAATTCAGGATCTTTTCCATTTCTTTTGCGGTATCTATTGTCTGTCTCAATTCTTCAGTAAGGATCTCAATCTTTTCATCCTTCTGAACCAGCAGCTTTTTTAAACTGTCAATTTCCTGCTCCTGAATAGCGATAAACTTTTTCTGGTCTTCATTGGCAGCCTTAAGCTCTGAAATATATGCTTCATATTTTTTCATGAGTACAGTATCCATGCAAAAATCTCCATCTGTTTTTTGTTTTGATAAGAAAAGTATACCAGAAACAGTGGAAAAAGGCGAATTTCAAGGCGAATCCAATTCGGCATTTTGACGGTGGATAACCCTTATAAAAATAAAAAAAGCAGTTGAATGCAGTGCTGATTTTATTTGATTTTTGAATGAAAATGGTTTCATAAACCAGAATTAGAAAAGTCTTATGCTCACAAAAAATAAGAGCCCAAATGTTTTCAACAATGGACTCATTATCGGACGTTTTATGGTGGATAAATTTTTTTTATTTTCAGCATTTTGAACAATGGGAAACGGTGGCACGATGTCTGGCTAGGGTGTGAAAAGTAACCACATAACTTTTCACTTGATTTTTTCAAAAAATTGCTCAACAATAATATTATACTACATTTCTATTACATAATTTCCACCGGCTGTCTGATAAACTGTTGCCAGAATGTTGCCATGGATTTATTATAGCAAAATGTCTTAGAAAGGCAAAGGATCGTTTACTGCAATTTAAAATCCGCCATTCAGATACGCTCTGGCAATCACATAAGATGGCTCATAATACGCACTGCAATTATAATTATCAATCACATCACAGATTTCATCATTATAGATCCGGATAATCCCTTCCACTTCGGATTCTCCCGGCTGCATTGTATCATAAATCAACCTCTGATAAACCTTTCCCATCTGGGTTGCACTGGGAATTGTTGTTACCAATTCGGGATCCACTGCAGTAACATCAACATTCCCCTCCGCAAGATCATATTCTTCAATCCAGTCATCTTCCACTGCTAAAGGATTTTCCGCATGAAGAACATTTGCTACACTAATCAAATGTTCCAGTTTCTCCTTGCCAATCTTATTTACCACATACTTGTTGCGCTGATGGAGTTTTCTTGCGACCCGTTCAATCATATAACAAATAAAATACACATCGTTCTTCTTGATTTCTTCATCAGGGAAATATATGTTTGTCATAGCTTTTCACTCCCTTCAAAATGCAATGTTTTCAGTGCTTCTTCCGTACAGAAAACCATCTGATGTGTCGGGTATTTGAATTTAACCAATTCCCCAAAAGCCGCTTTAGAAATATTACCAGTCATATAATCTTCTACATAATCCCAAATCTGATCGTCTGCCATAGGTCCATCCACGATATCAAATTCATGCTCCTTACCTCTTCGGCAATTCACCACAAACTCCAGCCATTCCTCTGTCATTTCTTCGAAAGAGCATATTTTCAAATCACTGTTTTCCGTATATGCATAGCTGTTCACAATGGATTCTCCACGTTTCGTCAAAGCCCATCGTTTTGCCTGTTTCTTTAGATTCGTACAGTAGAATCCATATCCAAAATCTTTGTAATGACCGTTGATCAGAATCTTAGGTTTTTGCACAATGACATTACTTCCATGATAAATAATTATAGTTTCATCCATGCGCCTACCTCCTTGCCATAATTATACTGAATTATTTTCCATTTTCAAAGCACAATCTCTTTCTCTGCTTCCAACAGATCGCTTTTGTATACCTCCTGATAATTATCACTGTCAAAAATAGCATTTGCCGTCTGTTTTTCATGCTGCAGACCGCCACACACTTCATATCCAATCTGCTTATATGCTTTCAATCTTTTCGCGTACATTTTGTCAAACATCGGGATATGACTGTCAACATAATCGTAAACAATCACATTTGTTTTTCCTGCATAATCACGATTTAATCTTCCTGCATATTGTTCTACAACACTTCGAAAAGAAACGGGAGTTGCCATGATCAGTGTATCCAATCTTGGGAAATCAAATCCTTCACCGATCAGGCTTACGGTAGCCACCAGAATCAATGTTTCTTTTGAATCTACCAATTGTAACTGCTCACGCATTTTCTTATGCTCCTTTTTCGAATTATTGCCGGTCATAAGAAATACCTTATCTGCGCATTCTTTCAATCGTTCATATAGTCTTTCTGAATGATCCTTATATTTTGACAATACGACCGGAGTTCTTCCTCCAATAATACATTCCTTTACATCCGAAATAATCTGTTCATCCCGCATTTCATTATCTCTGATCAGCTCATAAACTTCATTTGGATGCATATTATCAGATGTTCCTCTGGGAACCACCGTTCTTGTAAATCTTGGATATACAAAATGATCTATCCCCTGAGCTTTTGCTTTTTCTTTTGCAGTGTAACTATACCGAATCG
>JBJELY010000030.1:0-2632 GCA_051879395.1 Roseburia sp. | reverse complement strand
TGAGAGATAGGAGCATGGGTTCCTGTTTGTCATGGGCAGATAAAGTGCTGCCTATAGAATTTGGAGGTGGATATTATAGAAAAGAAAAAGTTGCTGAGATACAGTATGCAATTGTCCATGTTAAGGCAACTGTTGAGTATGAAGCTAATCAATGATTTTGAATATGAAAAAATAAAGAAACGCTTGATGAGAGATTATGGTGTAGTATCCAATATTACAACTTGACTTACTGTGTGTATTGCAATATAATAATTATGCACACTATGGTGGGAACACAAAAGGAGGAAACATGGAAGTAGAAGTTATTAAAGCCAATAATCCATTTGACGAATCTTCCAAAGTAAGGAAGGTTGACCGCCTGAGAGTAGCTGCATATTGTCGTGTAAGCACAGATGATGAGGATCAGATAAAGAGTTATAATTCAATGGTTAAATACTATACTGATCTTATTCAGAATAATAAGCAATGGGTATTTGCAGGTGTGTATGCAGATAAAGCTATTACAGGAACAAAGGTGGATAAAAGAGAAGATTTTCAACGGTTGATACAAGACTGTATGGATGGTAAGATTGATATGGTTATTGCAAAAAGTCTTCCACGTTTCGCCAGAAATACATTGGACACATTAAAATATGTCAGAATGTTAAAGGAAAGAGGCATTGCAGTTTATTTTGAAGTAGAAAAGATAAACACCATGAAAGATGGCGAATTCCTTATGACTATATTAAGCTCTGTTGCACAGCAGGAAGTTGAGAATACTTCGGCTTATGTGAAAAAGGGCTTGAAGATGAAAATGAAACGTGGGGAGTTAGTCGGATTTCAAGGTTGTCTCGGTTATGATTATGATGTTGAAACAAAATCTCTTTCAATCAATGAAGAGGGTGCTGAGGTAGTAAGATATATCTTTGATAGATATGTTGCTGGTGCAGGCAGTACCATGATTGCGAGAGAATTGAACGAGCAGGGGATAACGACCATAAAGGGAAATGATTGGACATCATCGAGCGTAATGGGAATTATCAACAATGAGAAATACAAAGGCGATATTTTGCTGGGAAAGACATTTACGGTCGATCCTATTTCAAAGAGAAGATTAGAAAATCTTGGAGAAGAAGATAGATTTTATATCAAAGATCACCATGAGCCGATTGTTTCAGAAGAAACATTTGCAAGAGCTCAGGAGATTAGAGAGCGTAGAAATGGTGGCAGGAAATCAGCAACACCGGGAAAAAGAGAAAAGTTTAGTAGGCAGTATGCCTTTAGCTGTATGTTGGAATGCGGGTTCTGTGGTGCGAGCTTATCAAGACGAAGTTGGCATAGCAGCTCAAAATATCAGAAAACGATATGGCAATGTGTAAAGTCTACAAAGCATGGCAAACGATATTGCCCGGATAGTAAGGGAATACCCGAGCAGGTGATTGAAGAAGCCTTTATAGAGTCTTACAAAATGTTATGTGCTGATAATAAGGATGTATTAGAAGAGTTTATTACCAGAGTAGAGAAGACTTTGAGTGAAGATTCTGTAAGAGATAAATTGTCGAAGTTTCAAAAAAGTGCAGATAATCTTCAATCAAAGAGGAAAAGACTTCTGGAGAAATATTTAGAAGGAATTGTTTCCCAAGATATCTATGAGGAAACTGATGTAGGCTATGAAAGAAAGCTATCTGACATCAAAGCAAATATAGCGATGTTAGAACAACAAATGGAAGATGAAGTATCTCTAAAAAGACGAGTAGCAGATTTTAAGAAAGCATTATCGAAAAATGAAGTGCTGCAGGAGTTTGACAGAGGTATTTTTGAAAGTATTATTGAAAAGGTCATAGTCGGTGGCTATGATGAAGATGGAAACAAAGATCCCTATAAAATAACTTTCATATATAAAACAGGATTTAAAAATGAAATTGGAAACGCAAAGGAACGTTTCGACAAGTCTAAGAGCGTAGGGGACAAAGCTAAAGAATTGTGTTCCCATATCATAGACGAGGTAAAAGATGTGTGTTCCTATGTTAGTGACAACACATGTTGAGACGGTGTGTTTATTGTCCAAACTCCATGAAGCGAAGCATCATGTAAGCGTGAGGCTGGATATGGATGAGATGGATTTGACAGTTGCTGAAAGTAAGGCTACTTATGAGGAGATTAAGAAATATGTGGCTGAGCATAATAACGGAATGAAGGTTTCTTCATTGAATATCGCCCAGGTTAAGGCTAAATACGGAATTATAGAGCGAGAGAATTATAATTTACCTAAATCAGGGGATGCGAAGCAACCACAGTGTCCAAAAGAAAAAGAAGATGCGATCGAGGAGGCATTGAGATTTTTTCGGATGATTTAAAAATTTGATTGACAATTGAGTATTACAGTAGTAACCTAAACCGAATATTTTTTGAAAGGAAATTCTTCGGATGTGCAGATTTGTATCCAAATCTTCATACGTAAATGTGGTAGCCAAGCATGCGGGACACGTGGATGGTTTTGTTGTTGTATGTAAAGACAGTGGATACAGAGAAGAGTAGAATTTCAGAATATATACGATATACGTATACGCTGACCACTTATCTTTTCTGGGTAAGTGGTCTTTTTGTTTGCGCGCCATGGGCGCGCTCTAACGGGTGAAAGTCCCGAACACGC
>JBJELY010000029.1:0-2665 GCA_051879395.1 Roseburia sp. | reverse complement strand
AGAACTTTTTAGGAAGCTTCAATCTGAAGGAATTGAGACCTGGATATATACAACTTCTTTTAGAACAGAGAAATATATTAGGCATCTGTTTGGTCATTATGGAATAAAAGTTGGTCAGATAATAAATGGTAGTAGACATATGAAAGAAGTACAAGCGAGGAAGAAAGAACCAATGCCTTCAAAGTATCCTGCAAAATATAGAATTGATTTGCATATAGATGATGATTCGAGCGTAATGCAAAATGGAAAAGTATATGGATTTAGAGTTTTCCTTGTTGGTCCACCAGATGATGAGTGGGGGGATAAAATATTGCAGGAGGCAATGCGTATTAAATATATAACAAACCAAACTTACAAATTGCAAAGCAATTCGCGAGTCTTGACAAACAATGAAAACTAATAGATGTTGATAATCCTGAATTCGGAAAGGAGTATGGTACTATGGCGAAGCGAAAGACGTTACCAAAAGATTTTGAACAATTGGTAGAGACTGGAAATGAGCAGGAAATCAAAAATGTATTTGAAAAATGTGATATCAATGCATATTGAGGATACAACAAAGGAAATGCCTTTGAGTTTCTTATATCCGAAAGTATGATGCGATGGCTGTTGGAACAGGGAGCGGATATTAATTACGTGGATACATATGGCTATACTCCACTGATGTATCATGCGGGACATAAGAATGCAGAAGAACAGGCCGTTTACTTGGTGAATCTTGGGGCAGATATTTTTGTAACACAAGGATGGAATCGGGAGACTGTTTTGCATAAAGCTGTTTCTGCCGGAAGTATTAATCTGGTAAAGTGTCTTTTAGAGGCAGGTGCAGATGCAACTGCCACGGATGCAAATGGAGATAACCCGCTGGAACATGCATTTCGGTGCGCAATGACATTTGACCTTGTTAAGCTGGAGCCGGTCACAGCTTATCTGTTAGAAGAGGGAATACCGGTAACAGAAAGATTACAGAATTATATGCAGAAGGTTGCAGAGGATATTGAGTTCCGTAGAAAAGACTTAAATCCGGAAATTATAGATGAATTAGATCATGCGATGAATCATTTGTATGAGTTGCTGCATGTAAAACCGGTTCCGAAACGAGTATTGTATGATGGGAAGACTCGGATTGAAATTCATACAAAAAGCTGGCAGAAGCAGCATGCAGAATTATGGAATTTGTTGGTACCCGGTTCGGGACATGCAGGGACTGTACAAGGAGAAGTGGTCCGCATTTCGGGTAAACTGGCATATGAGCTGCTGGATAATGGAGGCATTAATTGGGATGCGGATTATAATGATTTAGCAAAAGCATTGTATCAGTATGTCTGTATGGGTACGCCATTACCGTCAGATGAACAGGAGAAATTTTGTCAGTTGATAAAATCCATAAAAAATGCAGATGAAAAGGACATTAACCGATTAACGGAGTTGTCAGTGAAATGGGTGACATTAAACTTAGACCCGATTGCAGTCGGGGAAGTAAATTACAGAAGATAGTTTTTTGAATGATTTTAGAGGGAGAGGAAATGTCAGATATTAGCGTCTAACATTCCAAGTATTAAAATGTAATTCGGGATCATGAAGAATGAGTAAGGAGATTAAGAAAATGTCTGTATGGATATCAAAGGGTGAAAAACAAAAAGAATTAGAACTGAGATTATATGCTCCTGAATCAGAAGTAATAAGACTAACTTTTAATCCATTAAAAATATCGGATGAACCAAATTGGAATCCGCAATGGGAAGAGTGGACTTGTTATGCAACTCCATTAGTAATATACAAGCAAGATTATGAAATCCTGTTAAAATACTATTTTGACAAAATGTATCCGACAAAAGATGCTTTTGACGGAACTCCTGAGCCATGTTTTGATGTTTGTTTTGATAATTGGCTTGGAATTGATGATTGGATGAAGGTTATTTCGGAAATCGAAAATGATTTGAATAGTTTTCAATATGACAGAAAACAGTTCTATACTGAGTTCCTCAGCTGGATAAAGGAAGCATTGAATTATACGACGATTATTGTGGTAGAAGGAAATCAATAATGGCATTTATAGGTGAGTTAAAAGTGGAGCACCTTTTAGAAAGTGACTCCAAAAAATGGAACACCTTTTAGAATGTGACTCCAAAAAGTGGAGTACTTTTCTAAAAAGTGAGTCAAAAAGTGACGCACCTATATAAAAATCAGGGGTTTTAGGGGACTTTGCCCATAACTAGATGCATTTTGTGATGGATATACAAAATGCGTATCTAGCAGAAGATACCGTAAGAAATCTATAAAAGAAATTTTCCGGGTATAAAAAGCCTGAAAATATGTAAGCGGAATTTTTTTGAATCGAAAATATTGCCTTTTCCAAGGTGAGGCTGTATCATCAAGAAAAGAATTATCGGTATTATTTTGAAAAGATGCAGAGGCGACTAAGGAAGGAGGGAAGCTTTGAATAAGGAATTTGAACGCTGCTGCACATTTCTTGCCGAGATGATGGAGAAGTACGGTCTGGAGGTTTTGCGTGATATAGCTGTAGAACTTCAGTTTGATCCGGAAACTTGGCGTGATGATGCAGAAGGAAAAAGACTTAGGTATGAGGCTTATGCGAAGAGATTTCTGGAGCGGTTTCTGGAAGCGGCATAAGGATTACCGGCATCCTGCGAGAGTGGGATGT
>JBJELY010000028.1:0-2676 GCA_051879395.1 Roseburia sp. | reverse complement strand
CCGCATATAATATAATCATCAATCACGTGTATTACGAAAAAATACGAAACTATTAATCAAATAACTTTTTCGGAGGGTATATTTTATGAAGTTACAAGAAATCGTAACCAAAAGATACGACAAAAAAATCGCACAGTGTTCCAATGAAGAACTTTACTACGCTTTATTGGAAATGACAAAAAGCATGGCAAAAGAAAAAGAAAGCAACGAAGGAAAACGTAAATTATATTACATTTCTGCAGAGTTCTTAATTGGTAAATTGTTATCTAACAACTTAATCAACCTTGGAATTTATGAAGACGTGAAAAAAGTTTTAGCTGAGAACGGCAAGAGCTTAAGCGAAATCGAAGAAGTAGAACCAGAACCATCTTTAGGAAATGGTGGACTTGGACGTTTAGCAGCATGTTTCCTTGATTCTATCGCAAGCCTTGGTTTAAATGGTGATGGTATTGGATTAAATTACCACTACGGATTATTTAAACAGGTATTTGAAAATAACTTACAGAATGAAACACCAAACCCATGGATTGAAAAAGAAAGCTGGTTAACAAAAACAGATGTTACATATCCAATTCAGTTCGGTGGATTTACATTACAGTCCAGATTATATGATATTGATGTAATCGGTTATGAAAACAGAACTACAAAATTACACTTATTTGATGTAGAATCTGTAGACGAAAGTTTAGTTGGAGACGGAATTGATTTTGACAAAGAAAATATTGCAAAGAACTTAACTTTATTCCTTTATCCAGATGATTCTGATGATGCAGGACGTATCCTTCGTGTTTACCAGCAGTATTTCATGGTAAGCAACGGTGCAAGATTAATCATCGACGAAGCAATCGAAAGAGGATCTGACTTACACGACTTACATGAATATGCAGCAATCCAGATTAACGATACACATCCAAGTATGGTAATTCCGGAATTAATCCGTTTATTAATGGAACGTGGTATCTTAATGGACGAAGCAATTGATATTGTTTCTAAAACATGTGCATATACAAACCACACAATTTTAGCAGAAGCATTAGAAAAATGGCCAATTCATTTCTTAGAGAAAGCAGTTCCACAGTTATTGCCAATCATCTTTGAATTGAACAGCCGTGTGAATAAAAAATACAACGACAAGTCCGTTGCTATTATTGATGACAACAAATTAGTTCATATGGCACATATGGATATCCATTACGGATATAGCGTAAATGGTGTTGCATATCTTCATACAGAGATTTTAAAGAACTCTGAATTAAATAACTTCTACAAGATTTATCCTGAGAAGTTCAATAACAAGACAAACGGTATTACATTCCGTCGTTGGTTATTACACTGTAACCATGAATTAACAGATTTAATTACATCTTTAATTGGTGATGGATTCAAGAAAGATGCAACAGAATTAGAGAAATTAGGAAAATTCGTAGATGATCCAGCTGTTTTACAGAAACTTCTTGATGTAAAAGCAGGAAAGAAAGTTGAATTAAAGAATTACCTTGCTAAGACTCAGGGAATTGAATTAGATGAAAACTCTATCTTCGATATTCAGATTAAGAGACTTCATGAGTACAAGAGACAGCAGATGAATGCACTCTATGTCATTCATAAATATTTTGAAATCAAAGCTGGTAAGAAACCTGCTAGACCAATCACAGTTATTTTTGGTGCAAAAGCAGCTCCTGCTTATGTAATTGCAAAAGATATTATTCATTTAATCCTTTGCTTACAGGAAGTTATCAGTAAAGACCCAGAAGTATCTCCATACTTAAAAGTTGTTATGGTAGAAAACTACAATGTAACTTTAGCTGAGAAATTAATTCCTGCAGCAGATATCCATGAGCAGATTTCCCTTGCTTCTAAAGAAGCATCTGGTACATCTAACATGAAATTCATGTTAAACGGTGCAGTAGCAATCGGAACTATGGATGGTGCAAACGTAGAAATGCATGATTTCGTTGGTGATGATAACATCTACATCTTCGGTGAATCTTCAGAAGCAGTTATCGAGCATTACGAGAAAGCTGATTATGTTTCTAAGAAATACTATGACGAAGACGAAGACATCAAGAAAGCAATTGACTTTATCGTAAGTGATGAGTTAATGGCAGTAGGATGCAAAGAAAACTTAGAGCGTCTCTACAACGAATTATTGAACAAAGACTGGTTCATGACATTACCAGACTTCAAAGATTACGTTGCAACAAAAGAACGTATCTACGCTGATTACGAAGATCGTATGTCATGGGCTAAGAAGATGTTAGTAAACATCAGCCAGGCAGGATTCTTCTCATCTGACAGAACTATTGCTCAGTACAACGAAGATATCTGGCATTTATAAGAAGTAGTTAAGTTCTTTTTCATATTTAAAATAGTCGGCCCGGGCAGAGCAATCTGTTCCGGGCTGCTTTTTTGGTTACAAAAAGGGAAAAGTTTGACATAATTATAATATAGTGGGTGATTGCGAAACTCTTTTTCTCTTTTACATTAATATGATATTTCTTTCGCTTCTTTCCGACTTTGATTTTAACTTGGCAAAAATGTATTGTTTTTCGAAATTGCTTTTTACATTTGAAGGTTGGTGTGCGTCCATTCTTCAACATATTCTCCAGATTTGTCCGTAGCAGGAAATTCCTACATCGTCTTTTAGTGCTTCTAAGCGGATATGTTCACCACCTT
>JBJELY010000027.1:1190-42999 GCA_051879395.1 Roseburia sp. | reverse complement strand
ATACAGGGAGAAATTGATGGGGAAATCTGATTTTGCAAAACTTGCACATTACATAAAAATTCGTTACAATATAAAACTAGAGTAACTGATACATCAAACTGATGTGCGCTGATATGTGAAATGGGTGAGCATTGGAAAATGAAAGGGATGTATTGGAAAAGAAAGGAATTAAAAATGAGTTTAGCAGATAAAATTTTTGTTACTATGTGTCAGGATATTATGGAAAACGGATGTAGTACAGAGGGAGAAAAGGTGCGTCCACATTGGGAAGATGGAACAAGTGCCTATACAATTAAAAAATTTGGAGTTGTGAACCGTTATGATTTGTCAAAAGAGTTTCCTGCAATTACTTTGCGAAAAACTGCAATCAAGACATGTACGGAAGAAATGCTATGGATTTGGCAGAGAAAATCTAATAATATCCATGACTTAAAAAGTACTGTCTGGGATGAATGGGCAGATGAGAATGGTTCTATCGGAAAAGCCTACGGATATCAGCTAGGTGTAAAACATCAGTATAAAGAAGGAATGATGGATCAGGTGGATCGCGTGATTTATGATTTGAAAAATAATCCGTTCAGCCGTCGTATCATGACGAATATTTATGTGCACGAAGATTTACATGAAATGAATTTGTATCCTTGCGCCTATAGTATGACATTTAATGTGACGCAGAAAAAGGGAGACGATAAATTGACATTGAATGCAATTTTAAATCAGCGCTCTCAGGATGTCTTAGCTGCGAATAACTGGAATGTTTGTCAGTATGCAGTACTTATGCATATGCTGGCACAGGTTTGTGATATGAAGGTGGGAGAATTAGTGCATGTCATTGCAGATGCGCATATTTATGACCGGCATATCCCAATCATCAAGGAACTGATTACTAGGGAACAGCATCCGGCACCAAAATTTTGGCTGAATCCGGAAATTAAAGATTTTTATCAGTTTACAACAGATGACATTAAAATCGAAGATTATGTGACAGGACCACAAGTAAAGAACATTCCTATCGCAGTATAGTTTTTTGAAGAATAGAAATAACAATGTAGATTTTGTAAAAAGGGAAAAGAGTAATTTAGAAATAGAAAGAGGTTAAAAAATGAATTTAATTGCAGCAGTCGATAAAAATTGGGCAATCGGTTTAAAAAATAAATTATTGGTTAGTATTCCGGCGGATATGAAGTTCTTTCGAGAAACTACAACTGGAAAAGTAGTTGTAATGGGAAGAAAAACGTTGGAAAGTTTTCCAAATGGAATGCCATTGAAAAATAGAATCAATATTGTGTTGACGCATAACCTCAACTATAAGGTGAATGGAGCTATCATTGTGCATTCATTAGATGAACTTCATGAAGAATTGAAAAAATATAAGAGTGAAGACATCTATGTCATTGGTGGGGAAGGAATCTATCGCCAGCTTGTAGATGAATGTGATGTGGCTCATATTACAAAAATAGATTATGCATTTGAGGCAGATGCCTATTTTCCAAATCTGGATGAAAAACCGGAATGGAGAATTACAGGAGATAGTGAAGAACAGACTTATTTTGACCTGGAATACTATTTCTACCGTTATGAAAAAGTAAAATAGAAATGGATGGTTCCGCTATGGAAAACTTTTTATTTAGTATCAATGTTACGATTCCGATTTTCCTGGTGATGGTGTTAGGATGGGCACTTCGTCAGAAGGGAATGCTAAATGATAATTTTGTGACGGTGGCAAATCGGTTTAATTTTAAAGTGACATTGCCTTTCATGCTATTTCGAGATATTTCGAGTGTCAATATTCGTGAGGTCTTTGACTTGAAATATGTACTTTTTTGTGCACTGGCAAGCACTGCATGTTTTTGGTTGATTTGGGGTGGCACCAGACTTTTTGTGAAAGAGAAAAGTTTGCGTGGAGCTTTTGTACAGGCATCTTTTCGAAGTAGTGCCGCAGTCATGGGGTTAGCATTTATTCAGAACATTTATGGAAGTTCTGCGATGGGGCCGCTTATGATTATTGGAGCGGTACCGCTTTATAATATTTACTCTGTTATTGTACTGACATTTGAAGCGGAAGAAGAGGAAGGCGGACGTAATACGGATAAAATAAAAAAAGCATGTGTAAACATTGTAAAAAATCCGATTATTATTGCAATTTTCCTAGGAATGGCAGTGGCATTGTGCAACATCGAATTCCCAACGCTGGTAAATAAGACAATTAACACAGTGGCACAGATGGCAACACCGCTGGCACTAATCGTAATAGGTGCTGGCTTTGAAGGAAAAAAGGCATTGGCAAAGTTAAAACCGACGCTTGCTGCTGCTTCAATAAAGCTTGTAATTCAACCGCTTATTATGTTGCCGATTGCAGCATGGCTTGGTTTTACAGGAGAAAAAATGGTAGCAATTCTTATTATGTTAGCATCACCAACGACGCCAAGCTGTTACATTATGGCTAAAAGTATGAAAAATGATGATGTATTAACAGCAAGTATTGTAGTAACAACAACTTTGCTAGCTGCATTTACACTAACCTTTTGGATATTTATTTTAAAAACACTAGGTTATATTTAAAGAATTTAATAGTTTAGTGTAAAAAAGTATTGCAAACTTTAGAAAATTAAGATATAGTTTGTCGTAATACAAAAAAGTGTATAGCACGGAAAGGAAAGGTTAAGATATGGATATCACAGGCAGAAAATTATTTGTAAAAGCATTACAGGAAGAGAATGTTGATGTCGTCTTTGGTTATCCGGGAGGAACTGTAACAGATCTTTTTGATGAATTGTATAAGCAGGATGGAATCGAAGTCGTCTTGCCAAGACATGAACAGGGTTTGATTCATGAAGCAGAAGGATATGCAAAATCGACTGGAAAAGTCGGTGTTTGTCTGGTAACCAGTGGACCGGGAGCAACCAACATTATGACAGGTCTTGCAGATGCGCATTATGATAATATTCCGCTTGTTTGTTTTACAGGACAGGTGCCATTAAACCTGATTGGAAATGATGCATTTCAGGAAGTTGATATTGTAGGAATGACCAGAAGTATTACAAAATACGGAGTCACAGTTCGCGACCGTAATGATTTAGGACGTATAATTAAAATGGCGTTTCACATTGCAACAACTGGAAAACCAGGCCCTGTTTTAATCGACCTTCCGAAAGATATTCAGACGGCAATCGGACCAGCAGAATATCCAAAGAGTGTGCAGATTCGAGGCTATAAACCAAATGAGAGTGTTCATGTAGGCCAATTGAAGAAAGCATATAAATTATTAAAAACAGCGAAAAAACCACTTGTTTTAGCAGGCGGCGGTATTAATATTGCAAAGGCAAATCAGAAATTACAGGAATTTGTAGAAAAAATGCGTGTTCCAGTTGTAACTACAATTATGGGTAAAGGAGCAATTCCAACGACGCATCCACTGTATGTAGGAAATTGCGGAATGCATGGAAAATACGCAGCTAATATGGCAGTTAGTGAATGTGATGTTCTTTTTTCCATTGGAACGAGATTTAACGATCGTATTACCGGTGATTTGAATGAATTTGCTCCAAAAGCCAAAATTGTACATATTGATGTAGATACGGCATCTATTTCCAGAAATGTTGTAGTAGATGTTCCGGTTGTTTCGGATGCCAATGTAGCATTAGATAAGCTGCTGGAATGGGCTGAAAAAATGGATACGGTAAGATGGCAGGAAGAAATTGAGGATTGGGAAAAAACGAATCCTTTGGAGATGCGGAGAGATCGTGGCATGACACCGCAGATGATTATGGAACATATCAATACGACATTTGAGGAAGCTATTTTTGTTACAGATGTCGGACAGCATCAGATGTGGGCAACCCAGTATCTTGATGTGGATGAAAGGCGCCAGATGATTACCTCTGGTGGATTAGGTACCATGGGGTTTGGATTCCCGGCAGCAATTGGAGCGAAAATCGGTAATCGTGACAAAGAGGTAGTCTGCATTACCGGAGATGGTGGATTCCAGATGAATATCCAGGAGATGGCAACGGCGGTTGTACAGGGAACGCCGGTGATTATCTGTTTGTTGAATAATTATTATCTGGGAATGGTACGTCAGATGCAGCAGTTATTCTATGGAAAACGCTATGAGGCGACTTGTCTTCGTCGAAGAAGAAGCTGTCCTGCAAACTGTAAGGGTCCAAATCCAGGATGCCCGCCATATGAGCCGGATTTTGTAAAACTGGCAGAAAGTTATGGTGCACATGGAATTCGTGTCGAAAAAGAAGAAGATATCCAGAAGGCACTTGATACGGCAAGAACTTATACAGATGCACCAACCATTATTGAATTTATGATTTCAACTGATGAAATTGTACTTCCGATGGTAAAGGGTGGAAATCCGATGAGTAAAATGATTTTAAAATAGAAAGGAGAAAGACCATGAAAAATAGATGGATTGCATTGTATGTAGAAAATCAGGTCGGTGTTTTGGCATTAGTTTCCGGTCTTTTTTCCGCAAAAAGTTATAATCTTCAGAGCCTTACAGTGGGAACTACAGAAGATGAAACAGTTTCACGTATGACAATCTGCGTAAAAAGTGATGATGTGACATTTGAACAGATTAAAAAGCAGTTAAATCGTATGGTAGAGGTCATCAAGGTAATTGATTTGACTGATGTGCCGCTTCATATGAAAGAAATTTTATTTGCAAAAGTATATGATATTGATGCTGCAGAAAAAGAAGAAGTATTTCAGATTGCACAGGTATTTAACGTGCAGGTGGCAGATATCGGAAATGACAGTGTGTTGTTAGAATGTAAGTTGACAGAACGAAGAAATAATGAATTGATTCGTTTATTAAAATCAAAATTCAAACGTATTGAGGTGGTACGTGGAGGCGCTGTTGCCATTGAATCTATTAGTACCTCTTGTAGATAATAAAAGAAAGAGTTCCAAACTGATAGATTTCCTGTTTATGAAACAGAAAATCTATCAGCTTGGAACTCTTTGGTCTATCAGTTATGTTTCGGATAGTAGAGTACAGAGTTTAGCGGGCCATGACATCAATAATTTCTACAATATACATGGTATGATAATCTTCGTCCTGGTACCATTTTGATTTGATTTTTGGATCGAGGAAAGAATCATCTGTTAATCGGGTGGCAGATAATTTACGACACAGGATAACAAAGTTTCCTTCATCGATATAAGGAATACTATGACGGTAACCAAGAGTGAGGCCGGCTTTTTCGAACTTGTCGGTATCACGTCCGGAAACAGAACCACAGATATTGAGTGCTTCCCGATATTTTTCTTCAAAAAAAGTGACAGATAAAAATTCGCCATTATCAATAAATTCCTTTGTGTAGCGGGAATCGCGAACAAAAAGAAAAGCAACGTTTTTTCCCCATAAAACACCAAGACCACCCCAGCTTACAGTCATACAGTTTGCTTTTTGCTTGTTACCAGCAGTAATAATTCCCCATTCTTTTCCAATTTTTGTAAAGGGATTAAATTCTAATAGTTCAATTGGATATGGTTGAAAAGTATGCATATGTGAACCTTCTTTCTATAAGATAGTCTGATAAAACCACAATTCTTCTTATGAATTAAAAATATTATAACAAAGAACAAGATATTGTTCCAGCAAAAAATGGATGCGATAATTCTTGATTATAATAATATGCAATATATATAACTTGCATGTATATTAAATATAAGTCTTTGGAATAATCTTGACATGGAAAAAAGAAAGTATCATAATGTGTGTCAGAATCTAATTTGGATGAAAAATCATTTTAAGAGGAGCTAATGAAAGAGGCTTTCACAGAAGGAAAGGATGGTTATCGTATGGATATCAGATTTGAAAAAAGAGAGCATTTAAAGGAAAAACCAGATCAGAAGAATCTGGGATTTGGAAAATACATGACAGACTATATGTTCGTTATGGACTGGACAAAAGAAGACGGCTGGAAGGATGCAAGAATTGTTCCGGAAGGACCAATTACTTTGGATCCTGCTTGTGTAACCTTACATTATGCACAGGAAACATTTGAAGGATTAAAAGCATATCGTACTGCAGAAGGAAAAATACAGTTATTCCGTCCGGAAATGAACGCAAAGAGAATGATTAATTCAAATGCAAGACTTTGTATGCCGGAATTCCCGGTTGATATGTTTGTAGAAGCAGTAAAAGCATTGGTAAAAGTAGAAGAAGATTGGGTTCCATCTGAACCAAATACTTCTCTTTATATCAGACCATTTATGTTTGCAACAGAATCAGCATTAGGTGTACATATGGCAAGTGCATATAAATTCATGATTATCTGTTGTCCGGTTGGAGCATATTATGCAGCTGGATTGAATCCGGTTAAGATTTTGGTAGAAGATGAGCTTGTTCGTGCTGTAAAAGGTGGTACTGGATTTACAAAATGTGGTGGTAACTACGCAGGTTCTATTTTAGGACAGGTAAAGGCAGAAAAATTAGGATATGCACAGGTACTCTGGTTAGACGGAGAACATCGTAAATATGTAGAAGAAGTTGGAACTATGAACATTATGTTTAAAATTGCAGGTGAGATTTACACAGCTCCAATCGAAGGAACCGTTCTTCCAGGTGTAACTCGTGACTCCATGATTCATTTGTTAAGGGATTGGGGTTATAAAGTAAATGAAACAAGATTGTCTATTGATGATTTGATGAAAGCTGGTCATGATGGTACTCTGGAAGAAGTATTTGGTACAGGTACAGCAGCAGTTATCTCTCCTGTAGGAGAATTACGTTATAAAGATGATGTTGTTACAATCAACAATTTTGAAATTGGAGAATTAACACAGAAATTATATGATACTTTAACTGGCATCCAGTGGGGAAGACTAGAAGACAAATATGGATGGACTACTGAAGTATAAAATATATCAACTCTTCTACAAAAGTGCTTGAAAATGAAAAAGAGACGTGCTATACTTTTACAAAAGTAGTCATTTATAGGAGGATTTGAAATGTTAGAGTATTCATTATCAGATTGCGAAGAACTCGTAATGAAATGTATTTGGGACAGTGAAAACGATATTGGGGTTCAGCAGATTACCCAGATGGTAAACGAGAAGTACGGAAAAGATTGGAAACAGCAGACCGTATCTACTTTCTTAGTACGTCTTGTAAAGAAAAACTATGCAGATATGTATAGAAAAGGAAGAAATTTCTTCTATCATCCAAAGATTGAAAAAGCAGAATATTGCGAGAATCTCGTAAAGAATTATGTTGATTTCTGGAACAATGGAAGCGTAGCAGATTTTATTTCTGATTTATACAAAAATGGAAAACTTTCTAGCAAAGAAAAGAAAGAAATCAAAGACGCTATTAATAATTTATAAGAAGATCGGAAAACACCAGTCGATTATGACTGGTGTTTTTTTATTCTTTGTTCCAATAAGAAGTGTTATTTCAGAAAGAGTACTTTGTGTAGGAGTTCCACTGCATGTTTGATGTTTTGCTTGGATAGAGTCGAATAATTTAGAACGAGAACATGTTCTGGTGGACAGAGTGTTTGATCATAATAATATTGTGACAGGCAGGAAATGCGCAATCCATTTTTTTGTGCATTTTCTATGAGAGCCTCATCCGTTAAATCTGTTGTTACCTGCATCAGAAAATGAAGTCCGGCATCTTCCTCAGAAATTTTGCAGAGAGAAGAGAGAGGACTTTTTTTGATAGCAGTAAGAAGCTCATCCCGAATACCTCGGTAATAGGTCCGCATACGATTAATGTGTTTTTCAAAGTAATTTTCAGATAAAAAACGTGCTAAAGTATATTGCTCAAAATTAGAAACCGTACAGGAGTAAAAACCAAGTTTCCGATAGAAGGCATCAAGTAAATGATGTGGAAGAACCATATAACTGATTCGAATGGTAGAGGAAAGGCTTTTCGTAAAGGTATTCATATAAATTACTTTTTCGGAAACATCAATGCTTTGCAAGGTTGGAATCGGTTTCCCAGAGAGACGAAACTCAGAGTCATAATCGTCTTCAATAATATAGTGGGAATCTTTTTTGGCAGCCCAGGCAAGCAGCTCATAACGTTTACTAATAGGAGTTACAATTCCTGTTGGAAAATGATGGGAAGGTGATAAATGCACGACATCCGCACCAGAATGTTCTAAAGCATCAAGGTCAATGCCGTCGGATAATACCGGAAGCGGATGACAGGATATACAATTGCTTTTGTAAATTTTTGAGATTTTTTGATAGCCGGGATCTTCCACGGCATAAATTTTATCATATCCTAAAAGTTGAATGAGCAGGCCATATAAATATTCTGTTCCAGCACCAATGATAATCTGTTCAGGGGAAATATCCATATTGCGGAATGCTTTCAGATGATTACAGATTGCGGAACGAAGTTCCATAATTCCTCCACTTGGAGAAGTGTGCATAAGTTCTTCTTGGCGTTCTGAAATTGTTTCACGCATTAACTTTGCCCAGATGGAGAAAGGAAAATTATCCGGAACAATCTGATTGCTGACAAAGTCTGCCTCATATTTTTTTTGATTGGTAATAAAGGAATAGTCAGAAGAATCTGAACTGGATATGGTCAGTTTGGGAGTGGTAATGTCAGTCAGTTTTGTGACATAAAAACCTTTTTTGGGAATGGAATAAAGATAGCCTTCTGACTGCAATTGGGCATAGGCATTCTCTACAGTAATGTTGCTAACCCCCAGGTTTTTGGCAAAACTTCGCTTGGAAGGAAGCTTATAACCAGGTTCTAAATTCCCTGCTAAAATATCATTTTTGATACACTGATAAAGGTGGTGATAAAGACTGTCTGACCCGATATCGGTAAAACTATAAGTTAACATTTTTCAATTGTCCTCCAAATCTGACCTTGCTGACTATGTTTGAATTGGTTATTTTTTTATGGTCAAATATTATTATAATGGATGGCAACACGGTTGTAAAGATGTGAAAACAATCGCTTATTAGAAAAGAAAAAGAGAGGTTAGAAAAGTGGGAAGACAATATGAGTTAAACAAAGAGTTGGCACAGATGTTAAAAGGCGGTGTCATTATGGATGTTACAACACCGGAGCAGGCACGAATTGCAGAAGAAGCAGGAGCTTGTGCTGTTATGGCATTAGAGCGAATTCCAGCAGATATTCGTGCAGCAGGTGGAGTGTCTCGTATGAGTGATCCGAAAATGATTAAAGGAATTCAGGAGGCTGTTTCTATACCGGTTATGGCAAAGTGTAGAATCGGACATTTCGTAGAAGCACAATTATTAGAAGCAATTGAAATTGATTATATTGATGAAAGTGAAGTATTATCTCCTGCAGATGACCTTTATCATATTGATAAAACAAAATTTAAAGTGCCATTTGTATGTGGAGCAAAAGATTTAGGAGAAGCATTGCGTCGTATTAACGAAGGTGCTTCTATGATTAGAACCAAAGGTGAACCGGGAACCGGAGATGTTGTGCAGGCAGTTCGTCATATGAGAATGATGAATCATGAAATTGCAAAAATTACTGCAATGAGAGAAGATGAACTTTTTAATGAAGCAAAAGAATTACGTGTACCATATGAATTAGTACGTTACGTGCATGATAACGGAAGACTTCCGGTTGTAAATTTTGCGGCAGGTGGAGTTGCGACACCAGCAGATGCTGCGTTGATGATGCAGCTTGGTGCAGAAGGTGTATTCGTAGGTTCTGGTATTTTTAAATCAGGTAATCCGAAAAAACGTGCAAACGCGATTGTAAAAGCCGTTACGAATTATCAGGATGCAAAAATGATTGCAGAACTTTCCGAAGACTTAGGGGAAGCTATGGTAGGAATCAATGAAGATGAAATTGAATTATTGATGGCGGAGCGTGGAAAATGATAGTAGGTGTATTAGCAGTTCAGGGAGCTTTTATCGAGCATGAAAAAATGATGGAGCGATTTGGTGTACAGGTCGTTGAATTACGGAAAAAGGAAGACTTAGAGCAGGATTTCGATGGACTTATTTTTCCGGGGGGAGAGAGTACGGTTCAGGGGAAATTAGTGAGAGAACTAGGGATGTTCGACCTTTTGAAAGAAAAGATTGAACAAGGAATCCCAGTACTTGCAACTTGTGCAGGAATGATACTTTTAGCAGAAGAGCTAGAAAATGATGATAGAAAACATTTTCAGACGCTTCCGGTAAAAGTAAAACGAAATGCATACGGCAGACAATTAGGAAGCTTTCACTACGACGGAGAAGTAAAAGGACTAGGTGAGTTCCCAATGGAATTTATCCGGGCACCTTATGTGGCAGAAACCTCTGATGAGGTAGAAATATTGGCTGTTGTAAAAGAAAAAGTAGTAGGAGTTCGTTATCAGAATCAATTGGCATTTGCGTTTCATCCGGAACTGAGTGAAGATAGCAGAATTCATGAAATGTTTTTAGATATGATGCATAGATGTCATAGAAAATCAGTAGCATAAAAAAGTGTCGCCGCGCGACACTTCCAAAAACGCTCTGCGTTTTCCCTCGAAAGAATTTACACAACAGCAATTTCCTATAGAGTAAAAAAGGATGTCGCCTTGTTGCGACACCCTTTTTTCTTTTATAATTGTAAAAGATTTGCTTCGAACTCTTTTTTTAACAGTTTACGGGAAAGACAGGCTGTATAAAAAGAAGAAAGAGCAAGTTCATATACGTTAGAATACTGTACATAATGCCAATGGAGTTTTTCTTTCCAATTATCTAAGGTAATTAATTTGTCTTCGTCTAAATGGAAATCAAACAAATTGTTCCGTAGTTCATAAGCAGCTGCGTAGCGGAATAACTCTGTTAGTATGGTTTCTAACTCTTCGGCATGGAAGGTATCAGAGAGAGCCATAGAACCAAAGCGTTTTGTACCGGAAAAACGGGAAGCAGTTCCATTTAAAATGGCAGGTGCATCCGAAATGGCTAGTGTAGAAATGGAACTATTATTGTAATTTAAAGTAGCCTGTACAAGCGTATCGATAAGTTCTAAAAAGTTTTCATTAGCCAGGCAGTTTTTCAGACCAAAATATTCATTCATAAAATCATATAAGACAAAATCTTCACAGGTAAAGTGAAGTTCCGGCCAATAACGGGCTGCAAATTGTGGAAGCAGTTCGTCAAAAGAAATGCGGTGTTTGGTGTAAACCTGATATAAAGCAGCGAAAAAGTCTTCTTCTGTTTGAATCAGATAGTTAAAATCAAGATTAGACTCATCAAAATCTGTAGAAGCAATCTGTGGACAGATTCTGTTTAGTTCATGCTGAAAAACAAGAGAGCCTTTTTCCGACTGGTCATTTGCGATATAAATGGCACAGAGCAGAAAATAAGGGTCAAAACTATTTTCACGGAAAGATGGAGAAAAGTAGAAGTCTTCTGCTAAAAAGTCCGTAATTTTTGAAAAGTCACTGTCTGCTATTGGATAAGAGAGCTGGCTGTTTAACACAGCTGGAAAAGCATTGTCATTTTTTCCGGCAGCCGAGAAAAAGCGAAACATGACATATGTTAAGAAACGGTTTTCTGCATTGGCAGATCCGTTTTCTAAATAATCCATTAAAAATTCAGTTGGAAAAAACTGATCATAACATTGATTCATTTTGATATCTCCTTCGTATTTCTTAATAGTGTTATCCTATCACAAGACAATTGTTCTGTAAATCCAACAAAAATAATAAAATATTAAAACACCTTACTTAAATGCTATGCTATAATAGGAACATAGAAAAAAATCTGGAGAAAAAAGTGAACGCAGAAAAACGAAGGAAAAGAAGACTAAGAAATATAGTATCGGCGACCTATTGTACCATTCAGTTATTATTGGTTCTTTGTGGAATTAAGTTATTTGAGGGATTTCTTACAAAATTGCAACAGGTGGCAGTCGAGGTGCAAACAGAAGCAGAGATGATTTCTACAGAGGAAAAGCAACTGGTAGAAGAAAAAAACAATGATGAACTTGTGGTCTGCCTGGATGCCGGACATGGTGGAAAAGATGAAGGGTCAAGTTTTTGGAGTCGCCTGGAAAAGGATGATAATCTGAATCTTGCGAAAGCAATCTGTGCTTATTTAGAAGAGCAGGAAGTAACGGTAGTCATGACAAGAACGGAAGATGTTTTTTTATCATTAGAAGAAAGATGCGAAGTTGCCAATAATGCTGGGGCGGACTATTTTGTTTCTTTACACCGAAATAAGGGAGATGGATACGGGGTAGAGACATGGGTGTATAGTGCTGCAAATGAAGAAACGATGACATTGGCGGAAGGAATTATGCAGGGGCTTGTGGAAGTAGGAGTGCAAAAAGATCGAGGTGTCAAAAAAGGTACTCAGAAAAGTGGAAATTCAAATTACTATGTGAATAACCATACCAATATGCCGGCGTGTATCGTAGAATTAGGTTTTATGAACAGTTCTACGGACAACAGTCTGTATGATGAACATTTGACCGATTATGCAAAGGCAATCGGAGATGCTATTTTAACTTCCTATGAACAATATCATAATGAGGAGACAGCACAGGAGGATATGCCACAAGAAGAAACGGAGCAGGATGATATCGTGCCGGACGATGGACAGGACCAAGGGAGTATGGTAGTGAATGCACCAATAGATAATGTTGAGAGTCTAAGCGGTGAATGCCTGAATTGGGGAATGGGAAAAAGCAGGGATGAGAAGAACCGACCAAGTGATGCCGTTAATGCACAGGAAAAGTATGGAAATTATCAGGCTTATTTTATAAAAGAAGATAGCCAGAAAATATATCTTACGTTTGATGAAGGATATGAATATGGACAGACTGCTTCTATATTAGATACATTAAAGGAGAAAAATGTAAAAGCAGTTTTTTTTATTACAGAACCTTATGCAAAAGCACAACCGGAACTGGTACAGCGGATGATTGACGAAGGACATACGATAGGAAATCATAGTGTGAACCATCCAGCGGACGGCCTTCCATCAGAAAGTCTCGAAGAACAGAAAAACGAGATTATGGAAAATGATGCATATGTGAGAGAAAATTTTAATTATCAGATGAGCTTATTTCGTTTTCCAGCAGGAAAGTATAGTGAGCAGTCTCTTGCGATTGTAAATAACTGTAATTATAAAAGTGTGTTTTGGAGTTTTGCTTATCTGGATTATGATGTGAATAATCAGCCGGATAGGGCAGAAAGTCTTCAAAAAATGGTGGATAAGCTTCATCCTGGAGCAATTTATCTGTTGCATGCAGAATCGGAGACAAATGCGGCAGTCTTAGGCGATTTTATTGAGAAGGCACAGAGCGCGGGATATGAGATAGCATTGTTGGAATAGGTTTATTGAGAAAAAAATAGTTTGACAGTAAATTGTTACTTTGTTATTTTAAAAGAGGGGTTAGCCTGAACTAACCCCTCTTTTTTTGTCATGAAAAATATGGCGTATGAGATTCCGCTAGAAATATTGGAATATAGAGGTAACAAAAATGGAAATTTTAAAGGTAAAAGTGTTATTGTGTTTTTTTAATATGAGAGAACAGGATTTGAATGTAACAAATTTGGCAGTAACATTGGGAGAAGAAAAATATGCAATTAGCAGGGTTTTTACAGCATTGGAAAAAGAAGGGTTATTAGATCGCAGTGACAGGCGCAGACCACAATTAACGGCAATGGGAAAAAGAATGGCAGAGCAGTATTATCATAAAGTTGAGGGGGTGATAGGGCATTTATTAAATGCTGGAGTATCGCAGGAAGATGCGAAAGAGGATGCTATTGTAATGGCAGTTTATTGTAAGGATGGTACCTTTGCAAAATTAAGAGAGCAGGGAGTATCAAGACGAATTAAGCTTGGTTTTCATGAAGGAATGCATTTTAGTGGGAATCGTTTATGCCGCCTTTATAAAGATGGAAGAGAACCATTAACTTTTTTGATTTATAAAGAACAGTTTGAGGAGGGAAGCAATCTCTCAAAATGGAATGACCGCTTTGAAAATCCTTGTGTGTTGCAAGTGCAAGATACACAAGGAATGGTGCTTCTTCATGCACTACGTGTTTCAAGGGAATACCGCTTTTCCTATTGGGATGGTAATGAATGGAGAGGGATGGAACAGCATGGTTCTATTTTATCTTTTCCGGCAGATTCTCTTCAATTTGTCAGTGTCGGAAAGGATGAGGGCAGAATGCTTTATGGAAAAGTAATGATACGAATTCAAAAAGAAGAAGAAAAAGAAGAAGAGCATATTTTATTTACAACTTATATTGCGTAGAAAAGTTGTTGCAAATTGCAACAGGAGTTAGTCACAACAAACCTTGGAAAAAGAGGGAAGAAGAGGACACTTCGTTGCAAAACTGCAACAACTTTTTTCTTTTCAATAGAAGAACCTTATGTTATCCTCGTATCTGCGAATAAAAAAGTTAGTTGTAACTAACAAGTATTTTAAAGGTAAAACGCAAAAGAGGATAAAAGAGGAGAGAAGAAAAGAATGAAAGTAAAAAGTAAAAATATTCTTTTGAAAAAAGTAACAGCAATTGTTCTTGCAGCGGTTTGTACATTTAGTCTTTGTCAGACGCAGCCTATAACTGTAAGAGCACAAGAGAAAACAGATGAATTAGAAGCAGGAATTTACGAAGTACCGATTGCTTCTTTGGAAAGTGCAGCGCCATTGCCTGCAGTTCAGACAGCTTTTGCAGGAGCATTTGGAGATAGTGTTTTATTGGAAGTAGAAGAAGATGGCAGCATGAATGCTACTGCTAATTGTCAGAATATGATAATCAGTTTATATGGAACAGATTATTATGCCAATATTTTAACAGTAGAAAATGCAACTTATAATTCTTATAAGACGGAAAAGTCTTCGTTGGCATTTGGTTCTGCAGAAACAGCAGACAAAGAAGTTCCAGATGAAATTACATTTCCTTTGGAATTAAATGAGGATGGAAATACGGTTTTAACAATTACGGTAGATTTTATGAATAACTTCTTGGGTGGAGGAAGTGATTATCCAACTAATGTAACGCTGACACTTGATTTTGAGCAGGCACAAAAGGTCGAAACAGAGGTAGAACTGACAGAAGGAACCTATGAAGTGAACGTAGAACTTTACCATGCAACAAAGGATCAGTTATCTATGGCAGCAGGTGCTCTTACAGGAAATGCAAATATCAGTGTAAAAGATAATGTGGCAACTATGTATCTTTATACACAGGAATTAACAGTATATGGAGTTACTGCCTATATGCAGGGAATCAAGGTTCCAGATACAACAGGAAATTATACAGAAGGAACCTTAGTAAGTCAGGATGAAGAGGGAAATCCAACATGCTTTTCCTTTGTTTTGCCAAGTACAGAGGAATTTTTAAATGTGTATGTCAATGAAATGGGAAGAGATATGGAGGCTCGTTTAAGAGTGGACTATACATCTTTGAATAAAATTTCAGATAAACCGATGGGAGATGATAATACAGATAGTGACAGTAATACAGATGGTGATAATACGGATAGTGACAGTAATATAGATAGTGATAACACGGTTAGCAACACAGATGATGATAATACAAGCAACGATAATGCAGATAATGATAACAGCACAACAGAGGAATTGGCAGAGGGAACGTATGAGGTGTCTGTAGCATTATGGCATGCGACAAAAGATCAGTTATCTATGGCAGCAAGTGCCATCTTAGAAAAAGCAAAAATCATTGTCAAAGATGATACTGCTACCATGATAATTTATACACAGCCAATGTCATTTGGTACGATTACAGCCAGTCTTCAGGAGTTACGAGTAGCGGATCTTCTTGGAAATTATATAGATGCAACGATTGTAGCAAAAGATGTAGAGGGAAATCCAACTGCGTTTTCATTCGTTCTTCCTCATAGAGAGACATTTTTAGCATTAAAAGTGAATCCACATGTTGCAATGATGGGAAATATGGATTTAGATGCCAGACTTTATGTGGATTATGCAACACTTACAAAATTAAATAATACAACAACTACAGCAACTACAGTAGCTGCAGCTACAACAGCTACAACTACAACAGCTACTACAACATCAGCAACAGTAATTACAGTTACAGGAACCGAAGGATGGAACCAGGTAAATGCATTGTTAGAAACGATTTCCGCGCAGGGAACTGTAACGGTTAATATGATAGGCACAACAGTTGTACCGGGAACCATTTTAGCTGGAATGAAAGGACAGGATAAAACTCTGGTGCTTCAGATGGAGAACGGCGTAAAATGGAGCATTAATGGTTTGAAAATCACAGAAAGTAATCCAAAAGACATTGATATGGGGGTTACATTAAATGGAAATAGTATTCCGGATGAAATTGTAAATGGCATTGTTGAAAATGGAACCGGTTCTTTGGAATTAAGCTTAAACCATGAAGGAGACTTTGGTTTTGAAGCAACGCTTACAGTTTCTTTAGGAAGCCAGTATGCAGGCCAGTATGCAAACTTATATTATTACAATAATGCAACCGGTAAGATGGAGCTTGTGGGAAGTTATTCTATCAATGAAAACGGAGAAGCAGAACTCACGTTTACACATGCATCTGAGTATGTCATTGTTATGGATACTGCAAGTCGTACATTATCAGCTCCAAAGACAGGAGATGAAACTAATATGGTAATTCCGATATGCTTGCTTATGGTAGGTATTTTTACAGCAATAATGGCAGGTAGAAGATACAAAACAAAGTATTTTATAAAGGGGAATTAGATGAAAAAAAAGATTTGGTCAAAGAAAAGTGGAAAATTTTTTGGTGGGATGGTGATGGCAGCTATTATAGCTGCTATTTCCATTCCTGTTTATGCTATGCAAGATGGTGCTTATACGGTAGGAAGAACAACCTCGTATGCGAATCCCGAGACGGGAGTAACAGTGGATGGTGGAACCAATATTGCACTTGGCGACAGTATGTGTGCCAGTATAGTGGAGGAAACTGCTTTAGTAGAACAGTATCAGGGAAGAACCTATATTACATTAGGTATAGGACTTATGTCGAATGTTAGTAATGTCAGGATTCAGATACAGGGTTTGGATGGAACCTACCGAGAGGTTGGTATTACACAGACAGGAAGTTGCAGTAGGAATGGAGATACTTGTAATCATTATCGTTTTGAAGTGGATTCGGCAGATAATTATATTAGTCCTATTCTTTATGTAGCGCCAATGGGAAGAGACGTACAGTTTTTTGTAAAACTGAATATGGGATCTGCAACAGCTGGAACCGGAAATTTTGTCAGTGAAATGATTCCGGTGGAAACAACAGCACAGGCAGCGGAAAGCAGTACAACGCCCGCGGAAAATACTTCATTAGACAGTAGCACAACTGAAAAACAGAGGGTGACAGACCAGAGCAGTGAGACTCAGAAGGAAACAAGTCAGGGTGAAGATGAAACTGCCTTGGAAGCAGAGGATTCTTCAGAAACTTTAGAGGAGGCTACAGAAAGTTTAGAAGAGGAAACGGAAAGCATAGAGGATGCCACAGAGGAGTTGACTACAGAAAAAACGGAATGGACAAGGAAAGCAGATACAGAACCGAAAGAAAAAAAGAAAGGCAATAGGGTTGTAATGGTGTTTATAACGATTGCCGTAGTTGCTGTACTGGCGGGCGGCATCGGCTATGGAATTTATCGAAAGAAAAGGATGTAAAAAATGAGAAGAAAAAAGTTACTTGGTTGTATGGCAGCTCTCCTGTTTTTAACAGGTTGCGTTGACCAGTCAGGACTGGCAGGAGAAGATGCTGTAATAAAAAGCACGGAAGAGATAAAAGAGGAACGGATTGTAGCAACTTCAGTTGCAACCTGCGAGATTTTAGATGCGTTAGAGGTGGAGGAAGTTGTGGGAGTTCCGCAGTCAGACAGCTATAAGATTCCCGATCGTTATCAGGAAGCTGTAAGTATTGGTTCTCCTATGGCACCGGACATGGAAATAGTTTCATCCCTTTCTCCAACAATCATCCTGACGCCAAACTCTTTGCAGGGAGAACTGGAGTCACAGTATGAAAATATTGGAGTCGAAAGTTATTTTCTGGATTTAAAAAGTACGGAAGGTATGTATCAGTCGATCTTAGAATTAGGAGAGCGTCTTGGAAAAGAAAAACAGGCTGAAGCATTATATCAGGAATATGAGACTTTTCAAGCGGAATATATAGCAAAGCATCAGGAACAAGAGGCACCAAGTGTCTTAATTCTCATGGGGCTGCCTGGATCTTATGTTGTGGCAACGGAAAGCAGTTATGTCGGAAGTCTTGTAAAATTAGCAGGCGGCATTAATGTCTATGGCGATGGGGATGGTTCGGATTTTTTAAATATCAATCCGGAAGATATGATAGAAAAAGCTCCGGACATTATTCTTAGAACTTCCCATGCCATGCCGGAGCAAGTGAAGGAAATGTTCGCAGAAGAATTTGCAACAAATGAAATTTGGCAGCATTTCACGGCAGTTTCCGAAAATAGGGTTTATGATTTAGATAATGAAAAATTTGGTATGAGCGCAAATTTTCAATACCGAGAAGCGGTCGAAGAGTTAGAACCGATTCTCTTTGGAGAGAATTAAGAAAGGCATGGTCATTCAGATGAAACAGAAAAGAGTTTTGATTTTTTCACTAACAGTGATTGCATTGTTGGGACTTTTTCTGGCAGCAATTAATATTGGAAGTATTCAGGTGACACCGATTGAGATTTTGAAAGGACTGTTTGTGTCCTATGATGAAAAAGTAGCAACGATTTATCATCTGAGATTTCCGAGAATTTTTATTGCCATGTTTGGAGGAGCAGCAATAGCGGTGTCCGGTGTATTATTGCAGGCAGTTATGAAAAACCCTTTGGCAGATCCGGGGATTCTTGGAATAAGCTCGGGGGCCAGTATGGTAGCATTGTTGATAACAATGTTTTGCCCAACGCTTTATTTTGCTACACCACTGTTTGCATTTGCAGGAGGAATTTTTTCCTGTGCGCTTGTTTATTTCTTATCGTGGAAAGATGGACTGAATCCGTTGCGTGTAATCTTGACAGGGGTGGCGGTCAATGCTTTTTTTTCAGGACTGATTTCTGCGGGTGGAAGTATTTTTGGAACAACGTATAGTGGTGTAGCCAGTATTGTAAATGGAAATATCAGCATGAAGACCTGGGATGATTTTCACCTGTTGTGCGGATATACTTTGATTGGATTGTTAATGGCAGTCTGCCTGACGACTCGGTGCGATTTATTAGGGCTCGAGGATAAAACAATTGCATCTCTAGGAGTTCATGTGAATTTAACTAGGATTATAGTTTCAGTGGCGGCCGTTCTTTTGGCTTCTGTTAGTACAGCAATTCTTGGCAGTATCAGTTTTTTGGGACTGCTGGTTCCACATATTGCAAGGCTTTTAGTTGGAAATCAGCATAAGATACTGATTCCATACACCATGTTGTTAGGAGCTGTTACATTGTTGGCAGCTGATACCGTAGGGAGAACCATCGCCTACCCTTATGAAATCAGTGCAGCAGTCATCATGGCAGTAGTAGGAGGACCATGTTTTATTTTGTTGTTAAGGAGGTCTGCAAAAGAGTATGAGCAATCCTAAGTTGGTATACGAAGGAAACGAGGTTTCTTTTTCTTATGGAAAAAACGAGATTCTTCACCATATGAATTTTTCAATTCCGGAAGGAAAGATTACAACATTAATCGGAGCAAATGGATGTGGAAAGTCTACACTGTTTCAATTGTTAGCACGTAATCATAAGCCGGATTCCGGGGAAATTTTATTAGAGGGAAAAGAAATATCAGAATTAAAATTAAAGGAACTGGCAAAAAAAGTTGCAATTGTGCATCAGTATCATACAGCACCACCGGATTTGACGGTAGAGAAACTGGTGGAGTATGGAAGGTTACCGCATCAGAGGTTTGGAAAATGGTCGGATAAAGAAGCTGACCAGGAAAAAATTAACTGGGCGTTGGAGGTTACACAGACTATAAAATATCGAAATCGTCCCGTTTCAAGTCTGTCAGGGGGACAAAAACAGAGGGTCTGGATAGCCATGGCTTTGGCACAGGATACGAAGCTGTTATTATTAGACGAACCAACAACGTATCTGGATATTCGGTATCAGTTAAAGATTTTGCAGCTAATCCGCAAATTAAACAGAGAATACGGAATTACAATTGTAATGATACTGCATGATATGAATCAGGCATTTTACTATAGTGATGAAATTCTTGCAATGAAAGAAGGACATATTATAGCACAAGGATCGCCGGATAAAATCATCAAGGAGGAGTTATTAGAGCAGGTTTATGACATTTCGTTGCCAATACATCAAGTAGAAGGAAAGAAATTTGTTTTTGCTGTATAAAAGAGTTAACTTTTCAGGTTATATATCCGATAAAAAGTATAGCAAGAAAATAAGTGATAAGCTAAGGAAAGCGCTTGATTTCGATGGAAGGATTCCGCGAAGTTGGGCGCTTTTTGCTACATTTTGGAGGATGAGTTATGTTATTAAATGGAGTGGAAGTGACAAGAAGTTATGCAAGAAATGCCATCAAGGAGCGGAAGAGTGAGATATTAGATAAGTTAGAAAGCGGAGAAACAGAAGAAAAAGTACAGGTAGGCGGTGCAGCTTATACTGAGAGAGAATGGAATAAGCTGATGGATGAGATGGAGCTTGCGATTGACCAGATAAAGGAAGAGCAACAGGAGTATTTCGAACAGAAGCAGAAAGAAGAGGAAGCAAAGGAACTGGCAGATGAGGCACAGCAGAAAAAAGAGGATTATGTGCAACAACTTTATGAAAAAATGACTTCTACTAATAGCAAGCAGGCAGAAACACTTGGTGTAACATTACGCGAGCATATGGATGGAGAAAGAACAGCACCATATTCTGCATTAGCAGATGAAAACGGTTTAGTAACATATAATGGAGTGACGTTTGTGTGTGACTACGAACATAATGCAATTTGTCTCGGCGATATGTCAGATGAGAAAGAGGTATTAAATATTCCATTAGAAAAGGGAGGAAGCCTGAGGGTCAATGTCAATAGTTTAGGAGAGCTTTCCGATGCAATTTCTATGTTTTCCCCAGCAGATATCAAACGAATTTTAAGTGCAATTGCAACTTATGAAAAGTTACAGAAAACGGAATTAGAAATAGAAGACGCAAAGAACAGCCTTGGAGAAAGCGAAGAGGAAAAGTTAGAAGCGGAGAAAGTGGAGTAAGAAGAGAATTAGATTGTAATAAATTGAAATTTTAGAAAACTGGGAGGTCTGTATGACTTCCCAGTTTTTTTGGGGTATGCTATAATTATCACAAGGAGGTGGCTTATGAACTACGCTGAAATAAAATATTGTGATATTGCAAATGGACCGGGAGTCCGTACCTCATTATTTGTCAGTGGCTGTACGCATCATTGTGAGGGATGTTTTAACGAGATGACATGGGATTTTCATTATGGAGAGGAATACACGAAAGAAGTAGAAGATAAAATTATAGAATCCTTAAAACCGGATTATATCGTAGGATTGACTTTGTTGGGAGGAGAGCCTTTTGAACATGTGAATCAGATTGGGCTGCTTCCATTGGTAAAACGGGTAAAAGAAGAATTTCCACAAAAGACGATATGGTGTTATACAGGCTATACTCTGGAAACAGATATTATAGGGCGTATGGCAAAGATATGGCCGGAGACGATGGAATTGCTTTCCTGTTTAGATGTGCTTGTGGATGGAGAATTTGTCTTGGAGAAAAAAGACATCAGCTTGCAATTCCGTGGGTCGTCAAATCAACGTCTTATCAAAATACCGGAATTCTTAGAAAGTGGAGAAATTCATTTTTGGACAGATCCGAATCAGAGATGAGGAGAAACCATACTTTGCAAAAAAAGTCGTAATATGTTATAATCAAAAAACATGTTTGGATTTTGTTTGTAATGTTAGGAGAGATAGTTATGAGATTTAATTGGAGAATGGTAGTTGCAGCAATTTTCTATGCACTTGGTTTTTTAGGATGGGCATATGTTGGAGGCTGGATGCTTTTGACAAAACCGGTAAAGGGATTGATTTTAGCTCATTTAGCAGGAAATCTGACAATTATAAAATGTATTGGAGCTGTGGTACAAGGATTCCTGTTGTTATCATTGGCAGGGGGAGTTTGGTGTGTAGGCTATATGCTGAGTAATCATTTTAAAGAGAAATAAAAGAAGAAAGACGAGAAGCTTGGATTCTGGTAAGTGCTGGATATCTAAGCTTCTTTTTTTGCGCGTGTATTGTGATAACTTGAGAAATTCTCAAAGTGTGTGCCTCATAGTTGGAAGAAAATAGTTATTGACACCATAGGAGTGCTTTGCTATAATAACAAAAACGTAACAAATGTAACAATTATGTAACAATTAAGAAATAAAAAAGTAATGGAGGAATCCAAATGAATAAAATCGGAAGAAAATTTATGACGGCACTTTTTATCGGAACACTGTTAACGGGAGAGATACAGGGCCTGCAAATTCAAGCAGCGCAAGATACAGAAGCTGTTCAGGAAAAAGCAACAGTATCTGTTGCATCTGGGGTAACAGCAATGTTAACAACTTATCTGACAACAAATGGAACAACTGCAACAACCGAGACGGGTGGAGCAGCTGAAATAAATGCAATAGTTGAAACGGGGGCTGTAGAAGAGAATCAGACACCGGAAGTGGCATCTGAGTATGCAGACATTGCAATTGCTCAGGTGACGGATTATGTAAATATTCGCTCCGAAGCAAATACAGAGAGCGAAGTTTTGGGAAAACTCTATAATAATTCTGCAGCAATAGTATTAGAAACAACGGAAGATGGCTGGTATAAGATTACATCCGGTAGTGTAACAGGCTATATCAAGAGTGAATATCTCGTAGTTGGGAATGAAGAACTTGCAAAAGAGGTTGGAACCCGCTATGCAACGGTAACAACAACTACTTTATATGTAAGAAGTGAAGCAACAACGGATTCAAAAGTTCTTACCATGCTTCCGGAAGGCGACGATTTGGTTGTAATTGATGAATCGGCAGAGGGATGGGTTAAAGTAACAACAGAAGCTGGTGAAGGTTATATTTCCACAGACTATGTCACATTATCTACAGAATATGTAGAAGCAGAGTCAAAAGAAGAAGAGGAAGCAAGACTTGCAGCAGAAGAAGCAGAGCGTCAGGCAGCAGCCAAAGCGGCTGCAAAAGCAAGTGCAAAGAGCAGCAGTACTACTTCTTCTACAGCAGCCAGCAGTGCGGTAAGTAGTACAGAGTCATTGTCCAATGGTCAGGCAGTAGCAAATTATGCCTGCCAGTTTGTTGGAAACCCTTATGTATATGGAGGAACAAGTCTTACAAATGGAGCAGACTGTTCTGGATTTGTAATGAGTGTTTATGCTGCGTTTGGTATTAGTCTGCCACATTCTTCTTCAGCAATGCGTAGTTATGGATATGAAGTAAGTCTGGCAGATATCCAGCCGGGTGACATTGTCTGCTACAGTGGTCATGTAGGTATTTATGTAGGCAATAATACGATTATTTCTGCAAGTACGGAAGAAACTGGTATTAAATATACATCACCGGTAAATTACAGATCGATTATCACAATTCGTCGAATTTTCTAAAGAAAAAGAATCTTTTGTTGAGAAAAAGAAGTGGATTCGCTATAATGGAATAGAAAAAGAAAGAAAGGGACTCCTTCTGATTCAGAAAAATAGCATTGCCGTGGGCAAAAGTCTAGGATTTTCTGTTCAGAAGGAGTTTCCTTGTTGTCTGTGAAGACAGAACGAAGGAGCGAAAGATGAAACTTAGAATACCATCTTATTATAGAGAATTTGTATGCATTGCTGACCGTTGCAAAGACAGTTGCTGTATTGGATGGGGAATTGATATTGATGAAGACACATTTTACTATTATCAGAGCGTAGAAGGAACTTTTGGAGAGCGGCTCAGGCGCCATATGGTGACAGAGGATGGGAATAGTTTTCAATTAGAAGAAAACGGTTGGTGTCCTTTTTTAAATCAACAGAAATTATGTGATATCTGCATCGAGTTAGGAGAGGAAGCTTTAAGTGAGGTTTGTACGGAATATCCACGTTTTACCTTAGAATACGGAAATGTAAGAGAAAAATGCCTTTGTCTTTCTTGTGAGGAAGTGGGACGGATTCTTTTTTCCAAAAAAGAAAAGACAACCTTTGAGGAAATAGAACTGCCGGAAGAAGGATGGGAAAGTGATGCAGAAGAGGAAGAACTTCTCGTTGAAAGCAATCTTGAGTGTGCCAGAGACATTGCAATTTCCATTTTGCAGAATCGGGAAAAAGAAATTGTGGAACGAATTGCAGATTATCTGACGTTTTGTGGAAAAGTTCAGGAAAAAATCGCAGACGAATCGCTGTGGAAAGAGAAGATGGATTTGGCGAAAGAGATACCAGAACATACAGAGCCAGATGTTGAGAAAAGGTTGTTTTCATATGAAGCTTTTTTGGAACGACTAGAGTTGTTAGAGGAGCTGGAAGTACTAAACGAAGAATGGATAACAGAAAAGGAAAAATTGCATACCTTTTATGAGAGGGAGACTTATGAAAAATGGCACAGAGAATTTTTGGACCAGGAAAAAGAATGGGAGTATGAGCAGGAGCAGCTATTAGTTTATATGACATTCCGTTATTTCATGAAGTCGGTCTACGATTCGAATTTTTTGGCAAAAGCGAAGCTGGCAGTTTTTACGTATCTTGTGATTTTAGATCTTGATGTACGACGCTGGAAAGAAAGTGGCAGTTATACAAGAGCAGACCGTGTTGATACGGCAAGAATATATGCAAAAGAGGTAGAACATTCCGAAGAAAATTTGGAATTATTAGAAGAAGCATTTGAATTTGGATTTCAGGTGTTATAGAAAAAAGGAAAAGAGGAAAGAAAAATGAAAGTAATTTTAGTGAATGGAAGCCCAAAAGAAAAAGGATGTACGTATACAGCTTTAGAAGAGGTGGCAGGTGCATTAGAAAAAAATGGAGTTGAAACAGAGATTTTCTGGGTAGGGAACAAACCAATATCCGGTTGCCTAGGCTGTGGTGCCTGTCTCAAAACAGGAAAATGTTTTATGGAAGATACTGTGAATGAATTTGTAGAAAAAGCAAAACAGGCAGATGGATTTGTATTTGGATCTCCGGTTCATTATGCAGCAGCATCCGGCAGTATCACATCTTTTTTAGACAGAGCATTCTATGGAAAAGGAAGTATATTTCAGGGAAAACCGGGAGCAGCCGTTGTCAGTTGCCGAAGAGGTGGTGCATCTGCAGCTTTTGATCAGTTGAACAAATATTTTACAATTAATTGTATGCCGGTCGTAAGCTCCCAGTACTGGAACCAGGTACATGGTAATACACCGGAAGAAGTCCGGAAAGATGAAGAAGGTCTTCAGACAATGCGTACATTAGGTAATAATATGGCATGGTTATTGAAATGTATTGAGAGTGGAAAAGAAAAAGGAATTTCTTTCCCGGAAAGAGAAGCAGCTTTAAAAACCAATTTTATCCGATAAAAAGTAATTAATGCACTTTTTTACAACATGGAGCGGAAAATGGAAAGACGAAGGATGACGGAAAGACAGGAGAAGAGTTTGCGGGAGCGGCGAAAACAGATTCAAAGGAAAAGACGACAACATCAGATAATTCGCTGGTTGGTAAAAGCGGTCATTGGATGTCTGGCATTGGTGGGAGCGATATCCATTGGGAAGACTATCTGGAAAAATCTGCGGGGAACGCAGGAAGTATTGTCAGTCGAAGAAGAAATGTATATTGAAACGGCGCCTGATTTTTCCGTGGAGTTACTCAGTATAAATGAATATTCAAGACCTGGAATTGCATTGGATGGAGTAAATGGAATTGTGATTCACTGGACAGCAAATCCTGGAACAACGGCAGAACAAAATAGAAATTACTTTGAAGGGCTTAGCCAGTCAGGAGAAACTTATGCCAGCAGTCATTTTGTAATAGGGTTGGAAGGAGAAATTATCCAGTGTATTCCATGCAATGAAATGGCATATGCATCCAATGATAGAAATTCCGATACGATTGCAATTGAATGTTGTATTGAAGATGAGAATGGAAAATTTAATCAGGCAACGTATCAGTCCCTAATAGAACTTGTCACATGGCTGATGGGGCGTTATGATTTGACAATTGATCAGGTCATCCGCCATTATGATGTGACAGGAAAAGATTGTCCTAAATATTATGTGGAGCATGAGGATGCGTGGGAAGAAATGAAGGCGGATATGCTGGATTATATCGAGACATACGGTATTGCAAAAAACGAGAAAAACAAGTAGAATACTAGATATAATAAGGAAAAAGGTCATGAAATGTTGAAGAAATATTACGAAGCAATTGAAAAAAAGGAAGACGTAAGGGAAAGCTTGAGCGAACTGCGGAAATTGTGCAAGGAGGATGAGCCAAAAAAGGAGTGTAAGGCTTTTTTTCAGGAACATCTATTCTTGATTGAGGCATGTTTGGAACAGGAAGATCCGAAAGTTCGAAAAAATGTGGCGCTTCTTGTTGGCGATCTTGCTTTAAAAGAGGCAAAGACGTTGCTTATGGAACATTATGAAAAAGAAAACGTCTGGTTTATCAGAAGTTCCTATGTGAAAGCATTATCAAAGCTTCCGGTTACAGATTATCTGGAACGATTCAAAGAAAGACTGAAAGAATTAGAAGGTCTTACTGTGGCAGAGGAAGATAAGAAGCATTGGAATGAAGAAATGCGAGAACTGAGAAAGCTTATCACGGATATAGAAGGAATCAACTGCCATAAATTCACCGGCTTGAAGGAAAGCCGTGAAATTCTTCTATTAACAAATCGTAGCCAAAGAGAAGCTACGTTACGGGAACTTGGGCGTACTTCAGGAAACTTTAAAAGAGATGCGAAGATAAAAGAACATCCTTTAGGGGTTTTGGTAAAGACAGAAGATATTGTAACAGTAAAAAAGCTTCGTACGTTTCGGGAACTTGTATTCCCACTACATAAAGTGGGAATGCTTCCGGATGATGCGAAAGAAGCAGCAAAGTTGTTAGCGGCATCTGATTTGTTGGAATTTTTAGAAAGCACACACAAAGAAAAAGCGCCATTTTATTTCCGAATTGAAATAAAATGTAATATGTCGTTGGATAAGCGAAGCGCTTTTGCGAAGAAACTTGCTGCGGAATTAGAACAACAGTCAGAAAGAAAATTATTGAATTCTACGACGGATTATGAAATAGAACTTCGTCTTATCGCAAATAAAGAGGGAAAATTTTTCCCGGTTGTAAAACTATATACCTTATCCATGAAGCGTTTTTCTTATCGAAAAAACGCAATTTCAGCTTCGATTCATCCTGCAACAGCTGCAATGTTTATGGAACTTGCGGCACCATATTTTAAGGAAGATGCGCAGGTATTAGATCCGTTTTGTGGTGTAGGTACGATGTTGATAGAACGTGATATGCGCTTGCCGGTTAGAGAAAGCTACGGAATTGATATTTTTGGAGATGCTATTGAGATGGCGCGGGAAAATACAAAACTGGCAGAAAAGCGAATCAATTATATTCATCGAGATTACTTTGATTTTAGACATCAGTATCTTTTTGATGAGATTATAACGAATATGCCGTTGCGTGGGAAAAAAACAAAAGAAGAAATGGATGTTTTTTACCATAGATTCTTTGAAAAAACAAAAGAAATTTTAACGAAAAACGGTCTGATTGTAATGTACACAAACGAAGTGGGATTTGTCATGAAGCAGTTGCGTCTACAGAAGGAATATAAGTTACTTCAGGATTTTGTCATCAATGAAAAGGACGGATTTCATTTGTATATTATAGAATTGAAGAGGTAATGAGTGGATGGCATTTTCAATTAAGAAAAATGATGAGAAGTACATAAAGACGGATGAAGGATTATTGGATTCTGCATTATTGCAGGGATTACAAGAGCGTTTTTGTAGTGCCAATAATTTATATCTGGTTTGTTTAAGCAGAAAACAGGGCGTTATTACGAAAGCATATGGAACAAGAGATGAATTGAACTATATTCATAATCTGGTCAATATGGATCAACATGTTTCGCTGCTTAATAAACTAGTGGACAATGAAATTGAAAATGTTGTAGAAGAAGATTGTGGCTTCGATTATGTAAAGATGTGTGGTGTTTCCATAAAAGTAGATGGAGAAACAACTGCAATTTGGATTGTTATTGGAATTTTAGAGCCAGAGGAAGAAGAAACTCAGATTCCAGATTATATTATGACGACAACCGAGGAGCGATATTATAAATCGTTGGAGTTTTTGGAAACTTTATCGAAACAGGTATTTGCAGTCAAAATGGAAGAGATGATTGCACAGGAGGCTTTTCAGAAGAGTAAAGAATCGGAAGAGCAGATGAAAATAGAATTGCACCGGAACGAAGTGATGACCTCTGTTGTAAAGACACTAGAATCAGAAGAAGGGTTCACAGAAGTGGTAAACCAGATTTTAAAAGAAGTCTGTGAATATATGGAACTATCTTGCGCAAGCCTGATTAGAGAGAATAGAAATCCGGAAAAAGTTGATATGATCTGTGAATATGTGAACGGAATCGTAACTCCGGTTATGGAACGGTGTCAGGAAGTTCCAAAGAATGAGATGCCATTTTTTAATGGAAAGCCGTATATGATTTCTGCAAATTCTATGATGCCCGATGAGTTCCAGAAACTGTTTCAGGCATATGATATTCTCGCCGGAGTTTTTTTGCCAATTGAAATGAATGGGCATACAACGATGTACCTGAACTTCTGTGATAAGGAAAAGGGAAAAATCTGGGATATCAGTGACATTAAGTTCTTAAATGATGTAAAGCGGATTATTCAAAGTATTTTGGCAAAGCGGATTGCAAAAAATTCTTTGGCAAGTTCGTACGCATCATTGGAAGCAATTTTGGAAAATGTCGGATGCGGAATTTGTGTAAAAGATCCGGAGAGCGGAAGTGTCTTATATACCAATCAATGTTTCAGGGACGAGTTTGGGAAAAAGATGGAAAACGGAACATTTGAGGAGTATTTCCAAGAGGAGGAATATCAGTCAGATGGGGAAAGTTTCCGGGAAATTTATTTGGAAGAAGCAAAACGGTGGTATGATTTACATCATACACAGATTCATTGGGTGGATGGCAGGAATGTTGTATTATACACCATTTATGATGTGACAGAAAAGAAAAGGTATCAGAAGAAAATTGAAAAACAGGCAAATAATGATTTCCTGACAGGTTTATATAATAGAATGCGCTGTGAACAGGATTTGAAAAAATATATTGCAGAAGCGAAGGAATTTGGTGGCGAAGGTGCATTGCTTTATATTGATTTGGATGACTTTAAACATATTAATGACGGATTAGGGCATCAGTATGGAGATATCTTATTGAAGACAATCTCAAGTAGTATCCAGAAAATTGTAGGGATTGAAAATAATTGCTACCGTATGGGTGGAGATGAATTTATTATTATTGTATCCCATCATCACCGTGCGTTATTGACACAGATTATTAATGAAATCAAAACGATTTTTACAAAGCCATGGTTGTTAAAGGATGCAGATTATTATTGCACGATGAGTATGGGTGTCGTCTGCTTTCCAACAGATGGGGATACGGTAGAAGAATTAATCAAAAAAGCAGATATTGCTATGTATGAGGCAAAATGTGCAGGAAAGAATCGTGTTGAATTCTATGATGACAATGTAGAATCTACTTCTTTTAAGCGTTTGGATTTGGAAAAAAATATGAGAAATGCAACCAGAAATGGATGTGAAGAATTTGAAGTGTATTTCCAGCCAATTGTTGACATCAGCAAGCCAGAAAATCCGTGTTGTGGTGCAGAAGCATTGATTCGATGGAAATCAAAAGAATTGGGATTTATTAATCCGGTAGAATTCATCCCGCTTGCAGAGTATCTTGGATTGATTAATCCAATTGGAGAACACATTTTAAGTGAGGCATGTAAGCGTTGCAAGTATTGGAATGATATGGGTCATCCTGAATATAAGGTAAATGTAAATCTTTCTGTTGTACAGTTATTACAGAATGATATTGTAGAGAAAATTCGCAGAGCGGTGAATCAGTCAGGCATTCAGCCTTCGAATTTGACTTTGGAAGTAACAGAGAGTCTTGCAATTAACGATATGAGCAGAATGAAGAAGATTTTGGCGGAAATCAAATCGCTTGGAGTACGGGTTGCATTAGATGATTTCGGAACGGGATATTCTTCCTTGAATCATATTCGGGAAATGCCTTTGGATGTGATTAAAATTGATAGATGTTTCGTAATGGACATTGGAAAAGATGAATTTTCAGATTCATTTGTAAAAATGGTATCGGAGCTTGCAACTACAATAGGCGTGATGGTTTGTGTAGAGGGAGTCGAGGATGCGGAACAACTCGAGGCATTAAAGGATAAAAAAATACAATTGGTTCAAGGATATTATTTTGGAAAACCAATGTGTGTAGAAGAATTTGAAGAAAAATATTTATAGGGAGGAAGAGCTGTCAACCAGCTCTTTCTCTTTGTGCAAGGGAATATTTTGGCAATGGAAACAATGTATTTACGGTTAAAATGGAAAAAAATAGAAACGGGAGCAAAGCTTCTTCGAATGGAAGGTACATCAGGAGATGTAGTGGTACCGGAAAAAATAGAAGGATATCCGGTTGTGGAAATAGGTGATTATTGTTTTTCGGCAAAAGAACCAATATTAGAAGGCGAAATTCGAGAAACAGAAATTGGAAAGAAAGAAGAATCGCATGAAATCAGTGGAACTTATTTGACTAGGATAAGCCTTCCGAATACTGTGGAACGGATTGGAAATTGTGCATTCTATAATTGCACCAAGTTAGAAGAAATCATATTCGGAAAAAAATTAGGACAGGCTGGTAGCGATGCTTTTATGAATTGTATGAAACTTCAAAGCCTGACTGTACGAAGTGGTGTCCGGGAAAAGACAGGATTAAAACAGATATTGGCGCAGTTATCCGGGAAAATCGTTGTTACTTTTAGTAAAAATGGGATTTGTGAGGCGCGTGTCCTCTATCCGGAATATTTTGAAACCTATGACGAGATTTCTCCTGCCCACATTTTTGGACGAAATATTGAGGGCGAAGGCTTCCGGGCAAGACAATGCTTTGAAGATGGTATCATTCAGTTTGCTCAGTACGATACCATTTTTCAAAAAGCATGTGCAGAAGAAACGGCAGAGATACGAATTCAGCTTGCAGTGAACCGATTGCGTTATCCGATAGATTTGAAAAAAGAAAACCGTAATCTTTATGAAAAATATTTAACTACAAACGCAGATGAAGAAGCGGTCTATTTCCTGAGAAAGCGTGACAAGGAAGTACTTTATTTCCTTTGTGAACATCAGTATATTTCGGAACAGGGAGTGGCGGAATTGATTCAGAAAGCTGCGGAAGGCGACTGGGCAGAAGGCGCAGCAAGTCTTATGCAGTGGAAGGCGCGCTTTTGGAAAAAGGAAGTGAAAGATCGCTATTCCTTTGATGAATTTTAAGTAAGGTATTAGAAGGGAGTGAAGAAGATGGCACATTTGCAGACACAGACAGAATGGGAAGAAGAAATGTCTGTTAAAATACTGGATTTTGTGCGGAATGAACTTTATTTGGAACTCAGGTTTTTGGATGTGGCATTATCTGCACTGGTGCCGAAAGCAGAAAGTACGCTTTCGACGATGGCAACAGATGGAAAGTATCTCTTTTATTCGAGTGAACAAATATTACGTGTTTTTCAGAAAAATGCAAAATATCTAGACCGCTGTTTTCTTCATACTGTACTGCATTGTATCTTTTTTCATCTATGGACAAGAGGAGAGCGTGACATAACGTTATGGAATCTGGCATGTGACATTGCGGTAGAATATACGATTGATGGAATGGGAAAAAATTGTACCAAACGAATTTTAAGCTGGCAGCGTCAGAAATGTTATGAGGAATTAGAGACAGCGAAAAAAGGAATTTCAGCCGCTGTGATTTATCGGATGTTGCAGAAAAAAGAGAAGGAAGAAATTGAAAAATTGGTCTATGAGTTTTATACAGATGACCATAGATACTGGCCAAGAAAAGAAGAAACACAAAAACCGGAGCAACAGATTTTACAGAAAAATTGGAATAAGATTGCAAGGCAGACGAAGATGGAGCGGGAGAGTCGTGGAGATGAGCAAAAGGACGGCGAAGAGCTTTTTGCTGCACAGATAAAGGCAGAGCGGAGTAGAAGGAGTTATCGTGATTTCTTAAAAAAATTCTCTGTGTTGCGTGAGGAGATGCATGCAGATCCAGACGAGTTTGATATGAATTATTATTCTTATGGACTGCGGCTTTATGGGAATATGCCGTTGATTGAGCCATTGGAAAGCCGTGAAGTGAAAAAAATTCAGGAATTTGTGGTGGTCGTGGACACCAGTTATTCGACGAGCGGAGAACTTGTCAAAAACTTTTTAAAAGAAACTTTTACGATTTTGACACAGGAAAATAGTTTCTTTCGAGACTGTAGAATTCGAATTATTCAATGTGATGAAAAAGTGCAGATGGATGAAGAAGTCAGAAGTGTGGAAGAGTTAGAAATACTTTTAGAAAAATTTACAATTGTAGGCGGAGGTGGAACAGACTTCCGGCCAGCATTTGCTTATGTCAATGAACTGATAGAGCAGGGTGCATTCCGAAATCTTTGCGGACTTCTTTATTTTACAGATGGAAAAGGAATTTATCCGAAAAAGAAGCCGGAATATAAAACAGCCTTTCTTTTTTTAGAGGATTATGAAGATGGATTAGTGCCGCCATGGGCAATCCGCTTGAAGTTAGAACCGGAGGAATTAATGAGATGAATATTAAACAGGCAAAACAGGAAATTAAAAATACCGTGCAGGCATATTTGAAAAAGGATGCATTAGGGGAATATCAGATTCCGGCAATCCGACAGCGTCCAATTCTTTTGATGGGACCTCCGGGAATCGGAAAGACCCAGATTATGGAACAGATTGCAAGAGAATGTAAAATTGGTCTGGTGGCATATACGATTACTCATCATACCAGACAAAGTGCGGTGGGACTTCCGTTTATCCGTGAGGAAGAATTCGAAGGCAGCACCTATTCGGTGACTGAATATACGATGAGTGAAATTATTGCCAGCGTTTATCGTAAGATGAAAGAGTCAGGACTAAAAGAGGGAATCTTGTTTTTAGATGAAATTAACTGTGTGTCAGAAACGCTTGCACCGACTATGCTGCAGTTTTTACAGTGCAAAACATTTGGAAATCAGGCGGTACCGGAAGGATGGATTATCGTTGCAGCAGGAAATCCGCCGGAGTACAATAAGTCGGTAAGAGATTTTGATGTGGTAACATTAGACCGCGTCCGTCGCATGGATATTACAGCGGATTTTCATGTTTGGAAAGAATATGCCCGTGCAAAGCATCTGAATCCTGCGATTTTAAGTTATCTGGAATTACGGCCGAACCATTTTTATAAGGTGGAAGCTGATGTGGATGGCATTCAGTTTGTAACGGCACGAGGCTGGGAGGATTTAAGTAATCTGATGGATACCTATGAAGAATTGGGGATTCCGGTTAGTGAAGAGGTAATCCACGAATTTTTGCGCCATGAGGATGTGGCAGAAGATGTGGCGGCGTATTTTGATCTTTACCGGAAGTATCAGGATGATTATGGAATTCCTGATATTTTAAAAGGAAAAGTAAAACCTGATATTTTTGCAAGAATCTATCAGGCAGCATTTGATGAAAGACTTAGTGTTGTCAACCTGTTGCTAGATGGACTACAAGCATACTTTAAAGAATTTGCAGAGAAAAAGTACCTGACAGATACCTGGTATGAATTCTTGAAAAAATTCCGCAAGGAAATAGGAGAAGGTGAAAATCCAAGCGAATGTTATTGTAAGCTTTTGGAACAGTGGGAAGAAGTTTTTCTGGAAGAGAAGAAAAATGAATTTTTAACTCGTGAAGAACGTGTATGGAAAGAAACATTATTCCGAAACTTAAAGGTGCAGATACCGGAAAACGGACTTTCAGAAAAAGAAGCGTTTGAGTTTGCAAAACAGGGTTTTGATGAAATCAGAACAGAATTAGAGGAAACAGAAAAAGAAACCATGTCAGCATTGGAAAATGCATTTTCTTTTATGGAACAGGCATTTGAAAACGGACAGGAAATGGTAGTATTCGTAACAGAACTCACAATTGGAACAGAGTCTGCGCAGTATTTGGCAGAGCATACCTGTGAACGATATCTAAAATATAATGAGGAATTGCTGATTGGAACAAGAAAAGCAGAATTGCTGGCAGAGTTAGCAAGGGATACAGAATAGAAGGGAGCGAAAGCTCCCTTTTTGAAATTTTCTTAGGTTCTATAACAAAAAAGAAACCTTGATTTCTATCAAGGTTTCTTTTAAAAGTGAATGCAGAAGATGGGACTTGAACCCACACGATATTGCTACCACAGGCACCTGAAGCCTGCGCGTCTGCCAATTCCGCCACTTCTGCGTACAACAGAATTAATTTTAACTTTTTTCGAGAAATAAGTCAATAGAAAAAATGAAAAAACATGATATTTTTTGGGAGACATTTTTTCATTTTTTTTCAAAATATTGTTGACAAATATTTTTCTATTTGTTATTATATTTAAGTCGTTGTGACAAACAAGTTCATACGATTTGCGGAAGTGTCGGAACTGGCAGACGAGCAAGACTAAGGATCTTGTAAGCATTGCGCTTGTGTGGGTTCAAGTCCCATCTTCCGCATTATAGTTTTAAGAAAAACCCTTGAATTTTCAAGGGTTTTTTGTTATATGAATTTTAGAAAGGAAGGATTATTAAGATGAGAATAGAACTTTTTTCAAAAGAATATAAAGTCCGCATACTTTCAAATACGGATGTAGACATAATTTATGAACTTTGTAGCAAGAATCCCCTTTACTATGAATATTGTCCACCCTATGTGACAAGAGAGGGGATTCTAGAGGATATGAAGGCACTTCCACCGAGAAAAAGCATTCATGATAAGTATTATATTGGGTTCTTTGAGGATGAGAAATTGATTGCAGTAATGGACTTTATCGATGGCTATCCAGAGAAAGAGATTGCTTATATTGGATTTTTTATGACAGATGCATCAATACAACAAAAAGGTATTGGAACTTCTATCATAGAATCTATATGTAAGTATCTTAAAAATTTAGGATATAGTTCTGTTCGACTGTGCTGGGTAAAGGGAAATCCGCAAGCGGAACATTTTTGGATAAAAAATCAGTTTCAGCCACTTATGGAAACGAAGAGTAATGTTGCAGATAAAGTAATATTGGCAGAAAGAAAGTTTTGATTTTGAACTGTCCTTCATATGAAATGACAAGGGAGAACTATGATGAAATCAAGGAATGATAAAAATTTAGCAACAACCTTTGCAATACTTGCAGCAGCCTTATATGCGGTTAATATTCCGCTTTCTAAATTATTATTAAAGCATGTAGATGCAACTATGATGGCGGCTTTTCTATATCTTGGAGCAGGAGTTGGATTACTGCTATATGGTATGATTGATAAATTGGCTGGCAAGACCCAAAAGCAGGAAAAATTAACGAAAAAGGAACTGCCATATACGATAGCAATGGTAGTATTAGATATCATTGCTCCTATTTTGCTTATGTTTGGTATTGCAAGAACGAATTCGGCAAATGTGTCATTGTTGAATAATTTTGAAATTGTAGCAACATCAATCATTGCACTTGTTATTTTTAAAGAAGTTATTTCGAAAAGATTGTGGCTGGCTATCTTGCTGGTGACGATTGCAAGTGTGATTTTAAGTTTTGAAGGGAATAGGGCATTTGTGTTTAATGAAGGCTCCCTTCTGGTACTTGGAGCATGTGTGTGCTGGGGATTCGAAAATAACTGCACTAAGATGATAAGCAATAAGAGTTCTGTTGAAATTGTAACGATAAAAGGCTGTTTTTCAGGGTTGGGAAGTTTCGTCATCGCATTGCTACTTGGTGAGCGTATCCCGGAAATAAAATGGATGGTTGCTGTATTGTTGCTTGGATTTATTTCTTATGGACTTAGCATTCATTTTTATATTATGGCGCAAAAAGATTTAGGAGCAGCAAAAACAAGTGCCTATTATTCGATTGCTCCATTTTTGGGAGTGGCATTTAGTATGCTTTTGCCGGGAGAACGTCCGTCGATGCAGTTTTATATCGCTTTGGCAATTATGCTGGTGAGTACGGTAATTATGGTAAAAGATACTATTACATTGCAACATACGCATATGCATACACATACACATACGCATGAGCATCGTCACGGAGATATGGTACATACGCATGAACATACACATGTACATGGAACAGATGCAGAAAACCATATGCATAAGCACAATGATTTAGCCAATCATGAACATAAGCATAGTATTGGGATATAGAGAAAAATGCTGATTATAGAATGCAAGTAATTTTGGAGTATGATATTGTGCAGGTGATTTTTCGGGAAAGAGGAAAAGTGAGGAAAGAGAAATGGGACATATATATTTTGTAAGACACGGTCAAAGTATTTGGAATGTAGAAAATAAAATTTGCGGAGCCACGGATATCGCCCTGACAGAGTTTGGACATGAGCAGGCAATAGAAACAGGAAAGAAATTTTTGGAACAGGGAATTCATGCAGATGAAATCTTATACTCTCCATTGATTCGTGCAGCAGAAACGGCAAGACACATTTCTGAAATGACGGGAATTCCAATGCGGGAAGAAGAACGCTTGCGGGAGCAGAATTTTGGAAAATATGAGTCTACTGCAAGAGATGGAGCAGAATTTAAGCTGGCAAAGCAGCAGTTTGTGACCAGATATGATGGCGGAGAGTCTATGCTTCATCTTGCACAGCGCATTTATAATCTGTTAGATGATATAAAAGAAGAGTCAGGAGAAAAGACCTATATTCTGGTAGCACACAACGGAATTGCAAGAGTCATCAAATCCTATTTTTGTGAAATGACGAATGAGGAATATGCAAATTTTGGTGTGCAAAATTGTACCATAACAAGATTTGACTTTGAGTAGAAGAGGAAAAAAGAACGGTTGGTTGGATAAGGAGCGACCATAGAAATGAGAGACGACCCCTTTTTCTGTTATAAAATAAAGTAGGAAATATTTGTGGTAGGGAGAGCGTATGGCTCTCCCTATATTTTTGACTCGAAAATATGGAAGATGTAAAAAATTTAAAAAAATTTGAATGCGTGAGATTTTTTTTGATTTTTTACGGTCTAATATATGTAAGAGGAAAACGAAGGACGCTTTGTTAGAATCTTGAAATGTGCGCACAGGAGGAACTGCTCAATATGCAGGAGAAAGAAACAGTTAACTTAATTAAAAAGGCAAAAAAGCGAGATCCGGATGCATTTACGAAACTTATGCAACTTCATATGAAAGACATGTATCGTGTTGCAGTTGCAATACTTATGAATGACGAAGATGCAGCAGATGCAATTCAAGAAACGATTCTAACATGCTGGGAAAAGCTTTACATGCTTCGAGAGGTCCGGTTGTATAAAACATGGATGACAAGAGTTTTAATTAACAAGTGTTATGACATTCGTAAGCAGTATGAGAATATGACAGACTTGGAAGAATTAGAAGTTCCGGCAACAAGTGATGATTACAATCTGGAGTTGAAAGAAGCTTTATCGGCGCTAGATGAAAAATATCGAATCGTGATGATTTTATTTTATAGTCAAGGATATAAAATAAAAGAAATTGCAGAAATTTTACATCTTCCCCAAAGTACAGTGCAAACAAGATTAGCACGGGGCAGAGAACGTTTAGCCAGATACTATGATGTGAAGAAAAAGGAGTAAAATTTATGGAAGAAAAGAATAATATATTGTTAGAAGATGTAGAAGTTCCGGAAATTGTGCTGGAGAAAGCAGAAGAGGCCTTTACTAAAATTAGGATGGAAGGTACAGACAATATGATGGAAAAGAAAAATAGCAAGAGAAAAACGATAATAAAGAAACAAGCTGCTGCAGCGGCATGCATTTGTGTGCTTGCAGTGGGAAGTGTTTCTGTAGTAGCGGCAGTACACCACTTCTGGGGAAGGGGGATGCAGGGAGCGCTTCAGGCATCAGATAAACAGCAGCAGGAACTAACAGATCAGGGAATAGCAACTGTTATATCGGAAGAAGAAAATTATGAGTCTTTGGCAGTTTCAGTAGGTGATGTTACGGTAAAACCTGACACGGTAATCGTAGATGGTAAATTTGCATATCTTTCATTTTCTGTAGAAGGATATACATTAGGAGAAGATGTGGAACCAGCTTTTGAGTTTGTGGATGCGTACTTGGGAGATGACCCGAATGCAGAAGAAGGTTGGTTAAATATGAGCGGAAGTTTTTATGATGGCATTGTGGCTGATGAAACAGGTGCACCGGTTTATGATGACGGAAGTCCACTTGAGTATGGAGAAGATGGTGATTTTATATCTCATTATACAGATGAGAATGGAGTGTTAGAGTATGTAATAGTGTTATATTCGCCGGATTCGGAAGAAAGTTTATTAGGCAAGACGCTCCATGTGGATTTCTCTAATCTTGGAACTGTCTATAAAGCGGAATACACAGGAGTAATGGAAGGAGAATGGAATTTTGATATTCCTTTATCTGGAAAAAGTGCCGCGACAGATATACTAGTTGATGCTGCAATCGAGGGAACTGTGTTTGTTGTGGATTCAGTTGAACTTTCACCTATTTCCATTAAGGTAAATTATTCAGTAAACGGTGAAGTGAGTGTCGTAGATGATGAGAATGGTATTCCTGAATTCTGTGGAGTTGTTTTAAAAGATGGAACACGTCTGCCTTACCTTGGAGATGGAGGAATGAGTGCATATACAGATGAAACGATGACAAAAGCATATGTCATGAGCAGTTTTGATCGTGTAATTGATCCGGAACAAGTGGAGGCATTATTATTTAGAACGGAAATAGGAACAGATTATAATGAAGTAGAACTTGATGCAAAATAAATTGAGGTTTCTAAATGGTTAGAGCGTGGATTAATGAAAATTTGAAAGTGATTTCTTTTCATGAAACAGAGGAGGCAGAAGTTTTTGAGGAAAGAGAAGAGGCGTTCTGGAACTACATTATGGCATTGGTGAAATGTGGTTATAGACTTCAATAAAAAGGTAATAGGAGTGTGTGAAAAAAGTCAGTAAATACTGATGTTCGCACACTCCTGTTTTTTTGTCATTTACATGTGTAGTTGCTTTTGGACACCAAGAGTTGAGAAGAAGGAAAATTTGCATTGCAGTTATTAGCGTTAATGATATAATGAGAAAGAAACGGATTGGACGGTTGGTTGTGTGTATTACATGACATTTTTCTGTGATGAAGAAGGTTAAGAAATTGTAAGTAAGCTTGGCTTTGAGTGTGAAAGGAAGTTTTGATATATGATATATATGGGGACAGAACGATTAATTTTGAGAGATTATCGTGAAGATGATTTTGATGAATACTATAGACTGAAAGCGGATTCCAAAACTATGTATTATTTACAAGATATACAATTATTTGCAAAAGAAGAGGCTTATGAGGATTTTTACATGGTTTTGAATGATATGGAAAAACCTGATAGAAAGTTTTACTTTATGCATATTGAATTAAAAGATTCACATGAGCAGGTTGGGAGCGTCGGATATACGGTAATGGATGATACTCCTGTAGGAAAAATTGTTCATGCGGGGTATTTCATTTATCCAAAGTTCTGGGGAAAAGGATATTCAACAGAAGCTTTTAAAAGGGTCTTGGAATTTGCATTTTCTGATAATAATGTATATAGAGTATCTACAGGATGTTTAGCTGAAAATGTAGGTCCTGAAAGAGTGATGCAAAAATGTGGTTTGATAAAGGAAGCGGAACACATTGATTATGAATGGCATGATGGAAAAATGAAAACAAGATTGGAATACCGATTATTAAAAAGAGAGTTTGGTAGCTGTTATTGAAAAGAAATAAGAAATTGAAAACTAAAGTTTGTTGAGAAATCGGACGAGAGTTAAATTTGAAGGTGTGGAGAGAAAAATGCTTGAAACAGAACGCTTGAGAATAAGAAATTTTATATCTGAGGATTCGAAAAGTTGCTTCGAAAGTTGGGGAAAAGATAAAAACTTAGGGAAATATATCATCCTATATCCAATGAGTGATGTTTCTCAAATGGAATCGTTGGTAAGTTCTTTGGAAAAAAATAAAAATGCTTGGGTATTAGAAGAAAAAACAACAGGAAATATCATTGGATACATTACAGTTCATATTCCATATGATTTGCTGAAAATTGGTGAGCTTGGATATGTTATTGCAGAAAAATATCAGCATTGTGGATATGCTTATGAAGCACTTACTTGCATTATAAAAAAATATTTATATGAAGAAGAACTATATCTGCTTGAAGCAAAGTATAATGAGAATAATATTGCTTCTTCCCAATTGCTTAATAAGTTGGGATTTCAAATTGAAGCTTCTTTACGGGGACGAAGAATAGATAGGTTTTCAGGGAAAAGAAATAATATGATAGTTTGCTCAATAACGAAGAATGAAGTGAACTTTTGATTGAATGTAAACGATAAAATATGAATTGACCGAGCTCCTTAGAGCGAGGGATGTTTCTTGTCCGAAGGGCAAGAAGATGGGCGAAAGAAATAAAACTTGGAATTTTTTAAACAGATAATGCAGGAGGATTATTATGCTAAAAATATGTACAGAACAAGAGTATAGAAAATACGCAGATTTTGTATACGAGCTCGCTTTAGACCAAACAAAGTCAGGATATCCTACCTATAGTGATGGAATTAAAACGAAAGAAATGTTCTTAGAACGTTCTCAAAAGGCTTTTTCAAGAGATACGGAAAATATACTTCTTTTTGAGTGCGAAGGAATTGTTGAGGGGTGGATTTATTATTATTTCCTACCTGAAGATAATTATTTGTCTACTGTAAGTTTCAATATCAATTCCCACACCGAACAAGCCTTAAAGGAATTTCTCGAATTGGTACAAGAAGAGTTCAAAGGATATGAATTGTTTTTAGGATACTCCAAGGAAAACAAAAAAGCGATAGACTTTTTATCGACTCATGGATTTGAATGTATAGAAGAAGACTACAATAACACTGCTTTCTTGAATAAATATGAACCAATTAAAGTAAGTGATAGTGTCGTTCGTGTTACAAAAGACAATTACGAGCACTTTCGTGCTCTTCATAGCAAAGAGGAAGGTGATATGTATTGGAATTCAGATAGAATCTATACAGACATTGATAACTGGATCATTTTTGCCAAGATTCATAATGAAGAGACGGTTGGTTGTGTGTATTACATGACTGCTGACGACGGTTGGTTTGAGATTTTTGGTATAGATATGAAGGATAATGCTTTTGATTCTGAATTGTTTCGAGAACTTTTAGGAAAAGCTTTGAATGCTGCCAAGGAACTTGGAGGAGAATACATGACATTTTTCTGTGATGAAGAAGGTCAAAAAATTGTAAGTGAGCTTGGCTTTGAGTGTGTTGGTGAGTATGCATGCTATAAAAAGTGTCTTATTTGACAAATCCCAAGTTGTTGAGTTACAAAAAAGTAGAATTTGACAGTGTGAAAGGAAGTTTTGATATATGATATATATGGGGACAGAGCGATTAATTTTGAGAGATTATCGTGAAGATGATTTTGATGAATACTATATACTGAAAGCGGATTCCAAAACTATGTATTATTTACAAGATATACAATTATTTACAAAAGAAGAGGCTTATGAGGATTTTTACATGGTTTTGAATGATATGGAAAAACC
>JBJELY010000027.1:0-1090 GCA_051879395.1 Roseburia sp. | reverse complement strand
TATTAAAAAGAGAGTTTGGTAGCTGTTATTGAAAAGAAATAAGAAATTGAAAACTTGAATTTGTATGGAGGATAGATAATATGCCACATGTAGAAATAAACTGCTTTTCTGGAAGAACTGATGAACAGAAAACATTATGTGCAGAAAAAATTGCAGAAGTGATAGCTGATACATTAGGTTGTAAGACATCAAGTGTATCTGTTGTAATTAAAGATATTCCTGAAGACCAATGGAAAGAAAAAGTATGGGATGCTCATATTACACCAGACGAACCGTATTTATATAAAAAGCCTGGGTATACATGCGAATAATTCCCAAGTTGTTGAGTTAGAATAAGAATTTGTGTAGTTGGTAAATTTGAATTTGGAGGGATGAAATAATGGTTGAGATTAAATTTTACGATACAATTGATGATACACTCTTGGATTTTGCAGTTATTATTTCCAAGACAAATGGGAAATGGGTATTTTGTAAGCATAAGGAAAGAGATACTCTGGAAGTGCCAGGTGGACATAGAGAAGTTGGTGAAACAATTGAAGATACAGCAAGAAGGGAATTGAAGGAAGAAACAGGTGCCGTTGATTTTGATATTAAACCTGTTTGTGTATATTCAGTAAAAGGTAAAACTAGGGTAAATGAAAAAATTGATAAGGAATCATTTGGCATGCTTTTCATAGCTGATATTTTTTCTTTCGAAGAAATACATAGTGAAATTGAAAAAATCATTATATGTGATGAGTTGGTAGAAAATTGGACATATCCTTTAATTCAGCCTAAATTGATTGAAGAAGCTACAAAAAGAGGATATTTATAATTCCCAAGTTGTTGAGTTAGAAAAACTTAGATTTTTTAGGGCAAAGGAGAGTAAATGTAATGGCACAAAGAACAATTCACATTCTTTTTGCAACCTTGTTGTCGGATAAGATTGAATTATATGATAAAAACAGATTTTTGATAGGAAGTATTTTACCAGATGCATATATAAATCCGACAGATAGAAAGATTGCTCATTTCATAAAATACACATCCGATGAAAATTGCTTGTATTTCAATTTTCATGAGTTTCTTGAAAAATTTCAAAGTAATATTA
>JBJELY010000026.1:0-2724 GCA_051879395.1 Roseburia sp. | reverse complement strand
TGGTTCCACTTTTCACCACTTTCTACCACTTGAAACCATTGTAAACTACTTTTTTACCGTTTTCAAGACCTTTTTATAAAATTGCACAAAAAAAACAGACAGGTAAAATCTGTCTGTTCCATACCTTCTTCTATTTTTACTCCCCATCTGTCTGAGTAAGTGAATCAAGATTCTGACTTAATTCGTTCATTGCTGAATAATCAATGACGACTTCCTCTTTCGGCTGTTTCGCCTGATAAGACCCATATGCGGAATATCCAAATAATCCGACTAATACAACTGCAACTACTACAGCTGCACATCTTCCCAATACTTTCTGGATCTTAGCCTTTTTCATATTTTTCTTACGGTTCGCTTTTTCTTTCTTATATCTATCTACTTTTTCCTGGCTCATGTTTTCTGGCTCCTTTATCAAATAACTAAAAGTTATTTTAGCATAATTCCAAAAATTATACAACCACTATTATGCCTCCATCAGCTGCATACATACTGCTGATCCCTGCTGTATCAAGGATGATCACATCTTTGAACTTTGCTCTGGATACCAGCATATCTTTCACAGCTAAAGCTCTTTCTTTACAATTACAATGAGAAATTGCAAGGATCTTTTCTTCAGAATCTTTCAATCTCTCTACAATTTCATCCACCATCTTTGCTAATGCCTTTTTAATTCCCCGCGCCTGAGAAAGCTGCTTGATCGTTCCTTCTGGAGTTGCTCCCATCACTGGTTTAATATTCAGAGCAGTAGCCATTACAGCTTTCAGACCCTTCAGTCTTCCATTCTTTTTCAGAATATCCAAAGTTTCCAGTACAAAGTATGTATCCTGTGAAGCAATATACGCTTCTACAGTATCAATCACATCCTGAAAATGCATTCCTTTTTCTTCGCACTCTGCAATCTTCATTGCAATCAGAGTCTCCCCTACTGATGCGGAACGAGAGTTAAAAACATAGATATCTTTCTCCCCATATTCTTCATGGTACAGATTTTTACCAAGTACTGCACTGTTATAAGAACCACTCAGCTCCGCAGATAAGGTTACGGCATACACACGATCTGCCTCACAATGATATCCTTCCATATATCTCTCAGGTGAAGGGCAGGACGATTTCGGACATTCCTCACTTTGCGCAACACGGCTCAAGAAATCTGCCTGGTCAAAAGTTTCATCATCTATAATGTGATATCCTGCAACATCAATCTCTAAAGATGCCGTTTCAAAATTTCCGGACGCTTTCATTTCGTCTGTCAGTTCACCACAACTATCTACAATAATCTTATACTTCATTTTCTTCCTCCCGGTATATATTATCAATATTTTCTTTTATTGTTTTTGGTATCTATTTTATCTAGTTTTAAAAACCATATCTATATTACCATATTTATCCGGGAAAAGAAAGTCTTGTCTTAAAAACTTATTCAGCAAATTTAATTTTTCTGGACACTCCCAGCGCAATCCCCATTTCAGCCATCAAAAACAGAACCGAAGTTCCTCCATAACTGATGAACGGCAGCGTAATTCCTGTTGTAGGGATCAGGTTAATTACAACCATAACATTTAAAATAACCTGTAATGCAATATGTGCAAAGATTCCCGTTACCACCAGAGAACCATACAAATCCGGAGCATTTTGTGCAATAAAAAGCAGTCGATACAACAGCATTCCAAACAATACCAGTACGATAATCGCACCAAACACTCCCAATTCTTCGCATATAATCGAAAGGATCATGTCATTCTGTACTTCCGGAATCACCATTTTCTGTGTACTGTTTCCCAATCCTTTTCCAAAAAATCCTCCGGAACCAATCGCATACAGAGCCTGCATAATCTGGTATCCTCCGTCCGATGCATATTTTTCCGGATCCAGCCATACAAGAATTCGACGAAGGCGGAAATTTCCACTCGTCTCCATCGCCATACCTAATAATCTCGCACCGCCGATTGCTGCAATCAAACCTAATATAACAACGATAATAAACGGTCTGGTCTTCGGATGAACTACAAACACCATAACACATGTAATTCCCATTACAATAATCGCGGTACTTAGATTATCTGTTAAAAACAATACACACGCCGCTGAAAAACCGCCCCATAAAAGCACTCGGATAATTCCAAGCAGCGGCTTAATTTCCTTGCCCATGGTACAGATCAGCACCGGAATAAACAGTATGATCGCAATCTTTGCAATCTCTGAAGGCTGCAGCTGTTGATCAAATGGAAGTCTGATCCATCGTTTTGCACCATTCACCTCTTTTCCAAGAGGTGTTTTCACAAGCATCATCATGAATATTGAAAAAAAATAGATTATTTTTGCCAACTTAATATAAATATGATAGTCAATCTTTGCAATCACATACATACCAATAAATCCAGCAATACAGAAAATCAACTGACGCTTAAAGTAATGCATACTGTCACCATAACTCATCAGAGCACTGTACGCACTGGTACTATACAGCATTACCAGTCCAAAGCAAATCAGACAGATCAGTACAGCAAGCAGACTGTAATCAAAATATCGGATCATATTTACTTCTGAACGCTTTACCGTTGTACTAGCCGTTCTGGTTGTTCTTGTTTTTTCTGTTGTTCTTCTCGTTTTTTGGTTTCCCGCCATATTCGTCAACACTCCAATCGTATTTATTATACTCATAAATGGTGTCAAAAACAACCATCACATTCACAAGTTATTTGAATTTCCATACAATATTATTGC
>JBJELY010000025.1:0-2731 GCA_051879395.1 Roseburia sp. | reverse complement strand
TTCGGAGATATGGACTTTAAAGTAGCAGGAACACACAAAGGTATTACCGCAATCCAGATGGATATCAAGATCCACGGACTGACAAGACCGATTATTGAAGAAGCAATTGCCAAGACAAGAAAGGCAAGACTTTATATTATGGATGAGGTAATGTCAAAAGCCATTGCAGAGCCGAGACCGGAAGTTGGACCATACGCACCGAAGATCATTCAGATGCAGATCGATCCACAGAAGATCGGTGATGTTGTCGGACAGCGCGGAAAGACGATCAATGCGATCATCGACCAGACAGGTGTTAAGATCGACATCACAGATGATGGTTCCGTATCCATCTGTGGTACAGATGCAAATAGCATGGATGAAGCCCGCAAGATGATTCATATCATTGTAACAGATTTCGAAGCAGGACAGGTTCTGGAAGGGAAAGTAGTCAGCATTAAAGAATTCGGAGCATTCCTGGAATTTGCACCAGGAAAAGAAGGAATGGTACACATATCCAAAATATCCAAAGAAAGAATTAATCGCGTCGAAGATGTACTGACCCTTGGCGATGTAGTCAAAGTCGTATGTCTCGGAAAAGACAAGATGGGAAGAATCTCATTTAGTATGAAAGATGTAGCTGAATAAAGAAATGATATTAGCACGTAGCACAATTATGTTACGTGCTAAATTTTTTTGTACTGTCCTTTTTTTGTTGTTTTACGACAATTATACGTAGATTTTACACAATTTTGATTTTACTTCTGTTTTATTTCAGTAAAATGTGTCTGGAAGTTCTTTTTCTGAGGTTTTTAAATAAATTTTTTACAGAAAAATTTTATAAAAATTTGTGCTGGAGTATTTGAACAGGAAGAAAATTTGTAGATTTTTTACAGAGGTGAGATAGAATTATGACAGATATATTGGAATTGGAGATTGGTGGACACTATAAGGAATTGAGACCATCGGAAAGAAAAGTGGCGGATTATCTTCTGCGTTGTGATGAGGAACTAGAGGATATGACGCTGACGGAATTGGCTGAGAGAGCGAAGGTCAGCCAACCGACGGTTCTCAGATTTGCCAGAGGTCTTGGGTATGAAGGGTTCCGAGAACTGAAAACTACGATTCTGGAGGATCGAATGCGAAAGAAAATGGAAATGGAGAGGATTAGTCCGCTTTATGGTTTTCCAGTGACGAGGGATGATATGCTGACGGATGTTCCGTCGAAAGTGATAGGTACGGCGATTCATATTATGCAGGAAACGCTAAAGAGTATTTCGTTAAAAGAATATATGAAGGCGATTGAGTTTATAACGTGTGCTGAAAATATTGTGGTGTATGGTGTTGAGAATTCTCTGTGCACAGTGAGTGACTTGATGACAAAGTTTTTGTATCTTGGACTAAATTGCCGAAATTATAATGATTATTATCTGCAGAGTGTCAGTGCGGGGAATTTAAGTGAAAAAGATGTTGCAATTGGAATCTCATATTCTGGAAATTCTCGTAATACGGTAGAGGTAATAAGAATGGCTAAAAAAGCAGGTGCAAAAACGATTGTCATTACGAATTTTGAAGAAGCACCGATTTGCAAGTATGCGGATGTGATCATCTGCACCAGTACAGAGCAATTTCTATATGGAGATGCCATATTTTCCAGAACTTCGCAACTTGCCATTGTGGATATGTTGTACATGGGAGTACTTCTTTCAGATTACGACAAGTATACTGAAAAAATGGACAAAAGTAGCAAAGTAATATGCAGTCAGCCATATGAAATCCGGTAGAATTTCTACAAGTGAAAAGGAGCCGTAAAGGCTCCTACTTTACGGAAGTTTTACGCGGATTTCGTTGTTTTTTAGGAGAAAAAAAGTTAAGCTTTCTGTGTTCGAACGAGAAACAAGTATGACAATAAAACGCATACAAAAGAAATACTGTGAAAGGAAAAGGAAAGGAGTTTTCCGGATGTTACGATTAGAAAATATCAGCAAATCATTTGACGGAATCACAATTTTAAGAGATATCAATTTGGAAATTGCAAAGGGGGAGATAGTGTCTATCTTAGGTCCCTCTGGAAGTGGTAAGACAACACTTTTGAACCTGATATTGGGACTAACAGATGTAGATAGCGGAAAGATTATCTATGATGGAGAGGATCTGACCAATGTGCCGATGGAAGAAAGAGGATTCAATATCGTATTCCAGGATTATGCTTTATTCCCGCATCTGAATGCTTATCAGAATATTACATATGGGCTTAGAAATAAGCCAGACATTTCCACAAAAGAAGAAGTAGATGACCTGATCCATCTGCTGGGTTTGGAAGAGCATCTGGATAAGAAGATTGATCAGTTATCTGGCGGTCAGAAGCAGAGAGTTGCTCTTGCAAGGACGATGGTTATGAAACCGAAGATTTTGCTTCTGGATGAGCCATTAAGTGCATTAGACGGTGTCATTAAGGAATCTATTAAGGATAGAATTAAGACAATTGCGAAAGAGTTTCATTTGACGACGATTATCGTTACACATGATCCGGAAGAAGCGCTTACATTATCTGACCGTGTATTGATTGTAAATGAGGGGACAATTTCACAATATGGTAAACCAGAAGAAATTATCAATACTCCAGCCAATAATTTTATCAGGGAATTTATTTTAAACCAGCTGGAAATTAAGAAAAATAATATCTATAGTCTGTTCCGTAACGATCGGAATGTGCAGGTGATATGGCAGGTGGGCTAATTATGGCAAAGAG
>JBJELY010000024.1:0-10933 GCA_051879395.1 Roseburia sp. | reverse complement strand
CTTCAGAGAAATTTTGAAAGCTGTGTCAGAGAAATTGAAATGCTGGAAAAGTCAAAAACATCAACAGCTACTGTATACGCACTTATCATTGCAGTTTTAGGTACAGCATTTATGGCAGGGGCAACCTTTGCAGTGACAGCACAGCCACCTGATGTAGCATGGTGTATATTGCTTGCTATACCGGGATTTATCGGATGGATTCTTCCGTATTTTGTGTACCGAAAAGTGATGGGAAATCAGATCGAAAAGTTGACACCACTGATAGAAGATAAATATGACGAAATTTATGAGATATGTGAAAAAGGAAACAGGCTGTTGCTTTAGATAGAGACTTGGGAGGTTGAATCATGATAAAAAAACAGTTTCACGATAATTGGTTACTGAGAAAAGAGCAGGAATCTATAGAAGCAGCTCGTCCTGTTATTCTTCCGCATGATGCGATGATTCATGAAAAACGGCAGGCAAATGCAGCGGGAGGCAGTGCACATGGATATTTCCCGGGGGGCAGGTATATCTATGAAAAAAAATTTATTGTTCCGGGAGAATGGAAAGAGAAACGTATTTATCTGGAATTTGAGGGGATATACAAAAATTCCGTGATTCGCATCAATGGTGAAAAAATCGGAGGCAGACCTTATGGATATGTACCGTTTTTGATTAAACTGGATAAAGGTATAAAATATGGCAAAGAGAATGTAATTACGGTAGAAGTGGATAATTCGAAACTTCCGAACAGCCGCTGGTATACCGGAAGCGGAATTTACCGTCCGGCAAATCTGATGATTGGCAATTCGACGCATATTAAATATCAGGGAGTGAAAATTACAACCTTATCCTATGCACCTGCAAAAATCAGTGTGGCAATAAGTATTGAAACAGAGGATATAACAAAAGCAAAAGAGATTACTGTAGAGGTTATGGATGAGGAAAAGGTTATTGCGGAAAAAAGCGTTGCAGTACAACCGCAAAGTTCTGCACAAACCTCTGCGAATTGTGAGGCGAGCATTATTTTGGATATTCCAGATGCAAAGCTATGGAGTGATGAATCACCGCATCTCTATCTTTGCCGTGTGACTTTGAAAGAAGATGGGAAAGTGGTGGATGAGGCGAATGAGAAATTCGGCATCCGTATGCTTTCGTGGAATAAAAATGGATTTTTTGTAAACGGAAAAGAAACGCTGCTGCGGGGCGGCTGCGTACATCATGACAATGGGATTCTTGGAGCCGCCTCATGGGAAAAAAGCGAATGGCGGCGTGTCAGAATTATGAAGGAAGCAGGTTTCAATGCCATACGAAGTGCTCATAATCCGGCAAGTGAAGCCATGTTGCGAGCCTGTGATGCCTACGGACTGTATGTGTTGGATGAATCCTTTGATACCTGGTATAACCGCAAGAATAAATACGATTATGGATGTGACTTTAATGAGTGGTGGCAGGCAGATACCGCGGCTATGGTGGAGAGGGATTACAACCATCCTTCTGTTATTATGTATTCCATTGGAAATGAAGTGGCGGAACCTTTTGAAAAAAGAGGTGTCAAAAAGGGGCAGGAACAGATTGACCTAATCCGTAGTATAGATACCACCCGGCCGGTTACATGTGGCACCAATCTGATGATTCTTGGAAACGCAGCAAAAGGAAAGGGAGTCTATCAGGATGGAGAGACTCATAAAGCAGCCAGTGAGAAAAGCAATGAGCCCCAGAAAGAAAAAAACAATAGTCTGGCGTTCAATATTATGGCATCACTGATCGGAAGCGGTATGAACAAGGCAGGTAACTCCAAACGGGTGGATGAGATTTCCACACCATTTTTGGACAGTCTGGATATGGCAGGATATAATTATGGCTCCGGCAGGTATCCTCTGGAGGCAAAGGCACATCCGGAGCGGATTATTTTCGGAAGCGAAACATTTCCCCAGGATATATGGAAAAATTGGGAAATGGTAAAAAAATATCCCTACCTGATAGGTGACTTTATGTGGACAGCCTGGGATTATCTTGGAGAGTCAGGGCTTGGCGCATGGAGTTATACAGGGGGAATGCCATTTGACCGTCCTTATCCGTGGCTGCTGGCAGGTGCCGGAGTAATTGATATTCTTGGAATTCCGGATGCTTCCTGCCGTTATGCGGCGGTGACATGGGACAGATGGAAAAATCCGGTTATTGGTGTCCGACCTGCGAATCACCCGGGTGTACAGGTAAGCAAATCTGTTTGGCGTGGAACGAATGCGATTGAAAGCTGGGCATGGAATGGATGCGATGGAAACAAGACAATCGTGGAGGTATATGCACAAGGTACGGAAGCAGAGCTTTTACTGAATGGGGAAAAGATAGGAAAGAAGAAGCTGAAGGAATGTAAGGCGCTGTTTAAAGTCAAATACGCTCCTGGAGAATTGACAGCCGTGGTTTATGATGCAGAAGGAAGAGAAAACGGGCGAAGCAGCCTTGCATCAGCATGTGGTCAGATAAGGCTGGATGTGCAGGCAGAAGAAACAGCGGTAAAAGAAGGCGATGTCGTATATGTGGATATTGCAATCAGGGGAGAAAACGGTATTGTGGAATCCAATGCGGACAGGACACTTACCTGCTCTGTAACAGGCGGGTTGCTGCTTGGGTTCGGCAGTGCTAATCCGCAGACAGAGGAGAGTTTTGTGACCGGAACTTATACTACTTATTATGGCCGGGCACAGGCAGTTGTGTATGCAAAACAGCCAGGAGAAATCTGCGTCAAAGTATCCGGCGGCGATCTTATAGGCGAGACACGGATTGCCGTAGAAAAATAACAAAATGAATAAAAAAATGTGATGAAAAATGCTGTCAGGCAGTATCGTACTGACAGCATTTTTTATTAATTTGTAGATGACAATTAATATTATTCAAACAAAATTCAAATACGGCATAAATATTTTGCTTATATAATTGCGTCATCAAAAGGAAAGAAGAGAAAAGGAGCGGTTATTATGAGCGGAGAATTACAGAGAAATGATTTCACCGGATATGAATATCGTGATATTACGGTGAAGAAAACAATGCAGTCTGTTTATGCAGATAGTTTTGGAAGTTTTGGATGGATTGCAGAAGGCATTGAAGAGGCAATCGGAAAGGTGGATTCGATTGTTATGAAATTCAAACGTAACAGGAAAATCAGGAATAAGGGGGAACTTACTAGATTGCAGAGACAGTTTGAGGCTTGTGTTGCGGAAATTATTTCAATGGAGAGATCAAAAAAAACAGAGGCTGCCACGATCGCATATGTTGTAGGTGTGATTGGAACTGCTTTTATGGCAGGTTCCGTTTTTGCCGTAACTTCAGGAAATATCCCGTTATGTGTAATTCTTGCGATTCCGGGATTCATTGGATGGATTATCTCTTATCCGATATTCAAAAGTGTCAGCAGCAAAAAGACCGAGGTGTTGAATCCTTTAATTGATCAGAAGTATGACGAACTGTATACAGTGTGTGAAAAAGCGCATGCTTTATTAAATTAATGTTGTACTAAAAATGGAATGAATAATTATGATGGGAGCAGGGGTGAAAATTCCATCCCAGAAAAAAACGCTGAGGTTGTGAGACTTCAGCGTTTTTTGGTATAATCAATTATTCGAGCAATATATTATTGGACAGATATTAGAATTCATTATATGATTAAAAATAAGAGATATATCGGAATATTTGCAGGAAACATGCGGGTTGCAACCGATGGTTGACAAATTTCCAAGCCGTCTTGATAGTATGCAACCATGGATTTTGATAGGATTTGATTGTTCCAAAGAAGTCCAGGACAGAGTGAATTGGAAGTGAAAAATCAAATCAATACAGACGAAGGAGGTTGTAAATATGATATTTGCAGATAAGGTGATGGAAGAACGAAAGAAAAACGGCTGGAGTCAGGAAGAACTGGCAGAAAAGTTGGGGGTAAGTCGGCAATCCGTTTCCAAATGGGAGAGTGCCCAGTCCGTGCCGGACTTGACACGGATTCTCCAGATGGCGGATCTGTTTGGTGTGACCACGGACTACCTATTAAAGGACGATTGTGAAAAAAGAGCAGAAAATGTACCGCTGACAGAAACGGTGGAAACGGTGAAAAAAGTGAGAACGGTAACCATGGAGGAAGCATCAGATTTCCTGAAAATTCAGAAAAGAAACGCACCTCTTATGGCATTTGGAGTATCTTTGTGTGTGATTTCCCCCATTCTTTTAATTGTTCTTGGCGGATTTTCAGACAGTGGGATGTTTGGCATTTCTGAAAATCTGGCAGGAGGACTGGGGATTATGGCGCTGCTTGTGCTGGTTGCCGTAGCTGTTTTCTTTTTCATTAAATGCGGCGGAGAAGCGAAAAAATATGATTTTCTGGAGAAGGAGGAAATTGACACAGCCTATGGTGTGGATGGCATGGCCCGGGAGAAAAAGGAGGCTTTTTCCAGAGTACACGATCTCTATATCGCCATCGGCGTGATCCTTTGTATTTTAAGCTGCGTTCCTTTGCTTGTGACTTCGTTTCTTACGGAGGAGAGTTACATAATCTGTGCTATGCTGGGGATTCTCTTGTTCATAGTGGCCGTTGCGGTGAATCTGTTTGTGAGGGTTGGAATCATCAATGGCAGTTTTGATAAACTGCTCCAGGAGGGGGATTACACACAGGGAAAGAAAAAATCTGCCACAGTGCTTGACCGCATTGCAGGAATCTACTGGACCATTGCGGTGGCGGTGTATCTGGCCTGGTCATTTCCCACCAATAGCTGGGGTATCAGCTGGATGGTGTGGCCCATTGCCGGAGTGTTATATGCGGCGGTGATTTCCATTGTAAAACTGGTGATTAAAGCGGAGGATTGAAATCAGGTTTTATAGGGTTACATTATGGCTTGCAGGTAAAGGTGTCATTTACTTTTACCTGCTTTTTTTTAACGAAATGCAAAGATGAGGCATTAAATGATAAAGGAACTGTAGTGTAGTGCAGAGAGGAATGAAATCGGATATTAGGGGAATACTATGAATAAAAGATTGAAGAAATGTCATAATATATTAAAAAATATATTGAAGAAATGACATTTATTCTACATACTGATTTTGAAGAAATGTTGGGTGCTCGTAACTATGAAGGTACTGAATAGTTACGGATGCTTTATGAATCAGGGGGCAACTATGTACTTTAAACGAAAAGCTTATAATGAATTATTGGAATGGAAAGAAAAATATGCGGGTCGATATGCAGTTTTATTAGCAGGCGCAAGACGAGTTGGAAAATCTACGATAGCGGAACAATTTGCTATGCAGGAATACCGATCTTATGTGTTGATTGATTTTTCCACAGCGTCAAATGAGCTTGTGGCATGTTTTGAAGATGTGAACAACTTAGATATTTTTTTTCTTCGTCTGCAAGCTGTTACAGGGATTGACTTGTTTCCCGGTGAATCAGTTATCATTTTTGATGAAGTGCAGTTATTTCCCAAAGCAAGACAAGCGATTAAGCATCTGGTAAAAGATGGGCGGTATCATTATATTGAAACCGGTTCATTAATATCGATTCAAAAAAACGTGAAAGATATTTTGATTCCTTCTGAGGAAATGAAAATCAAAGTTTATCCTATGGATTATGAGGAATTCTGTAATGCTACCGGAAACAACTACGGTATATTGAAAAATATATTTGATATGAAAAAAAGTATTGGTCAGCAAGTTAACAGAAAACTGATGCGGGATCTTAGAATCTACATGGCTGTTGGTGGAATGCCACAGGCAGTTGAGGCCTATGTGAATGGAGATAATTTCTCCATGATAGATCAGGTTAAAAGACAAATTATTGATTTGTATGAAGAAGATTTTAAAAAAATAGATCCATCCGGCAAACTGTCAGCTATGTATCATTCTATACCTGCACAGTTATCAAAAGATGTAAGAAGATATCGAATATCTACTGCATTGGAGAAAAGGAAAACAGCAAAAGAAGAGGAATTATTATTTGATTTAATTGATTCAAAAACAGTTCTTGCCTGTTACAATTCAACGGATCCCAGAGTTAGTTTGTCCAGCACAAAAGATACAGAATGTTATAAATTGTATGTAGCAGATACTGGACTGTTTATTACCTTAATGTTTATTGACCGACCTGTAACGGAAAATGAAATCTATGCTAAGTTATTATCAGATAAGCTTCCTGCAAATCTGAGATATTTATATGAAAACTTGGTTGCACAAATGCTGGCTGCATCTGGTAGAGAATTGTATTATCATACATGGGAAAAGGCAGAGAGTACACATTACTATGAAATAGATTTCTTGATATCACAGGGAACCAAAGTATCAGCATTGGAAGTAAAGTCGTCAGGAACAGGTAAACACGAGTCGATATCCGAATTTCAAAGGAGGTATTCCGGTAATTTGAAAGAATGCTACATTATTTCCCAGAAGGATTATGAAAGAAAAGAGGGCATAGTTTATTTGCCGGTGTATTTGGCGCAGTTTTTGGGCTGTTGGACGGAAAAGAGGTTATAGAAATGATGAATCAATTACATTTAAAAATGATAGAACTATATCGAGGGGACGCAAGAAGAATTCAGCATTTTTGCAAGGTGCATAGTTATGCCAAGCTTATTGGTGAAATGGAGGATGTGGATAGAGACAGCTTACCAAAAATTTTTAAAACAGAATCTGGGAAGAGAATTTGCAAAGAGATGTTCTATATAAAGTAGAAAAAAATTGGAGAATGTAACTTTCAAAAAATGCGGGAACATGATAATTTTAATGTATAAAAAATGCGGAAACATAGAATAATAATATAATAAAAAATGCGGAAAGGCGAAGTAAAAAAAGACTTGCGCAATCGTCGAAGATGGTGTATAGTGACAAAAAACGTTGGAGGTTTTTGGATGTTAATTGTAGTTGTAACGGAGAAAATTGCAAAATAAATATTGCAGTGGGAGATTTTGATTCTTAGCAGAGGCTCGGAGTCTCCCCATCTGTTGATTGCATAAGCAATCGACGATTTCACCTTACAATTGCTTCATATTTCGTATTCCTCCAATGAACGGCTTAGTGGGTAAATACCTGAAAAAGCATGGTTCAGAAAATGGAATATATTGTATCACTGGATATAAGCATGACTGTATGGTCGTGCTTTTTTTCTTTATTAGGAAACATGATGTTTCCTAATAAAAAAAAGCGCTCCGCGCAGGATTGCACTGCGGCGGAGCGGATGATATTGCCGATGGCAATCCGCCGCAGGCATAGAATTCTGCAAGGCAGGATTCTATTACGTGGATAGTGTCAAATCAAATATGAAAACCGCATAAGGTTTTGTCCCCAAAGCAGCGCGAAGCGACCTTTGGGGGCGTATACGTCACCTGCGGTGATACCTCGTGCTAAAAAAAGGAGGCGATGTGTATGGCACAAATTAACGTGAACAATTTGACTTTTGCATACGAGGGGAGCTTTGACAACATTTTTGAAAATACGTCCTTTTCCATCGACACCAATTGGAAACTGGGATTCATCGGTAGAAACGGAAAAGGAAAAACCACCTTTCTCAACCTGCTGCTGGGGAAATATGAATACTCCGGCAGCATTACAACGGATACAGTTTTTGATTATTTCCCATACAAAATTCCTGAAGGAGATGGGGAAAAAACGGCGGATGAACTGAAGGATGTGTGGAAACCCGGGGTGGAAGTCTGGAGAGTGCTGTGTGAACTGCCTGCCTTGGGAATCGATGCGGAACTTATGTATCGCCCCATCAAGACTCTTAGCTTCGGGGAGCGGACGAAGGTGATGCTGGCTGTTCTCTTTTCCGGGGACAATGATTTCCTTTTGATCGATGAGCCCACCAATCATCTGGACAAGGATGCCCGGGAGATTATAAAAAAGTATCTGGCCGGGAAGAAGGGATTTATATTGGTATCTCATGACCGGGATCTGCTGGATGCGTGTATCGATCATGTGTTGGTGCTGAACCGCTCTTCCATCCAGGTGCAGGCGGGGAACTTTTCCAGCTGGTGGGAGAATAAGGAGAAGGCGGATTCCTTTGCGAAAATGGAGAATGAGAAGCATCTGAAAGAAATCGGAAAGCTTAAGACTGCCGCAGACCGGGCCTCCAGATGGGCAGATAAAAACGAGAACACGAAAATCGGATTTGACCCGAAGCGGGAGCCGGACCGAATGATTGATACCAGGGCTTACATAGGTGCCAAGACCAAAAAAATGCAGGCCAGGGTAAAATCCTACGAGAAACGGATTGGACGGGAAATCCAGGAGAAGGAAGGGCTTTTAAACGACATTGAGGAGGTGGTGGATCTTAAAATCTGTCCCCTGTCCCATTACAAAACCAGGCTGGTGGAGTGCAGAGATTTTTACCTGCAGTATTGGGATGGAGACAAGCCGGTGATTGAAAATCTGACCTTTGAGATTCAGCAGGGGGAAAGAGTTTTCGTAAGCGGGAATAACGGATGCGGAAAGTCAAGTCTCATTAAGGCTATCCTGTCTGCAAGCGGGATGGAAGGGGCTGCTCCCAAGTTCAATACCTCCGGTACCCTGGCCACAGCCGGTAATCTGGTGGTTTCCTACATCAATCAGGATACGTCTCATCTGAAGGGAAAATTGAAAGAGCATGCAAGAAATCAGAATCTGGATTACAGTCTGCTTTTAGCCCTGCTCCGGCAATTGGATTTTGAACGGGTGCAGTTTGAAAAGAACATGCAGGACTTTTCGGAGGGTCAAAAGAAAAAGGTGCTGATCGCTTCCAGTCTCTTAACGCCGGCACATCTGTATATCTGGGACGAGCCTCTAAACTATATCGATGTGTTTTCCCGGATGCAGATTGAAAAGCTGATTGAAACTTATCAACCCACCATGCTGATGGTGGAGCATGATGTGAGATTCAGGGAAAAGTTGGCCACAAAAATCATTGAGATGTAGAGGAAGCAGCACACTTTTCTTTGCTATTATCGCAATTTATTTGCTCATTGTGAAAAACCTTATATTACATTAATTTTACAAAACCATGCTCGTTGATTTAACAATAGGGCACTATGTTTAAAGTGTAATATTGGGAGGAATACTATTTTTATGGAATCACAATTAGAAAATCAGCTCATGTCATTTTGGACTCATGAACGCAGAAAAAAATATGAAAATGCAATGAAAAAAGTGTTAAAGGTTATTCAGGACTTTGATTGTGAATATTATGAGAAAAATGCAACTCATCTGATTCGGTTTACTGAAAAAAGACTAAAGACACCGGAGAGCATATACGAGAAACTTGTTCGAAAAAAGAAGACGTCTACCATTGATACAATCGAAGAAGAAATAAATGATTTAGCAGGGATAAGAGTAATCTGCTTTGATATAGCACAGATTTACACATTGGCAGATGTCATTGAAAAACAGCAAAATTTCGAAATAAAGAAAGTAAAAGATTATGTTCGGAAACCAAAGGATAATGGCTATCAGAGTTATCATATACAGCTGAAGGTGGATGGTGTGAAAGTGGAAGTTCAGCTTAGAACGATTCTTATGGATGCCTGGTCATCGCTTGAAAGTATATTGGTTTATAAGAAAGAAGAAACGATATCAAACGATATAAAAAGGAATATTGTAAAATATGCAAAGTGGAGCAGAAGAATGGATAAAGCGGTTCATTACATGATGAATGTGAATTGAAAAATCCGGCTTAACTCCGATCATAGTTCCCGCCGCCGGCGCAGGTTATGTGACCTGCACCGGTGGCGGTTTTACGATGCTTGCATCACCGAGAAAACAGTCAAATTTGCTACATTCTTAATAGGATTGTGTTAGAATCAAAGAATATAGTGTTAGAATTATGTGGATATATCATAGTATACTGCAATGGAAGACGGGATAAGACGAATGCGATGTGTGTCAATGAAAAGACAGTGCTGTTTTACTGAGATTTAGATGGAAAGGAAAAGATAAGCAATGAAAAAAATATTAGTATCCGGATTAATTAACACAGAGACAACTGTTAAGGTCAAGAAGTTTCCCATTGAGTATTTTCCCATTGATTATCCTTTTTTTGGGGTGAACACAAGAGTGTCCGGCGTGGCGTATAATCTGGCAAAGGCACTGAAAGCTTTGGGAGATGATGTGAATTTAGTCACCATGACAGGAACGGATTTTAGCGCAGAATATGTAAAGAGTAAGATCGAAGAAATTGGTATTTCAACGGAAAAAGTGAAATGTACCTTGAAGGAAACGCCCAATTCCGTTGTGTTATATGATGATGAGGGGAAGCGTCAGATTTATTGTGACTTAAAGGATGTGCAGGATACAGCGTACCGTTTTGAACAAGAACTATACGCAGACTGCGATGTGGTAGTGGCATGCAATACGAATTTTAATCGGGATTTGTTAAAAAAAGCCCGCCAGGATCAAAAAACCATTGCCACAGATGTGCATGTTCTGGGTGAGATTAAGGATGCATACAATCGTGATTTTATGGAGTATGCGAATCTTTTGTTTTTGAGCGATGAAAACATCCAGGGAGACTATCGGGAGTTCCTTTCAAAAATAGAAGAAGCATACAAAAATGATATTATTGTACTGGGCATGGGAAGCAAGGGAGCATTAATGTATGTCAAACAGGAAGATATTTTCTATGAATTGCCTGCGGTGAATGTGGGAGATGTGGTGAACACGGTAGGCGCCGGAGATTCCCTGTTCAGTGCATTTATCCATTATTACGCAAAGGGGTTATCGCCTGTTGAATGTCTGAAACGGGCAGAGATTTTCGCTGCTTATAAAATCGGTTTTGACGGGGCGTCGGTTGGTTTTGCGGATGAGGAGACGGTGGAAAAATTAATGACGAACTGGGAGGCGTAAAGGTACTGCGGATGAATGTACAGATAATTTGGGAAGGCAGAGATCTATAAATTGGGGGTTATAGGCAAAATGTTTTTGCTGGTAGTTAGTATCGAATGTAGGA
>JBJELY010000023.1:0-2764 GCA_051879395.1 Roseburia sp. | reverse complement strand
AAATACATCAGAATACCTTCTAAGATAATAAGAGTCGGTCTATCCTTTTCATCCACCTCATCCGTCCATGAAATATCCAATGCGGATTTTTTTATAAACTTCACATTTTTACCTTCGTACAATAGTTTTCTTCTCAAATCAATTACATTAGGGAAATCCAGATTATACCATGTAACATTTTTGCGACTTATTCGCTGGTATCTGGTATCAAGGCCACAACCAATAGATATACAGATACAATTCTCATTTTTATCTATAAAATGCTGCGTTTCCCTGTCCAAAATCAGAGTTCTGGCAATAACGCCCTGATAGCTCCCTCGCTTATTAAACTTTGAAAAATCGTAATCTATTTTGTTAACGATATCAACTGCATTTTTGTCTATCACACGAGCTTTCTCACATTGCGTTTCCATAGCTCTTGCAACGAGCGGTATTAAAAGCGTTTCCTGCACGCCTTCTAGTTTTATCTTCATTATTTTTATCCTCCAATTTCTCATAACCAAAAAAATCGTATTGTCCTTTTCAATGCAACTACTTGAGATATTTTATCATTTTATCAATCAGATATCATCCTATGCTTTCTACTATATATTTTCATCTGTTATCTGCTTTCATCTGTATAATCCAATTCATAAAGGTATCAAAGGTAAGCTTCACGTTTCCACAGTTACAGTGGTTGCATGCATCTTCCTTCTCCGTGAAAAGCCGGAATGTCAGAGAACGCACATTGGTTAAAGCGTCAATTTCTTCACTCACTGTTTTGTAATCAATAAAGTGATCTTTGCTGGCTCCTGCAATCAACACATCCTGCGTGATTTTGTCAGCTATATCTATCATCTGATAACGATCCATCTTCACAGCGTAGTCATATGCGGTATCTGCTTCATAGGCATACATTCCATGCTTTAACCCCCAACGGACAACTTCTGATTTCTTTGCTGTTTTTTCTATAGCCATATTGATCAAAGCTTTCAAACGGAATCTGATACAAAACTGTGCAAGCTTCATCTGCTTTTTGTCCTCTATAGTAGGTCCGCCGAGGATTACCTCCTGAAAATTAGGGAAAACGCTCCAGGCAATTACACGTGAGATACGCTTTTCAAACGCCGCTGCCCGTGGTGCCAGCATACCACCAAGAGAAGCACCGATAATCGTCACGTCCTCCAAATGAAAATAATCCAGAATTGCCTTTACCGGTTTTTCCCACTCATGCGTAAAATGTTTGCCCTGCAGGCGCATCACGCCTCCCTGCCCCGGTCCTTCAAACAGATACACTTCAAATCCGTTTTCTGCCAAATAAAGCATAGGAAAGAAAAATTCCTCATAATAGGAATCATTTCCGCCATGTAGAAGAATGATATCTTTTCTCTCTCCCACAGGTTTTACATGCATCACCGGAAGATGTACTTCTTCATAAGGCACCTGAAATTGTTCTACCGTTCCATTCGTAAAATATTCCCGATAAAACTCGTAGAACATGTCTGTCGCTTTCTTATAATATTTCTTCTTATCCGGATCTCCGTCATACATGAAAAACTCACTCATCCGGTAATAAGCAATCGCATTCTCCGTTCGTCCTTCTTCCTCTGCCAACTCTCCCAGTTGAATCAACTCCGTTTTCCACGTCTCGCTGTTATGTATTTTTTTACTGATAGGCTCTATGTCCTCAATCCTTCCGCCATCCCACATGATAATGCGGTTTAACTGAAAATCAAAATTTCTCTCTTCATTTAAATGATATACGCCTTTCTTAAATGTCACTGCCATAATAAAATCCTCCTTATATTTACTTTGTTATATCTCAGTATACAAAGGAGAAGCTCTTTACGCTTTCAAATTTCTGCTATTCTATAAACATTCGTATCACCAACAAGTGTACTTGCCGTAATGCCAAACATCTTCTTATTTACCGAGGCAAAGTGAGCTGGGCTGTAAAACCCGGCATCTACAGATGCCGACGTAACATTTTTTCCCATAAGAATACCCTCGTAGGTCTTTTCTATTCTTGCCATTATCAAAAATCCCGCAAAAGAAATGCCTGTCTGTTCCTTGAACAGATGAGAGAAACGACTTTCTGACATATATTGCATTCCGGCAATTTTCTTTACCGAAATGGCCTCGCCTGCATGCTCATGTACGTAAGTAATTGCTTCCAAAATTCTCTCATCCAGAATCTTCAGTCCCGGCATTTCTATTTTCAGATATTCCATAACCATGGCATAAAACGCTTTGCAGCCTGCCGCCTTATCCACAGCCTCTGTTACCAATTCTCTATAACGATCCGCTATCTTGACTGCAATTTCAGTTCCTATTGCTCTCGTTTCTTTTATCTGTTCTGCTGTAATTGTGGTCTCTTCGAACAGAAAAATAATAACGGGAGTTCCATTACTGACTATGGTATGCTTCACATTGGACGGAATCACTACGCCACGGCAACAGTATTCTTCTCCATCTACTGTGCAAATAATCTCCTTTTCTAAAGCCACAATAATATGTGCCGCCTGATGGATGTGTGGTTTAGGATCGTCATATCCGCTTTCGATTAATGCATGATATGAAGATAAATATATTTCTGTCATTCTATTTTCACAACCTCATATCCCACATTCTCTATAGCCTTCTTAATCACTTCATCCTCTACATCCTTTTCCATGGAAACCACCGCGGTTTTCTTTTTCAGATTTACCTTGGCTGATACGCCATCCAACGCATTTAATCTACTTTCTATACGGGCTTTGCAATGTTTACAGGTCATCCCCTCAAT
>JBJELY010000022.1:0-2782 GCA_051879395.1 Roseburia sp. | reverse complement strand
CGGCGGACTTCTTCAGATTTCTTGTTCGGTCTCTCAAAAATATCTGCCATGCCGGCAATAGCCTGTGCCTTGCACTGCGAAATTTGATTCGGATGGACTCCGTGCTTTACTGCAATTTCCTAAATCGTTGATTCTTCACGTAAAGCTTCAAGTGCAACCTTTGCCTTGAATTCCTTGCTGAATGTCTGTCGTTTTTTCCATGTGGTTACCGCCTTATTTTTTTATCGGCTGTTTACACCGTAAATCTGATCCTTTTTTTGTGCTGTTTTTCGCACTCATTTTAGAGCCACGGACGATGGAACTGAGCCTACAGTCTTAATTTCCGCAGAATGTATTTATAATATCTTCTTCCGTCATACATGAATAAAAATCTTCATTATCAATTTTATTTTGTATATCCAAAAATTTTCTACAGATGAAAATAGATATTTCATAATCACTTTTTGTAGCAAAATCTTTCTCGGAAGCATTTTCTAATACCCTTATAAACATTTCCTTTGCCTCATCAATTTGCCCAAGATAATAAAGACAAAGTGCATATCCCATCGTATGAAACGAAGGTTTTTCTTGATTTTTTTCATATCGTTCATATACATTAGCACATTGATTAAGGAAATATTTTTTAGTTATTAATTCCTCATAATAAAGTCTTCTTAACACATAACATTGTTGTGAATATCCACTGTCCCAAGAATCCTTGTTATATTTTTCTTCTTTAAGAAAATATTCCAGCAGTTTATCAGTTTTCTCTTTTTCACTTATTGTATATTGTTTATAATTTATAGATTTCTCAAAATTCCACAATTTTTTCAATCTCTTTTTTTGAGAAGAACATGCCATGAACAAAACAATACAAATCACAGCTAAAAAATTGAAAAATAATCTTTTCATCTTAATTTTATCCTATATTTTGAATAATTTATGAAACGCTTATTTATACCAGCATCCACTGCAATTCCTACCCTAAAATGCAGATCAACTTCTATAGATTGCGCATTTGTGAAATCGAAATCAAAATTAGCATCACCGATTGCTTTGTATGGAAATCCATTACTTATAAAAGGGTAGTCAGGATATTGAAAATATGATTTTCCTATTTTATTTCCATCAACAAATAAAGTTACATCTCCAAAGAAAACATAATCATCTACTAGATTTTGAGCTATAAAAAAACCACTTGCAAATATTGACAAATTTTTGTCATTTAAAAATATTGAACCGATAAAACAGGATCCACCGTTAACACCAATTCCTTCTACAGGTACATAACTCCATCTTGAAAAATTATAACTTGAATTAATTGAAACAGGAATATTATTCTGTGTCTTTCCAAGTTTATTCTCACTTGGTTCTGCCTTATCTTGACAAGGAGTATTTTTTATGCCTACAGTTTCTCCAACTTGTAAAGTTCTTGGATCTCGTGTAAATCCTGACTTACTTTGCCAATCTTCACCATACAATCCATATAAAGTATCACCTTCTTCAGCTGTAAAAGTTCCATCTTCATTATCTACCCACATTCCTGTAGGATCCGTGTATTTAAGCGGAGTATTATTTGCATAATGGTAAAGATTGAAATTTATAGAATTGTAAATTCCACCGCGCCCAACATCAGAACCAGACATATAAGCAGATAATGCAGGATCAGTACTCAACCACCTTGAATACTTAGGGTCTAAGTATCTAGCACCATAATAATACAAACCTGTCTCTTCATCAATCTCTTTTCCTGTGAATCGGTATGGCAGAAATTCCAATCCAGTGTTCTGCGTCTTCTCTACCCAGGTTTCGCCATAAGGAGTATACTCAATCCGCTGGTACTCATCTCCCTTATAGTCTGAGATAAGCGAAGCAGAGCCAAGATGGTCACTGTGGTAGAAATACTGTTTGTAATACTCTTCCTGATAAGTCGGATTCTCGCCACTGTTCAGTTTTGTGACAATGCGTGTTTCTCCCAAATAGATGTTCTTCGAAGATTGTCCTCCGTAGACATTGTTACCGCTGTCTGTGTGTAAAGTCCACATCTTGTTGAAATACAATGTTTCAGAACTTTGCGTGTATTTGTTGCTTCGTTGCCCGTCCTGTCCGTAGACATACGCTGTGTTGTAGTTTGCATCAACGCTTGAAACAAGCTGATTACGTTCATTCCAGATATATGCTCTTCGATATCTTGATCCCTTAATTCCACTGCTTGAGCTATCTTCCTTAAACAGACCCCAGCCATAGTCAGTAGAGTAAACATTTTCTGCTTCTTGTATAATCTTGTGGTAGCTTGCATTATCTCCGTTGCTTTCAAAACTGCCATCCTGTTCGCATATTATATTTCCGTTCTCATCATACTTATAGTAACGGTCACCCGCCCGGACAAGGCGGTGGGCGTAATTCTCATCGTAGATGTAATCAAACTTATAGTTTAAGTTATCTCCGATTGCCTTCTGCGGTGTTACTGTCTCCGTTGAAACCTTACTTGTCATGTTTCCCAATCCGTCAGTATCAAAACTAAACACTTGCGAGTAATTCGACACAAACTCTGGCACAGAAGAGAGGTACGGATTATATGTCGTCTCTCCGTCAACTTTAATCAACTGATAGAGATTGTCATAACTGTAAGTCTGCCTTGTTTTGTAATTTCCAGTTACAGAATCCAAGCAGTCATTCTCATATCCGAGCACATTGCCAACAGCGTCAAAACTATATGAAATGTTCTGATAGCTCTGTCCCCATTTATTCTGTGTCTTTATCGTGTCAAGCCATCTTCGTGCAGGGTCGTAGTTGTATTCCG
>JBJELY010000021.1:0-2805 GCA_051879395.1 Roseburia sp. | reverse complement strand
AGCAATGCCTAATCTCAGAGATAGGATTACCATATGTGAATTTTAAAACAATTGGCGATTACGTCATTCTTATGTGCTATTATTTAAAAATGCTTCATGTACCAAAAACCGAAATCAAAGCATTTATCCGTGATTTCGAAAAATTAACCTCAGACTATGGTGCATCCGTTAATCCATCAGTTGCACATACCGTTATCCATCCTGATTTATCTGCACGTATGAGTCTTTTAAAAAATTATATATAATTCTTGCATATTTTGTTGAGCAGATGTATAATCCGGTCTTTGACAGGATTAAATCGAAAAAAGTCTCACAAGGCACTGTTTATGCGCTTTGCGGGACTTTTTGTTTTTGGACGTTTACACGTTACTTTTTTTGTTTTTTGTCTGTGAGCAAATATTTCTCATTTTCTTTGTCGGTATTATCTGTTTTGATGTACAGAATCCAAAGGCATTATGCAGATCATCTGTTAACTCTGTTCTTGTATAGATAGGCTGATATCCTTTGCCTTCATATCTTACAAAATCCATTTCTTGCAAAGTGGGAAGTATCTGATTTATTGTATATTTGTCGTCCAACTTTTTCTCGAGATACTTATAAATGATAAGTGCAATAAAACATGTAATAAAATGAGCCAGTATTCTTTCCTGGCGCTTGACATATACAGGTCGGGCTTCGAAATCACTTTTCATTATTCTGAAACATTCTTCTATTTCCCAACGCCTTTTGTTAACTTTTACGATTGCTTCTGGATCATCATCCAGATTCGTACATACAGCATAAAAACCATCATACTGTTCTTCTGTGTTGACTTGTCTTTCATCAATGCAACTGGTAGAAATACTTGCTATCTCTCCATCCTTTGTTGCATAATCCGTTTTAATAAATCTTTTTGGATCGTTTTGACGTTTATGATGCACTGATTTTGAACCATTTCCAACAATGGATTCTGCGCGGGCTATTTGACGGTTTCTGACAGAACGTAAATAATCACGATATTTAATGGAATAGGAAACGATTAATTTCTGCTCTATGACAGCTTTCTTTTTCGTTCCATCTGCTTTGATCGTGCTGGATTCCCTAATCCAGCGGCTTTTAAAATATATTTTGTTTTTATCTGCTTCTTCATCGAGATCGTTAAGAGAAAAAGTTTTTCCTGAATTATCACCATAGAGCTGCCACCCTTCGGAATCAAGAGCCCAGTCTTTTAAATGACCTTTTAGTTTTTTGATGGATTGCGTTGTAATAAACGAGCGGGAACCATCCTCTTTGTCATAATCGTTAAAAAATCTGTTCGTAGCGGAAGATAGGCCTGCATCTGTACAAACAACAAACTTGGACATGTCAAATCTGTCTATGAGCTTCTGTTCCAAAGGAATCATGGTATTTTGTTCATTTTCATTACCAGGTGAGATTCCAAAGGCAATGGGAATCCCTTCTGAATCCATGAATAAGCCCATCTCAACGATAGGGAGAGGGCGGTTTTCCTTGCTTAAACCATACTGTTTGTCATCTTCGGCATCTTCAATCTCAAAATAGAAATTTGTGCAATCGTAGTAAATGACTCCGGTCTTTCTTTCACCCAGTTGGAAACTGTTTTTGAAAAGGCGGCTCTGTATGTAGTCTGATTCCTCGGCAATGACAGAAAGAGAACGATAAATATCATGTAATTCAAAATCCGGTTGTTCGATGAATCGCTTTGATTCTTCCAAACTGGTTTTCTTAGAAGAAGGAAACAGGATTCTTGTATAGATTAATCGAGACATGATGTTATTCAGGTCATATTTAAATGAATGTCTGGAAGAGATAGCACGACATATCTTTTCTAATCCTAATTCATAGTAAATGCTCTGCAGGAAAAGATAGCCTCCGTTGTATCTTTGCTGCACGTTTAATGGCAAATCAGCTGCAGAATTTAATTCAATAGAGAAAGAAGCTTTTTCTTCTTCCTCCGCTTCGTTCATTAACCTCACCTGCTCCTTTGCCCATGCCTTTGCATCTGAAACACCGTATGTTTCGCATATATATTTTTCTGATCCAAAGGTTTTGATTGGAAGTGTTTTATTCTTACCATCTACACGGATTGTCTTCACAGCACGGTAGGTTATGGAATTCTTATTTTTGGTCCATCCTAATCTCATGGGTAACCTCACTAAAACGGAAAGAACGGATTTGGTGCATCGGGATCATTGTAAATCTCACAGTCGGTTTGCCAGGTAATAAGATTATCCTTTATATCACAGCATAGAAAATCGTAAGAGTCTTTATCAATTTTTTCATGGTCTAGCATGCATTTATAAAATTTCTTTATGCTTGTAGCATTGGTTTTGATATTTCCCGGAGTTGACCACATACACTTTCGGATAAAGAAATCACCTAGAAAAAAACTTAAACATAATGTTCCATCTGTCATAGGACGAGGCTCTTCACGCAAAAGGAACGTATTGATATAAAAATCCACATTTCTAAGGTGTCGATAGACTGTCTTTTCGGAAAGGCCTGATGCAAAAAGATCTGTTTCAAATAAATCAAGATATGTTTCGTTTTCTTGTTGGATTTTTTTGCATGCTTCTTCGTAGTCTTCATAGTCAAAAAACATAAGCAAATCTCCTTGTAATTTACAAAATATGTATAATTTAATTATACAGTAACCACAAGTAACGTGCAATATAAAAGTTAAGATTTGACAAAAAAATAAAGCATTTATCATGCTTGCGAATGGTTTATAATTGGACATGTGTCAAACTACCGATTATGTAAAGCGAGGTGTTGCACTGGCAGAAAAATATGCAGACCAGTTTACAG
>JBJELY010000020.1:0-2813 GCA_051879395.1 Roseburia sp. | reverse complement strand
CATGTTTCGGTAAAAAAATGTAAAGATGAGCAAAAAGAAACCTCCGTATGAATTGAATCATACGAAGGTGATATTTTCTCAGCATGTTGTATTTATTCCATGATATTATTATTTTAAGAAACAGATAAACTTGAAGTTGTCAAATAGGAGCCGTTAATTCAATATGGTTTCCCTCTGTATCAACAAACTCTACTACCCAATTTGTGTTAATTTGCATCAGCGGAAAACAAAGTTCTAAATCTTTAATTTTTCTTTTAATTACTTCTAAATTTGCAACTTCAATACTTGGCAGGCAATTACTTCCAAAATTGTGTTTTTCATCCATTCTCTCAAAAGCAAATAGACCCAAGCGAAATCCGTTTATATCAAAAATACTATAGACTTCGTCTTTAACCGTAACTTCTTTTTCAAAGAAATTCTCATAAAAATGAATTGCTCTCTCCATGTCTTTTACACACAAGTATAACGACCGAATATGACAGTCTACCATCTTTTCTCCTCCCACATAAATTCCGATTTGTTTATTTCTTCTGTTTCACTTTTGGAGTTGGTAATTCTTCATACATGGCATTAAGCAGACCTGTCAAAAACTCCTTATTATCAACTTCATCTACCAGCAACATCTCTTTTGCTCCCTCATAAGGCAATTCATATGGTGCTGCCGGCATATAGCTAATTGCTGATTTTACCGCTTTGACAAGCAATCTATCATCATATATACCACCCACAATCTTTCCTCGGTAGTAGATAATGAATTCTCCCATCATAGATCTATATGTGATTTCTTCTAACTCAGATAACTGCCCTAGAATAAATTCCAAGTATTCTTTACTTGATGCCATTATTTCACCTCAAACCCATATTAATCTAATTGTTTACTTTAATACTATCCCTATTTTTTCAAGATCCTCTTTGGTCTTTTCAAATCTCGGCAAATTGGATACACCTACGCAGCTCAAAAGAATAGAAACAATGAATCCGCATTTCACTGCACCTTTTGCACTTGCCTTGATGCACGAATTCCCATCTACACCTATCATCTCTATCTCTGAGACGCCCTTTGATTTAAGATATGAAATCAGTTCTTCAGATGAAAAGGCATCCGCCTGTCTTTTGCAAAATACATTATCTGATGCAAGAATAAGGTCGTCTGCAAACTCATCTGTTACCATTCCACTGCGAAGTTTCTTCGTGTTCTTAATATATACAATATCATACTGAGCCTTTTGAGATTCCATTATCCTCTCGTTAATTCTCTGTACAATATCAGTTTCATATTTTGTGATATATGACTTTTGAATATCTATAACCAATAATGCTCTCATGTCTTCCTTCTTACAAATTCCTCTCTTATCCATGGACAATTAGCAAGCAATTGTTGTTTACTCATTCAGTCAAGTTCTTATCGCCCCAAGCTTTCATGCAATCGAGAACCGATAAAAAGCTCTCTCCAAGTTCCGTCAAAGTGTATTCTACTCTTGGAGGAACCTCACAATAATCGTGACGATTGATGAATCCGTCGTTCTCCAGTTCTCGGAGCTGTTTCGTCAGGGAACTTTCCGTAATTTCTCCGATTTGGCGACGAAGCTGTCCGAATCGTCTGACATCACATTTTCCGATATACCAGAGAAGCTCAATCTTATATTTTCCACCCAATAGCTTCTGCACAGTAGAAATTGTTTTACAGCGGCTAACCGCAGATTCTGTTTTTCTCATCCATTTCATCTCCCTTGCTTATCATCATACTCTATATCGCATCAAAATGAAAGGTACTTCAAAAAAGTACAGTACTTTTATTTTTATTGTGTTTTGCTATAATGATGGCAACGAGACAGTTATGTGCAGGTTTGCCTCGTTGCCTGCGCATAAATTTTTTAATATGAGGTGATCATTATGCATTACACAGGAACGATCTGGCGTCCGCCATATGAAGCAGACTCACTACTTTTAGAAGTTACTGCAGGCTGCACCCATCATAAATGCAAATTCTGTACACTGTACAGTGACCTTCCATTCAAATTCAGGATGACTCCCATGAAAGACATCGAGAATGATTTACTGGAAGTACAAACCCTGCGAACAAATCCCTATTCAAAGATGTTAACACGCCTTCAAGGGAAGGACGCCCCTGAGCCAATCCGACGTGTTTTTTTAACTGGCGCAAATCCATTCATTTTAAAAACAGAGAAACTGCTTGAAATCTCAGCACTCATTAAAAAATATCTGCCTTCTGTTACTTCCATCGGCTGTTTTGCCCGCATCACGGATTCTGTAAACAAGACAGACGATGATCTAATGTTGCTTCGAAATGCAGGTTACAATGGGCTGACCATCGGAGTGGAAACAGGAGATGATAATGCATTAGCATTTATGCGAAAAGGGTATACATCTCAGGATATTCTAACACAATGCAAAAGGCTGGAACAGGCTGGCATTGAATATGGATTCTTCTATCTAACCAGCATTTCCGGTAAGGGAAAAGGTGAGGTTGGTGCAAAAGCCTCCGCAGATGTTTTCAATCAACTGCATCCTTTCCTGATCGGCCCGAATATGCTGACGATTTATCCCGAATCCGAGCTCTATCAGGAGATTCAAAACGGAAACTGGGAAGAAGAAGGAGAACTTGAAAAATATCGGGAACTTCGAGCTCTTGTAGAAAATCTAAATATTTCAACATACTTTGCCGCAATGGGAGCTTCAAATGCTTTTCAACTCAGGGGACGTTTACCAGATGATAAAAAGCACTTACTGAATACACTTGACAAAATCATTTCAGAGGTCAGTGAAGAAGATTTACGTCATTACAGAAAAAA
>JBJELY010000019.1:0-2834 GCA_051879395.1 Roseburia sp. | reverse complement strand
TTTTTTGCCCAAAATGAAAGATAAATTCGATTTATATGTAGGGAGAAAAATCCCCGAACAAAACACACAGAATCGTGTGAAGAACAGGAGCCGTGTATGAACGAATACTATCCGCCGGAGCTTCTCAAAAAATGGAACGAAGCTTCACTTTCAGACAACTTCATTTTCTGCAAGGTTATGTCTGAGAATCTTGACCTTTGCAAGGAGTTTCTTGAAATGCTTTTGAACATTAAAATTGAAAGCATAAGTCTTGCCCAGCCAGAAACAACCCTTAATGTCGATTTCTTCGCAAAAGGAATCCGCCTCGATGTTTTCGTGAAGGATGATACTGATAGAATTTTTGATATTGAAATGCAGGTTATCGGCAACGATTATCTTCCGCTCAGAGCACGGTATTATCAAAGTGTACTGGATGTTTCTTCCCTGCACGCTGGCGAGGACTACGAATCACTTACAGAAAGTTATGTAATTTTCCTCTGCCTTGATGATATCTTCCACAAGGACCAACCGATTTATACCTTCAAAAGCGTCTGCCTCGAAGACAGCACCCTTGTACTTGACGACAAAACAACAAAAGTCTTTTGCAATGCCCAAAAGTATGATAAAATGCCAGCAGAAAAGCTAAGGACTTTTTTCAAATTTCTTGTACAGAAGAAACCGGACGAAACAGACTTTTCAAAGATTATCAACGAAAAAGTCCTCAAAGCCAAAATCACCGAAGACGCACGGAGGACTTTTATGACTTTGGAGCAAGAGATAAGATTAGCCGCCAAACACGCCGCCCAAGCGGCTGCTCAAGAAGCTTATGAGAAAGCATATAAAGAAGCTGAAAAAGAGAAAGAAATTGCACTAAAGGAAGCGGCTATTGAAGGAAAACTTGAAAGTGCAAGAAACTTTAAAAAATCCGGAGTTTCTGCGGAAATTATTTCTAAATGTACAGGACTTTCTTTACAGCAGGTTCAGGAGCTGTAAATAGGTCTTTTCACTCGCCAACCCTGTCATTCCGAACTTGTTTCGGAATCCCATTGATAGGTCTTTACAAGCGTTAGTGGGATGCTGAACCGAGTTCAGCATGACAAAGTGTGAAGTTCACCATGACAATTGCCTTTACTGAAAAAAAACACGCCGAGTTTTAAAAAATTCTCGGCGAGAATTTTAAAAAGTACGGCGAGTTTTTAGGGAAAACTCGGCGAGAATTTGGGAAAAACTCGCCGAGAATTTTCTGAAAAGTCCTATATTTTATTTAAGTTGGGCGGTTTCGATGTAGCAAGATGAACCGGAAATTTTTATTGCATACCCCATCACAGGATTCTTTGTGCCGTTGCCCCAAACTGTATCGTTACAAGTTGAACTATAACCGCTTCCTGAATGATTAGATTTTTTTGTTCCTGTTATAGAGTTTTTAAGTTCCCAAGTTGAAACATCTTTCCAAACACCAACATTCATTTTGTTATTACCTTGACTTCCTAATGTTATGTAACTTGATGTTGGAACTACAGCACATTCCCAAGCACCTGTAAGCATATCATCAATTGTTCCTGAAACAGCATTGCCAGAAGAAATCTTATATGCCAGTTTAGGTTTTACACAACTTGTAGCATAATAACCAATATAAGGTGTCCATACTCCATTTACTTTTGCAACATCAAGCGTCAAATTAGTACCAACTACTCCATTACCGTCTACAATACAAGTCTGGAATCCAGTTATATCATATGCAGATTTATAAGCATAAACCAAATCAAGATTAAGAGGGTCATACGCTGCAATATGAATTCCACCATCCTTGTCTACAATAACCTGACAATATTCTCCGGCATTTTTCATTTCATCTGTAAATACAGTTTCAACTCCAATCCATTCAGAACCAGAATTACTACCTTTTGAACTTCCCAACGGATTTGTATTATAAGCATATTTTAAACAGCGATTAACAGAATCATACCAAACAGCAACAACTACATCATTATCATATGCAGTTCCTGGTTTTACACCCAAAGAAACATATTCACCGGCAGATCTTCCTGTATCTCCACCTGCAAGAAGATTTACATACTTAACATTTTCAGTTCTAGTAGTTCCTGCAGAACTTGTTGCAGAGTCAGAGAACATTCCAAATGTACCTTTACTTTTAGAATTTGTCCTTCCTGCCTTAAATCGTATCTCATCATTTGTATCATCATAATAAGCAAGATAAACATTTGTATAATCGGTATTATGAACGCTCGTAATAAATGACGGAGATTTTACCCTTTGCTTGTTTATTGTTATGTTACCGCTAGAATCTTTATGACTTATTCTTTCAAGACGTAAAGTATTTGCTCCATCATACGAACCTCTTTGTCCATGAGCACCTATTCCCCAGCGACTTGTTACAAAACAATACGCATCTCCTTCAGAAGAATTACAGTCACCACCAGCAGCACTTCCGTAACTATAGCCCAAATCATCATAGGCAAATCCTACAGACGTAAAGAAATCATAACTTCCCATCCAATATTGGCTTGAATAAGTTTCAGAACTAACAGTTCCTCCCATACTGAAATAAAGTGCCCCATTTGCAAATGCCATTCCTATTGCACCAGTTTTAGGGTCAATTTTCATTACAGGCTGGTCAACACCTCCGCTAATAGGCTTTATAGCTTCACTATCAAACTGCCATATATCAAAATAAATATCATCAGTCAGTAAGTTATTATTGTCGTTATTTGGCTGACGATTATAATAATTGCTGTAAACAAGATAATCGCCTGTAGAAACAGTATTTACTTTTTCATACGAACCTCGAGCATCATTTCTGTTTTTATTATTTAATGATTCTACATTATTAGATC
>JBJELY010000018.1:0-2856 GCA_051879395.1 Roseburia sp. | reverse complement strand
GTTAGCAAGTCTATCTATTGTACACCAGCGTCTTTCATCTCCCCTGTTCATTTTTCAGATTCACTGTGTTTCATATATATTCTTTTCACCATCATCCAAATAATAATCTCCAATATTATGGTTACCCCAAACAAAATCATATATACACCAATAAGTTCTGACATAGCAATTGCAATAGGATGAAACACATAAACGTATGGCATTACAGCCTTTTCAACTATATATCCTGTTCCTGCCACATAGGTCGTAAATATTCCTTTGCTGGTCTGGTCATCCAGTCTGTCTCCATTTGTAAATTCCTCATACACCTTTTCACAAATTTTCTTTGCTTCCTCGTTATATTTTTCCTTCTTCCGGGCTTTCCCATATATCGTTCCCATATAATTTATGGTTACATCATAATCCTCATTACCAACCCACTCATCAAAACTTATGGTATCCAAACCATCTTTTTTATCTATATCATCCAGAATATATTCCTGTTTTTCTGAAACAATAGAAGTCCACACTATTTTTTTAGGATATAGGTATGTATCATCACATACTCCGTCAAATCCAATTTCTTCCATAGAATCCGCTGCATCAGACGGAAAATCATCTTCCAGCAACACAATTCTCATATCACCATTTTCTTTTGTCACTATCATATAGTTTTGCGAATATGCTATCGGGGCACCTTTATCATCTTTTAATTCGCTATAAAACCCTATGTTGTCCTTATGGACATATGCCTTTTCCAGTGCTTTATATGCACTTTTTATCACTTTTTCTGTACTACTTTCTTCCGATACCTTATATCTTATATCTGTAATAAAGTCTCCTTTTTCATAGCACACTTCCACATATTCATCCCTAATTTTAAGTGCTTCTTGATAAGTTAACACTGCCGCTGAAACGATAAATACTCCCAGTACAATCATCATTACTTTAAGGGCAAATGCTTTATATTTCTTCTTCATAACCAATCTCCATTCCTTTTTCATAAAATTTCTCGTAACTGTCCATGGTTCACTAACAATTTCTTCTAATAATAATCACTTTAATAAATAGTGTCTGCTGATTAACAGAAAATCCTTGAAATTACTGACTTTCAGCCCGTTTTGTGGTAAAATGAATGCAAAGTTTTTGGTAAAATGAAATCTTTTTTCTTGCAGTTTTTTGATATATTTCACTACAAAGGGGCGAAAAAATCGTGTACAAACCAATTGATAAATTACAGCATTCATTTTTAGATTTTAATCAGCCAATGGGACTCAAAATGAATCCGGAAAACCGATGGATTAAAATGGCTGATCTGATTCCATGGGACGAATTTGAAGCAAAATATGCAGAACAGTTTCCGAGTGGCAAAGGCAACGTTGCAAAACCGCTTCGTATGGCATTGGGGGCGTTGATCATTCAAACAAAGTTTCAGTATAGCGATCGGGAACTGGTGGAACAGATTACAGAAAATCCATATCTGCAGTACTTTATCGGCCTTCCCGGTTATCAGGAGAAAGCTCCGTTTGATGCGAGTACATTAGTACTTTTCCGTAAGCGCATTTCTGCTGAAATGCTGATGGAAGCAAATGAGTATCTGCTGGCTCGCAAAGATGATGATGATAACACGCCATCCGCATCCGGTGATTTTTCTGATTCAAAAAATGAAGAACAAGAAAAACAAGGAACCTTAATGTTGGATGCAACCTGTGCCCCGGTAAACATTCGATATCCACAGGATGTTTCGCTACTCAATGAAGCAAGAGAAAAACTGGAAGCGATCCTGTATCGTTTTCATAAAGTGTATGGTCTGCCTCTTCCAAGAAGATACCGAAAGAAAGCAAGAAAAGATTATCTCGCATTTGCCAAAAGTAAAAAACATACCAACAAAAAGATTCGAAAGGCACTACGCAGACAGCTTGGATATGTAGCAAGAGACATCAGATATTTGGAGCAGTTCATGAGTGATGGTTATGCATTAGAGAAGAATGAAATTTCATTGTATCTGACCATCTGCAAGCTGTACGAACAACAGAAATATATGTATGATAACAAAACACACTCTGTAAAACACCGCATAGTAAGCCTTTCACAGCCTTGGATTCGTCCGATTGTAAGAGGAAAAACAAAGGCACCGGTCGAATTTGGAGCAAAGCTCGACCTAAGCATTGACAATGATGGTTACAGCTGGATTGAAAAAATATCGTTTGAAGCATACAACGAAAGCACCTGTCTGATAGAAGCAGTGGAACGTTTCAGAGAAAGAACCGGATGTTATCCGGAACGGGTACTGGCAGATCAGATATACCGAACAAGAGAAAACCGAAAGTTCTGTAAAGAACACGGAATACGATTATCCGGTCCAAAGCTTGGACGACCAAGTCCAACTGCAAAAGTTGATAAAAAACAAGAGTATCAGGATAATACGGATAGAATTGAAGTGGAAAGAGCGTTTAGTGTAGATAAACGCTGTTACGGTATGGGATGTATCACTACAAAGTTACAGGAAACACAGCTTACTTCTATCGCATTATCTGTATTTGTCTCAAATCTGTTTAGGATGAAGAGACTGATACTTTATACTCTTTTTTATCTGCTCTCAAAATGGAAGAAAGATAACAATTGGGAACTACAAATATCTGTTTAATCAGCAGACACTAAATAGTCATATAGGTTAAATATTTGATAAGGGCAAAGGCGAATTTTACCTTTGCCCTAGCCCTTTTATAGAAAGAAAAATAACCGAAATCAAAGAGTCAGACGCATTAGACGCAGAGCCGAGAAACTAATGATTTATCATAGTCTATCGACTCTGTTTTTTTAGCTATGACAATCTGTAATGGGGAAAGAACGTGTCAAGTTGGTGTATGTTGCTTT
>JBJELY010000017.1:0-2857 GCA_051879395.1 Roseburia sp. | reverse complement strand
AGATCAAATTACAGTCGTGAAGAACGTCAGAAAATTGTTGAGGAATACATTCAGTCAGGAAAATCACAGACAGTATTCGCTCCAGAATACGGCATTAAACCAAATACTTTGTCTGCATGGGTGACTAAATACAAATCTGCAGAAGCATGCCAGGCTGCAGATGTTCATTTCGTTCCTTAATTTTGTGAACCGCAAGTTGTTTCAACAACTGAGGATTTACAAAACGTTCGCGAGAGCGAACACGTTCAATAAGTGTTTTCTAGCAAAACACAAGTTAAACTGGGCGGCGCTATTTCAGTCGTTCAGTTTAAACCTTGAATTAAAATCAACTTTCATAAAGGAAAAACAGAACCTGATAATCCGTAAGGCTGGAATAGAGATTGAAATTCCTGGAAACAGTAATGCGGTAATTATCCGGGAAATCCTTGCAGAAATGGCTTCTTTATGAAAATAGATTTTGAAGGTGCTAGACTTTACGTAAGACCTGGTTCAACTGATCTGCGCAAAGGAGTTACAGGTCTTCTAGCAATCATTGAAAACGAAATGCATCTGGATGCTTTAAGCAATTCCGTATTCTTTTTCTGCAATAAGAATCATAAGCTGCTCAAGATTATATTCTGGAACAAGACAGGCTTCTGGCTTGCCCAGAAAAGACTTGAAATGGCAACCTGGCCATGGCCTAATACAAGCCAGGAAGCAAGAGAAATAAACACAGAGCAGTTTGAAATGCTTCTTGCAGGAATTGATTTCTGGCGTGCCCATGAAGAAATAAAGTTTGATTCAGTTTTCTGATTTTTCTTTTTAAAACTACTTTTTAAAAGAATTCAAAAATGCTATTCTTTAAATATGAAAGACGGAAAACCTGAATCACTTGCAGAAGCCTTACTCCTACTCGAAAAAATGAACGCACGTCTTTCAGAAAAAGACCAGAAAATTCGTGAACAACAGGCAGAAATAAAGATTCTCAACGAAAAGCTTGCTGTAAAAAGAGCCAGAGAATTCGCATCAAAAACAGAATCCCTCAAAAAACTTTATGAATCACAGCCATTCCTTTTTGACGCTGAGGAAATGGGAATAAAAATTGAAAACCAATGTCCTGAAATCTCTGATGAAGATATAGCGCAGGCCCTTAGTGACGATGATCTTTTTGACAGAAAATCAGAAAAGAAAAAGCCTGGAAGAACCAGAAACAAATCCAAAAATCTTCCCCGCCAGAAATATGTAATAGACCTTTCTGAAGAAGAAAAAATCTGCAGTAACTGCGGAACAAAAATGGTAAAGGTTCGTGAAATCGTCAGCGAAAGAATCGTTCATGTTCCTTCATCAGAATACATCGAGGAAGTTCACCGTTATGTTTACGAGTGTCAAAACTGCCTTGATGATAACGATAAGCCTGTAAGAAAAGCTGCAAAGGAAAAACGGATTATTGAACATTCCCTTGCAACACCAGAACTGCTTGCACATATATTCATCAGCAAGTATATGAAACATACGCCTTTCTACTGCCTTGAAGATACCTACAACTGGCAGGGAATCTGTATCAGCCGCCAGAACATGTGCAACTGGTCATTAAAAGTTCATGAAAGGCTCAAGCCACTGGAAACTATTCTTAATTCAGAACTGAAGAAGACAAAACTTCTGATGTTTGACGAAAGCCCGGTAGAAGTTCTAAAGGTAGATTCGGAAGAACTGAAGGCAGAATACTGGGATGAAGCCAGATACAGAAAGAAAGCCGATGACTTGGAAGATGAATGCCGTAAGAACTGCTACATGTGGGTGGTTCTTGGTGGAACAAAGGAACATCCTGTTTTCTCATACAATTTCAGATGGACCCGTAGTGGAAAGAACGTCCTGGATTTTATTGAAGGCTATAAAGGAAATGTAATCCAGTCTGACGGATATTCCGGCTACAATGCTGCCATCAATTACTGGAACCTTAGCCATCCAGACCATAAAATAGAATTACTCAACTGCTGGGTTCATGCCCGCCGGGGATTTGCAGATGCGGTTAAGGCAACAAAGTCAAAGCATGCTGCACAGGCTATAAAACTGTTCAAGGATGTCTTTGACAATGAAAACCGACTCAGAAAGCTTTTTGATGAAGAAAAGATTTCTGAAGCTGAATTCCTTGAAAGAAGAGAAAAAGAAGTAAAACCTCATATGGATAGCCTTCATTCATGGCTTCTTGAAAAGAAACAGAAGGAAATGATTCTCGATTCCTCAAAGACAAAAGAAGCTGTTAATTACTGCCTTAACCGCTGGGAAAACCTTGAAAACTTTATAAAATATCCTGAAGCAACTTTTTCGACCAATGCGGCAGAACGTAGCGTAAAGAGCTGGGTAATGGCAAGGCGAAATTTTCTTTTCAGCGGTAGCGGTAATGGAGCAAGAGCATCATGTTTTATTCTGTCCCTTATTGAAACTGCAAAGCAGAATGGTATTGCTCCTGAAGATTATCTCAGATGCCTTTTTGAAAAAGCCCCTTATGCTGAAACTGAAAATGACTGGGAAAAACTACTCCCCTGGAATATTGAAATTACTCCATATAAGATTCGTGGAGAATGGATTTAAATTGTGGTATAATTATGTAAACGTAAATTCAATTTGTGGATACGATCAAAACGGCACAAGCTGTAAGTGTCCTTGTGGACATCGATTCCGACATAAATTATACTTTCCATTGGTGGGGCTCCTTTGTTTGCGGTAACTCGGCCGCTTGTCTTTTATTTAAGTTTGCCGTAAATCCGCGGTTTTTAACATCGCGAGGCTCATCATATTGTATGTTATGTGGACTCCCGCACTGGGGCGCATAAAGTAAAAAAAGGGAGAGATAATGTCTGACGATTCAAAATTATCA
>JBJELY010000016.1:0-2872 GCA_051879395.1 Roseburia sp. | reverse complement strand
ACCGTTCAAGTCGGTTCCTCATTGCCGATAATTTTGCCAGATTACCGGTTCCATATAGTAATTTCATTTTATTATTACCTGCAACCCTTTCAAATCCTTTACATCACAATCTCACTATCAAAATACTGTTCCTGAAAATGAAGCTGCTCCCTGATTTCTTCCTTGGTAAAAGTCATTCCTTCCGGTGCAACAACCCATTTTTCTTCCACATCATCATTTCTATGTACAACTGCAATAACTGTTCCTGTGAACTTATCTATCGCTTCATCCACACCTAATATGTAAGCATCCTGTTCTTCTCCATCCGGCGCCATGATGCCTTCCACATACCCATAATTGATTGGATAATACATATCCTCATGTTTTGGGTGGTAACTGCCCAATGGTCTGTCAACCGTTACAGTTACAGTTCTACCAATAACAGAATTCATTTCTACTTGTACCTTATTAACATTTTCTTCTAGCTGTTTTCTTATCCGCTCTGCTATTTCTGAATTTACAGTCTTTTCTTCACTACCATAAGTCCAACAAAATCCATCTCCCACATATCTTGGAAAAATATGCATATGATAGTGTCCTACATCATTAAACTCTCCACCATTTTGCATGATGCTGTAACCATTCGGATGATATATTTCTTTTAATGCTGTTACTATTTTCTTTGACACAATCATCAAATGTGCCAGCAATTCATCCGGAATTTCATCTGCATCCAAATAATGCTGTTTCGGAACCAACAATATATGTCCTTCATTAATCGGTTCCATATCCATAAAAGCCATTACCAGCTCATCCTCATATACAAAATCTGTTACAATCTGTTCTTTATGACAAAATATACATTCACACATAGAATTTTCTTCCTCCAGACAACACTTAGTATCCCATTACCTCGTATGCTACATATTCATGACTAAAATGATATCCAAGCTTTTGTGCTAAAGCCACAGACCATTTATTTTGCGCATCCCAGCTTGGATATATGCCTTTCTCTAAACACTCTAAAATCAGCTTTGCACCACACGCATACGCTAATCCTTTTCTTCGATGGTCTTCCCTCGTGTCAATTTCGATTTCGATACCTTTATCATAAGTACTATAAGAGGAAGCTCCGGCTACCAATTCTTCATCCTTCAAAACAGCTATACCCATCCCCAGATTTTTATAAGTAGTATAATCCTTATAATTGGATACCAAATCATTCGCCCAACCATTTTCCCGACACATTTTATATTCCGTTTCTTCCATTATCTTGAGGTCATAACCATCCGGCAGACTAAACACTACTTGCTTTAATTTTTCCACGTCAAATATATCCGTTTCTTTTTTGATTGCATACCTTGTAACCTTCTTCGCTTTATCTCCGTAACACTTCTCAATCAAATCAGCCCATTTGGCATTCTGTGGAACCATAATGATAAAATCCTGTTTGCAGCTTTCCGGCTTAAATCGAATTAATTCCTCATCTGGATTACCAGAAAAAAATGCAAAATCTCCTAATATTGCCATTGCTGCATTCTCGGACAAATTAGTGTGTATTTCTCCCATTATCCCCTGTAAACATGACCATATAATTGTTTCATTCCAATTTTCAAATATTTTGTGTATATTTTCTTTCAATTTATATCCTCCACTAACATCTCCAAATTAAACTCTATCTTATTTATAATACCACAACACATGGTCTTTTTCAATAAAGAATCGCATTTCCTTGCGATTCTTTCTCAATTAATAACATCATAAATAACTATTCCACAGACCTCCACAGAACCTTCCACAGAATCATTCAGGTGCTACAGCATACGCCATAGCACCAAATCATTAAACCTATCACCTATTCCTATTTTGCTCAACCTTCTTCTCTCGCATCCCATCCTCATAAATACGATCAAACACTTCATACCGCTTCTGCTGATCCATATCAACTCCAAGTCTGTCAATTACCTTGTTAAACAGTTTAATCCCAGCAAAATACTCCATATCTTCAAAGTCAAACACCTCCGATAATATATCTGCCGAATATTCTGTAAGTCTACTCGAATCAATTCCAAGCAGTTCCAGCCTTTCTACTATCTGTTCCGTTTGTACTTGGATAGCAGCTTCCGACTTCTGTTTCTCATAATAATCTGTCAAAAGCTTAGTCTCCTCATAAACAGAATCAAAACTTGTGTCCATACCAATCTTTTCAAAATAAGTCCTAACCATCTCAAATGCTGTATCTGTTCCCTTGTCATCAAACGGATAACAACGGACTTTTTCAGCTACACTCATTCTCATATAATCAGCCTTATCAGATGGTAATCTCACCGTTTCACCATACTCCCGAATATCACAAATATCATCATTCTGTAAGCCAGGTTCAACACTCTCAGCCATCACATCAATATCTGTTTCTACAACACTTTCAGCATTTGTAATAGCAATCTTTTCAACAGTTTCAAGACCTGTAACATCAGTCACTACAAACGCTTCTTCCTCTGTTTCAAGCTCATTATCTACAATCGCTTCAAACTCCGGTTCCGTAATTTCATCTACTTCCACAACATCAGGCACTCGATAAGGATTCCCCGGCACTTCGTTTTTCTCAACCTCTGCCAAATCCTCCATATCTCCAACAGGTATCCGGAGTTCCAATTCAGCCTCTGCCATACTTCCATCCCTCTCAAGGCACCGCTCCATCGCTTTCAGCTTCTTTCGATTATCCTTCTTTTGAAGCTTTATCTGCTCCAACCGCTCCCGATAATCATCCTCAGACGCTTCAAAGAATTCCAAATCTTGTGCAGTCTTGCATGACCTTTTCAGTAAAGCCCTGTCCCTGTACATTTCCTTCTGTGCCTTGCACAGTTCCTCATCCACCTGTTGTAATCGCAGC
>JBJELY010000015.1:0-11584 GCA_051879395.1 Roseburia sp. | reverse complement strand
ACTTAATTATGTTGATAATTCCTTGATATTTGTAGTACGCAATAATACTGGTAAGATTATCGGCTCTATCAGAGTTTTTAAATGGGACAGGAAGAAAGTCCTTCCATTGCAGAAAATTTTTGGCATTAATCCACTAATGGCCATACACTCCGAAAGTGATTATTGCTATTGGCATATAGGTCGGTTTGCCATAGATTCCTTTGCGGGAATTCCAACTATTACCCTGTTTAAACAGCTTATGGTGTATGCAATACACCCAATTGTTTGTGATGACAATAGTTATATGATTGCAGAAACAGACTGCAAACTACTCAAAGTGATGAATGCACTTGGCATAGAAACTATTCAGTTGGGGAATTCAGTCAATTATCTTGCTTCAGAAACCATACCTATATGCTCAAGCAAGAATGGGCTTATTTGGTTCTACAAGCACTATGAGAATCTGTATCAAGCCTCGTAAAATACACTTTTGTGCATTTTTTCATACAGTTCGATAACAAATACACTTTTGTGTCAATGATATTCTATTAAGCTAACTTACTTTTGCAAAAAAAAGAGTATTATGAAAAGTATTAGACGTAAATCCAAATTAAACGCAATACATATTATAAATTGCGTATTCGGCAAGGCGGGCGTAAGCCAAAGAGTAATAGTCCTATTGACGTGTGCTTTTAGTGTTTACACCGCCTTTGCACAAAACATCACAGGTAAAGTTGTAGATGAAAACAACAAGCCGATGGAATTTGTTAATGTTGTCCTATTATCCTGCACGGACTCTGCATACATTGCAGGAACGATGACACAAGAGGACGGTCGTTTCACTTTTGAGGACAAGGATACAGCATCATGTTTGGTAAGGCTGTCTTCAATCGGCTATGCCATGCAAGTAAATCCAGTTCCACCGTCGGGTAATATGGGTACGATAGTAATGTCGCCTGAAAGTGTCATGCTTGGTGAGGTTGTTGTTAAGTCATCCCGTCCCGTTACCGCCATAAAAGGGAATGCACTTGTTACTAATGTTGAAAACAGTGCACTTGCTCATGCCGGAACAGCCAACGACGTGCTTTCACAGGTTCCGATGGTAATGGGGCAGGATGGCAAGTTCGAGGTCTTTGGCAAAGGAACTCCACTCATCTACATTAATGGAAGACAGGTGCGTGACACAGAGGAACTTTCTCAACTGAACTCACAGGACATTCGCAGCGTGGAGGTCATTACTAACCCTGGCGCACGCTATGATGCTTCGGTTAAGTCGATAATCCGCATCCGCACCCGGCAGCCGCAAGGCGAGGGGTTCAGCGGAACGTTGCGTGCACAGAATGGCTTCTCCCACTACTTCCGTTCCGGGGAGCAGATTAATATGAAATATCGTACCCAAGGGCTTGAACTATTTGCCAATATGGGATATTATGGCGGCAAGAGTTATGAGACTTCCGATAACGACATGACTACGCAAAGTCAAAGTATTTGGCGACAACTCTACAACGAAACCACCAGAGGAACATATAACGACTTCACTGGCAAGATAGGATTCGACTATATGATTAATGAAAAACACTCTGTTGGTGCCTATTATCAGAATGGGCAGGACAAGCATACCGACCGGGCAGAATATCATAGTGACATTTTGGAAGACGATGAGCCTTACGACTCATGGAAGAACCAATCGGATAGCCGTTCCTCTGTTGTTCCGAAACATTCGGCAAACGTCTATTACAACGGCTCCGTGGGCAAGCTGGACATAGACTTCAACATGGACTACATGTGGAACAAGAACAGTCGAATGACTTTCAACCAGGAACAGAGCGAGAACTTCAATGATGCTGATGTAGAGACACACAGTACTGCCCGTAGCCATCTCTTCGCGGAGAAACTGATACTGAGTTACCCGTTATGGAAAGGAGAAATCGAAGTCGGGCATGAATACACGAACTCGCGTCTTTCCACCGGTTTTAATACCACAACAGACGCACTGACCGATGCTACAACGCAAGTGGACGAGAACAACAACGCGTTTTTTATCCAACTGTCCCAGCGTCTCGGACGATTCAATGCTTCTGCGGGACTACGTTATGAGCACGTTAATTTCGACTATTATGCCGATGGGCAGTACCGACCAGAGCAGAGTAAGACATATAATAATGTATTCCCCTCTTTGGCTCTGTCCTCCCAGTGGGGACAAGTGCAAACGGTTCTGAGTTATACCGCCAAGACTCTGCGTCCCAGCTACTCCCGCTTAGACGGTACGGTAAACTATATCAACCGCTTCACTTACAAGTCGGGTAATCCCTATCTGAAACCCACAACACTGCATACGGTGGAACTGATGGCTGCATGGCAGATGCTCTTCGCACAAATTTCTTATAACTATGCAAAGAATCCCATTTACAATGCCACTCAGCCATACTATGAAGACGAGCGCATACAGCTCATCACTTACGAAAATTTCGCAAAAAATCAGACACTGAGTGCGTTCCTTGGCATCAACCTCCAGTGTGGCATTTGGCAACCCAGACTAAATGCGGGCATTACAAGACAATGGTTTTCTGTTCCATGCGCTGACGGACAAAAGGAGATGGGCAAACCTATGCCTTTAGTCCAGTTTCAGAATGCCATACATCTGCCCGGAGATATTTGGCTGAATCTCGATGCACAGTGGCGTGGTCGTGGCGACACTGAGAATGTCAGTCTTCGCTCTTCCTCATACGTGAACGCCAAACTATACAAGGCGTTCTTCCACGACTGTTTCAGCGTGACGGTGGAAGCAAAGGATTTGTTCAATAAAAACTATGAACGACTGACGTTCTATAATGGTAGTGTAATGCTCGATGCCGTCAACCGTGTGGATTCGCGCAGTCTGTTTGTAACCCTGCAATACAAGTTCAACACTTCGCGTGATAGGTATAAGGGGCGTGGAGCAGGACAGGCTGAGAAAGATAGATTTAAATAATATAAGATAAAAACAGAGGAATCCGAAAATCTTGAAAAGAGTAGGAATAACCGTAAACTATTTTCATTATGGAAGAAAAAAGTTTAATCAAGCTTGCCGAAACTTTGGATTTGAGTCGCTTGGAGGATGAATGCATTATCCTTGAGGACGAAAAGGCAGACGACATTTATGGTGGCAAGTTTATCTGTGTGGGCAATTACAATAATTGCTCATTCAGTAACTGCTAGCAAATATCGCAATCCAGACTTAAATATAGGAGTAGGTCAGCGACATCAATTTATCTATTTCATGAACTGATTTAGCCCATAAGATAAAGCTGTCAGACTCCTATATTCTTTATTCTATAATTTGTAAAGAAATTAAAATGAACTATATCAAATCAAAATATGCCTTTGCAGTGGCTCGTAAACTGCCCAACGGTAGAGAAATTTGCCTTCTCTTTTCTGGAAGAACAGGAAAAAATATGTATGTGTCTCCGTCAACATACCGCAATGTCATAAAGGGTGAAATCCATCCTTTGAATGATAAAGTACAGAAGTTGTTAGTCAAGTGTAAGATTCTCATCCCTGAAAATGAGGATGAACTCTTTGAAGTAAATAAAGAGAATGAGCTTGCAATGAAACAGGATTCCAATGACAGACTGTATATTTCTATCCAACCAACAGCTTCATGTCAGTTGGCCTGTGACTATTGCGGTCAAAGGCATTCACGCAAGACATTGAAGGAAGATACAATGAACGCTATTATAAAAAGGGTTTCTGATAAACTGTCACAATCGGTCTATAAGATTCTGGAAATCGGATGGTTCGGTGGAGAGCCATTGTGTGCACTTGGCAATATGAGAAAATTGAATGAACAATTGAAAAGAATAGCTACAGAACATCACATGGAATATAGTGGACATATAACTACAAATGGATATGCCCTAACACCAAAAATATACGAAGAACTGAAAGAGCAATTTAATATAAAGCGCATTGAGATTACCATCGATGGCAGTAGGGAATATCATGATGCACGCCGTTTTACATGTGGCGGTAAAGGATCCTTTGATAGAATCTTTAACAACTTAGAATCCATCGTGCTCTCGGAATGCTATGAAATGGATAAGTGTATAATAAGTGTACGCTGCAATGTTGATGAACGTAATGTTGATGGGGTTTTTCCTTTGCTGGAAACCTTTGTCAAGAAAAATATGCAACATAAAATCCTATTTTATACAACTGCGGTTGTGTCATGGTCCAATAACGGTGCTGGAAGTGAAGAAGGTCGAAAGTCTCTTGGGAATAAATCTACTGACCATATAGCATATATGTTAGAGAAAGGTTTTAAGATTGGAATATTACCCCACCGGGCTGCTCCTTACAAATGCTTGGGGACAGATACGAATGCCGAAATGTACGATGCAGATGGAAATATTTTTGACTGCTCGGAGACTTCTTATTCAGACTATTATTCACAAAAAGGGTATGTGTTGGGTAATGTCATACATGAAGAAATAGGGAGTCCAGCCAAACGCAGCAAACTAAAACTTGTACCCAATATGTTGTTGAATAATATTATCAAACCTTGTAATGAATGTAAATTCTATCCATTATGTGGTGGATTATGCCCGTTAGCTCTTCTTGAAGGAACTCCACGTTGCCCATCATTCACATACAATATGGAGGATCGCATTTTCATAGACTTTCTTGCGAAGAATCGTATTAAACGCTGATTTTTGATTATGAAACTACTCCAATCATATTTTAACAACAATATCACTAAAACTGATATTAACTATCCAGGAGGATATCTTTCTGCAATAGTCAATTGGCTGTCTATGGCATATAGTTGTCTTCTTCTAAAGCGGAATAATCCCAATACACAATTAATATTTTATGGTAATGAAGCCATAGTCCGTTTATTCGAAAGTTTGTTTAGATTGCCTTACGATGATTATAGGATTGTAAATTGCACAGGAGAATATACGAACTGGTTTTATTGTTGGCCCAAAATAATAACATATCAAGAACAAAATGAGCCGTTTATCCATATTGACACGGATGTCTTTATGTGGAAACCAATGCCTCAGAATTTGCTCTTGGCACCACTTGTTGCACAACATAGGGAACGTGATTCAAATTTTTATATGGAAGTATATAAACAGATAGAAACTGATTGCATTCAGCTTCCTCGATACCTTGAAGACTGTAATGATGGCAAATATATAAATTCATATAATGCTGGATTGTTTGGTGGAAACGATATTGAATTTTTTAAAAGTTATTTAAATGAGGTTTCAAAATTCTTAGATACTAATAAGAAAAGATTTCTTCAATCAGACAGGAAATTTTTATATAATGTTGTCTTTGAACAGTGGCTGTTTTATGGTTTAACCCAAAAGAAGAAAAAGGAAGTTACTACTTTTTATAAAGATGTCATTACGGATTTTGATATGGAAAAAGCGAGAGTACCACAACAGTTGCTTTCTTTGGCAGAATTAGATTATATGCATGTAATGGAATATAAAGATAACATTAGGTGCAACCGATTCATCGCCTATCAGATGCAAGCAGAATTTCCACACGAGTACGAAAGAATATTATCTGTATGCAAAAATTTTGGAATTAAAAGTGAATTTTATTCTTCTTATACAAATGATAATATCCGTGACTGCAATATATTTATTCGTAGCAAACGACTGAGGGAAGAATATGGGTTTTCCAACAAGGATCTGGAAGAATTAGTAAAATTTGAAACAATAACAGCAAATTTCTTTTTGCAATTTCAAGGTTGTAGAAAGACTGCAATTGAAGCGCAAACGGAGTTTCGCAAAGAAACGAGACAGTGCATTGTCAATAATACAAAAGAAAGATACTTTAATAGAATTATCTTATCACCATATGTAAAAATTGTTGATGCAGATTCTCGTTTAATTAAATTGCTTCTGTATAATGCAAATAAAATGTTGCCCAAAAATGCTGTTATTCTATTGGTATACAATGCAATATTTAATCGTGTTGACGAATTCATATGGACTCGGCAGAAATTAGGATTGTTGTTATCTCTGATAGAAGAAAGCGATAAGGCGCATGAATTTTTAATTAATCCGTCAGAAAATGTGAAGATTAATGAAATTTCTACTTTTTATAAGCAATGTTTATTTGATGGTATTGTAACACTTAAATAATTATCTATATGAATGTAGTTCAAACATATTATAGTTATATCAATGATGAAAATCCCATAAGAGATACTGCCGGATTTTTATCTGCGGACATGAACTGGAAAAGCATGGCACTCAGTTGTCTTTTACTTAAAAGACACTATGGGAAAGTCACATTATATTGTAATAGTAAAGTTAGGCATTTAATAATTGACCAGTTCAAAATCCCATATGATAAGGTTATCGAAATACCTGAATTTATGAAGAACTACAAAGGATGCAACTTGTGGGCTTTGCCTAAGATTTACACTTATTCATTACAGAAAGAACCATTTATACATGTTGATTGCGATTGGTTCATGTTTGAGAAGCTTTCAGCATCAGTGACTAATTCTGATTTAATTGGGCAAAACATAGAATATGATGATCAATTATATAATAGGCGTACATTAGAAAAATTGATATCAAATGAGTGCTATGTCTATCCTTGGGTTATGCATGAATACGATAATGAACCAATACTCCGTGTTGTTAATGCTGGAATATTGGGAGGTAATGATATTGACTTCATACAGAATTATGTAAGAACCATAAAAGATTTTATTTCGCGAAACTTACCAGTACTACAGAAATTGAATGATGGATTCGTCAATTCAATATATGAGCAGCTATTTTTTTACCTTCTTGTAAAAAGAGGCAATAAGACCATTGGTCTTTGTACTAAAGGTGACAAGTTAAGCACAAAGTTTGACTGGCTTCCAATGGATATTTCTCATGCTCCCAAAACTGGATATATGCATTTGTTGGCAAATTTAAAACGTCGTATGAACTCGTATGTCTTTGTCTCAAATTATTTAGATTACATAGATTCGGAAATAAACTACAGAATAAGCAAATATTGCTATGATAATAAAATTAATCCACTTATTAATTTTCCGCATTGGGATATATATAGTTCGGGGGTGTCCAACTCATGTGGAGTAAGCAACGAGAGTGAAAGAACACCTTTGAGTATGACTATCTCATCGCAAAGAGCCGAACAAGTCATACAACAAATGGAAGAGAGATTGGCCGAATGCCAGAAACAGATTTATAGAGAACAAAAGAAAAATATAACCCCATTATGGGAAATACCCTCATTATGGGACAACGGTTATATATTTACTATTTATCCAAAGATTAATTTTTCTGAGATTTCGTATGAAATGGCATCTGCATTCCTATCTAAAAATCAGGAAAAGCTTAACCAGTTGTCATCCACTGGTAAGAAAATTTATTTAGTACTGATACCAGATGCCTCAATGATGAAAGTTCATAAATGTGTTATTACAGGAATCAAAGCGGAGATTTTAGAATTCCTTTCAGTAAAAGGAAATGCTACACTAAGTGAAATTGGCATATATTTGACTTCAAAATATGGTATTTCTTTCGAGTCGGAAGATATAAAAAAAGCTATTGACAGGACTATTCGTTCAATGTTGGTGGGTAATATATTAAATTTAAACCTAAGATGAGAAGATTTCCATTAATTCTGCAACGAGATGCTATTCAATGTGGCGTTTCATGTCTTCAAATGATTTGTAAATATTATGGCCAATCATATTCATTTGAGGAATTTGAAAAAATTTGTTTTCCTACAGTGGAAGGTATTTCACTACTGGGGATTAAGGATGCTGCCGAAACAGTAGGTCTTTCAACGACATGTTGTCAGTTATCATTACATGCGTTGAAAAGAATTTCATTTCCTTGTATTTTGCATTGGAATCAAAATCATTTTGTTGTCCTATATAAATACAAGCGGGGGAAATTCTATATAGCAGATCCAGGTATAGGAAAGACTGAATATCTTGAAAAAGAATTTGTCAAATATTGGAGTTTTGACCACCAAAATTCTAATATGGGTACATGTCTTTTATTAGTTCCGACTGAATCTTTTCTAAATAATAGCAAACAAGATAAGGCAAGTAGCAGCTCATTGAAAGTTGTGATTGGATATATTCAACAATATAAAAAATATTTGGCTATTATAGCAATGGGGCTGTTGGTCGGATGTATATTAGAAATAATTTTACCTTTTTTAACACAATCTATTGTTGATATTGGCATACACAAACAAGACATAAATATAATATTTCTCATATTATTAGGAGAGTTGATGATTGTTGTAGGAAAGACTTCTATTGACTTTATAAGGAGATGGTTGCTGCTACATATATCCGTAAGGCTGAACCTATTTCTTGTAAGTGATTTCTTTATAAAACTTCTAAGACTTCCTATGCATTTCTTTGACTCCAAACTCATTGGGGATTTTATGCAAAGGATAGGAGACCATAATAGAATACAAAGTTTCCTGACAAATCAGGTCATGAGTTTGCTTTTTGCTCTTGTCAGTTTTTTAGTTTTGGGAAGTGTATTAGTATATTATGACATTAAGATTTTTGTCACATTTCTCATAGGAAGTATAGTTTATGGGGCATGGATTGCGTTGTTCTTAAAGGAGCGCAAGATTATTGATTATAAACTTTTTGGATTACAGGCAAAAAATCAAGATCGGACGTTCCAGTTCATAACTTCAATTCAAGAAATAAAATTGCAAGGTTGTGAATGTCGGCGTCGTTGGGAATGGGAGGATAATCAAGCAGACTTGTTTACTGTGCAAATGAGATCCATGAAATTGCAGCAGACTCAGGAGGCGGGTTCAATTTTTATAAATGAGGTAAAAAATATTATTATTACAGTATTTGCCGCAACAGCAGTTATTCATGGACATATGTCTTTGGGAGCGATGCTTGCAGTACAATATATAATTGGGCAACTTAATTCTCCGATTGAGCAACTTATGTCATTTGTCAATTCATTTCAAGATGTAAAGTTATCATTGGAACGAATAAATGAAATTCATACAGTGAAAGAAGAAGAAACAAACAGCAGTCAATTGACTGAATTTCAGGATGCTGATAAATCTATATACATTAATCAGTTAGATTTTAAATACAATCATCATTCGCGAAAAAATACTATCGAAAATGTTTCATTGTGTATTCCACAAGGCAAAGTGACAGCTATAGTAGGAGCATCAGGCTGTGGGAAAACAACCTTGTTGAAACTTTTATTAGGCTTTTATCCTGTTAATAAAGGAACTATATCCATTGCAAGGCATAATCTGAATGAGTATAATATCAAATGGTGGCGAAAACATTGTGGTGTGGTAATGCAGGACGGAGTTATTTTCTCTGAATCAATATCAAGGAATATAGCAGTAGGCGATGAAGAAATAGATGTGGAACGCTTGGAACAGGCTGCACGGATAGCTAATATACATGACTATATAATGGGGCTTCCGTTAAAGTACAACACCCAAATCGGTAGGGATGGTGTCGGATTGAGCCAAGGACAAAAGCAGCGTATCCTCATCGCGCGTGCCGTCTACAAGAATCCTGCCTACATATTCCTTGACGAAGCCACCAATGCCCTCGATGCGAAAAACGAAAAAGCCATTGTGGAGAACTTGAATGAGTTTTATAAAGGGCGCACGGTCATTGTCGTTGCCCATCGGCTTTCAACAGTGAAGAACGCCGACCAGATAATCGTGCTCGACAATGGCAAAGTGGTGGAAACAGGAAACCATGCTTCCCTCATAGAGAAACAGGGAGCATATTTTAATTTAGTAAAAAACCAATTGGAATTAGGCAATTGACATGGAAACAAAAAATAATAATAATAACGACCGAATTGAACTCCGTTCGGAAAAGGTACGCAGCATCATCGGTACAATTCCTCCGGCATTGGTACATTGGGGTATCGCTGTAATCACAATCATTTTCGTCATACTTATGTTAGTTATATTTCTTGTTCCTTATCCTTATGGAGAAGGAGAGAGCATTTTTCAACATTTGTTTAATTAAGGATATCACATATATGAAAACATTTGCAACAGTATGTCTTCTGGCTGTCATAGGTTTGGCGGCCAATGCAAAGCCTCATTGCCAGAGTTTCAACAACTACGATGACAAAGTGACCATCGTTTTCACGGATGAACAAGCCGGAGACCATTACACGGTTTCTGATGTGAAATTCCTTCCATCATGGAATGGAAAAGAATATCCGGCGACATCAGTTAAAATAACAAAGACAAATGGTGTCGCCACAGTCACGCTCGTATTCCCTCACGTCACCCAAGTCTCAAATCCCAAAGTGACGCTTCGGATAAACGGAAAGAAAAGTAAATTCAAGGTGTGTCAATAGGAGATACCCACAACTTTTCTTCCTCCCATCCTTTTGGAAACCCCATTAGATTAGGGCATACGCTGGGATGTTTGTGGAACAATGCTTTGATGTCTGTACCAAAACTGTTGTCGGGATAGATACTGTTCAACCAATATGCTATGCAGCATAATTGTGGATATAAGGATTCACAAGGAAAGGACATATTGGTTATCCACGCATTTGGCATACGCACAGGCATCTGTGGTTTGATAGGGAAACGTCTGTTCCACACCCTTGCATGATGGGCACAATAATTACGCAAGACAGACAACATCTCCATCCAACTACGAAGGAACTTATGGTGATTCAAGCCAAACTCACGAGCCACGAGGTGTTTGGCTGTGGCATCATGGAAATTGCTGTATAGTTTGGATAGCGTTCCAAAAGAAACCACTTCAAGAGTCTTCCATACAGGAGGCAAATCAGGTGAAGAATAATTATGGAAATGCTCAGAGATATACTCCTCTCTTGAACGGCTTACCTCTATCTTTATATGCTCCAAGTTGGATGTGAAGAAGTATTCGTTTGCCGCATACTCTGGTTGCATGAACCAAAATACGCCAAACTGAGGTGTAAAATATTTGATTACTTTGGCACGCATAGCAACCTCTATAGATTGGATAGCAGAAAAGAGCAATGCTTTCAATTCTTTGTCAAAGTAGTAACAATCAACAATATCCTTAAAATGACTCCCCTGCTTGAACTGGTGTGTCAAACGGTCAGACTCCATAAATCGCCAATAGTCAGCCAAACGAAAATAACTGATGATGTCCAATACCTTCCTTGCTTGAACCTCATCATCAATTATCAGCCCTCGACGTTTCAACACATCAATCTGCTCTGATATTGTTATCGCCTGTTTCGTGTATTGATTGCCCATAAACAAAAAATGTCCCGCTGGGTACGCTGTTCTTATGGGAAGCGAGCGGGATTTGTCGATGCAAAAGTAGTCATTTTATTCCAAACGACCAAACAATTGAATGAAAAACATCAAGTATTACTTCAATATTTAACATTTAATCAGAAATACCAGGGCTTTATCGCCTCCTTTCCTGTTTCGGAAGCAACCTCTCTATATATAATATGTGAAGCCTGTGAATAAACAAAATCGGCACGATTATGCTTCCAAGGCTGCATTTGGGGAACAAATCCAAAACGCAAAAACAAAACTGTTCTCTATCTCAGATACATAGCCCAGCCCTTTCACATTCTCGGTAGAA
>JBJELY010000014.1:0-2919 GCA_051879395.1 Roseburia sp. | reverse complement strand
CTGCGTCATAATCCCGGAATTTAGATTGTATATGTTATCGGATGCGGATAAGTTATGCTCTCTGTTCCATTTGAACGAGCCTGTAACAGACAATGTTAATGCTTCTTTTTTATAATTTGCAAATGCAAGGTAATCGCCATATTGATAAGCGAAGCCCTCATCAGCAGACAAATATACATTACCTCCGTAATCATACTGACGGGTTATAAAATTCATCACACCGCCTTTGCCGACATATTTGCCTCCTGGGGTGCGCTGAAATTCTATGCGTACAATATCTTTAGCTGATAAAGTAGCTACCTCATCAGGCTGAGCTTCAATACCATTTATCAAACATTGGACGTCCTGTCCATTCAGCATATTGATAGATTGATTATGGCTGCTGGAGGCAATATCGGGTATATTCATATTATCCACCAGTTGATAACCATTGGTAGAATAGCGTTGTTCCTGTTTTGATGGATACCAAATCGCTTTGGTTGCGGTCTCTATCTGTGGAGAGGCAGTCACCACAACCTCGTCCAATTCATTGTTTCGTATCATAGTTATGAACAAATCAGTGATGTCTTTGGTTGGGTTCATAACGGATATGAACTCTGATTCATACCCATCTTTCGACGCTCTGACATAAAATGATTCCGGCTTTATACTAAAAGAGAACATACCCGAAGCATCAGTAGAAGACACTACTGAATCGTTAACACATACCTGAGCATCGGTCACAGGGATTTGTTCATCTGTTAACACTTTTCCTGAAACTGAAATAAATTCAGACTCTTGCGCATTAACAAACAATACTGTCAACGAGAGAAAGATTGTGGCAATTGTTCTAAGCATATCATTTGAAATTTCCTAAGATTTTGATGCGTATCTATTAACGATTGCAATTATCGTCGCAAATATATATATGCTGTTAGTCTGAATAGACTCTGAATTGCCGCAGGGAACTGTTGCTTGTCCGACAGGGTGAGGATATAATCCTTATGGTCAGCATAACGGTTGACCATATCGGCTTTCACCACTACCTCATCAAAAGTAGTGGGCAAGGAGTCTGTCTTGACTTCCTGGGCTTGTACCAGAAATGGTAACAAGAATGCGAGAGTGAAAAAGAGATTTCTCATGTCTTTGCGATTTTTTTCTGCAAAACAAGTGAAAAATCCTCAATCTGACCTGAAAATTTGTCTGACTTTTATCTGACAAATTCTGACAATACTGTAAATCAGCTATTTATGCGAAGCTCGTATGAGTTGCCTCTGTTGCAAATTATCTCCATATTAGCCGCAGCGAGTGCGGTTTTAGTGCGCCTTACAAGAGTGTATAGCGATTCCTCAGCATTACTTTTATTTCCCCAAAGAGTCTCGCATAAAGTACGTTTATCCACTCTCATATCCTGCGCATCAAGGAGCATCTGAACGAATTGTCGCTGCATTGGTGTCAGCCTGATGCCATCAAGAGATGGTGTGGTGTGTAGTGTGACAAGTTCTGTTTTGCAAAACTCATTTTCTCTTCTTTTCCAAATATATGTAACTGTCATTGAGAAAATTGAGAGAGTGAACAAAATGCCCGGAATGGTCTGGTCAGAGGCAACAAAAACCGATGCCAAAGAACAGTCGGCGAAACCTTGTATCTGTACCGCAAGACCATCGGTAGCATGTTCAGGCACAAGCAAAATGGAATCCGAAGCTATTTTATCTCCTTGTATTTTTGGCGCAGTATTGTGTTTATCAACCAATGCGAGTGTGAAGTAGGTCGCATCTTTTAGAGAAGTGTTCCTGAAGTTGAAATCAGAAGCTTGATAGATAAGTGGCTTATGAGTGACTTCGTGCATTTGGCGTATAGCGGCTATGGTGTCGGGGCGAGTCCATAGTTCGCTATTCTCATTAGCTAATGCTATCATTGCACTATTAAGCTCATCTGCAATGTTTTGCCTTGCTTGCGAATAGGATAGGCAACTTGAAATTATCGATGCAATCATTAAAGCCAAAGGCACAAGCATCGCATAACGCAGCGTTGCCCCGGTATTGATTGTTTTGTTATCTTTCTTCATAAGAATGGTTGATTGAAATGTCACCTGACATTAATAATCGGTTGCCCGAAGAAGGTGGACAACATGGCAAGGGTAGAAATAGTAAAGTTATGCTCGCCGCTCAACCATCGCGTTATCTCATTGGGACGCTTGCCAAGAGCTTCGGCAAACTGTTTCTTATTCAGGCCTTTCTCACGCATAAGCGCATCCAGTCGGTTTGAGATAGCAAAAGAGAGTCGGGTTTCCTCTCGCTTCTCTAAGGGAATCTCATTGAAGATTTCCTGTAAGGAAATGTTTGCTGTTTTCATAATTCAAAGGTTTTATCAGTTATAATCTCCTTTTCCGTAATTTCCACATTGCCTGAACGCACTTCCTGCCGTAGCAGTCGCTCAAATTTTTGCAAGTCAATGACGTATCCCTGCAATGTATCGTTTTCCTCGTATGTTCGGCTGTTCTTCACATCGCCATTGCCGAGGACAAGAATTTTATCTGTAAGTCGCAGACAGTATAAGCGGAGTTTCGATTTCAGAACCGGGAGAGCGACAACAGAATCACTCATCTTACCCTCTCTGCGGAAGTATCTCTCCAGTGCTCCATTAGATAAAATCTGTTCTACAAAGCGCATGATAGCCTGAAAGTCGGGATTCAGTTCAGCGTCCTGTCTGAATTTGGCAATGAATTTTTCAAATTCGCTCATGTCGTCAGACAAGAATTGAATTGTGTACATGGTGCAACTTTCGCTGCTGTTGACTAAAAGGAGTTCTACTTCGCTCATTATACTTTACGTTTATTTTTACAACGCAAAGTTACAAAAAATATTTTACATAAATGTAAAAACAGGGCGAATTTTTTACGACACGCCCGCCACGGAGAGGGCGAAGGTGTCGTGATAA
>JBJELY010000013.1:0-2930 GCA_051879395.1 Roseburia sp. | reverse complement strand
ATTTCCCCATCAATTTCTCCCTGTATTTCTTGCTTTTTCTTATGAAAAGTAGTATATTGTCCTTATGTATACTGTTCGCACGGGCATAGAATGTCCAAAGTGACAACCCGGAACTTTTCTCCGGGCATAACATAACAAGGAGAAGTACTATGAGTCAGGCAAAAGTAGATCGCTACAAAAAAGAAAAAGCAAATCGAAAAAAAATAATGGCAATGGAAAAGTTAAAACATAACCTTTCTGTTTTTGCTGGTTGTGTTATTCTCGCCGCACTTTTAGGCTGGGCAGGTTATTCCGTATATGGAATTTATGAAAATAACAAACCTACTGTTACCACCTATGCCAATTTAGATGCAGTTAATGACTATTTAAATGGCTTAACCGTAACAGAATAAATCAAAAATCTTATAAGATAAAAAGGACTTTTGCAACTAAGTTTTCATTCACTCATGTTGCAAAAGTCCTTTTTTCGTACAGCACTATTTTTAGATATATTGTTTCATATCATCAGTCTTATTCTGAATTAATCCAATAGCCTCCTTAACATCTTCTGCATAACTCAAATTCTGTTCGCTCATTTCGCTAACCTGTTCTGCACTCGCTGTTACCTGCTGTGTTGCTGCTGACAGATTTGAAATATTTTCAACAATGCGATTATTAGAATCTGATAATCCTAAAATCTCCTGATCCATACCGTTAATATTCTCTATCAACTGAGTCATATTTACATTCAGTTTTTCAAATGTTTCAGCTGCTCGTATAATTTTCTCGTTCTGACTCTCCGTTGCTTCCACCGAACTCTGTACAGAACCAACTACTTCATTTGCATTTTCATTTAATTCATTAATAATTCGTGTAATTTCTTCCGTAGAGCTTCTTGTCTGCTCTGCAAGCTGTCTGATTTGTTCTGCTACTACTGCAAATCCTCTTCCAGCCTCTCCGGCACGTGCACTTTCAATAGACGCATTCAATGCTAGCAGATTGGTCTGACTTGAAATATTTAAAATCATTCCAGCAATTTCTTCTACCTCTTTTGTCTTATTCTGTAAACGATCCATGGCTTCTGTAACTTCTCGATTCGTTACTGCAATCTGTTCAGACTGTGTTTTTAACTCTTCCATCATCTGCATATTTTCCTGAATACTTCCATTGGAATCGATTGCAATACTAACCATCTTTTTAGAACGTTCCCCTGTTCCTTCAATTGCAGTCTGAATACTCTGTGTCATATTGTTTTGTTCTTCGATATTCGTTGCTGTTGTATTTGCAGCATTTGCAATCTGCTTCATGCTATCAGCTACAGACTCTGTCGCTGTTACAAGTTCATCCACAAGCTTGCTACTCTTTGCAGTTTCATCCTGCACCGTTTTGGAAATATCTAAAATACCACTTAGAATTGTCTCTTGCTTGCTACTCTGCTCTTCCACAGAACCAAGTGCATGGTCGCTAAACATTTGAGCTACACTGCCTACCTTATAAAGAACGTAAAACATTAAATATACACATATTGTCCGGCACATAGCATCAACATCCTGTATTGCTACTCCCTTTACCGCACGTATTACTATTACAAAAGTATAGCTCAATATATAAATCAGACAAAACTTCTTATACACTTTCATATCATAATAAGGAATCTGCAAAGCCAAAATACCAAGCAATGTAAAATAAATAAACTCTGCATTGGTCTGGACGCCTATTAATATGAATTCAATTGCAATGCCAATTGCTACTGTCCTTTTCACAGCTGCACCGCCCTTATTCTTCTTATAAATGAAATAATTCACCAACGAAAAAACAATTGACAGTATGATATTCCCATAGGCAATCATTGGCGCAATGCTATGTGAAAACATCTTAAATGTCATATACATAATAATCATCACCCAAAGTGAATCTGATGCTATCATATAAACCTTATTCATTTTTTTATATCGCTCTGTTACATCGTTATAACGAAATCTGACTTTTTCATCTTCCATTGCATTTTCCTCCTAAAAGCATTCCGTGGTATTATAGTTTTATCATATTACAAATAAACATTTTTATCTACCAATTTCGTTATAATATTCCGAAAAAAGGGAGCTTTTGTCTGATAAAATCCAATGACAAAAGCTCCTTCTTTTATTCTTCCGTTTCCGTCGTACCCATTTCTGCTTTCTCTAATGCTTCTTCCACTGCATTGAGCAATACTGTTGCTGTATATTGATTGTCTGTTGTATAAGATACCTCATCTAAGGATTGGCTTTTACAGATTTGTTCGCTAAGACTTTCCATGGTCTCTTCCATTAAAGGATACATTGTCGTTATGGTTTCATCTAAGTTAACAAGCGATACCGACTGAATTTCTGTCTCGTCAACTGTTACCTGAACATCAAAACTCTGTTCCCCAAATACAATTGACGATGTATATACTCCCGGTGTATACCGCATCGTTTCTACATTTTCCCCTTCTTTCTTTTCTGGAAGAAACATGCAAATCAATAAAATAATAAGTAAAATTCCAAGACTGGCAAATATAATTGTATAGATGAGTTCTTTCATGTGAAGAACTACAATTTTTGTTTTTGCACTCAAGTTCTACCTCCCACAACTGATTATTACATTTTATGAAATAAAAATCATATCATGCAAAAAAGAATAGGTTTCCAAAATTATTTTCATTTTTTCAAAAAAAAGATTGACAAATCTTTTTCACTATAGTATTATATCAAATGTGTCTGACGCAAGTCAGTCAATCATATGCGCGAGTGGCTCAGTTGGTGGAGCACGACCTTGCCAAGGTCGGGGCCGCGGGTTCGAGTCCCGTCTCGCGCTCTTCTTAACTAAATATTGTAAGACTGTTTTCAGTCAATCATATGCGCGAGTGGCTCAGTTGGTGGAGCACGACCTTGCCAAGGTCGGGGCCGCGGGTTCGAGTCCCGTCTCGCGCT
>JBJELY010000012.1:0-46104 GCA_051879395.1 Roseburia sp. | reverse complement strand
ATATGTGGATGTTTTATTTGGAATTGAGCCATACTATCTGTGGAAAGACGAAAATGACCATAGTAAGGGCGACTGGAAAGATGGAGTGCCACTGCAGCCAAGTTACGAGCAGGAGGATGAGATTTTCCAGCATTTTGTTGAAAAGTATCCAAATTTAAAATGTATTGCACGTCATGTTCGTTATGCACATAGTGGTAGTGAAAACAGTTTGAAAGCATTTTTGTGGTTTGAAAATCATACGTTTGAAAGTAAGTTGTTTACGTTTAATATTTTAGACCGTGTTGGAGGTGGAGATGCCTTCGCAAGTGGTTTGATTTATGCAATGATGCATGATTACAAACCGATGGATATTGTAAATTTTGCAGTTGCCAGCAGTGTGATTAAGCACACTATTCGTGGAGATGCAAATATTACGGATGATGTCAATAGTATTCAGAATTTGATGAATATGAATTATGACATTAAACGCTAAGCCGAACCTGTTCATGTTGTTTAGTAGTATCTGTAGTACCGTATAAAAATGTATTTGGGATGGCAGGCTACGGAAAGGCAAAGGTTTTTATAGAATGAAAATTGAAACAGAAAGACTTTATCTTACAGAGTTCACACCGGATATGGCAGAGTGTGTGCATTTGAATTCTTTAGATGGAGACAACCGGCGTTTTGTACCGGATGAAGTATTTGAAACAGTTGAGGAAGCAGCGGAAACAATTGAATTTTTGATGGACTGTTATGAAAGTCCAATTGGACCTTATGTATATCCAGTTTTATTAAAAACAGGTGATAATATTGGATATGTCCAGCTGGTACAAATCGAAGATGGCTGGGAGATTGGATATCATATGGGGGCAAACTATACGAAAAAAGGATATGCGACAGAAGCAGTAAAAGCATTTCTTCCTTATATGATGAAGAAAATGAAACTACAAGAAGTATATGGAATATGCATTGATGAAAACATTGCATCACGGATTGTAATGGAGCGTTGTGGTTTTGAGAAAATTTACGAGGGAAGTGGAAAGTATCAGAACCAGGTGCAGAATATTTGTAAGTATGTTTATAAGCTTTAGAGAAGATAAATCATGAATTGAAATTTTGCAACCCCAGTAAATTAAGGGGTTGCAAAAATTTTCTGAAAATATTAGCACTCAACACTTGACAGTGCTAACAAAAGGTGATATAACACAATTGTAACAAAGAAAAACAGAAAGAACAGTATGGTAAAAGTCAAAAAACGGCTCATACTAAAAGATAGAAGAAGGAAAAACCTCTCCTTGTCCAGAGGAACTCGGAGTTTTCCTTCAGAAAAAAGAAGGAGGTTTGGCTATGAACATTCAAAAATTTACACAAAAATCAGTAGAAGCGATTAATGATTGTGAAAAGCTTGCCTACGAATATGGCAATCAGGAGATTGAACAGGAACATTTACTGGTGGCATTGTTGCAGCAGGAAGATGGACTTATCTTAAAATTAATTGAAAAGATGGAAATCGATAAGGGACATTTCCTGGAAAATGCAAAACGCCATTTGGCAGCAAGAGTCAAAGTTTCCGGTGGTCAGATTTACGTGGGGCAGGATTTGAACAAAGTTCTGATTCATGCAGAGGATGAAGCAAAGCAGATGGGAGATGAATATGTTTCCGTAGAACATCTTTTCCTTTGCTTGATTAAGTACCCGAATAAAGCATTGAAAGAAATCTTAAAAGAGTACGGTATTACGAGAGAACGCTTTTTGCAGGCACTTTCCACAGTGCGTGGTAACCAGCGTGTCGTTTCCGATAATCCGGAAGCTACTTATGATACGTTGGAAAAATACGGATACGATATGGTAGAACGTGCCAGAGAACAAAAATTAGATCCGGTCATCGGACGTGATGATGAGATTCGAAATGTAGTTCGGATTCTTTCCAGAAAAACGAAAAATAATCCGGTTTTAATCGGAGAACCTGGTGTTGGTAAAACAGCCGTTGTAGAAGGGCTTGCACAGAGAATCGTAAAAGGTGATGTGCCGGAAGGACTGAAAGATAAGAAGCTTTTTGCCTTGGATATGGGAGCACTGGTAGCAGGTGCAAAGTATCGTGGTGAATTTGAAGAGCGTTTGAAAGCTGTTTTGGATGACATTAAGAACTCCAATGGTCAGATTATTCTTTTTATCGATGAATTGCATACAATTGTAGGTGCAGGAAAAACAGATGGAGCGATGGACGCTGGACAGTTGTTAAAACCAATGCTTGCTCGTGGTGAACTGCATTGTATCGGAGCTACCACTTTAGACGAATATCGGGAATACATTGAAAAAGATGCTGCTTTAGAGCGTCGTTTCCAGCCGGTTACGGTAGATGAACCGACCGTTGAGGATACAATTTCCATTTTAAGAGGATTAAAAGAGCGTTATGAGGTATTCCATGGCGTAAAAATTACGGATTCTGCTTTAGTATCGGCAGCAGTCTTGTCCAACCGTTATATTTCCGACCGTTTCCTGCCGGATAAAGCGATTGACCTTGTCGATGAAGCGTGTGCTTTGATTAAGACGGAACTTGATTCCATGCCGACAGAACTAGACGAACTGAATCGTCGTGTGATGCAGATGGAAATTGAAGAGACAGCATTGAAAAAGGAAACGGACCGGTTAAGTCAGGAACGTCTTACTAATTTGCAAAAAGAGCTGGCAGAGCTTCGTGATACCTTTAATACGCAGAAAGCACAGTGGGAAAACGAAAAGAATTCTGTAGAAAAAGTGCAGAAACTGCGAGAAGAATTAGAGCAGGTGAAAAACGATATTAAGACAGCACAGCAGAATTATGATTTGGAAAAAGCAGCAGAATTGCAGTATGGCAGATTGCCACAACTACAAAAACAATTGGAATTAGAAGAAGAGGAAGTAAAAAAACGCGATCTTTCTTTAGTACATGAAAATGTCAGTGATGAAGAGATTGCAAGAATTGTTTCCAGATGGACAGGAATTCCGGTAGCAAAATTAACCGAAAGTGAGCGGAATAAGACGCTTCACTTAGACGAGGAACTTCATAAACGTGTGATTGGACAGGAGGAAGGCGTGACGAAGGTAACGGAGGCAATTATCCGTTCCAAAGCAGGAATCAAAGATCCAAGCAAGCCAATTGGTTCCTTCTTATTCTTAGGACCGACTGGTGTTGGTAAGACAGAGCTGGCAAAAGCCTTAGCCGCAAGTCTTTTTGATGATGAATCCAATATGGTGCGTCTGGATATGAGTGAGTATATGGAGAAATATTCTGTGTCTCGTTTGATAGGGGCACCTCCAGGATATGTAGGATATGACGAGGGCGGACAGCTAACTGAGGCTGTCAGAAGAAAACCATATTCTGTTGTATTGTTTGATGAAGTGGAAAAAGCACATCCGGATGTCTTCAATGTTTTGCTTCAGGTTTTGGATGATGGTCGTATTACGGACTCGCAGGGAAGAACGGTTGACTTTAAGAATACCATTATCATTATGACATCAAACCTCGGTTCCCAATACTTATTAGATGGAATTGAAGAAGACGGAACGATAAAGAAAGAGTGTGAAGATGCTGTCAATGCAGAATTACGAGGACATTTCCGTCCTGAGTTTTTAAACCGACTGGATGAAATCATTATGTTCAAGCCATTGACAAAAGATAATATTGGAAACATTATTACACTTTTGATGGAAGATTTGAACAAACGGCTGGTAGAGCGGGAAATCTCAGTTGAGTTAACCGAACAGGCAAAAGAGTTTATTGTAGAGCATGGTTATGACCCGGTTTACGGTGCAAGACCATTGAAGCGTTTCTTACAGAAGCATGTAGAGACTCTTTCTGCAAAAATGATTTTGGGAGATCAGGTAAGAGTAGGCGATACAATTTTAATTGATGTAGTAGATGGAAACCTGACAGCGGGTGTCAAAAGTAAGTAACTATCATTTTTTTCACAGAAAAATAGCATGAAAAATGATACAGTGAAAAAGTGATATAAAGAATAGGAAAAGGCATGTAAGGAGAAAGTTCTCTGCGCATGTCTTTTCTAATGTGGAAAAACCGTTTCTTTTTTAGAATAGATTTGTTATACTGTGAAAAGATATTTGGAAAGGAACTAGAAAACATGAGAAGCAGCAGAAAAAAGTTTACTTATACAATGACAGCTATCCTGTTGGCGGTAGCATTGACGGGATGTACAAATGAAAAACAGGAGAATGAGGACGCGTATCGTCAGATTGGAATTAACTGTATGGCGCAAAAAGATTATGAAGGAGCTATCAGCGCATTTGACAGTGCCCTAAACCAAAAGATTGGGAAGATTGGCGAGGAAGAAATTGATATCTGTTATTATAAAGCAGCAGCCCAGTATGCAAGTGGTGATACAGAGGGAGCAATTGCAACTTATAATGCACTTCTGGATTATGATGATACCAATGCAGATGCCTATTATTTAAGGGGAACCATGTATCTTGTATTGGGAGATACCTCTGCGTCTCAGGCAGATTTTACAAGTGCGGTTACAAATAACAGCGAAGACTATGAATTATATGTCAATATTTATGAGCAGCTGAATGGCGCAGGATTGACAACAGAAGCTTCCGGTTATCTGAATCAGGCACTTGAGATAAAAGGGGACTCTGCAAAAGACCATTTGTGGAAAGGCAGAATTTATCAGTTGTTAGCAGAATATGAGAATGCAGAAACAGAATTGAATGCAGCATTAGAAAAAAAATCCGTGGAAGCCAATCTCTACCTCGCCCAGATTTACGAAGCGCAGGGTGATGAAGCAACAGCAACGACTTATTATCAGACCTATTTAGATTCCGGTGAGGCAGATTCTGAAGTTATGTATGCGTTGGGAAACGTAGAAATGAATAAGGAGAATTATCAGGGAGCTATCAGCTATTTTAAATCTGGATTGGAAATGGAAGAAGTGACAAATGAACAGGAACTGATGCAGAATCTGATTATTGCTTATGAAAAATCTGGTGACTTTTCTTCTGCCAAAACAATGATGGAGCAGTATTTAGAAAACTATCCGGAGGATGAGGCAGCGCAGCGGGAATATATTTTCCTGTGTACTAGATAGGGAAAAACGCTTAAAAGTAGTACAGAAAAGGAACGACGGAAAGAAGAAATAAGAAGAAAGAATAAGAAGAGGAAACAAGATGGCAGAAACCTATAAAATAGAAGAAGTAGAAGAAAAAGTAGTGCTGGTAGGAGTTAGTGAGCAGGATGGAGATGACGCGGAAGACTCTGTAGCAGAGCTTGCTGAGTTAGTCAAAACAGCGGGAGCTACAGTCGTAGGGACTCTGATTCAGAAAAGAGAGCTGATTCATCCGGGTACTTATGTCGGAACCGGAAAAGTGCAGGAAATCCGTGAATTAATAGAAGAGCTTGGGGCGACGGGAATTGTCTGTGATGATGAACTCTCTCCGGCACAGCTTCGAAATTTGGAAGATATGTTAGATACCAAGGTAATGGACAGAACGTTGATTATCTTAGATATTTTTGCAGCAAGAGCGACGACTAGTGAAGGAAAGATTCAGGTAGAGTTAGCCCAGTTAAAATATCGTCTTGGACGTTTGGCGGGATTGGGACGTTCTATGTCAAGATTAGGTGGTGGAATTGGAACAAGAGGCCCTGGTGAGAAAAAACTAGAGATGGATCGTCGATTAATAAAAGACAGAATTGCACAGCTGAACCGCGAATTAAAGGAAGTCAGACAGCACCGCGATATTACAAGAGCACAGCGTGAAAAAAATCATATTCCGGTAGCTGCCATTGTAGGATATACGAATGCTGGAAAATCCACGTTGTTAAATAGAATGACAAATGCAGGTGTATTGGAAGAAGACAAGTTGTTTGCAACACTTGATCCAACGACAAGGGTCTTAGAACTTCCAGGGCGTCAGGAAATCCTTTTGACTGATACGGTTGGGTTTATCCGAAAACTCCCACACCACTTAATTGAAGCGTTTAAAAGTACCTTAGAAGAAGCAAAATACGCAGATTATATTATTCATGTTGTGGATGCTTCTAATCCGCAGCGTGAGAAGCAGATGCATATTGTGTATGAGACATTGCATAATTTAGATATCAAAGATAAGCCTATCATTACATTATTTAACAAACAGGATAAGGTAACAGAGCAGGAACCGCTTCGCGATTTTCGGGCAGATCATATGTTGAATATCTCTGCAGCAAAAGAAGAAGGGCTAGAAGAAGTAAAAGAATTACTCTGCGAATTGCTTCGGGAAGATAAAATTTTGTTAGAACGTGTTATCCCATATCAGGATGCCGGAATTATCCAACAAATCCGGAAACAGGGCGAACTGTTAAAAGAAGAATACCAGCCGGAGGGAATTTATATTCAGGCATATGTTCCGATGGAACTCTATGGAAAACTTTAATTCATTTGGAATATAAGTATAAGAAAAGAAAAAAGTGCCATTCTAAAAAGGTAAGTAAAATAAAAAATATTAGGCAGGCAATTGTGAAATTCTTTTTACTCTTTTCTATCAATATGATAGTTCTTGCTTTTCTTTCCGCAGTTGCTTTTGCCGAGACAAAAATGTTGATTTTCGGAATTGCTTTTTACATTTTTGCGATTGCTGCTATTCGTCCAAGCTTCGAACATATCCCTCTGATTTGTTCGAAGCAGAAAATTCCTTTCAGAGTATTTGTGTGCTTCTTAGCGGATATGTGAAACATCAAGGATGCTGCGGACAACTGTTTGAGCATTATTACCTAACACGTTTCATAATCGTAGTATGCGAGTTTTGGAAGCAGCATCTAATCAAAGATGGTGAACATATCCGCTTAGAAGCACTAAAAGACGATGTAGGAATTTTCTGTTACGGACAAATCAGGGGGATATGTCGAAACATGGACGGACATCAGCCTTCAAATGTAAAAAGCAATTTCGAAAAACAATACATTTTGGTCAAGTTAAAAGCAACTGCGGAAAGAAAAGCAAGAAATTGGATACTGTTATAGAAAAGAGTAAAAAGAATTTCACAATTGCCAACAGAAAAAGGAGAGACAGAATGGCACAGGATTTTAAAACAAGTGAAACAAAAGAAAATTTAATGCGGGCGTTTGCAGGAGAAAGTCAGGCGAGAAACCGGTATACATTTGCAGCAGAACAGGCAAAAACACAAAATCTGCAGGTGATTTACCGGCTATTTTTATATACAGCCGGTCAGGAAAAAGAACATGCTGAGATTTTTTATCAACATTTAAAAGAATTGGCAGGAGAAACAATTCAGATTGATGGTGGGTATCCGATTGATATTTCTGAAGATATGGGAACACTGCTTCGGATGGCGCAGCACAATGAATATGAAGAACATGATGACGTTTATCAGAAATTTGGAGAAAAAGCAAAGGAAGAAGGCTTTACACAGGTGGCAAACAGTTTTTTCCAGATTGCGGAGGTTGAAAAACGTCATGGGGATCGTTTTGGAAAATTTGCAGAGTATTTAGAACAAAATAAATTGTTTGTTTCAGATGTAAAAACGGGCTGGATTTGCTTGAATTGTGGTTATGTATATGAGGGAACGAAGGTTCCGGAGCAGTGTCCGGTATGTCAGCATGATAAGGGATATTTTATTCGTCTGGAACTTTCCCCATTTGAAGAATAGGAAACTAGTTGCTAGGGAATTTTTTGTATGCTAAAATATATTTGGATGATTACGCCTTGAATTTTAAGAAAAAGATTGAAAATAAAAAGGCGAGATAGCATAGAAAAAGGATGGAGGCAATTATGACCTTATTAATCAAAGGTGGACAAGTCATCAATCCGGCAACTGGACTGGATGAAGTGGCAGATGTCTATGTAGAAGAAGGAAAAGTATCCCAGATTGGAAAAGGACTCAAAGTGAAGGCAGATCGTACCATCAACGCAAAGGGTTGCTATGTGATGCCTGGATTTATTGATATGCATGTGCATTTGAGAGATCCGGGATTTGAGCAGAAAGAGACAATTGAAACCGGTTGTCAGGCAGCAGCACATGGTGGTTATACAACTATTTTAGCAATGCCAAATACAAAGCCAGTTGTAGATAATCCGGATGTAGTTGAATATGTGCATAATAAAGCAAAGGCAGTCGGTTGCGTGAATGTTATGCAGGTAGGAGCGGTGACAAAGGGACAGAAAGGGGAGGAACTTTCTGATCTTGAGGGAATGACAAAATCAGGAATTCGTGCAATCAGTGAAGATGGAAAGTCTGTTATGAATTCACAGCTTTACAGGGAAGCCATGCAGAAAGCAGCAGAGCTGGATTTGACAGTGTTAGCGCATTGTGAAGATATCAATATGGTAAATGGCGGTGTAATGAATCAAGATAAACATTCCGAAGAGTTGGGATTAAAGGGAATTACTAATTCTGTGGAAGATGTTATTATTGCCCGCGATATTATGTTGGCAAAGGATACAGGAGCAAGACTACATTTGTGTCATTGCTCTACATATAATTCGGTATATATGGTAAAGCATGCCAAGATGGAGGGAATTAAGGTGTCTGCAGAAGTTTGCCCTCATCATTTTACCTTGACATCTGATGATATCCATAAGTTCGATGCAACCATTCACCAAGAGCAGCAGATTGCGATTGATGCAGATGCAGACACGAACTTTAAAATGAATCCGCCTCTTCGAACAAAGAGAGATGTCGATATGTTAAAAGAAGGCTTGAAAGATGGAACTATGGAAGTAATTTCAACTGATCACGCACCACATACTTTTGAAGAAAAAAATACTTCTATGAAAAAGGCTCCATTTGGAATCGTTGGATTGGAAACAGCAGCATGTCTGACCTATTCCGAATTGGTTTTAGGCGGCTATCTGACACCAATGCAGATGGCAGAAAAAATGAGTTATAATCCTGCCAAAATCATTGGAATCGACAAGGGAGATATTTCAGAAGGTAAGGTGGCAGACATTGTAATTTTTGACCCAAATAAGAAGTACACCATTGATAAGAATAAGTTTGCAAGCAAAGGAAGAAACACACCATTCCATGGCAGAAAGGTAACAGGAAAAGTGATGTACACAATTGTAGATGGAAATGTTGTTTTTGAAGAAAAATAATACCGCAAACAGATAAAACAGGAAAAGAAAGGATATAGTAGAATGCCAGAGAAATTTGAAGAAATGGTAAGCATTATCAGTCAGGAGGAAATCGGAAATCAGATTTACAGTATGTGGATTCGTACCGAGAAAATAGCTGTCCATGCAAAAGCAGGTCAGTTTGTATCCGTATACTGTAACGAAGGAAGTCGTTTGCTTCCAAGACCAATCAGTATCTGTGAAATTGATCAAAAAGAGGGAGCGCTCCGCCTGGTTTATCGTATTGCAGGAAAAGGAACTGAAGAATTCAGTAAGATGGAAGCCGGAATGCAGTTAAAAGTGGTAGGACCACTTGGAAACGGATTTCCAAAACAGAAGAAGAAAGCATTTTTAATTGGTGGAGGAATCGGGATTCCACCAATGTTAGAGCTGGCAAAAGAATTAGATTGTGAAAAACAGATTGTATTAGGATTCCGTGATGAGCTTTTCTTAATGGATGAATTCCAAAAAGAGGGAAGTGTCTATGTGGCGACTGAGGATGGAAGTGCCGGAACAAAAGGAAATGTATTAGATGCAATTCGGGAAAATGGATTAGAGGCAGAGGTGATTTACGCCTGTGGACCAACTCCAATGCTTCGTGCCTTAAAAACATATGCGGCAAAAAAAGGAATCGAGTGCTGGATTTCCATGGAAGAACGAATGGCATGTGGAATTGGAGCATGTTTGGCATGTGTCTGCCAGTCCAAGGAAAAAGATGCGCATTCTAACGTCAAGAATAAACGTATCTGTAAGGAAGGACCTGTATTTCGTGCAGAGGAGGTAGAATTCTAATGGCAAATATGAAAGTAGATTTTTGTGGTATTACTTTAAATAATCCGGTTATGACAGCTTCCGGAACCTTTGGCTCAGGAGAAGAGTTTTCAGAATTTGTAGACCTGAATAAGCTTGGAGCAGTTGTTACAAAAGGTGTTGCAAATGTTCCTTGGGAAGGAAATCCGACGCCACGTGTAGCAGAAGTATATGGTGGTATGTTAAATGCGATTGGTTTACAGAATCCAGGCATTGATGTATTTATCGAACGTGATATTCCTTTTTTGAAAAAATATGATACAAAGATAATTGTAAATGTATGTGGAAGATCCATAGAAGATTATTGTGAGGTTGTGGAACGTTTAGCAGATCAGCCAATCGACATGATGGAAATTAACATTTCCTGCCCAAATGTAAAAGAGGGTGGAATTGCATGGGGTGTAGACCCGAAGGCAGTAGAGCAGATTACTTCCGAAGTAAAGAAAGTGGCAAAACAGCCTGTCATTATGAAACTTTCCCCAAACGTAACAGACATCACAGAGATGGCAAGAGCTGCAGAAGCAGGCGGTGCAGACGCCCTGTCTCTTATCAATACCATTACAGGAATGAAGATTGACGTTAAGAGACGTTGTTTTGCACTGGCAAACCGGACAGGTGGAATGTCAGGTCCGGCAGTTCATCCGGTAGCAGTGCGTATGGTTTATCAGACAGCTCAGGCAGTAAAACTTCCAATCATTGGTATGGGTGGAATTTTGACGGCAGAAGATGCTATCGAAATGATTTTAGCAGGAGCAACTGCTGTATCAGTTGGAACAGCGAATTTCACAGATCCATCTATTTCAACTAAAATAGTAGATGGAATTAATGATTATATGGAACAGTACCAGGTGAAAGATTTGAAAGAATTAATAGGTGCAGTTCAGGATAGATAGTAAAAGGATTAGAAAGCAGGTCGGAAAGACCTGCTTTTTTAATAGAAACCTCCGAAATAGTACAAAAATGGGTGATTTTAATACAGCAGAGGCCTTTTTTGAGGTTTATAATAACAATATAGAGTGAGAAAATCACAGGAGGGTGAGCGGGATGAAAGCAGAACAGGAATTACGTCAAAAAAAAGGAATGAATATGGTCGCAAAGATTTTGATTGTCACAATGATTCCATTGTTAGTTTTGGTATTGCTGGCAACATCGTCAATTAGATCGGTAGGAAAGACAGTTGCATCAAGATTGGCAGAGCATGAATTAAATGCCACAACTTATGCAGTGGAACAGACTCTTGCGGTGGCTTCGAGTGAGGATTATTCGTGTGATGGCAAGAGTATCTATAAAGGAGAAATTAACCTTACGGAAGATGAGACCTTTTTGGATAATTTCAAAGCAGAAACGGATGTAGATGTGACCCTTTTCTGGGGAGATACCAGAATGGCGACAAGCATTGTGGATTCAAGTGGAAATCGAGTAATTGGAACGAAAGCTTCACCGGAAGTATATGAGCAGGTTATGAGCGGTGGCACTTATTTTAGCGATAGCATCATGGTTAATGGAGAAGAATATTTTGGTTTTTATGATGCATTAAGCAATTCGGATGGAACGGTTGTAGGAATGGTGTTTACTGGAATAGATGCTCATGATATCACCAGTATTTACGAGACTCGAGTAAAAAATAACGTTATATTTATGGTAATCATTGCTATCATTGCTTCTGCACTTATTATGATTGTGATGAAGGAAATTGGAAAGGCAATCATGGGGGTAGTGACCAATATCGGTCATGTGGCAAAAGGAGATCTTTCGATAGAAGTAGAAACGAAGCTGACGAAACGAAGTGATGAAGTCGGAAAGATTGCAAGAAGCGTGCATTCTTTAATTGGTGGTTTCTCTGATATTGTAAAGAATATTCATGATTCTATAAAAGCTTTGACGGGATTTTCGAGTCAGTTTCAGGAAAATTTTGAAACTATTAACAATTCCATTTCCAATGTAAATATTGCAGTAGATGAGATTGCAAACGGTGCAACCAATCAGGCAAACGAGACGCAGAGAGTGAGTGATCAGATTGGTGAAATGGGGCAGGCAATTGCCAGAACTACGGAGAATGTAGATACTTTAATGGAGAGTACGGAAGAGATGCAGAAGAATAATGAGAAGTTAAATGCAACGATGGATGAACTTCTTGAAATTAGTAACCGTACGAAAAATTCTATTGATCAGGTACATGAGCAGACAAATGTGACTAATAGATCTGTTATGGACATTGGAAACGCAATTAATATGATTACAGATATTGCAAGTCAGACGAATCTTCTTTCCTTAAATGCAAGTATTGAAGCAGCGAGGGCAGGAGAGCATGGTCGTGGATTTGCAGTTGTAGCAGATGAGATTCGCCAGCTTGCAGATCAATCCAGAGAAACAGCAGAAAAGATAGGCGGTATTGTGGAAGAATTGATTCATAATTCAGATATCAGCGTACAGACGATGGATGAAGTCTTGAGCGAAATGAATAATCAATATGAGCGTCTGAATATGACAAAAGAAGTATTTGGCGTTTTGAATCAGGAAGTGAGCAATGTTGCAGCTGCAATTGATGAAATCTCTACAGAAGTAGATTCCATTAATAATACCAAAAATGAAGTGCTTCAAAGTGTGGAGAGCCTTGCTGCAATTGCACAGGAGAATGCCGCAAGTACAGAGGAAACATCTGCTTCCATGGTAGAACTGGGACAGGTAGTAAATGAATGTAACGAAGCAACAAAAGAATTGGTAGATATTGCAGGTAATATGAATGAGAATGCAAGCAAATTCACATTGGATAAAGTAGAATAGTACGAAAAAATATAGCAGTCAGAAAACAGAGGGGAGTCATAGAAATATGAAAACCTTCTGTTTTTGCTTTGCAAGAAAAGCTTGCAGGATTTCCTTTTTTCTTGTAATATATGCACATACCCTTATAGGTAAGGAGAGCGATATTATGAAGAAATGTATGGATTCGGAAAATTTGCACCGCAGATTAAAGAAAGTCATTGGGCAGGTACAGGCGATTGACAGAATGGTGGATGAAGATGTTCCATGTGAAGATGTGTTGGCACAGATTAATGCTGCCAAATCAGCACTCAATAAATGCGGACAGGTGGTTTTAGAAGGACATATTACACATTGTGTCAAAGATGCAATTGAAAACGGAGATGAAGAAGAACTTAAAAGTTTTACGAAAGCAATTGAACGATTTGCAAATATGCAATAGAAGATAAAACATAAAAAAGAAGTAAGAAACACAAAGAAGTTTACTTACTTCTTTTTTTTTATGTTCTAGAAAAGCACTGTCGTGTTATTTCTTTTTACTTGACAAAGGTATACCCCTATGGGTATATTATATCTATACCTGTATGGGTATAGATAGGAGGATAATATGAAAAAATTAAAAGTACTATTGGAATTGGGCGGAACGAAACGTGATATTATGTTTCTGATTGTATCAGGAGTTGCTTTGTTACTCAGTATATTTAAGGTAATTCCGGGTTTGCCATTTGATATCGCATGGGTTTCGATTATTCTTTGTGGTTTGCCAATTATTATCGAGGCAATCATTGGTCTTGTTACAGAATTTGATATAAAGGCGGATGTATTGGTTTCGATTGCATTGATTGCGTCCATTTGCATCCATGAAGATTTTGCTGCCGGCGAGGTCGCATTTATTATGCAGCTTGGAGGGCTTCTGGAAGAGCTTACGGTTGCAAGAGCAAGAGCTGGAATTGAGAAACTTGTTCATTTGACACCAACGACGGCAAGAAGAATTGTAGATGGCAAGGAGGAAACAATTGCAGCAGAAGATGTGAGATTAAATGATATCTTAAGGGTTCTTCCAGGGGAGACGATTCCGGTAGATGGAATTATAATAAGCGGACAGACTTCTATTAATCAGGCAGTCATGACAGGGGAATCATTGCCGGTAGATAAATCGACAGGGGATGAGGTTTCCTCTGGTACTGTAAATCAGTTTGGAGCATTTGAGATGAAAGCAACGAAAGTGGGGGAGGATTCTTCCATTCAGCGAATGATACGTCTGGTTCAGTCTGCAGATGCTGGAAAAGCAAAGATAGTTGGTATTGCTGATAGGTGGGCTACTTGGATTGTTGTAATTGCACTGTCTGCAGCACTTCTTACTTGGCTTGTGACAGGTAAGATTATAAGAGCAGTTACCATCCTTGTTGTATTCTGTCCATGCTCATTGGTTTTGGCAACTCCGACAGCAATTATGGCAGCAATTGGAAACGCAACAAAGCATGGATTTTTGGTCAGAGAAGGAGATGCATTAGAGCGGCTTTCTAAAGTGAAGAGGATAACTTTTGACAAAACAGGAACTTTGACAGTTGGAGTTCCAAAGGTCACGTTGGTGAAATCAGTGTCGGAAGAATATTCCGAGGATGAGATATATAGATTGACAGCATCTGTGGAAAAAAACTCAGAACATCCGTTAGGAAAAGCAATTGTCAGTTGCTATCAATCTGAGAAGAAGAATCTGGATTTTGTAACTGGTTTTGAGATGATTCCTGGAAGAGGTGTAAAGGGAGAGATTAATCATCTTATGATTATTGCTGGAAATGACAAGCTGCTTTCGGATATGGGAATAGAAGTGTCAAAAAAGGTTGAAGCAATGATTCAGCAAGAACTCGTAAAAGGAGCAACTGTTATTTTTGTAGCAATTAACGGACAGCTTGCAGGGTATATTGCGCTTGCTGATTCTCTCAGAAATGAAAGTAAGAATATGATTCAGCGGTTAAAGAAGCTTGGTATTGTCCCAGTTCTTCTAACAGGGGATCATGAAGCGGCTGCAAGTCAGATTGCATCAGAGCTTGGAATCGAAGATGTTCATGCAAACTGTCTTCCAGAGGATAAGCTGAGATTTATTGAAAAATATCAGAATCAGAATGAACTTACCTGTATGATTGGAGACGGAGTAAATGATGCACCGGCATTGAAAAAGGCTCATGTAGGTATTGCAATGGGGGGTGTAGGAAGTGATATCGCAGTAGATGCAGCTGATATTGCTTTGGTGGATGATGAAGTGAAGGAACTTCCACATCTCTTGGCATTATCAAAGAAGATGATGAGAAAGATTACATTTAATTTATCTTTTTCGATGTTACTTAATTTTGTTGCAATCGTGCTGGCTATGACAGGGGTATTAAATCCAGTGGTGGGAGCATTGGTACATAATTGTGGATCGGTATTTGTAATTATAAATTCAGCATTTTTATTGACATATAAAAGAAACTGAATTGAGAAAATATATCAAAAACATAAAATTACTTGACAATATTTTCTTTCAAATCTATAATGTAACAGTGTTATATAACACTGTTACATGGAGGGAATAATGAATGAACAAAAAGAACAATCTACACGAATGAGAATTCATGAGGCCGGAAAACAGGAATTTTTACAAAAGGGATTTCTAGCGGCTTCTTTACGAAATATAGTGAAGAATGCAGGTGTGACAACAGGAGCTTTTTATGGTTATTACAGTAGTAAGGAAGAATTGTTTGCTGCATTAGTGGAGGAACAGGCAGAATATGTATTACACCTGTTTGACAGTACCATTGATGAATTGGAACACCTATCAGGAGAAGAGCAGACAAAGCAGATGACAGATTTGTCAGGTGATGCTGTGATGCGAATGATTGATTATATATATGATAATTATGATGCATTTAAGTTGATTATGTTGTGTGCAGAAGGAACACAATATGCTGACTTTATCCATCAAATTGTAGAAAGGGAGGAAGAGTCCACCTATACTTATATAGAGACATTAAAGAAGATAGGATATTCTGTAGAACCAATCAATAGGCAATTGATTCATATGGTGGCAAGCGGACTTTTTACGGGAATATTTGAAACGATTGTTCATGATATGCCAAAAGCAGAGGCCAAAGAATATGTGGTGCAGCTTGAAAGATTCTGTACGGCAGGATGGGAAGAACTTTTAGGTGTGAAATTTGGAAATAAATAGTAAGACATTTGTTAACAAGAGAAATTCATTTTGGATTTCTCTTAAAAATAAATCAGGGGTTAGTTTGTGCTAACAAAAGTAAGGAGGAACTATGAAATGAAGCAAAAGGAAAGAAGTGCGGTAAGCTGGCTTGCCGAGTTTGCAGGAGAGAAAAAGAGCCTGTATGTTGCAAGCGTAGTAGTTGCAATTTTAGGTGTTGTCTGCAGTATTGTGCCCTATATCATAATAGGTGATATGGTGGCAAAACTAATCGCAGGAAACCGGGAATGGCAGTTCTATTTAAAAGAGGGCATCATCATGGCGGTGTTTTGGATTGGAAGGGTGACTTTTCACGGAATTTCAACTTCCTGTTCCCATAAAGCAACGTTTCATGTATTGGCAACGATCCGAAAACGTTTGTGTGAAAAACTGGCAAAAGTGCCACTTGGTCGTGTCAAAGATACACCGTCTGGCTCATTAAAAAACATCATGGTAGAACGTGTAGATAGTATGGAGACAACACTGGCGCATATATTGCCGGAATTTACAGGAAATTTATTAGCACCAATCGCAGTATTTATTTATCTTTTGGTCATTGACTGGAGAATGGCACTAGTATCTTTAATTACACTTGTAATAGGGATGCTTGCTTTCATGGGAGAGATGATTGGCTATGAGGAGAGTTACCAGAACACAGTTAATAAGACAAAAATATTAAATGATACGGCAGTAGAGTATATCAATGGAATTGAAGTCATAAAAGCGTTTGGTAAAGCACAGAAATCTTATGAAAAATTTGAAGTCGCTGCGAAAGAAGGCGCTGAATGCTATGTGGAATGGATGCGTCGTTGCAATGTGTTCTTCTGTATTGCGATGGTGCTGATGCCGTGTACGTCACTTGCGGTTGTTCCGATTGGAGGATATTTTTTCATGAATGGAAGCCTTGCCTTTGCAGAGCTTGTGATGTGTCTCATTTTGTCATTGGGATTGGTTTCTCCACTCATTACAGTGATGAGCTATATGGATGACATGGCAAGAATTGGTACGATTGTCGGCGAGGTGTCTGGTATTTTATTATGGGAGGAATTAGAACGCCCGGCAAAAGACAGAAAGAAAATGAAGGGATATTCCATTTCTCTTTCTAATGTAACATTTGGTTATCATGAAAAAGAAGTGCTTCACGGGGTCAATATGCAGATGGAAGAAGGAACGGTAAATGCTCTGGTCGGACCTTCCGGAAGTGGAAAATCAACCATTGCGAAGTTGATCGCTTCTTTATGGGATACGGATAGTGGTAGTATCAAAATTGGAGGAGTAGATATTAAAAATATGTCATTGGAAGAATACAATCGGAAAGTGGCATATGTTTCACAAGATAATTATCTGTTTGATGATACAATTCGAGAAAATATTCGTATGGGAAACTTAAATGCGACAGACGAAGAAGTAGAAGAGGTAGCGAAAAAGAGTGGATGTCATGATTTTATCATGGGGCTTGAACATGGTTATGACACTATTGTAGGAGGCGCAGGTGGACATCTTTCTGGTGGGGAGAGACAGCGCATTTCTATTGCGAGAGCAATGCTAAAAGATGCGCCGATTATTATTCTGGATGAGGCAACGGCATATACAGACCCGGAGAACGAAGCGGTGATTCAGTCCTCAGTTGCAAAATTAGTACAGGGAAAAACGTTAATTGTGATTGCACATCGACTTTCTACGATTGCAGATGCGGACAAAATTTTTGTAATCAGTGATGGAAGAGTTGCAGAAGAAGGAACCCATCAGCAGCTACTGAAAAGGGGCAAAATTTATCCAAAAATGTGGGAGTCCCATATGGGTGTAAAAAGTACAGAAGCTGACCCACAAGAGAAAGTAGGTGCAATGTATGCTTAAAATATTCAAAAAATTCTTTGATTTTTGCGGCAAAGTAAATAAGGGTAAGTTTTATAAATCATTGGTCTTAGGGGTATTTTTTGCTCTTATGGAAGCTATGAAAATTCCAGCCATTATGTTGCTTATAAATGGAGTGATTAATAAGACGGTGACTCCGACATTAATTTGGGAATGCTTTGGCGTTCTGGTCGCAAGTGTGGTTATGGGCTCATTTATCAAATATCATATCACCATGTTACAATGTGAGGCCGGATATTATACTGCAGCAGAAAAGCGAATTGAGATTGCGGAACATATGCGTTATCTTCCGATGGGATATTTCAATAAAAATAGTTTGGGACAGATTACAAGTGTGACAACAAATACAATGGAGCAGATGGCAGATGTTGCTACCAGAGTCGTAATGATGACGACGCAGGGGATGTTGACAACACTTGTCATTACGGTTATGATTTTGTTCTTTGATTGGAGAATCGGACTTGTGGCAGTAGCGGGTATTCTACTGTTTTTTGCAGTAAATAGTATTTTACAAAAGAAAAGTCAGACACTTGCACCGATAAAATCAGCGTCAGATACGGATGTGGTGGAAAAGGTGCTGGAATATGTGCAAGGGATTTCTGAGGTTCGTGGCTATAATCTTACTGGAAGAACTTCCAAAAAGCTGAACGATGCTATTGAAGAAAATCGCCGCATCAATACGGAGATGGAACTTAAATTTGTACCACTGATGCAGACACAAAATGGAATTATCAAGTTGACAGGTGTTGTTATGACATTGTTTTCTATTTATTTGTATCTGCAAGGAAGTATGGTTCTCTTAAACTGTATAGGAATGATTATTTGTTCTTTCCTTGTACTTGATAGTCTGGGAACTGCAGGAAACTATTCTTCTCTTTTGCGCGTTGTAGATATTGGTGTGGATAAGGTTCAGACAATCCTTGAATTACCGGAAATGGATATTGAAGGAAAAGATATCACACCGAAAAACTATGATGTCGATATTAAAAATGTAGACTTTTATTATGACAAGAACTTATCCTCTGATAAGTCGAAAATTATTGATAACGTATCGGTACATATCCCGGAAAAGACCACCACGGCGATTGTTGGACCAAGTGGCGGTGGTAAGACCACGCTTTGTCATTTGATTGCGAGGTTCTGGGATGTGGATAAGGGAAGCATTACTCTTGGCGGGGAAGATGTACGAAATTACAGCATGGACAGCTTAATGAAAAATTTTAGCTTTGTATTCCAGAATGTATATCTTTTTCAGGATACCATTGCTAACAATATTCGATTTGGACAGGAAGATGCTCCAATGGAAAAAGTGATAGAAGCGGCAAAGAAAGCATGTTGTCATGATTTCATTATGGCACTTCCGGAGGGATATCACACTGTAATCGGTGAGGGAGGTGCAAGTCTTTCCGGTGGTGAAAAACAGAGAATCAGTATTGCCAGAGCTATTATGAAAGATTCACCTGTCATTATTCTCGATGAAGCAACAGCAAATGTTGACCCTGAAAATGAAAAAGAACTCATGGAAGCCGTTGATGCACTAACAAAAGAAAAGACTATTTTTATGATTGCCCATAGATTAAAAACAGTACGGAACGCAGATAAAATTCTGGTATTGGATCATGGAAAAATCGTGCAGCAAGGAAGACATGAAGAACTGATGCAGCAGGAAGGCATCTACAGGAGATTTGTAGCATCAAGAGAACTGGCAGCAAGCTGGAAATTGTAATCAAACATAGATGGATTCTAGTAGACACTCCGCAGAAATTGCGGGGTGTCTAATTTTATATAAAAATGGATTGACAATATTCCTTTCACGTGATACTATTTGAAACGAGATAACGATGTTATGTTAAAACCAAGGAGGGATCAAAGATGCCTGAGGAGAAGGAAACGCGGGAGAAGCTGATTAGAAGTGCCAAAAAAGAGTTTCTCGAAAAAGGTTATATGAAAGCCTCTTTGCGGACCATTTGTAAAAATTCAGGTGTTACGACCGGTGCATTGTATTTCTTTTTTGAAAACAAAGAGGATTTGCTTTCGGCGATTGTAGAAGGACCGCTTCAGGAATTAAATGAAGTGATTCAGGAGCATCTTTCTGTTGAACTTTCGATTAATACGGAATCGGTTTTTTCTGGAGACACATCGGAGGATATGAAAAGTGCGAAAGAGATCGTACATTATTTGTATCAGCATTATGATGTTTTTCAGATTCTTTTGACGAAAAGCCAGGGAAGCAAATATGAGAATATAGTGGATGTATTTGTGGACAGTTTTGAACAGCATTATGATAGGTTGGCAGAGCTGATTGCCCAAAAAGAAGGTGTAAAAAAACCAGACAAATACATTTTGCATTGGGTGTCACATATGCAGACGGATGCATTTGTACATCTGCTGACTCATGAAAGGGATGAAGAAAAGGCAGCACAGCACATAGAACAAATTGTTTCTTATCTTGTTGTTGGTTGGCCACAATTGTTTTTAGAAAAATGATAACAGGCTATATGACAAAGAATTGTTGTATAGCCCATATTTGGACATACAACATAACGATGTTATGCTGTCGGCAGGTAATGGCAGCATTCTTTTTTGTAAATAACATAACTCTGTTATGTTAAAAAATAGATTTAGGAGGAAACAACATGTATTTAGAAGTAAGTAATGTAAAGAAAAGTTATGGTGAAGGTGGAAGCTATATGGAAGTGCTGAAAGGCGTTTCCGTATCAGTTAATAAAGGGGATATGTGTGTGATTCAAGGAACCAGTGGTTCAGGAAAATCCACGCTTTTGAATTGTATTGGTGGGCTGGATCTTATGGATTCCGGGTCAATCAAGGTGGATGGAACAGAAATCTTCGGCTTGTCGCAGGATAAGTTGTCCGATTATAGAAGAGAGAATCTGGGATTTATTTTTCAATTCTATAATTTAGTGCCAAATTTGACGGTAAAGGAAAACATACAGGTGTGTGAGTATCTTTCAGATCATCCTATGAACATGGATGAGTTATTAGAGACACTTGGGCTTACCGAACATCAAAATAAGTTCCCATCTCAGCTTTCCGGAGGTCAGCAACAAAGATGTGCGATTGCAAGAGCTTTGATTAAGAATCCGAAGCTGCTTCTTTGTGATGAGCCGACAGGTGCGCTGGACTCTAAAACTTCAAGGGATATTTTAGTTTTACTGGAAGAAGTGAATAGAAAATATGGTACGACCATGCTTATTGTTACTCACAACAATTCGATTAAAAATATGGTTGATCAGGTAATTTTTCTAAAGGATGGTCAGATTAAGAAAAATTATCGTAACGAGCAGAAAGTGCCAGCAGCAGAATTGGAGGATTTATAAGCATGCAAAAGATATTAAGAAAAAGAGTTTTTCGGGATTTAAGAGAAAACCTGTTCCGTTATCTGGCATTGGGTTTGTTAATTATTCTTGGGATGTTCATTGTAATCAGTATGGTCGCTGCTGCAGATACGATTATAATCGGAACAGAAAATGCAGAAAAAGAGCAGTGTTTAGAGGATGGACAATTTACAGTATTTGTGCCTCTTACGGATGCAGAGCGTAAAAAGCTTACGGACAAGGGAGTTACATTAGAAGAACATTTTTATCTGGATTATGATCTTGATAATGATGCTGTTCTACGTGTATTTTCATTGCGACAGGAGATTGATCTTGCACAGGCAGATAGTGGAAAGATCCCTGAGAAAGAAGGGGAAATTCTATTAGAAAAACGTTATTGTGAAGAAAATAATCTTGCAGTGGGGGATGTGGTCAAAATTGGTGGACATTCCTTTGAGATATGTGGTATCGGAACTGCACCAGATTATGATGCACCATATCGAAATCTTTCAGACAGTGCGATTGAAAGTAGCCAGTTTGGCATCGGCTTTCTCACTGACGATGATTATCAGATGTTAAATAGTGAGCATAAAAGCGTAAAGTCGGAGGAATATGTATATGCTTACCGTCTCAATGATAAAATGACAAATCAGGAACTAAAAGAAAAACTACAGGATTTCACTATATCAGCAGATGATATCGACGATAAATATTTTAAAGAATATTGGGACAGAACAGGTGGAAAGCTGGATGACTTCAAAGATGGTGTTTCGGAACTTGAAGATGGAGTAGAAGAGCTTACAGAAGGTATTCTGGAACTCAATAGCAATAGCGGTGAGCTTACAGAAGGAGCGTCAGAAATTTTTGATGCATATCTTACAGAGGCATCTAGCGGTCTGGCAGAGTTTGGAGTTTCGGAATTAACAAAAGATAATTATAAATCCGTTTTGAATAATTTGATTTCAAATAGTAACAGTGCATTGCTTACAATGAAAATAAAATCGGTACTGAAACAGTTGGAAGCACTAGATGCTTTCGAAAGCGGCACAATAGATTATACTGAAGGGGTTTCAAAAGCAGGGGAAGGTGCTGAAACCTTAGCAGATGGAATTTCTGAATTTTCTGATAAAACAACAGAATTTATTGATGATAATTTTGATGTTAAATTGTCTAAGCTGACGCAGTTTCTGGCAGCCGAAGATAATATGCGTATTGGAGGCGCTGCAAATGATGTTGTAATCAATAAAGCAGCGGGGCTTTTGGCAGGAGTGATTATTATCATTTTGTTTGCTTATGTTATTTCAGTTTTCGTAGTACATACGATTGAAAAGGAATCGGAGGTTATCGGTACTCTTTATGCTTTGGGGGTCAAAAGAAAAGAACTTTTGCTTCACTATCTGGTATTACCTGTAACAGTAACATTGATTGCTGGGGTAATCGGTACCATCATAGGATATAGTAGTTTGGGCGTAAACACAGAGATGCAGGATGCTCACAGCTATTTCTCATTTCCTGATTTAGAAGTGTTGTATGAGCCATATCTGTTGATTTATGGAATTGTTATGCCACCTATTGTAGCGGCAGTGACAAACTTTCTGGTAATTCGGAAGAAGTTGAAAAAACCTGCTCTTGTACTGATTCGTAATGAGCAGAAAGCTGCGAAAAAACAAAATATCAAGTTGAAAGATGGTAATTTTGTTCGTACCTTTCAGATTCGACAGTTTTTGAGAGAAAAACGTACTGGATTTACAGTATTTTTCGGTATGTTCATTTCTTTATTGATTTGCATGATTTCATTTGATTGCTATGTACTTTGTGAAAATATCAGAACGAATTCTGTTGAGGATACTAAATTTGAGTATATGTACACCTATAAGTATCCGGAAGAAACCGTGCCAAAGGGCGGAGAAGAAGCCTATGGTGTTACGTTGAAAAAAGAGGTACTCGGATATAATTTTGATGTAACACTTTTAGGGATAAAGAAAGACAATCCATATTTTGATGCACCAGTGGAAAAAGGACAGAATCAGGTATTGATTTCATCTGCTATGGCAGAAAAGTATGGTTTAAAGATTGGGGATGATGTCGTTCTCAAGGATGAAGAAAATGACCGGAATTATGCGTTTACAGTGAAGGAAATTGTGCCTTATTCAGTCGGCTTCTATGTATTCATGGATATAGAGAGCATGAGAGAATTAATGGGAGAGAGTGAGGATTATTATAACATTGTTTTTGCTGATCATGCGCTGGATATCGATTCTGCCAGATTGTATGCGACTACTTCAAAAGCAGAGATAGAAAAGAGTGCATCGGTGTTCGTGGAACTTATGTGGTCGATGATTCTTATGTTATGCGTCGTATCTGCTCTGATTTTTATTGTGGTCATGTATCTGATGTTAAAAGTTATGGTGGACCGTTCCGCTATGTCTATTTCGATGATGAAAATTTTCGGATATCGAAAAAAAGAGATACGAAAGCTTTTCTTAAATGGAAATCTGGTGATTGTGACAGTTAGTGCACTTATAGGAATACCATTGTCAAAGTTAATCATGGATGCAATGTTTCCTTATATGGTGTCAAATGTTGCCTGCTCCATTGAACTTAGCTTTGAATGGTGGATGTATGCGGGATTATTTGCAGCAATTATCGTGTTGTATTGGATTATCAATCCGCTGTTAATGAGAAGAGTGAATAAGATTCTTCCGGCAGAGATATTGAAAAATAGGGAATAATAGGGAATAATAGGATATAGTATCGAAAATCGCAGTAAGTACAGGAGTGAATAAAAATGGCTAAGAAAGAAAATCGATATAAAGGTTATGATATTACCACGCAAGCAATCCATACAGGAACAGATTATGATCTGGAGACGGGGGCTGTCCGACGTCCTCTACATATGGCAAACAGTTTTAAGTTGCCTGATGATTTGTCACAGGTTAATTATTCTTCTACAGACCTTATGATGTATGTAAGAAATGGAAATCCGAATCAACATTGGTTGGAAGAAAAAATAGCAGCATTACATGAGGCAGATGATGCCATTGTGTTGGCTAGCGGAGTTGCTGCTCTTCATGCATTATTCTGGACACTTTTGGAATCAGGAGACAGGGTGGTATATCCGAATGTCAGTTATATGGCTGTTTATAGAATGTTTCATGAACTTTTCAATCGAAAATTCAAAGTAGAAACAGTTATGGTGGATATGACAGATATTGAGGCAGTAAAGAGAGCAATCACGCCCGGAACAAAATTGGTACATATTGAAACTCCAGATAATCCTACAAATGGGATTACAGATATTGCTGCTATTGCAGAAATTGCTCATAAGAATGGTGCAGTTTTATCGGTAGATAATACATTTGCTTCTCCGTTTAATCAAAAGCCGTTAGAATTAGGAGCTGACTTTGTGGTAGAAGCAATAACCAAATATATCAATGGTCATGGAGATGCTCAGGGAGGAGCAATTATATCCAACGATCTGGAGACGATGGATCGAATTCGGTACGAAGCACAGGTAAATGTGGGATCTGTAATCAGTCCATTTAATGCATGGCAGATTTTCCGAGGATCAGTTACATTTCCTCTCCGCATGGAGCGGATTAATAAATCAGCACAAAAAATTGCTGAATGGCTGGAAGGAAGGGAGAATGTGACCTTTGTATCTTATCCGGGACTTACCAGTCATCCAGACCATGAAACTGCGGTAAAACAGATGAAAAACGGATATGGCGGTGTAATCTCTTTTGGATTGAATGCGGATGACAAAATGGTAGAACACTTCTGTGCAGCACTTAAGGTGGTAACGTTTGCAGTTTCACTGGGACATGATGAAAGCTTGATTTTCCCACAGCCAAGCTATGATGAGCGTATCAATCTTTATCCTGAGAAGTTCAGAAAAGGATTTATACGGTTCAGTGTTGGTCTGGAAGATCCGGATGATATTATCAAGGATTTGGATCAGGCACTGAAAAGTATAAATTTGTAACATGTAGATTTGTAGTAGGTTGACCATAGTTAGATGCTATGGTCAACCTACTTTTTATGTGTTTTGCAATGCTGTTCCTGCAAATTATAATAGAATGTATCATTTTACTATCGATTTTTCGGTGTCATAATAATACAGGGAATGGTTTGCTAATGACAGTAAATGAAATATATTATCAATAGCGAATCCCGCAAAACGAAAGGAACGTGTTATACTTGGTTAGTTAAAACTAATTTGAAATAGAGGAGGTTATGAAAAATGTCAGAGGAAGAACGGAATTTTTTAAAAATTGTAGATTTGAAAAAAGGGTTTGGGAGAGGGGAAACCCGACAGGAAGTGCTTCGTGGAATGAACTTTTCTGTTGCAAAGGGAGAGTTTTGTGTGCTTCTTGGTCCTTCCGGGTCTGGAAAATCCACATTGCTTAATATAATAGGCGGGATAGACAACGCAGATTCCGGTTACATATCCATCAACGGTGACAAGCTGGAGGATATGGGAGAAAAGGCGTTGACACAATACCGGAGAAAGCATCTTGGTTATGTGTTTCAGATGTACAATCTGATTGGAAACCTAAATGTAAAGGAGAATATTGAGGTGGGAGCATATCTGTCTGATTGCTCATTGGATATCGATGAATTATTGAACACCCTTGGACTTTATGACCATAGATATAAGTTGCCAAACCAGCTTTCCGGCGGACAGCAACAGAGAGTTTCCATTGGCCGTGCCATTGTAAAGAATCCGGATATTTTACTTTGTGATGAGCCTACCGGCGCGCTGGACTATAACACATCAAAAGAGATTCTTAAGCTGATTGAAGATATTAATAAAAAATATGGAAACACAATTATCATGGTCACGCACAATGAGGCAATCAAGCATATGGCAGATCATGTAATTAAACTTCGTGATGGTGGGGTCCGCCATGACGATATTAACACAAGCAAAGTTTCTGCAGCGGAGCTGGAGTGGTAAAGGAGTGTGATATGTATGAAGAGCAAAAAAGTAAAAAATCCGCTCCTGAAACGTATTCCACGAGAGCTTTTAGGTGATTGGAAAAAGTATTTAGTAGTGAGTCTGTTTTTGGTTCTGACCATTGGATTTGTATCCGGTATGTATGTGGCTAATGGAAGTATGATGAAGGCAGCCGATGAAAGTGTAACCAAATACAAGCTGGAAAACGGACATTTTGAACTGGAAAGCCAAGCCGACGAGGACTTATTATCAGCAATTCAATCCGGGGAAAAGGCGGATGTAAAGCAATATTATCTGGATGAAGCAAAGGCAGAGCTGGATGAAAAGTTTGAGGAAGAATTTGAGAAGGAGTTTACTGAGAAATTTGACAAGGAATATAAAAAGGAATTTACGGAAAAATTTGATTCCGAGTTCTCAATACAGTTTGATGACGGCTTCGAGCTACAGATAAAACAGTCACTTTTGGCGCAGGGGATGGATGACGTGACGGTGACTGCCATGCTTCCAGCAGCAATTGAGCAGGCAAAAGAGAATGGAACGTATCAGGACGCTTATGAGCAGGCATACAATGAAACTTATCAGAAAGCCTATGAAGATTCTTATGATGTGGCTTATCAGGAAGCGTATGATGATGCTTATCCAAAAGCATATGACGAGGCTTGGGAAGAAATTCAGACGGAAATTGATGAAGAATATGCGGATGCAGAAGAAAAGTATGAGTTAAATGATCCGGATTTTCAGGCAGTTCCTGTAAAAATATATGAAAATTTCTATCGAAACGCGGAGGAAGATAACGATGAGGATGGTACGATTGACGGAACCATCCGGGTGTATGCGAAGACGGAAAATGTCAATCTGGCATGTCTGATGGAGGGAGGCTTTCCAGAGGCAGAAGATGAAATTGCCATTGACCGTATGCATGCGGATAACGCCGGGATTGAAGTGGGAGATACAATTATGGTCAGCGGACAGTCCTTTCAGGTCGTTGGTCTGATTGCCTATGTCAATTATTCAACGTTACATGAGAAAAGTACAGACCTTATGTTTGACGCTTTAAAGTTTGATGTGGCAATGGTGACAGAGAGTGGGTTTAATCGTCTGAATCAGTCGGTCCACTATACTTACGCATGGAAGTATGAACATGAACCTGCGGATGAAAAAGAAGAAAAAAAGTTGTCCGATAATTTTATGAAAGCCTTGCTCACCCAGACCGTTGTATTTGAAAACGAAATTGAGGATTTCATGCCGAGATATGCAAATCCGGCAATTAATTTTGCGACGGAAGACATGGGATCAGACGAGGCAATGGGCGGAGTGCTTCTGGATATTTTGATGGTGATTATTGCCTTTATCTTTGCGGTTACCATCAGCAATACGATTGCTAAGGAAGCGTCGGCAATCGGAACGCTTCGGGCTTCGGGATATACCAAAGGCGAATTGGTTCGGCACTATTTATCCATGCCTGTCATTGTGACGATTCTTTCGGCAGCAATTGGGAATATACTGGGATATACCGTGTTTAAAAATGTAGTGGTCTCCATGTATTATAACAGCTACAGTCTTCCGACATATGAGACAGTATGGAATGCCGATGCGTTTTTCAAGACAACACTGATTCCGGTTATTCTGATGCTGGTTGTAAACTTATGTGTAATCATCAAAATGATGCAGCACACTCCGTTACAGTTTTTACGGCATGATTTGAAGAAAACAAAACGCAAAAAAGCGATGCGTCTTCCAAGGTGGAAGTTCCTGAGCAGATTCCGTCTTCGGATCATTTTCCAGAACATCCCGAACTATGCGATTCTTTTTGCAGGCATTTTCTTTATTATGGTTATGCTTGCCATGGCAGTTGGTATGCCGTCCACATTGGAATATTATCAGAATCATACAGCAGACATGATGTTTGCAAATTATCAGTATGTCTTAAAGACCTATGAAAATGAGGATGAGGATATTATTACTACGACAAACAAAGATGCTGAAAAATTCAGCATGTATTCGTTACAAAAGAAAAGTGATGAGATTGATGAAGAGGTGTCGGTATATGGTATTATCGAGGATAGCAGCTATGTAAAGATTTCCGGGCTGGAGACATTAAAGGAAAATGCTGTTTATATTTCAAAACCGTTCAGCGATAAGTATGGTTTGAAGACAGGTGACAGCGTTACACTAGATGAAAAGTATGAGAATAAACAGTATGTGTTCTCAGTTGCAGGAATTTATGACAGATGTCAGAGCATTGCTGTTTTCATGCCATTGGAAAATTATCAGAAGGTATTTGAGTTAGAGCAAGATGAATTCTCGGGTTTTTTGTCTGACTCGGAAATAACAGATATCGAGGATGAATACATAGCAACGGTGATTACGGAACGGGATATTACCAAGATGTGCGAACAGTTGGATCACTCCATGGGAGCTTATATGGAGTATTTCCAGATCTTGTGTATCCTATTGTCAGCAGTGCTGATCTATCTTCTGACAAAAATAATTATAGAAAAGAACGAAAACGCCATCTCAATGACGAAAATTTTGGGATATGAAAATCGGGAGATTGCAAGTTTGTACCTGCTTTCCACGAGTATGGTACTTGTAGTGGCAGACGCTGTCAGCGTAGTGCTCGGCGTACTTGTTATGACACAAGCGTGGAAAGTAATCATGCTTAGTTACAGTGGATGGTTTGCATTTGTTATTGAACCAGTAGGATATGTGAAAATGTTTTTGTTTGTACTAATTGGGTATTTATTCGTTATGATTTTAGATTTTGCCAGAATTAAGAAGATTCCGATGGATGAGGCATTGAAGAATGTAGAATAAAATGACAGTGTTGGAACTAGCCTGTGGAACTGGACAATTATCATTTCCTCTAGCGCCTAAGTGGTGCTGGGTATTTTCTTTCGTTTATTTGGAATTGTGTTCGTTGCAGTAAATTTAAAATTTGCTCAATCCTTAATTGCAGATTTACAAAGTGGATACTAGGAGGAATATCATATGAATATTACAGTAATAATCATCGAAATATTGACAATGTTTCTGATTTTCGGATTTATAGTCTTCGGGTTACTTTATATTAGTCCATTGACTTTTAGTGATCGCTACATTTGTTGTATATCCTATGGTGGCGTTACTCATTTGTTATCTGGTTTCCTTGCTTTTAAAATGAGAATAATTGCATCTTAAATGATTCAAATGAATCGGGAAATACGAGAAGTAGAAATGAATGGAGAAGTAAGCAGATATGGAAAAAGACAGATTGATTGAAAACTTGATAGAACAGATAAAAGAGGCGCAACTGAAACTTGGGTATGTCAAAGAGACAATCCGACTATATTTTCCGGTTCAGTCAATGTGCGGACTGCTTCAGACAGAGTTAAGGAGCGGCAAAGAACTGGTCGCGTTACTGAAAGAAGAGAAGGGATTTGAGGACACTGTACTTGGAAAGATTCATTTTACATTGTGTAGGGATGAAAGAATCGAGGTGTGTGTCCCAGTAGTAGGAGCAGATTATGTATATGAGCGAGTACCGAATCCTCCATTCTTGGAAAGCATAATAGAATTGTTTAAGAATAATCATTATTTGACGATAGAAAAAATCTGTGAGTGCTTTGCAAAATTTAATAATTGTTACATATGCGAGAAGATGAAACGCGGAACGGACTTTGACTATGTTTTGTATTTCCCGGATCATAACCCGGATTCATGGTATTATTGCATTAAAATGGAAATGGAACATACGATTTATCACCGATTTACAGAAACAGATTACAGGTTAATTGTTGAACGAGAATTATAAAGATGTAGGATAAAAGTGAGAAATATGCCTACATGTCATTAATATATTTGGTTTTATTGCTTTCAAATGAAATCAGATGTCACATGGAGCAAAAAAAGCTGGAAAGGTATAGCAGAGAATAAAAATTAATGATAGAATAGCGAACGTGAGTTAGAATAGACTAACTAAAAGGAGCAAAAATGGAAGAAAGAAGTTTGTTTCAGCCAGAGTGGGTACAGAAATACAGAATCGCTACAACGAGACTATCCGACTGTGTAGAACGACAGGATTTTTTCTGGCAGTCGGAGAAGGGATGGTTGTATCTGTGCCGCCTTTGGCCGGGAATCTCTATTTGGATGAATGAGGTTCATATGCACAGTCTCCCTAGTGAAACACTGACGGAATATCCTTTTTTTAAAATGAATTATTGCACATCCGGCAGATGCGAGGCGCTTTTAGAAAACGGAAGATATGTCTATCTGGAAGAAGGAGATTTAAGTGTTGACCGGAATGCACCGAAAGAATGCTTTCGGTATCCATCCGGAAAGTATGAAGGTCTGGAAATAGTGTTTAATTTAGAAATTTTAGAGCAGAATTCCGTAACAGCACTTACAGATTTGGGAATTGAAAAAGTTTGGCGTCAAAGAATGAAGGAAATAGAAAATGGAAGTCTTATCGTTAATGTATCATCTGAGTGGGATGCGCTGGCAAGAGAACTTATGAAGCGTCTGAAAGAGGCAGATGGGGAATTGGAAGACTTCCGTTTCCTTACAATACGTCTGCTATATATGCTAAACAGCGAAAAAACGCTTACGCGGAAAAGAAACATTTATGTGACAAAAGGTCAAAGGATTATTGCTGAGAATGTAAAAGAGAGATTGTGCCGGGATTTCAGAAAGCATCTGACGGTGGAGGAACTGGCAGAAGAATATGGAGTCAGTCCATCTTCTTTGAAAAAGTATTTCAGATTGGTCTATGGAAGTCCGGTATCTGAATATATCAAAAATATAAAAATGGAGCATGCATGTCGCCTTTTGCGGGAAACAAAGATGAGCGTCGGCGAGATTGCAGCGGAATCGGGATATCTGAATCAGGGTAAATTCGGCAGTGCCTTCAAAAAATACACAGGTGAGGCACCGCTTGAATATAGAAGAAAGGGCATAGAAGAAAGGAGCAGTAAGTAAATGCAAAAGCTTACAGAATTACAAAACGGACAAAAAGCAAAAATTACGGCAGTAGACGGTGACAGACGTTATCTTTCAAGAATCACTTCGATTGGGCTGAATATCGGCTGCGAAATTGAAATGCTACAGAATGTTAAGAAGCGTCCCCTGCTTGTATATGGCAGGGATACCATGATTGCGCTTAATCGAAAAGAATCAGAAAGAATATCCGTGGAGGTAATGAGCTAATGACAACAGAAAGAAAAGTAGCCCTTTTAGGGCAGCCTAATTCAGGAAAATCTACGATTTTTAATATGCTGACAGGATCACATCAGCATGTAGGAAACTGGCCTGGCAAGACGGTTGAGAAAAAGGAAGGACATTTTAGTTATAACGGAAATGAGTATTTGCTTGCAGATTTGCCAGGTACATACAGTTTGTCCGCAAACTCGGATGAGGAGATTGTAACCCGTGATTATATCGCTTCCGGTGGTGCAGAACTCGTCTGCATTCTTGCAGATGCATCCCAGCTGGAACGAAGCCTGTTCATGCTGGCAGATTATGCAGGTATTAATACTCCGGCAATGTTGGTTCTTACCATGAATGACGTGGCAAGGGCGCAGGGGAAGAGTGTGGACGCGAAGAAGCTTTCGCAAAAGCTGGGTATACCTGTAGTTTCAATGGTGGCATTGGATAAAAAAAGTTACGGGGATTTTTATAAAACTTTGGAATCTGCTTTTCAAGCTAAGAAGCGAATAGATGTATCAGCGTTGGAGACATTATATGAAAGCGGTGAGCAGAAAGAAATCTATGAAGAGGCGTTAAAGTTGGTTCCGGCAGAAGGAATCGATCAGTATTCTGCAAGATGGCTGGCTGGAAAGCTTATGGAAGGAGATACTGTCATAGCCCGTAAGGTGGCGGTAACTGCAGAAAAATCGAAAGTGAAAGCTTTCACAGAAAAAAGTAAGGATGGCAGTCTTTATACCAGTGACTGTAAGTTTGCATGGATCGAGGGACTGCTTTCGGACATTGTAACAAATACAAAGAAGGAATCACATATTCTGTCTAAATTCGACAGGGCAGCAATTTCAGGGCGATTTGGTAAAGCTGTTGCTGTGGGAATTGTACTGCTTGGTCTTGTTGCTTCCATGGTGGTGGCAATGCCTTTGATGGGAATTGGAGGAATGATTCCGTCTCTTTTGAATCCACTTGTAGAGAGTATTGGTCTTCCGGTAGTGCTCAGCTCTTTCATTTCAAATACGATTATTACAGCACTTGGCTGGGTATTTTCCATGGCAGGCTTTGTATTCGGTATCAATCTGGTGTTTGGGCTGATTGAAGAAGTTGGATATATGGCCAGAGTGTCCTATGTATTCGATAATACAATGAATAAGCTTGGATTGCAGGGAAAATCAATTATGCCTATGTTAGTCAGTTTTGGTTGTACCATTGGTGGTGCGGCAGGTACTCGTGTCATAGATTCATGGGGACAGAAAATATTAACAATTGCCTTGGCATGGGCAATTCCTTGCGGTGCGACTTTTGCGGTAATTCCGACACTGGCAAGTGCCATTTTTGGTGGAACAGGAGCGATTTTGGTGATGCTTCTGCTGTTTGCTATCATGTTTGTTCATATTCTGATTACTGCGAAAATTTTTGGACGCAAGCTTAGTCCAGTGGAAGACCGCACAGGTCTTATTATGGAATTGCCACCTTATCATAAACCCCGCTGGAGAAATTTACTTCGCACGACATTGCTTCGTATGTGGGATGTATTCAAGAAAGCTTTTGTAGTCGTTGTAGTGGTATCGGCAATCTTTTGGGTACTTACCTATTCAGCGGATGGAACAGCAGCAAATAGTGCTCTTTATAGATTTGGAAATGCAATTGAACCAGTAACAAGATTCTTTGGTATGGGATGGCAGACTTTTATTGCTTTTCTGTCCTCCATGGTATCTAAGGAAGCGGTTCTTGGTGTAACCAGTGTGCTTTTTACGGGAAGCGGATCGATTTTGAATGCTACTGTGACGGGAGCCGCAGATGCAAACATTGGGGCAATCATTGCTGCATCAATTTCAAAGTCGGAAGCACTGGCATTTATTGTGGCTGTGACATTTAATGTACCATGCTTGATGGCAGTAGCATCTACTTATCAGGAGTCCCATTCGTTGAAATGGACACTTAAAATTGCATTATACTATATTGCTTCTGCGCTGATTCTATCCTGCCTGACGTATCATATTGCAGGTTTGTTCTTCTAAAAATCAATGTAATAGTATTGCGTCTGGTTGAAGTAGTTGTTTTCGGTGAGTAATCTCCGAAAAAGAGGAGGATGAAAGGATGACACTTCTGGAATTACTGGATGAAGAGGGCGTACGTTCTACCGCACAGCTGGCAAATACACTAAATACCAGTGTGGAAATGGTAGAAGCAAAGTTGGAACGTTATGAACAACTGGGTTATGTAAAAAAGACAATCATGTCTGCTGACTGCGGTGGTAATTGCAAAAAGTGCCACGGCTGCAGCGGATTGAGGGGAAGCACTGCAGCTGTTGTTTATTGGGAAAGGATTAAATGAAGATGAATTTTGCAACTATCATTGTTATTATTCTTGTAATACTAATTGTCGGGGCATGTCTGTTTTCTTTTTTTAGAAGAATGACCGGTAAGAAAAGCTGCTGTGAAACAAGCGCCCAACGAGTAAAGCCCAAGAAGCTAAAAGCCCCTATTGGAAGTTTTACGTTGAAAATAGAAGGAATGCGCTGCGAAAGCTGTAGGCGGACACTTATGGCAAGACTCAATGAACTGAATGGGATTTCAGCTAAAGTAAGTCTAGAGAATAAAATAGCGGTTATCTCATATGAGCATCATATAGATGATGAGGAAATTGTGGAAGTGGTGGAGAAAGCCGGTTTTGAAGTGATAGAGATTAATCATTAAATATATAAAGTCTGTAAGTTAATATTTGATATTTTTAAGACTAAATTAGTTCCTGTATTGATGTAGGTATAACTAGTTTAGTCTTACTTTTTGATAAAATAAATCATTTTCACGCATTGACAGAAAGTATTTTTTTTGTTATATTCAAAACAACGTTTTAAAAACACTGTTTTAAATGGAGGGAAAATGGCGAGTCGTGTTGAAGGGTTTGATGAAGCAATTCTGTATCATGCCAAAAATGAATTTTTAGAAAAAGGCTATAATGAAGCTTCATTGCGTATTATAGCTCAAAATGCAGGAGTCAGTACAAGTACCATTTACACAAGGTACGCGGATAAGGAAGGTTTGTTTCGCCATCTTGTAGAACCGGCATCTAATAGTATGAGAGAGTACATATATCAATCATTAAATGGCTTTGAAGCTTTGACAAATGAAGAACAGATAGAACAGCAAAGGGAGTATTCGGATGGAGGTTTTCCGGGCTTAATTGACCTGATATATAATTATTTTGATGAATTTAAACTGCTGGTTAATTGTTCGCCTAATACCCTTTACCATGATTTTTTGGAAAGTCTGGTAGAAATTGATATGGAATGTACAAGGAATTTCTTGAAGAACGCAGAAAGTAAAGCGTATGCTGAAGGGCGCATTACAGATGGATTTTTACATGTTGTTTCCAGTGCATTTTATTCTGGGCTTTTTGAAGTGGTTATACATGATATGCCACGAAAGAAAGCAGAAATTTATATTAATGAATTGAGAACATTTTATAACAATGGTTGGAAAGCGTATTTTTAGAATTATAAAAAGGAAGGTGTGAAAATGCAAAAGGTAGAAATATTCTGTGTGGATGATAATGGCTGGATACATTGTCCAAAATGCAAATGCAGGACACGGACAAAGATTAGGCGGCAAACGTTATTAAAGAATTTTCCAATATTTTGTCCAAAATGTAGACATGAATGCTTGATTGATGTTGAAAAAATGAATATTAAATTATCAGTAGAGCCAGATGTAATGTCATAGAGCCGATAGTTTGTGAATGGAAGAAATCACAGATTATCGGCTTAATTTTTTTATTTAAGTTAGTTGATTCTAACAAAAGGAGGAAGATTATGAAAAAAAAGCAACAGAGTCCAATAGCAGTATTGCTTGGACTGGCATCAGATTCTAAGGGGAAGTTCATAGAAGCTGTGATTTTTGCCATTATTGGTGTAGTGGCAGGTGTAGTTCCATATTTTGTAGGAGCAAAGATTATTGTAGCTTTGATGAGTGGAAACACAGAGATAAATTATTATGGCAAGTTATGTATTATTGCACTGCTTGCATACATTCTTAAGGTTGTATTTGCAAATATTTCAACAACTATTTCGCATAGTGCAACATATAAAACTTTGAAATCCATTCGTTTAAAAATGATTTCAAAGTTATCTAAAATGCCGATGGGTACACTTCTAGAAACACCATCAGGTCAGATGAAAGATACTATCGTGGACCGGGTAGAAGGACTGGAAACAACACTCGCACATCTTATTCCGGAGATGACGGCAAATATACTTATTCCACTTTGTTTATTGGTTTATCTATTTGTGCTTGACTGGAGAATGGCTCTTCTTACTTTGGTAGTATTTCCGTTTGGTATGTGCTTTGTAGGAATCATGGGTAAAACATATCCTGCAAAGTATCAGGAGTCAGTTCGTATTAATAAGCATATGAATGATACAGTTGTTGAGTATGTAAATGGTATAGAAGTAATTAAGGCATTTAACCAAAGTTCAAATTCGTATAAGAAATACGAAGATGCAGTAGTTGATAATGCTTCCTTCTTTTACAACTGGATGAAGAGTTGCCAGTGGCCGATGTCTGCATATACAGCGATATGTCCATCGACTCTGTTAACGGTATTGCCAATTGGCTGTATTTTTTACATGAATGGTACATTAACATCAGAAACTTTTGTTACAATCATGATTATCTCTATGAGTATTATTGGACCGATTCTGGCAGCAAGTAACTTTGTAGATAGCATTGCTGCAATGGGTACTGTAGTTGGACTTATTACAGATGTTTTGGATGGACCGGAGCTTATTCGACCAGAGGCATCTGCACAGATGGATGGAACAGATATTACATTAAAGAATGTAACATTCAGGTACAATGATGAAAAAGAAGTTTTAAAAGGTGTCAACCTTGAAATTCCGGCAGGTACAGTAACTGCTTTGGTAGGACCTTCCGGTAGTGGTAAGTCAACCATTGCAAAGCTTATTGCAGGATTTTGGGATGTAGATGGTGGAAAGATTACTATTGGAGGCAGAAATATTAAGGAACTTTCCCAGCGCGATATTGCTAATGCAATTGCTTATGTTTCTCAGGATAATTATCTTTTCGATGATTCGGTTAGAAATAACATTCGTATGGGACGTTCAAACGCAACGAATCAGGAGGTGGAAGATGTAGCAAAGGCCGCTGGTTGTGATGAGTTTATCAGAAAGCTTGAAAACGGATATGACACGGTAGTGGGTAGTGCGGGTGGTCACCTTTCGGGTGGTGAAAGACAGAGAATTGCTATAGCGCGGGCAATGCTTAGAAATGCCCCTATTGTTATCTTGGATGAAGCAACTGCATATACAGATCCGGAAAATGAAGCTGTGATTCAGGAAGCTGTTTCAAAGTTAGTTCAGGGTAAGACACTAATTGTAATTGCCCATCGTCTTTCTACAATTATTGATTCGGATAAGATTGTAGTAGTGAAAGATGGAAAAATCTGTTCACAGGGTACGCATACGGAATTACTTGGAAAATCAGAACTTTATAGACAGATGTGGCAGGCTCACATTGGTGCAAAGGATGGTGAATAAATATGATTAATGTTTTTAAGAAAATCTGGAGTTTCTCTGTTAAAGAAAAAAACAATTTACAGAAGTCTATTGTTGTTGGATTTTTGAATGCGATATTTAATGCACTTCTTGTTACAGCACTTTATGTAGTATTAAAGGACATAGTTGAAAACTCTGTAAGTACAACTACAGCATGGACAGCGTTTATTATTATGGTGGTCAGCATTGTAGGAAAGATTATAACACAGTATTTTTCACAGCTTCAGAGAACACATGCAGGTTATTTCATGGTTGCTGACAAGAGAATTCATATCGGTGAAAAGCTAAAGAGTGTACCAATGGGGTATTTCAATCAGAATAGTTTGGGACAGATAACGGCAATTGAAACAACAATTTTAAATGATGTTGAAAGTGCTGTGCCGGTAGTTTTAGTGACTACTCTTGGAGGTTTTTTGAATTCACTTGTATTTGCGCTGTTTATATTGCTCTTTGATTGGAGAATGGGGGTAGTTACATTATTGGGAATTGCTATTTTCCTTTTGGTAACCTCGGCAATGGAAAAGAAGTCCAGAGACGGTGTGCCTGCAAGGCAGGAAGCGCAGGCAGTACTTGTAGAAACAGTACTTGAAACAATTCAGGGGATGAGCGTTGTAAAGGCGTTTGACTTAGATAATAACCTGGATAAAAAGGTAGACAGAGCGATTGAAGCAAGTTTTAAGAAAAATGAAAAGCTTGAAAAAGCAATGACACCATATGTAGCAATGCAGCAACTTGTTCTTTATGCATTTGGTGTAGCTTTGATGTTCTGTGCAATTGCATTTTATCTGAATGGAAGTATGGAACTTACAAACAGTTTAATCATGGTAGTTTGTTCATTTATGGTATATGAACAGCTTAAGGTGGCTGGTAGCTGTGTGGCAAACATGAGAATCGCAGAGCACTCTATTGATAAAGCAAACAAGATTGATAATGTTCCAATAATGAATGAAGGTGGTAAGGATATTGTTCCAACAACAACTGAAATTAAGTTTGAAAATGTTGATTTTGCTTATGAAAAAAAGAAGATATTAGATAATGTAAGTTTTACGATTCCTGAGAAGAAGATGACCGCTATTGTAGGTCCCTCAGGATCAGGTAAGACAACTCTTTGCAGTATGATTCCAAGATTTTGGGATGTAGATGCGGGGGCTGTTTCGATTGGGGGAGTAAACGTAAAGGATTATACACTTAACAGCTTAATGAGGAATGTCAGCATGGTATTTCAGAATGTTTATCTTTTTGCGGATACGATTGAAAATAACATCAAGTTTGGTAAGGCAGAGGCTACGCATGAGGAAGTAGTGGAAGCGGCTAAGAGAGCTTGCTGTCATGAATTTATTATGGCTCTTCCAGAGGGTTATGATACTAAGATTGGTGAAGGAGGAGCTTCCCTTTCAGGTGGTGAAAAGCAGAGAATTTCTATTGCACGAGCTCTTATTAAAGATGCGGCAATTGTTATTTTTGATGAGGCAACAGCCAATGTGGATCCTGAAAATGAAGATAGATTACAGAACGCTATTGAAGAACTTACAAAAGATAAGACGGTTATCATGATAGCTCATCGTCTTAAAACGGTTAGAAATGCAGAAAAGATTTTAGTACTAAGTGATGGAAAGATTGTGCAGGAAGGCAGACATGATGAGCTTATTAAGGAAGCTGGTATTTATGCAGACTTCGTAAATGGCAGAAAAGAAGCTATTGGTTGGAAACTGGGAAGACAATAATATAATACAAGGAGAAGAAAATGGAACTGTTAAGGAGCTATATCAGCTTAATGAAGAAAACGGGTCAAAACTTAGAAACTTTTTTAGCGTTTAAAATCTTCCTATCATTTGAAATGTCATTAAAATATAGTCCGTTAATTCTTCCGGTGTTCTACTTGGTTCTTCGTTTACCCAATGGACTAAGGTATTCCAAAGACCGCCGGATGTGAAATAAAAGGAATATCTGGAGAGAGGCTGGGCATTTCCCAGATTATCAGGGATGTCCGGCTGAACAGATTTTCCAACATATTCATAAAGCAATTCATCATGCTGGGCAGCCATAAAATGAAGTAAATCGTTTCTGCCAAGTAGTCTTAAAAAGTCAGTGTATTGCTCCCAAAATGAAAAGTAAGCCATAACACCGGATTGGAGTGATAAAGGACCTTTTTCTGTCATCATCAGTGCCATTTCATTTAAGATGTGGGCACAGTAGAGGCGTAAAATATCTTCTTTACAGGTAAAATATCGGTAATAGGTTCTTCTATCATATTGTGCGGCTTCTGATAATTCCTGCACGGTTATGTCCTGATAAGCTTTTTTCTCCATCAGAGATAGCAGTGCTTCTATAAAATATTTCTGTGCACGATTCAATTTTGAATTTTCTGATATATTTTTCATAAAAAGTTATCTCCGTTTCTAATGTCACAAAAGTGCAGATATGTAGCGTTTTTACGAGTTATATTGACTTTCGCACAGAAGTATTATATCGTAATTAGCGAAATGTCGCAATTGTGACATTGTATGTAACAAGACTCGCCTAAGCGAGTCTTATATTTCAATTGAAAGTTAGTTAAAACTAACATGCAAGGAGGTATTTTGTTTGGAAAAACAAGAAAATGTAAAGCCGGTGAAAACTTCATATCTTTTTCAACTGGCAGGGAATAAACAAACGACATTATATATTGCCATTGTCTTTAGCATTTTTTCCGGTCTGATGACATTTGTTCCCTATCTTATGGTGTTTCGGACGATATTATTTCTATTTGAAGGAAAAGGAGATTTTCAAGTGGCTGTGTGGTATGGGATGATTGCATTTATTGCCATTATTCTCCGCTTTGTTTTTCAGGTTTTTTCTATGGCGCTGACTCATGTTGGGGCTTATAATCTGCTTTACATAGTAAGAAAAAAATTTTGTGGGCATATCGGAGAGATAGAACTGGGATTTTTTTCGGACAACAGTACCGGAAAAATTAAAAAGGTTTTGATGGAAGATGTGGAACGTTTGGAGAATTTTTTTGCTCATCAGATACCGGATATTACGGTGGCCATAGTTGTTCCGGTAGTTGTTCTAATTTATCTGTTCAAATTAAATTACATTATGGCACTGGTTTTAATCGTTCCGATTATCATTACTTTCTTAGTTCAGGCAATTGAAATGTTAATTGCAAAGCCTGCAATGCAGGAATATCCAGAGATTCTTGGACGATGTAATTCTGCAATTATGCAGTATGTAAATGGCATGTCTGTGATGAAAGCATACAATTTAACAGCAGATTCTTATCAGGACTATTCGCAGGCGGTCACAGATTATCAGAATTTGTGGAAAAAGGTGGCTAAGGTGTTAGCTCCGATTAGTGGATTTTCAAAGGTTGTTATCGAATCCGGGATTTTATTTACACTTCCCGTGGGCGGATTTCTTTATTTAAGAGGTAACTTAGAACTTAGTATTTATCTGTTCTTCATCATTATGGGAATCGTATTTCTGTCTTCCTTTAACAATTTGTTGAATTTTGCTCAGATTTTCAGCCAGATTTCCGTAGGACTTACCCAGATTAAGGAAATTATGGATATTCCGGTAATAAAATCAAAAGAGCAGCGATTGACAGTAGATTCGCCTCATTCTATTCAATTTGAAAATGTCAGCTTTTCTTATGGAGAAAAAGAGGTTCTAAAAAATATAAATGTGGAAATGAAAAGCGGTAGTCTGACCGCATTTGTAGGTGTTTCCGGTGCAGGAAAAACAACTGCGGCGCAGCTGATACCACGGTTTTGGGATGTTGCAAAAGGTGCGATTAAGATTGACGGAATCAATATCAAGGATATAGCGATAGATAATCTGATGGATATGGTGTCTTTTGTTTTTCAGGAAGCGTTTATGCTGAATGATACGATTTATCAGAATATTGCAATAGGGAAAAAGGATTGTACGCAGGAAGATGTGGAAAAAGCAGCAAAAGCAGCTCAAATTCATGAGTTTATACAGAATTTGCCAAACGGTTATCAAACGAATATAGGTGAGACTGGAATTAAGATGTCAGGCGGTGAACGACAGCGTGTGTGTATTGCAAGAGCAATCTTAAAAAATGCCCCAATTATTATTTTCGATGAAGCCACCAGTTTTACGGATGGTGAAAACGAACATAAAATACAGATTGCTTTGGGAGAATTGTTAAAAGGAAAAACTACGATTATGATTGCGCATCGGCTCCATACTATTGTGAATGCCGACCAAATCTGCGTATTTGACAGTGGAGAAATAAAAGAAAAAGGACGTCATGAAGAATTGTTGGCACAACATGGGCTTTATGAAAAGATGTGGAATATTTACAGAAACAGAGGTGATTTCAATGATTAAAATGGTTCGTTATATCCGTGAATTGGCAGGAAAGGATTGTAAAAGGCTGATTATGCCAATTTCTTTATCTGTGATTGATTCCCTGTTAAATTCCTGCATGTATGGCGTTATGCTTTTTCTTTTACTGGATCTTTCAACAAACAGTTTTTCTTACGATAAGTTGTGGATATATATTATTTCACTGACTATCATTTTTGTACTTCGTTGCATTGTACAGGCAATCAGTTTTACGCAGGCACAATGTATCGGTCCGGATGTGACTTGGCGGCTCAGATTGCAGGTCGGAAATCATCTCAGGAACTTAAATCTGGGATTCTTTCATAAAAATAGTATTGGTAAATTAATAGGCGTTTTATTAGCTGATATCAATGAGTTTGAAGCTATCGTTACACATTGCCTCTGCGATTTTATTAAGGTAATTTCATTTACCGTATTGTCTTTGGTGGTGGCTTTCTTGATTCATTGGAAATTTGGAATTGTGTTGACTTTTTTGGTTGCAATCGCGTTCCCGTTACTTTTATTATCAGGAAAAATTTCAGCAGAGCATTCTACGAAATTGCGAGAAGCAAACCAGAACGTTACTTCAAGAATTGTGGAATATGTGGGTGGAATGAAAACATTTCGATTGTATAACCTGATAGGCAGTCATTTTGCACGGCTCGATCAGGCATTGCAGGGATTGCGTAAAGCATCAATTGGAGCAGAGATTAAGGTGCTTCCGTCGGCACTTGGCTTTTCGGCAGTCACGTCCCTTATTATACCGATTGCACTGGTTATGGGAACGTATCTTTTATCCGGTGGAGAGCTTGATTCAGCCAGATTCCTGATTATTTTGCTGCTTTCGGTATCCGTTTCGAGTATTCTTGGTGTATTAAGCTCTTTATACCCACAGGTGCGTTCTATCACAAAGGCATCAGAAAGTATTCTTTCTATCTTACATGAAAAGCCACTGACTTATCAGAAGGAGGATGTGTACTTCTCGAACTTTGATATTGAGTTTTCACATGTATCTTTTCAGTATTCGGAGAATATTCCGGTTTTGAAAGACATTTCTTTTCATGCGAAGCAAGGTACGACCACTGCATTGATTGGTCCGTCCGGGTCTGGAAAAACAACAGTTGTAAGCTTACTTGCAAGATTTTGGGATGTGCAGAAAGGCTTTATCTCCATAGGAGGAGAAAAAATAAAAGATATTTCACCAGACACTTTAACAAAATATATCTCCATTGTGTTCCAAGATGTTTATCTGTTGAATGATACTGTTTTTAACAATATCCGTATTGGTAAAACGGATGCGACCAAAGAAGAAGTGATGCAGGCTGCCAAAGCCGCCAATTGTCATGAATTTATCAGTGCTATGGATAAGGGATATGATACTGTGATTGGAGAAGGTGGCTCAACGTTGTCTGGCGGTGAACGTCAGAGGATTTCTATTGCACGCGCCCTATTAAAGGATGCACCGATTGTTCTGCTCGACGAGACCACTTCAAATCTTGATGCTGATAATGAGTACGAGATACAAACTGCTTTTCACGAATTGACGAAAGGAAAAACAGTTCTTGTAATCGCGCACCGCCTTGGCACAATTATAAATGCAGACAATATTATTGTACTAGACAAGGGAGAGATTCAGGAAGCGGGTACACATAGGGAACTTTTGGAAAAGAAAGGCTGGTATGCATCTGTGTATGAGGAACAGTGCGAGGCAAGAGAGTGGAGAGTTATGTAAAGTTAAACTTCCAGTTGACTTAAAAATAGCAAATGCTATAATAACTTCTGTAAGTTGCAACTAACTCATGGATATAGATGAACTTTATGAAAGGGTAAGAAAAAGAATGCGTTTGCATGAGTATGGAAAAGAAAATGAAAAAATAATTGTTATGATACATGGTGCTTGCATGTCATGGGATATGTTTCAGGTATCTGTGGATATTTTGAAAAAAGAGTACCATATCATTCTTGTCGCAGTGCCTGGTCATGATCTTACAACAAAGGAGGAATTCACATCTGTTGAGCAGATTTCAGAGCGTATAGAAAACATGCTTATACAAAAGGGGTATCAAAATATTGAATGTCTCTATGGATTATCAATGGGAGGCGGCTTTGTAATTCGTATCCTTGCAGACAATCGCTTGAATATTAAGCATGCGGTAATTGATGCAGGAATAACACCCTATGAAATGCCCTGGATACAGACAAGAATCATATTAGCTTTGGATTTTCTGACAGTTGAGTTGGGAAAACATAGTCGGAAACTGCTTGGAATTGCGTTTCCGCCCAAACGTTATGAACCGGTAATTATTGATGAGATGTTTCAGATTATGCGGCACATGACGCCAAGAACAATCAAACGTGTCTTTGATTCAACAGATAATTATTCTATGCCGGAAACATTCCCACATCTTAAAACAAAAATATATTATTGGTATGGCGCGGATGAAAAAAAAGCTAGAAAACTCGATATACAGTATGTAAAAAAATATATTCCAAATGTAAGATTCAGAGAAATAGAAAATATGGAACATGCACAGTATGTTTTAATGCAACCGGAAAAATTTGCAGCGGATTTAAAACATCTGATTATGCAGTAATCATAGTGTAGTAATCATTGAAAAAGCAACTAATATTAACAAAATCAGCTATCAAATGTTAAGAAAAGTAGGTGGAGTACCTGCTTTTCTTTTGCTATAATATGTTAAAAATCATTGCAAAGGTGGGATATATATGAGAAAGTACTATATAGATAATATCAGGTGGATGACAATTGTGCTTGTCGTTGTATATCATGTCATTTATATATTCAATTCTGTGGAAACATCGATTGTGATCGGTCCGATTACCAAATTCCATGGACAGGATGCGATACAGTATCTTCTGTATCCCTGGTTTATGGTGATACTGTTCCTGATTAGTGGAATGTGCGCAAGATATTATCTGGAAAAGCATACAGCTAGGGAATTTATAAAGGCAAGGACAAGGAAGTTATTGGTTCCTTCTACCATAGGTGTTTTAGTAATGGGATGGATGCAGGGTTACATCAGTATGGCAAGTGTTCATTCACTTGATACCCTTACGGGAACGCCGGCTCCTGTGAAATATAGCATTTTATGTTTATCCGGAACCGGAGTACTTTGGACGATGCAAGTAATGTGGATTCTGTCACTGGTTCTCGTTCTGCTTCGTAAGATTGAAAAAGGAAAGCTTCTTGCCCTTGGGGAAAAGACTAATTTGGTCGTACTGATTCTACTTGGAATTGTCGCCTGGGGTGCTGCACAGATACTGAATACTCCGTATATAGTAGTCTATCGTTTTGGAATCTATGGTTTTTCGTTCCTGATTGGATATTATGTATTTTCTCACGAAAAAGTGACAGATCAGCTGGAGAAAATATGCATACCGTTGATAACAATGGCTGTAGTAATTGGTATTGCCTATGCATACCTTTATTTTGGTCAAAGTTATGCCACAGAACCGGTTAATAATTGCCCGTTAGCAATTGCCTATTGCTGGTTTGCATGCCTTGGAATTATTGGCGGAATGAAAAAATATTGCAACAAGACCAATTCGTTTTTCAGTTTCATGGCAAGCAAGAGTTTTGGCTTATATGTGTTCCACTATCTTGCTTTGTCAGCAACAGCATATGTATTAACGGAGTATACATCTGTTCCGGGAATTGTAATTTACATATTGTGTACAATTGCTGCTTTTGCCGGTGGTATTTTGCTTTATGAAATCTTTTCAAGAATTCCTTTCATCAGATGGTGTGTACTTGGTATCAGAAAGGAGAAAAAAAGAGAAACATGTTTAAAGACAATCTGATTTTCCTTAGGAAAATAAATAATCTGTCTCAGGAAGAACTGGCTGACAGAATCGGGGTGACACGTCAGACGTTATCTAAATATGAGACAGGAGAATCTTTGCCGGACATTGATAAATGTAGGGCGCTGGCTGATGTTTTTGAAGTGTCTATTGATGACCTCGTGAATTACGATAGTAAAGAATCAGGCCTTGGTGTTCCACCGAAAGGAAAGCATATGTTCGGTATGGTAAAGGTCGGTGAAAAAGGGCAGATAGTGATTCCTGCCAAAGCCAGAAAAATCTTTCATATTCAGCCTGGAGATGATCTGATTGTTCTTGGAGATGAATCCTCAGGAATCGCCATCATCAAAGAGAAAGATTTTCTGGAAGTGGTGAATCAGATGAGAAAAGCAGAAGAATGATTGGAAAGATCAAGGGCAAATCATAGTTTTGATTTGCCCCAATATTGTTCATTTGCTTCCTGGTTTAGATTTTCTCCTATGACTATGAGGACTTCCTGACCATTCGGAACAGGCTGTATATCTGTTTTCTGGTCATCAAACCAGAGTTTGGTGTAATCTGCAGTATGAGGCATCAGATAAGTTCTGCTCTAAGCAGGCGCTAAAGAATTCGTCCATATCAAAAATCCCAGATGGTTCTATTAAGACACGATCGTAACCACTCATTCCAATGGCAATCAGCTTCGTTTTAAATCTTCTTCTATGGCAGTATGCATCGCAACCGCTAGCAACCATTTCTAAAGTGTAATGTGCCATATTCAATTTCTAGTAGTACCCTATGACACCCGAGTCTTGAAAGAAAAGCAAATATATATTTTGAGGTGTAATGTTAAAGATGATAAATTCTCTCAATAAAGAGATGATAAAAATCTGAAAGAATATACAAATCTGAGAAAAAGCTGTTATAATGTATTAGTAGAAACTAACCATAATGAAAAGAAACTATGATAAGAGAATATACAGAAATTGATGAAAAACAAAAGCAGACACGACAGCGACTAATAGAATGTGCCAAAGCAGAGTTTTTGGAGAAAGATTACCAGCATGCAAGTCTGCGTAAAATATGTGAAAGTGCAGGAGTGACAACAGGTGCATTCTATTTTTCTTTTGAAAATAAAGAAGCTTTGTTTAGAGCAATAC
>JBJELY010000011.1:0-2942 GCA_051879395.1 Roseburia sp. | reverse complement strand
AATAAGAACGTGACCGGTATTAAGCATAGAATTCCACATACCGCCTGAACTGGAATGCTGTTTCCTGTAAGACCGGCTAAAAAAACGGATAACGGATATTGTTCAGATCCTTTTAAAAATGTAATCGGCTGCTCCACCATATTCCAGCTGTCTACAAAACTGATGATAAACAAAGTAATGACCGCAGGACGGGCCGCAGGCACCAGAATTCGAAAAACTGTTGTCAAAAGTCCTGCTCCATCCAAACTTGCCGCTTCCATCCATTCACCAGGCAAAGCTTTAAATACAAATGTAAGCCAAACTGTTCCAAACGGGGAAAAAATTCCCGGTATAATCAGCGCCCACCAGGTACCGAGAAGCTTCATTTTCTCTAGCAGAATATAATTCGGCAAAAGTGTAACCTGAATCGGAAGAATCATAAATAAAGCCATTAAGAGAAAGCAAATTCTTTTTCCCGGGAATTCATACTTGGCAAATGCAATTCCTCCCAGACAGCTTATCAATGTCTGCCCACCTGCAATGATCAGACACAGGCCCAGACTTCTCCAGAATTTCATGAGATATCCAGGCTCTGCAAGAAACACCTGGTAGTATGCAGATACTCCGGCTCCCGGATTCGTCTGAAAAGAACTCAAAATCATATAGACTACCGGAAAGAAGATCAGAACAGCCAATGCGGACATTCCCACCAATATAAAAGCATTACTTTTCTTCTTATATTTTCTCATTCTCCCGCCCCCTTACGATTCTGTATATTCCAAATCCACATACAACGATCAGAAAAATTCCTACCATTAACACCACGGAAGCGGCTGATATCTTTTGATAATTGAGACTTGCAAAATTATTATTCATAAAATGCTGTAACAGATAAATGCTGCTGTCCGGGTAATTTCCTCCCAATAAAAACGCTTCCCGATAGCATTTGAATGCATTCATAACACCGAGTAAAAGATTGAAAAGAAATACTGGAATCATACTCGGAATCGTAATATATCTGAGAATCTTCCATTGACCGGCTCCCTCCAGGCGTGCACTTTCATAATAAGGCTTCGGAATCATCTGAAGTCTTGCAAAAAAGATTACCACATGGTATCCTGTGAATTTCCACCAATATAAAATACACAAAATCCAGAATGCACTGGATGAATGCAGCCAGTCTTTTCCCTGGCCTCCCATAAATTGAATCAGCTGATTTACAATTCCGGTATCATCCCAAAGAAATCGTACAATCAAAACTACTGATGCAATAGGCACTACCATTGGATAAAAATAGATCATTTCAAATAATTTTACTTTTTTACTCATTTGCGAAAGGAAATAAGCCACAGCAAATGAAAGAATCAATATAACCGGTACACTTACAATCAGAAAACGGCAGGTATTTCTGACTGCGAGCAAAAACATCTCATTTTCAAACAGTTCTTTATAATTCTCAATTCCTACAAATATTCGCTTTCCGATTCCGAAAGAAACCGAGTACCATATTGTAATCAGAAATGGGACAAAATAAAATACAGCAAATCCCATCATTGCCGGAAGTACTAATAGAAATCCTTTTCCCTTTTTTTTCATTCTCCCCCTCCTTGTCCCATACAAAACTTAGCCGATTTATTCTTTTGCAACTGCTTGATATTGTTTTTCATATTCTTCCGAAACTAATTCTAACTTGATTCCTAATTCTTCAGAATCCTGCTTTTCTGCACTATTCAAAATTTCAAATATCTCCTGATACAGCTCACATTCTGTCTCCAAAGGAAAGTATGCATTGTCAAGTTCCCAGAAGCTTTCTAATATTGCCTGCTGATTGCTTTCTTCAATCATTCCATGTGACTCAAGATATTTCTTCCAAGACCGTTCCTGAACAGGAACACCCATTGACGATATCCAACCGTCAATCGTACCAAACTCTTCTGACTCCATCTTATCATTTAAGAAGAGCATCAAAAATTCATAAGCCATTTCCGGATTCTCTGAGCTCATTCCAACCGCTCCAAACGAAGTAATGGCTGCTGTTCGATTTCCGGTCAGTTCAGGAACCGCCTGACATTGAAGGTCTGTTTTCTCAGACAAAATCAGCATATCCGCTCTTTGAATCATAAACTCAGATGTCCCTTTTAATTCCGATGCTGTCTCTTGTTCACAAACGTTTTGATATTCAGGAATATATTTCCGTAATACAGATGCCCACGCTGCTTTATCAAATTGCACCTCACAATTTTCATAATCCAATGCCGGCTGTATGATTCTTCCACACATCAATCGGTAAAGTGTTCGGAACATCTGATATTTCAATTCTTCATTTTCAGATTCTGTGATTTCTTCCAGCCAGTCTTCCAGAGTAGTTCCTGTCAAGACATCTTCCGTTTCTGGATGTGCATAAATAAAATAAGTACATCCCAAAGGAATTACATATTGCCTGCCTTTATACTGCCCTGCTTTTAAAATCGCTGGTTGATAAGTATCAAGTTCCCAATACTCATCTTTCTGCATATATGTATCTAGCGCAGCAAATCCGCCACTTTCCATTGCCTTATTCACGTTCGAAAACAGACACTCCTGTTGATCTTCTTCCGAAATCAATTCATCCGCACATCCAAGCAGAAATACATCCGGACCATTTCCAGCCATAATCTCCGTGCGTATCTTTTGAATTTCAGATGATCTTTCTTCAGGATCCTGTTTTAATACTTGTACTTCAATTTGTACCTCCGGATGTTCTATCTGAAAAAAGCTTTTTGCTTCCATTACATCTTCTTCAAAAGAAGCTTCTGTAACTACATGAAGTGTTTCATTTCCCTCTTTTACATTACAGCCCGTTCCCAGATAAACCAGTCCGATAACGATCACTATCAGCCATGCTTTTTTCATAATCTCCACTCCCTCCGTTCTGGATACTTTTACTATATCTTCAGGCTTATTTTTTAACAAGTAATCGTCCG
>JBJELY010000010.1:0-2966 GCA_051879395.1 Roseburia sp. | reverse complement strand
AAGCTTGGGCGGACATCCAAAACCTAAAAATTGCTGCCAGCAGTTACAGTGAAACAGGCTCCATTGCCGAGCTGGAAAAACAGCTTGCAGCTAAGTCGGTTCTTGCCAAAACTGCACGAAGCAGTCTTGTTGAAACCGAGCATCAGCTAAAGGATTTAGGACAGATTTTGAAATATGCCGAACAATATCAGTCCAATCATATCTATCATGTCCGATATCAGAAATCCAAAAATCCAGATGCTTACCTGCGAAGTCACGAAACAGAACTTCTACTCCATGACGGTGCAGAAAATATGTTGAAACGTCTTGGAATGAACCCTAAAACTCTTGATATTGAAAAACTCCGTAACGAATACAATTCTTTGTATTCCAAGAAAGAAACCTTACAGAAAACCTATAAATCTGCTGAGAAAGAAATCAATGCTCTCAACAGAAAATTAGATAATCTGAATCAATATCTTAACCGTAGTTCGTCAGTTCAGCAGACTAATGACAGGAAACCGGAAAAGGACCAAACTACTCTCTGATTTTGCCCATCAAAAAAGGTGTATCGCATTGAAGTTTTTCACTTCGTTACGATACACCTTGATGTGTGTAGTAAGCTCTTGCTGCTTTTTATACTGATATTCTTTTTTCCTCGTATTTTCCACCTTCGTTTTATCATGTACTGTACTCCATATTCGCTCTGTATTCTAACGCAATTCACTCCTGCCGATGTGTAATGTAAACTACTATCGAGGTGAATTACAATGCAGGATTATAAACAGGCTCTTGCCAAAGCTGTAAAGGATGCTCGTACCAAACGAGGACTATCCCAAGAAAAACTTGCTGAAATTTTAAACTTGGATTCCCGAACAATACTCAATATAGAAGCAAGTCGTGGCAATCCAAAATTTGAAATACTTGTCACACTAATTACATACCTGAAGATTCCAACTGAAAGTATCTTTTATCCGGAAATAGATAATCCAAATCAAAATCTTCAAGAATTGCTTGCTGTCTTATATGACTGTTCTGATTCAGACATCAAACTTCTCTTGCCTATGATTCAATACTTTCTTGATATCCTTCATAAAAATAATATGCCTTTTTCATAAACTAAGAGCCGGTAAATCAGTAAGATTTAATTACTAATTTATCGGCTCTGCATCTATGTGTCTGGCTCCCAAATCGCTTGATAATCGCTTGTTTCGGAATCTACCGTGACTAATGGGACGACCTCGCCCCCTACTGTCAACCTCTAGCCTTCCAAAAAAACATACATTACCTGTATCATCTCATCAAAGAAAATTTTTTCATCATCGCAAACTGCAATATGCAAACCGCTCACCACATCTTTCCCTGTATTTTAGTTCTCCAATAAATCTATAAATGTGCTTTTTTCTAATTATACCTAGAAAGTTGAGTTAATGATAATCGCCATAACCGACATACTTATACAAAAAATAGTAAAAATAATAACCGGAACTCTTTTAAAACAGCACCTGATATCCGCCATCATATCTTTATAAGTATATTGCTCATTAATTTGCAGCAACTCCTGAAACCGTATTTTTCTGCGGATAACTGCTATGACAAAAATAAATACAGCTATGATTCCTATTGCCGCTTCCATATATGCACCATACTTCATATAAATCGGCAAATAAGCTAATACAACCGATACACCATTATTCATAAAATGCAATAACATACAGAAATACAACTTTCCAGTATGTTCATACACATAGCACATAATAACACCCATTACTGTTGCGAAGAGGATTTGTATCACATTCTGATGCATCAATCCAAAACATAAGGATGAAAAAATAGCAGCCAATGAAAAACCATATTTTCGTAAAACTCCAAATATTACTTTTCGAAATGCAAACTCTTCTACGATTGCCGGAAATATTGCAAGTGTTAGCATCTGAAATCCAAAAGATAATCTACTTCCCTCGTCACATGACACGGATAACACATGACTGGTTGCTACATCCACAAATGAGCATACGCAATTCCAAAGAATTACCATGATCCATGCCATCCCAACCAGATACCAGGATTCTTTTGTTTTTTTGCCAGACAATTTGATGTCTTTTTTCTTTATCAACCAGAAAGTACCGAGAATAATCACATTTGCAATAAAACTTCCCACATCAGAGCCTAATAACACTCCCATTCCCAAATTTCCATTTACCATAAATGCAATAAAGGTAATCAGCATGGTACTTGTTTGAAAAAAGAATTGCCCCAGTAACAACAGCCAACCAATTGTTCTTGCATCTTTCTCCATCATTTCTCCTCCTGTAAGCCAAACATTTCACAAGCATCATGGAATACCATCTGCAAATATTCCTCCTTCTCTTCGGCTAAAAACCATTTTCCAAATGTTTCTACTTCCTTTCCGGTGCGATTATAAATAACAGCATATTCTCCACTTCCATTATTATCAAGCAACGAAATCTCAATCATTGGTTCATCATAGACTTTGGCTTCCATTCCCACTGCATTCATTTCCGTGCATTCTCCATATGTAATTAGCAATTGATAATTTACTTCTTTAAATCCACCTGATTTGCTACTATCATAATTAGAAACCATAACACAGTTTAATTCTTTCTGGCTTTCTTTATATTCGGTTTCCAAATAGTAACCTTTTGCTGCAAAATCATAGTTTTCTATTGCTTTGTTCACATCATCCCAATTAATCGTTACAGTACTCTTTTCCCCATTTTCATATGATATGGATTCTCCTGATTTTACAATACTCACTATCCAGAGGATTGCTAACACCACACATGCCACTATCATCGGTGCGATTACTACAAATTTTCTGTTTTCTTTTACTTTTTCTGTTTTTTTCATAAATTACTTCCTTTCTTTTACGTATATTTTGTTGCACTTACCTTGATAATTCCTATCAACAAAAAGCATTGTACAAAACGGGATATTATCCCCAAAAAAAGATTGTATCTCAACAA
>JBJELY010000009.1:0-12094 GCA_051879395.1 Roseburia sp. | reverse complement strand
CTATAATAAAATATATCCTCTTTTGTCACGAACTTTATTTTGAAACCTTTCTTGATAAATATCTATCAAGACTATACCAAAAGATCTTGTCTTCCCTTTGCATATACCTAATCTCTATCATTGTTATTGCCTCCACAAATTCTATTTTTTCAATCAAGCTTTAATTCATTTGGTTTTTCTGCATATAACTCAATATATCCACAATCTGAGCAAACATAACATAAAACTTGGGTTCTCTTCTCATTTTCAAATACTCCCTTTTTCTTGTTTGTTAACAAAACCGGATATAAACCATTTCCACTCATATTTGCCTGAAACATTTCTGTTCCACATTTAACACACTTCATTATCGTATTCCTTTGACCTTCCTACTATTTAATCTCTTTTTTCCTAAATACAATATATATTGAGACCATAATAATTACTAATGTCATAATTGCCACCGCACTTGTGGGAAGCAGGTTTTCCTTTGTATTGTTCGGTGCAAAATAAAACACTATCTGGGTAAAAAATGTCACTTCCAAAAAAATTGCGAAGTACATTGCACGCGATCACCATGAAGCTATCATCTATCATCAAAGAAAGGAGCATTTTGTGGTGAATATCATTATTATGTTGATTCGCTTAAACATATATTCAATTCTCATGATTTCTTTTCCATTCCATACTTAGAGGTTCCAAAAGTTGTAAAGCTGGAACACCATAACAAACCCAAAACAGTATATTCCCAGTATTCCCCATAGACACTGCTTAACAGCCTGTCCTTTTTTCATATCTTTCCCCTTTGCGGTATGATAGAACAGAAATATTCCATTTATGAGAGAAGCAATTCCAAAAACTCCAGCCAAAATTCCCGAAAATGCCGTCATACCAAAATTATGCGTAACAGGTGCTAGAATTAAGCAAATAAAAAGTATACCAGATAATACATATATGATTTGCTGAATAAGTATGCTTTTATCTGCCCTCGTATAAGCTCTGCCCTTTTTGAATATCTTTTTTATAAGCTTAACAATAAAAATTACAATACTTACCATTCCCATAAGCAAAAATGCAAGAACCGCAAAAGTCCCGCACAAAAATCCTTTGGATTGTACATAGTCGGCAGACATCATTTCAAGCCTTCTATTTCCCTCCGAATCAGTACTCTCGTACATAAACATACTCATGCCGTTATCTTCCATAATATATTGATTATCTGCTATTCTTGTAAGTGTTGCCTCTGTAAATTCAATGCCTCCTATTGCCATTTTGTATGTATTTGCATTGTCAGCAGATTTCCAAGGCATAAAACCGCCTATATAGGACAGTGCCTTTACTGCTCCCTCTGGCAATGCTCTCTTTGTGGTATAAATACCGTCAATTTTCTTTTCTTCCGTAATTGTAATATTCTTTATTCTTTCACTGTTTCTTACATCTCCAAAAATCAGAGAAGGAATTCCATAATTAAACATACACTCCCCTGGTTCGTTGGTTAGTACAACTACTCCTAAACCACTTTCAGGATCAAATACAAGATTTGCCGAGCAACCACCTGTATTTCCACCATGTCCCAGCGTCTGAACTGCATATTCCGATGTCCATAAACCGTGGCAGTTCTTTGCAATATCACTATCCCCATAATAAGAGGTTGCGGAAAACATAACCTTTCTTGTCTCATCTTTTTCAAAAAAAGGACATTCTTCTGCAACGAAAGCCTGTGCAAAAACAGCAAGATCCCCCAGTGTACCAATAGCTGCACCTGCCGGATAAAGCTGTACCCAGCTGTTGTATACACCATAATCCTCATTATCCGTTTCCTCTTCACCTCGATAGTAGCATTTTAATTTTTCTCTCTGTTCACGTACCCATTCATTGTCGTTTCGATGAGGTGCAAGACAGGTCCTCTCCATTCCAAGAGGTTCAAAAATATGTTGGTGAACATACTCAACATAATCTTCCCCGCTCACACATTCCACAATATATGCAGCAAGGGCAGTACCCCAGTTAGAATAAGCGGTATACTCTCCAACATGATATGCCTGATAAGGTTCACAACGTCGCAACGCATCTTCCAGACTTTTGTCTAGTTCCTCTTCCTCTGCCTGCTGGTTCTCATAAAAACTTTCCTGCCATCCTGCGTTATGGCTCATAAGATTTTCCATTGTGATTGTTTCATCCTCATACTGAAGTTTCGTAAAAAAACCATCTGGTAAATATTCTCGAATATCTGTGTCAAAGTCTATCTTCCCCTGTTCCCATAACTGCATTACGGATGTCCAGACAAGGAGCTTAGAAGTGCTTCCCCACTCATAAACGGTATTCTCATCTGCCAGAATCTTTTTTTCCATATCGGAATATCCATAATAGCCTGAGAAAATCGCACCTTCACTATCAAAGACAGCAACTTCCGCAGAAGCAAGTCCTTTTTCATATTTAGCAATAAACTCGTCAATTTCCTTACCAATATCTTCATAATAAATCCCAGACGGTGTGATTTTTTCATTGTTTTCAGCATTGGCGGTAATTGCAAAAACATTCACTGCCATTACAACTGATAAAAAAAGCGAAATAAGTTTCTTCATAATTTTCATGAACTTCTCCTTTCAAATATATAAATCTTTTTCCTGATGTCCACTATATTTATTCTACCCTCAATTATACAATGTCCCTTTTTTCAATACTGATTACACTGATAAAAACTGAACACACAATATAGCACACAGCAACTGCAATCGTTGCATAAAAATCTGTGTCTGCACTATCCAAAGTAATCTGTGTAAAAGTGCTTGTAACCATGAAGTGTCCAATATCAAATTTGCTGTTACTGACTAAAAGAGAAATCAAACTGGAAATCTGTGAAATCAATCCTGTTCCCACGGAAATCGTAAGTATCATTGCGACAACTGTCTTTCTTGTCAACTCTGTAACCATAACACCGACAAACGAACAAGCAAGTCCAGCCAGAAATGTACACACATAATATTTGAATATAAAGCTGATTTCACCTAACCCTCTTCCACTGAAAGAATCAGCAATATAAAGACTTATGAACATAACAGCCAACGTAAGCAGATTCTGAACAACTGTCATAGCCACGCGTGCCGCCATCACCTTGCTCCTATGAGATACCGAACCAGCATAATTCTTGATAAAGCCACTGGTAATGTCTACACTGAAAAATATCGTTGGAAAGATTGCCGCAAACAAAATATAAAATCCTCCCATATCAATAGAATGTTCCGCAAATCCACCATCGGTCATTTGTAAACTAATAAATTCAAAGAAAAGCATAATAACCCATATCACATATAGACTTTTCTGTCGAAACATTTTATAGCAGTACATTTTGAATATATTAAACACCTTGAACACCTCCTGTCAGTTTGAAATAATAGTCCTCCAAAGAAACCTCCTGCACCATGATTTCTAAAACTTCACAGTCTGCTTTGATAAGTTCGCGGTTTATATAAGCACTTTCAGAAATATAACCTTCAATTTTTATGCTCTGATCGTCTATAATAAAATAGGTTTTAATTCTTAATCGTTCAAGGACATCCGCAGCCTTACGAGTATTTGTTGTTCGTATTAAAAGCCTTTCCTTACATTGCTCCATAAGATCACTGGCAGCAAGTTCTTTCACAAGCCCACCATTATGTATAATTCCATAATCTGTCGCCACTCTTGCCAGTTCATCAAGAATGTGACTGGAAATAATAATTGTAATCCCTCTGTCCCTATTCAATTTGATAAGAATTTCCCTTACTTCACGAATACCTTGTGGATCAAGTCCGTTAATCGGCTCATCCAGCACAAGAAAATCAGGATTGCCAATAAGAGCCATAGCAATTCCCAACCGTTGCTTCATGCCGAGTGAAAAATGTCTGGTCTTCTTATTCCCCACATTTTCCAATCCTACGAGCTTCAGCAACTCTTTCATAGATGCATCATCACATCCCCCTCTCTGAATAGCCTTACATTTCAAATTCTGATATGCACTCATATCCTGATAAAGTCCTGGTGCTTCAATGTGACAGCCCACTTTCCCTCTCACTTCAGCAAGCTCCTTTCCACTTCTTCCAAAAAGGTAGATACACCCTGAAGTAGGTGTGGAAAGTCCGCTAATCATTTTCAGCAAGGTCGTTTTACCTGCACCGTTACGGCCAATCAGACCATAGATAGCACCTTTCCTTACATGGAAATCAATGCCCTTTACGGCATCATGGTTGTTATATGTCTTTGTCAGTGCATCTGTATATAATAGATAATCATTCATGTTTCCATTCCTTTCCTAATATTTCTCACATTTCTCCAAATATCCCCCTATCATTCTTTATGAATAGACATTCTTGTCATATCAGGTTCGCCTTCCCCCTGCACATACAGAAAATTCCCAACCATAACGCTCATAAAACGATGTGTGGTCAGTTACGAGAGACTTTCATCGTATAATTACTCCTTCCTAAATTATAGGAGCATTATAAATCTCCACTCTTACATGAGTGCATGATTAATATTAACCGAATATTAAAATCGCCTTTTCACTAATTAAAAAAACGCAGAGCCGATAACCTGTGAAATAATGTCATCTCACAAATTCATCGACTCTGCGTCTATGCGTCTGGTTCTTTGATGTCTTATTTTGGCAGATAGGGCAAAGTATCCATTCTAATTTTACACACATTGATTTTATACCACTTTTACATTTAGTCTTTTGTCGGTATCTGGACAACAAATCCTTTCGTATAACCACTAATGTCTTTTCGTATATACAAATCACCACCATGCTTTCTGATAATAATGCGGGAAATAGTTAAGCCCAATCCGTTTCCATTACCACTGGTTCTTGCTTCATCACCACTCATAAATGGTTCAAATATACAACTTTCTTCTTCTGCTGTTATGACATTTCCACTATCTGCCACAATGACATAGCAATAACTCTCATAATGATTAACTTGTATCATAACCCTTGTTCCGCTCGCATTATGCTTGTATGCGTTAATAATAAGATTGCTGATACTGCGTTTCATTTCTTTTTCATCCAGCAAACAGAAAATTGGATTCTCTGGAATATCAAGCTGTAATTCCATATTCCTTTTTTCAAATTCGTCATAGTGGAGTGCTACAATACCACGAACAAGAGAACATAAATCCATCCTTTTACTAATCATCTGAAATTCATCTGTGCCAAGTTTAGAATATGCAAACATGCTTTCCACCAACTCATTCATATAACAACTTTTGTTGTAAATAATTTCAAATATTTCTTTCTGCTCCTCAGGCTTAATTCTTCCATCTCGAAGCGCAGCAGCAAAACCCTGTACGGAAGTCATTGGTGTTTTCAAATCATGACAAATACGGGAATATTGCATATTTCTTTCCTTTACTTGCCGTTTACTTTCTATGTTTACAGCTTTGCTTGTCATATGCCAGAAAAGAAATGCAAACACACAATATATTCCAAAATTTCCTACTATATATCCTGCTGTCACAATATTTAAAATAGATTTATTATTTTCCACCAAAGGATACAATATATCCGCATAAGTGCTATCCCATGCAGATTCAATCACAGATACACCAAACACGCACACTATAAAATACTTGATGATTTTTCTCTTTAACTTATCCATGCTGCTCCAATCTGTACCCCAATCCACGAATGGTTTTTATGGTATCGTTCCCAATTTTATCACGCAAACGACTAATGATTACACGGATTGTATTATCATCGACCACATATTCATTTTCCCATGCGTACTCATAAATCTGCTCTTTGGTAAACACTCTCCTAGGATGTTGCATAAACAACTCCAGCACTTTATATTCTGCTTTTGTAAGTTCAATCGTTATTCCATCATTGATTACGACACATTCATCGCAGTCCAGTACGAGCGAACCAACCTCAATTTGATTTTTTTCTTTTTCGACCACACCTTGTACTCCTGCCCTCCGCAAATGTGCCCTCACTTTTGCCGCAACCTCCAATGGTTCAAACGGTTTTGTAATATAATCATCTGCCCCAAGGTCTATCCCAAATACCCGATCTGGTAATTCAACCTTTGCGGATATGACAAGAATAGGAATATTACTGTCTTTACGGATATATTTGATAATTTCATATCCGTTTTTCAGAGGCATCATAATATCCACAATTGCAAGATCAATGGATTCCGCCTCTAAAATTCTTAATGCAGCATCCCCGTCATTTGCTTCAAAAACCTTGTTCCCATTTGCCTCGATGTAAATTCGTAGTAAACGAACAATTTCTCTTTCATCATCTGCAATCAAAATATTTGCCATAGACACACCTCACATTATTTCTAAATCGCCAAAAGCGATACATATTAAACAGGACGACTATCGCAAGTATACCATCAGCCATAACTGTCGTTGCTATATACCAGTATATCGTATTCCTGATGGTGCCTTATTACCTATCATAGAAGCATTATAACCTGCTACTCTTACATGAAAGCATGATTAGTATTAACTGAACATTAAAATTGGGATTGACCGAGTTCTTATAACATCTTCTTGCCCTACGGACAAGAAGCATCCCTCGCTCAAAAGAGCTCGGTCAATTCTAGTTTATTCCGTTTTATTCCAGCGTTTCCAAAAACTTCTCCACTGCCTCTGACACTTCATCGGGTTTCTGTTGATAGAACAAATGATCGCCCGGTATTCCCACATACTGGCAATTTCCTAGGGACTCAACGTAAGGCATGATATGTTCCTCACGCCACTGGGCACTGTTGTCAATATACCCCTGTGCTACCTCCTGGGTTTTGGCTTCATCGGACAGGTCAAAATATTCTTCCTTTCCCTGAGCAACAAGTAATGCGTTGGCATATTCTATGTAGTCCACAAAGTCTTCCTTTGTCTCAAAAGCAGAACTGGCATTGATAAATAACTTAGGAATTTCTGTCTCTGCAAGCATTTGAAAAACAGACTTAAGATTCTCATTTGCCAGAATCTTTTTTTCCATATCATGATATCCATAATAGCCTGAGAAAATCGCACCTTCACTCCTTTTAAATGATTTTGCTTTCTATATTACTGCTTTGTTTTCGTCTGACTTAACTATTGAAGAAGTGGTATAAGTTACGCCCGAAGTCATACCAAATTTCATTCCACTTCGGAAAAAGTGTAGCAATTGCAAGTATAAATAATACAACCAAAATACCGGTAATCCATCTCGCTTTATTTTTTCTATCGTTTTTTTCGCTCATATCTTTATTCTCCTTTCAAATCATCGTCTCTGGGTTAATAGTCATTCCATCTAAAGAAAATCTTAATTTTCCAAACTATCAATTTACTTTTTGCTATTAAACTTTTTTACAGTTGAAAATACTAAAACAGGAAGAAAAATTAAATCAATCCCCCCTAATACTCTTACTAAAATATCAGGCAACTCTATCGCAACAATATTCGCTCCTGCCAATATAATTGTTGCGATACTAATTACCATTAAACTTATTGACCACATTTTATTGATTATCTCTGAATTCATTTTTGTTCCTTCCTAAATTTTTTATTCCGATTTCAGTTTTTGCTCAATCTCCGTATCCGGCCAATACCCCCAGGACTCCGTGATCTTACCATTTTCCACCTTGAAGTTTTCCAGAGCCTCAAATGTGATATGCTTTCCGGTTGCCGGGATACCCATGCAGGTTCCGGTGTGGATACCATCATAGAGAATGCGAGTGGCAACCATGCCATCCTCCGCAAAAACATCCAGCACCTTTACCGTCAGATTGGAGAACTGTCCGGCAACGATTTTCAAAATACCAACGGCATCTGCATTGCTTCTGGCTGCCGCCGGGCTGTTGTCGATGTAATCCTCTGCCATACAGGTCATAATGTAGTCATAGTTCTGGTTGGTATAGCCGTCCTCAAAAAAATTTCACCACAATATCTTTTGGGGACAGATAATATACAAATTTACATATTTTCCGCTCCTCACCTTGATAATTGCCAATACCCTCATACAACTTGATAAATCCGCAACGCTCCATAACCTTGGCAGATGCTTTATTGTCCGCAAGGCAAATGCCCGTCATTTCTGTAATACCAATTTGTTTCATGATCACTGGCAAGAAAGCGGTGACCGCTTCAGTAGCATAACCTTGTTTTGTAAAGTTGCCGCCTATGTGATAACCGACCTCCCATGTGCCATCATCAAATGGAACAGCCTGCACATAGCCGATGTATGTACTGTCTTTCAGCATGACAGGATAGACCAGTGGACCATTCCCGTTTCCATATACTCCCATCAGAAATTCCACTGTTCTCGTTGCATCTTCCACCGTTTCAAACACTTCATCAGGGACAAAACGGCGGTTGTCCTCGTCCAGCGAGTTCAAATGAACACCCTCTGCCATATCCATAGTAAATTCAGTGATAATCAGTCTGGTAGTTTCAATTTTCATTGTTTTTCATTCCTTTCTTTTTATGAATCCATCTTACAGGAAAATTTATTAAATAGTCCTTAAATGTAAAAACGCTGTCATTTTTATTCTCAAATTTAAATCTTCTGTTGCTTTCAATCTCTTCACAAGCCTGAAAGTTTACATTTCTTATCCCTTCACTTCTATTCACGCTCCCCGTTTAGCATTATCTTTGCTTCCTTGCACCATTCTAAATAAGCACGATATGTCTTAATCCCAAATTCTACAGTAAGCAAATAATATTTGTGCGTATCATCACTCTCAATATTATTTCTAAGAACATCTGCTGCACCTATAAGATAAGGCAACTCTTTCTCAATCTTCTCTTCAAATGTATCTATATGAGATATTGCCTGTAGCACCCCTGCTTCATTACCAAAAAATAATTTAAGTAACTCTCAATTCATTTTGTATACCATAAAACTTTTAATCAACAAAAAAGCGAGCATCCCGCCATTACGGCTAATTACCCACTATGCACTCTTATTGCTCACTCAGCATTTTCTAAAACTCGCTCTACAAATGGGGGGTAACCATTCCTACAAACTGAAATCTAACGATTTCTGTAAAAATTTACAACTTCCACATCCCCATCCATTACCTTATTCGCTACATTAAAACCACATTTTTCTGTATAAAATTTTATATTCTGTTCTTTGTCAGCAGGTGTAACCAGAGTAATCTGTTTCCAGTCAGGACAGACGGAACACATATATTGAAATGCTTGCGTACCTATTCCCTTTCCTTGGTATGCTGGTATAACACATAAACAACCAATATAATACTGTCCGCCTTCTTTTTTATCAAAAGAAATTACCCCAACGGGGATATTATCGCTCATTATAATATATTTAGTGAAATTTTTGATGGATAATTCCATTTCTTCTTTCGTTTTTCCATAGGCCGGACATTCTCCATACCGAACATAGTCGTCATAAAACGAAGAATTATAAATATCAATCAGCAAATTTGCATCGTTATCAACCGCTCTTCTATATGATAATTTCATTTCTTTTTATCCTCCAAATTCAAATTTATTCCAGTGCTTCCAAAAACTTCTCCACTGCCTCTGCCACTTCATCTGGTTTCTGTTGATAGATCAAATGATCGCCCGGTATTCCCATATATTGGCAATTCCATAGAGACTCAACGTAAGGCATGATATGTTCTTTGCACCACTTGGTACTGTTGTCAATATACCGTCGTGCCATTTCTTCGGTTTTCGCTTCATCGGACAGGTCAAAATATTCTTCCTTTCCCTGAGCAACAAGCAATGCATTGGCATATTCTATGTAATCCACAAAATCTTCCTTTGTCTGAAAAGAGGAACTGGCATTGATAAATAACTTGGGAATTTCCGTTTTTTTCAGCATCTGAAAAACAGTCTTAAGATTCTCATTTGCCAGCTTTGTTTCTGATACCGATGCAAAAGAACCTCCACTGTGAATATTCAAATATTTTGTATACGAAAGTTCTGGTTCTTCCACCCATGCAGGTGAACCCATATACACACTGTCATATGCGAATCTTTGAAGACCTGTTTTAGTCAGACCTGCCATAATATAATCCGAATAAGTGATATCCATATCTTCAAAGACTGCATTCTCCGTTATTTCTGATGTATCCAGAAATACAATTCCCTCAATCTCCTCCGGATAAGTACATTCCCAATAAGTGGCATAAACACCTCCAATGGAATGAGGAAGCAAAATGTATGGACCGTCAACACCGATTTCTTTCAGGGCCGTTCTATAGGTATCAACAATATGTTCCACTGTCTGCTCTTTCATTGAATCTTCACTGAACCCATAACCCTCTCTGTCAATGTTGACAATATAGTTATCCTCGCTTAGGGAATCTGTTACATAATGGGACATCACACCATAGTCATGCACACTCAGTCCGCTGATTGTAACAATCACATGCTCCCCGTCCTTGTTTCCATAAGCATTATAGTTTAAGTCCTTGCCATTTACGGTTACCGAATTGATATAGCCAGCATCAGCAAGCTCTCCCTTTTCCTTTGATGTGATTACTGTATGAATGATTGTCATTCCAAGGATAAAAGCAACTGTCAGTGCCAAAACACCTAACAATATTTTTCCCATTGTTTTTAAAACTTTTTTTACCATTATAATAGCTGCTCTCCTTCTTCTCTCATTAAAATGTTGCATAAATTAATCAATAACTCAAACTTCAAATTTACCATCCAATATCATGATGTGAATGGATTTTGCAACATAATCTGCAGGATAAAAGAATTTATTCCTGATGACGCCTTACTTTCTTCATCTATTTATGTGGCATAAGTGGTTACACTAAAATTTTGTAACAACAGAATCCCCAACAAAAAAATGCAAGCATTTTTCTTATCTGTTTCATAGTATAATTACTCCTTTCTAAATTATAGGAGCATTATAAAACTCCACTCTTACATGAGTGCATGATTAATATTAACCGAATATTAAAATCACCTTTTCTTCTGTTGTAATTTACTAGACCTTAATCTACCATCCATTGGCTTTTCTGCGTCTTTTGGTATCAGCCAAATACGATTAATATTCATAGCACCATCAATACGCTTTTCCTTGCAGAGCCGCTGTACCCATCTTAAAGATACCCTCCATTTTTCTGCTGCTTCCTGTGCCGTCATATAATCAAACATTGCACACCTCCTCAAGCATATATAAATTATTATAGCCGTTAGAACGAACTATATCAAGTATCTACATTATTTTATTAAAAATTATGACTGTTTTTATTTAATAATAAAATAAGCCGATAAAATGTGGAGTGATATCAAATATTCCACATTTCATCGGCTCTGCATCATAATAATTCTCTCTGACTCTTTTGGCAATTTTCTTGTAATTTCTGTCCATGACCTGCTACCTGTGCTTTTTTCTCAGCCAATCGAGCTTTTAAGGAAACTTTTACCGCAGGTTGTTCCTGCTCCTTTTTGTTTGCTTCCCTCTGTGCTTTCTCTGCACCATTATTCAGCACATTGTCAATCATGTTATAATTTTGTTCTTCCATTTCTTCAATCTTGGCAAGAGGCTTGTATTCAGCCAATTTTTCTAGCAATACTTTTGCCCTTTGCATTTCATCCGGCAATGCCCCCTCAGAAATAACCTCGCTCAACCAGTCTGTAATAGGCTCCGTATTCCCTTGAACTATCATCTCGGAAATCTCTGACACACTTTCCGTCATATTTGGGTTGTTGTTGCGGTAGGAATAAATATCATAATCATGGCTGAAACGGTCAATTTCCACAGCAAGCTGTTCTGCATGTGACAAATCCGGCATACGTTTCTCCCATACCTTTGCTTCCATATCCTCAGACATGACACCATCTATCTCCATTTCCGGTAACTTTGCTACAAGCTCTGCAATAACTTCCATAGCCTTAGGTTCACTAGTTATGCTTGGGATATGTTCTAATATCTCTAAATCAATACGGTTACCCGATAACAAATCAACCTCATCATCCATATAGCTTTCTTCGCCCGGTCTGTGAACATTGATGCCGATTGCAGGAATGCCATGCATTCGTTCTGGCGGTATCTGTTTCCAGATAGCGATTGCCTCCTCTACCGTGGAAATATTCTCATAAAACTCACCCAAATTATGAAACTCTCCACACTCGGATACCATCAATGTTA
>JBJELY010000008.1:0-12112 GCA_051879395.1 Roseburia sp. | reverse complement strand
CTAGATGTTGCCATATATAGAGATTACTTGGCACGTGTAACAAACGCCTTGTTTTTAACGTTAAGTCCTCATATTTTTTCCCTACAACCCTTTTCACAACATTTTCATCAAAATCTTTTATTACTATTTTTTTCCATTCTACTCGATGAGTATCATCACCTTCTCTTTCAAACAAAGATTTAATATTGTTGTCATTGCGCAAATCATACTCTCTGCACACAAACACTATCACAATTTTCTTTGCTCTCTCATCGTTCAGATACCTAACTTGCCTAATCATTTCCATGCAAACTGCCAATGCTTCGCTTGAATTGGCTTGTGTCCATCTCAATGCATCTAATTGATCCAAAACTAGCACTGCAGTTTTATCTTTAGAAATAGCATTAAGTGCATAAACTATTGAACCTGAAAAACCCAACTCTTGTCCCCAAATTTCGCTATTACCATGAGGAATTCTTCTATCTAGTTTTATCGCAATGTATGGAATGTCCTCTCCCTCACAATAATTCAAAATAGCTTCTGTACATCCACTCTTTCCATATCCTGCATTTCCAGAAATAACAAAAGATTGTTCATCATTTATTGCCTCAATACATTCTCCAAATTCATTTCTGTCAATTAAGCCTTCCTTCAATGGTTTAAAACTGCCTCTGTACTCCCTATTGATTAGTTCAACCTGTGGAATAATACGTTTATCTCCATCCAACATACGCATACGTATGCCCTGTTTTGTAAAATATTCTCTTAACTCTAACGCGGTTATTTCTTTCGCATAGATATCGGAATCAATAACCAATGCGACAAATGCATTGTATACACTCTCTTTATCTGTGGCAAAATAATAACTTATTTCCTGTGATATGCTTTCTTGTAATGTATATTCTGACATTTGTTTAAAACTAATACGTCGCAAAAAGTCGATACTCTTCGCTACATCTGCAGATTCAGAAACCTCTATCCCCATTCCTTTGCAAAAGTCTTTGTATGAATTCTGAATTTCCTTACCCCCTGATTTTATTTGATACTCATAAAAATCATTCGGATTGTTAGTTGAATTTATTGCACGATTATGCAAATCAACGATATGAGTGCATCCTACTGCACTTACCAACGCCACGTTTCTATCATCGCCTCGTTCTAATTGCTTCTTCCAGTTTTTCAATATATTACGTGATTTCAAATCAGCAATCGACCAATATTCTTTACTTGCATTTCGAACTTTACATTGTTGATGTTCTTTCCTCCCTTCAAAATCAGTAATCAGAATATCAGTTCCGACCTCATCATCTCCAAGTGCTTCTATAACAATACTATAATTAACTTCTCTAAGAACTTTAAGCATCTCATAGATAATACATCTTATTTCATATCTATTACCCATTTTATCCGCTCTTCCACCATTTTCTAACGGCATATTAAAATCTCCTCCCATAGAAAAAACAGTAGAACATTATAAATTCCACTGGTTTTTTATCGCATTTTAATAAAACACTTAATTCCAGTGTGTTGGATTCACTTTTATATAGCTTGGTGTAACAAATATACTACAAACATTACCCTCTTTATTAGTTGGTATTTCTATTACTTGTCCCCCCACTAAACAACACTTTGTATGACTTATTTTAATCTATGAATACGCTCTATTTCTTCTACTGTTAGCAATCATGCCTTTCTGGTTTTATTGTCTTTTACAATATGCGTTGTCCGGTTAAATACACATCTAAAGAAAGCATTATTCTCGCTGACTTATCATACGAATCAAACATTTAATCTACTTAAGTAACTAATATTTATTTCTTCTGAATATGGTAACTGCATCTCTTCAATCCTTCTATCGGCAAACTGTTACTCCATTGCCTTTCTAATCCTCTCAATAAGCGTAATATCCGCCGGCAACCATTTCACATCCCCCAACTGTTCCTTAGTTAACCATCTTGCATCCTCATGCTCCTTTAACACAAGATCACCTTTCACAATTTCACACCAAAAACAATCCATCGAAAGATGAAAATCCGGATAATCATACTCTATCGTATCAATTAATTCTCCAACTGATATTTCCGTATCAAGTTCTTCCATGATTTCACGCTTCAATGCTTTCTGTGGCGTTTCACCATCTTCTATTTTTCCACCTGGGAACTCCCAACCACCTTTGAAATCACCATAGCCACGTTGAGTTGCAAAAATAATTGGTTCTCCTTTTTCGTTAACAGCCTTAATTACCGCTGCAACTACTCTTATTATTTTCATATTACTTTTTCCTCCATTGTGTTTCCACTCTGAAGATAACGCAGGATATCTTCTCGTACAGCGGTGTGCATTCTAAATTTCAGCTTACAAATTGGTTTTAGTATACCTCTGTTATTTTTCTTTTGATCCTCATAAGCATCCACAATATCAAACTCTCCCATATAGAAGAAATTGTTTTCTGCATCTGTTTTCTGAACTAAAAGATGCTTTCTAGACGTATTCAAAACCTTATCCATATACGCGCCATCAAGCTTCTTGTCAATCTGAGAATCCCATCGAAAAATAACGTTGTCTACAAACTCATCTGCATAATCTGGCTTACCATCGACATATTGTTTTTCCTCATCTGTATTTTCTTCTTTATGATATGTAACAAAAATAAATACATCATCACCTAATCGAGACATTCCATACATGGTTGAAGATAAATCCTTACCTGCATCCATAAGTAAACTAACATCTCTTCTTGAGTACTTCTCATAAAGAACAAATGGGCACTCCTGTCTATATGGCTTTGAATACTTATCCTTATATCTTGCCAAACCAACAGCAACAATGTCTCTAACCTGATCATAAAAATCCTTATGCGCCAAGCGTTCTGCATAGCTCAAAATTCTTTTTAGATAACCAGCCCCATCTGCTTCTAATATATCGATATGACAGAACCTCTCTCGTTCCGCACTATTAGTAACAAATTCTCCTTTAAGGACATCACAAGCAGCATCAATCTTCTGATTTGTTATCTCATAACCATAACGTTCTTTGCAATTATTAATTACTTCTGAATAAGTAATACGATTCTTCTCCAAAAACAATCTCAAAATTTCTAATTCATCTGGTCTTACACCACTCAATATTGTTTTTGATAAATACTCGAGAGTCAATTTTTCTTGGTCTGTTAGATGAAACAATTTATCTGTTTTTTCCATCTGCTCTACAAATGAATAGTAAGTTTTGTACTCTCTAATTATTACAAGTGGATCTATTTCATCGTTTTCATAAAAATCGATGAGCATTGGACGTCTTCCAAGTCTGTTTTTAAGATTAATATATCCTTCCTTTATCAGTTCCTTAAATGTGCTTGGCTTGATACAATCAATTGCATGGAAAATCTTGTCTTTTGATATTTCATCAAAATGAATAGTAGATGCTCCAGGAATCGTGCTATTTCCACTAATAACGTATTTTCTAATTACATCAGCATTGTAAGTACGATCTCCTGACAGTGCCACAGGAATCATAAAGTTATTGTCGTAATTACCAATGAAATCCAGAATAACAACATACTCCTTACCATCAGCTTTACGCAATCCTCTTCCTAATTGTTGTATAAAAACAATCGGAGATTGTGTAGGACGCAACATAATAACCTGATTAACCTCAACAATATCAATGCCTTCGTTTAAAATGTCTACCGAAAAAATATAATCTAAAGGTTGTAACTCATCAGTTGCATCTTCTTCCTTCATTGCTAAGCGTTCAAACGCAGTTTCTCTAAGTCGCTGCGGTGTCTCATTGCTAAGCGCAAGTGTTCTATAGCCTCGCTCATTAAACATCTGGGATAATGTCTCACATTCTTTATTTCTACTACAGAAAATCAGTCCTTTAACTCGATCTCCGCTGTATCCATAATACTGTGCTTGTTCAATCACATGATCCACGCGTTCTTCACTTGTAAGTTGATTAAAATCCTTCTCTGTAAGAGTCCTGCTTCTGAAAGCTTTATCATCCACCAGTGCAATGTCGCTGATTCCAAAATAATGGAATGGACATAACAAGTTATCTTCCATCGCTTTCTGTAAACGAATTTCATGTGCTATTTGATGATGAAAAAGTTCATAAACATTTCGACCTGCAATATGATCATCTCGCTTATCTGGAGTCGCTGTCATGCCCAAAAATAACTTTGGTTTGAAATACTCCATGACTTTCTGATATGTATTCGCTGGACTATGATGTGCCTCATCCAAGATAATACAGTCAAAAGCATCCTTCTCATATTGGAACAAATGCTCATCCCTATTTAGTGTCTCAACCATTGCAAATACAAAGTCACAATCATATTCGTGTTTTCCGTCTCCTACAATTCCCATTGAAACAGAATTGTTAAATACTCTCTCGAATGATTTCTTCGCCTGCTTCGCCAATTGAGCTCTATGAACAATAAATAAAACTCTTTTAAATCCTAATTCCCGCATTGCAAATGCAGATGCATATGTTTTTCCTGTTCCTGTAGCCGAAATCAATAAAGCTCTTTCTTCACCTCTTTCAATTATGCTTCGAAGATTAACTATAAACTCTTCCTGCATTGAATTAGGTTTTAAAGTATATTTTTCAAAAGAAGGAATCGCATCCTTTTTTGCTTCTTCACGCTGATGCTTGATTATTTCATATCGTGCTTTGTAAATTTCAAAGAACATTTCGAAATCTAAGGCATACCTTGAGCACCAAAGGTCATTGAATTCTTTTACAATTTCACTCGCGACTTCTCCCTGTTCAGTAGATATAATTTTCGTATTCCACTCAATATTGCTTGTAAGCGCAGCACTTGTCATATTGGAACTACCAAGGATAATTCGATAGACCTCTTCTTTCTTGAAAATATATCCTTTTGTATGGAATCCATTATCTGCAGCTTCCACATCATACATTTTCAAAGTGATATTACTAAGCTCATTCAGCTTCGCTAATGCTCTGGGTTCACTGAAATCCAAATAATTGGTTGTTAGGATTTCACCCGGAATCCCTTTTCGTTCCAGTTCCTTCAATGTCTGTAAAAGAGGTGTGATTCCTCCCATTGTTATGAAAGCCACACTGATCTGAAATTTCTCACATCTTAGTAATTCTTCTTCAATGGAAGATATAACCTTTTTTCCCTCTTCTGGATTATTTGACACGAAACTTGGTTTATACTCAAGATTTGAAGCAAGTGCTCCATTAATATAGGCTGTTTCAAAACCTTGTCTTAATTCTTTCATTGTTTCATTTTTCAAGACATCCCCTCCTCATATCTAACGATTACCTTCCCAGTAAATCTTTTCCTTAAAAGCACCTCGTTTATCTCTCTTTCTATTTCGAACTTGTATTAATTCATCTATTGAATGTCCCCTTGCTTCGCAAATTGCCAATAACACCTCTAATACATCTGCCATTTCTTCAATTGACTTATCTGCCTGATACTCCTGAACTTCCTCACTTAGTTTAATATCAAGTTCGTCTAAGTATTCTTCGTCATCCAAAATTCTTGTAATAGGTGTCTTTCCATCCTCTTTGATAATTTCCGGAATCTTATCTCTAACAAGTTTTCCCATCTTTACGCTCCCCATCTATTAACCCATTTCTTATATCCTGCATTCTGTGCAGACATATAAAGAGGCTCTAATATTCTAAAAATACCTTCTTTGTACTCATCTTCTCCAATATTCTTTGTATACAATTCAACCCTTGTAGTTGTGTCATTAAGATTATAGTTTAAAAATGAATCTAATAATTTCTTAATCTGCTTATTCTCTTCTGCTAGTCCAATCGCAACATGATGCTGATGCGCCATCAATTTCAAATCCACATTCAAGTCTGGCAAATTATTGCTCTTATCCAAATTTACTTTTTTAAAAGTCGGAGTAAGATTCCATATCTCATCACTTGCAATAAAGGCCCACGGAATAAAATGATCAATTTCCAATTTACCAAAAGACTCAAAGCCTTCTTGATTCAGAATTTTTCCGGTATAGCAATCCTTTATTTCAGTTCTAGAAATAACAGCCTTCCAGAAAACTTTTGCTTGCTTGAGATTACGCTTTTGGGGAGGCATGATCTTGTTAGGAATACCTGGTATAGTCGGATTACGACGTTGTAAATATTCAATAAGATTATACTGTACCCATCCTTCAAGAATCTCCCTGTTTTCGGAAAGATACTTGAACCAATCATCTTCCAGCATAATCTCAGTGTCATATTGCATATAGGCACTATAATAATATAACAATCTACGTTGTTGATTCAGTTCATGAATCCGTTCTTCTTTTCTTGAAGAAATCTTTGATAAAGTCGTATCATGCAAGAAACAAGATTGAATGCAATATGGCACATCATTAATCAGATTGCTTCGCAATTTAGTAATGTCCTTATGGCGATAATCCAAGAGCATTTCATATATCTTATCTATCTTCTCTGAAGGTTTCATTTTAGTCTGTTCAGCAATAATCCTTACAATCCGTTCCAAACTGTCATTGGGTCCTAAATTTAGATGATATTCATTAACCATGAAATAGGCATCTGCCATCATATGACAAATAAGCTCATTATAGGTAATATTCTGCTTACCGTCCTTCACCTTCTTCAGAATTGCTTTAAACCAAAAGAGTTTATAGCACTCTGATTTGTCATCAAAGATGCGCTGTAGATCTTCTATATTAAGTTTTTCTGATTCAGGTAATTGAATTCCCATTTTCATTTCCCCTATAACTGATCGTATTTATCCGATTTCCCCTTTGCCTTTTCCACAGGATACTTTACCTCATTCTGTGTCATCTTCATATTTACAATTTCGTCTGCATCAAGGCCAAGCTTGTCCAACAGATTTTGACTATATACCATGACATCCGCTAACTCTTCTTTAATATGCTGTAAGTCATACTCATCATCCGACCATTGAAAACATTCCAATAATTCAGCAGCTTCAATGACAATTGATTTCGCCAGATTTGCTGGTGAATGAAATTGATCCCAATCACGATCTTGTGTAAATTTTCTGATTCTATCTATTGTTTCTTGTTTCATGTTTACTCCATTTCTATATACTGACTCAAATATTCTCTTAAATCATGATCACATACATAAAGATATGTTCCTTTAATTCCACGTGTCATTAAGACATAATATACATTTGTTATGTACTCCAAAAGCTCTTCATATCCAGCTGTTTTCTTACCGTTTTTGTCAAAATAACACTCTGGACGTACTATAATTTTTCCTGTTGCTTTGTCATATCCGATATCTTTACCTATAATTACAAATGCATAGTTTAAATCGTATCCCTGAATTGAATGAATGCATCCCACTTCATTGATTGCTTCCGGCGTGTGGACCCAGCCTTCCGTACAATGATTCCACATCCGCTTTACGCCTTGAATTTCGATATCCTTTAACGTCTGGTCTTTCTTGCTTATCCAAGGCCATGCATAACCTGCAAGCATTCGCGATAACCCCGTTTCAGCTTCCTTTTTATACATATCCTTTTCAAACTTACCGAAATCAGAATACATTCTAAAACTATATTTATCTGAAACATATTTGTGAGAACATTTTCCTGAAAGTATACTTTTGACAAAGTCTATATAATCATTTCCCCCTTGCACTCTCATTTGCGTCAATAAATCAAAATATGCTATCGTTCTCTTTTGAAAAGACTCTTCCATCTTCTTATCAAATCTCTCAAAATCAATTCCTGATGGTCCTACCACTTGCATGCTATCGTAAAATAGAACAGCACAATTCGATTGTTTTAGAACCCAATCAAGCTCATCTGCTTCTGTTGTAAGGCCAAGTTTTTCACAATTTTGTTTGAACGTTCCCATATAAGAAATATTCTTATACTGATGCAGCCTATGTGCTTCATCAACAATCAAAATATCATATTTCTTTTTTGCAACATCCGATGGTGAAATAACTTGTGATGGTGTAAGACCATAAATACTCTTGAAAATCATTTTCATAGTTTTTCGAAGTGACGTCTGTGGAACAACAAATCCTATTTCCTTTCCCGCATATTCTTCGCTATCGGCAAGATATTTCATAAGGTATACCGCAACAATAGTTTTTCCACTTCCTGGCATTCCATTTACTACCACTCGATTAACCGAACCATCTTTTATTTTAAGAAGAATTTCTTCTACAGCTTTTCGTTGGCTATCATTTAATTCCTTATATGGTGAGTACTTAAACAAATCTGAATTTTCGATTTCTTCAAGAGAATGCTTCACTAATTTTTCTTTCTGCAGTTTTTTCCAAAGTACTTCGAATTTTTCATCATACTCCTTTTTCTGATAGTACTGTTTATCAGCTATTCCAGAATTCTTATTTGTAACTTGAAATAGTTCATCCGCAACAATATACTGAATCAGCTTCGATTCATAATCAAATGTAACCGACTGATTAAATAACTTAGAATATATAAAATGCACTCTGTCAAAAATCCGCTTTTCTTCAACCGTTGCATGCTGTGTCATTCTAGTTTTTGCATGAGTCGATTCTCCAATGTATGCCTGTTTTCCATTTTCCAAAATGTAAAGCAGTGGCCAATTATCCAAATATTCTTCATTACTATATTGACTATCTTTAAAATTTCCTTCTATGATTTTAAACATACTTTAATCCCTTTTCCTTGCTTTTCTTGGATCTTCTGGTTTCATAGCATCCATTGGCAAAAACCATCGATTACCAATCAGCTCCGCCCCTGGTACACGTCCTTCTTTGCAATAAATCGCCACTCTTCTTTGCGAGATTCCCCATTCTTCCGCTTTGACTGATGATGGTACAAAGTTCATACATTTCCTCCATATATAAAACAACAATACACTATCTTTAGTATATTCCTTATTGCAAATAGTTTCAATGAGTTTTATTCTTGATCGCGAATAGTTTTTCAAATAACAAACCCAGCCGTTCCCATCAAGTCTCCCACATAATTATGGTCATCTTGACAGTCCCGCCTGGGTTTGTTGTGTATTGGTCAACCGCTTAAGTATAAGCGTGTTTCATCCACTTTTATTCAGTTTAATTATCGCCATGCCACACCCTTTTTCATCATCCATAACATACTAACAAAAATCGAAAGGTGTATTTTCAAATCTCAACGTCCTGTATCCCTTGATTTACCTAGCTTCCCTGAAAAATCAACAGATGCTGCCGTGGCACTCTTCCAGTGTTGCTGATACGGAAATTCTTCTGGAAAATAATAAAAATCACTTTAAGAATTCCCGAATTCAGCAACCTTTTCCCGGAATATCGATCTATGAAACCATCCTTTACAAATTGCTCTAACTTTTGCTTTTCTGTATAATGTCTCTTTTCTTTCGCCGCAGGCGGACAATGAGGATACTCTTCCTGAATTATACTCTTAGCACAAGCAGCATCACCATTTAAAAGTTGTTCCACAACATTCTTTATTATCTATTCTTTTCCCATAACCTTTTTATTCCTCATTTCCAATCCAAAAGATTCTATCTGCAAAGCCACCGCACTTCATCCGTTTTGAGTCTCTTACCTGCATCAACTCATCTACGGAATGCCCTCTCGCCTCACATATAGCAAATAAGACTTCCAGGACATCCGCCATCTCTTCAATAGACTTATCCGCCTGATACTCTGCGACTTCCTCATTCAATTTCTTATCAAGTTCTATTAAGTAATCTTTATCAGACAAAATTTCTATGATTGGCTTTTTCCCATCATCTATAATTATCTGGGGAATTTTATCTCTCACTAATTTTCCTTGTTTTCTCATGACTACACCTCGATAACTTTCTTTGGTTGCCAAATGTTATCATAACCATTGATTTTCGCCCAATAATAAACAGCTCTAAGATTCTGTGCACTGTATGTGCTCATATCCTTTGCCTTCTCATTTACTAATATAATTTTCTTATTTCTATCTAATAACTTCTCCAGATATATTACTGAAGCTAACCTATCATTCTTTTGCAAATTGCAAGTTGGACATGCTAATACAAGATTCCACATCTTATCGTCTTTAATAAATGCCCTAGGCACAAAATGATCCACATGAACTTTCTGACCGTCATTAGACAATTTCTTGCCACAATAAAAGCATTTCACATTTTCAAATTCCTCGAAGAGAATTCTCCGATAGATGGACAGATCTTCTCTTTCAGAGCTCTTATCAATTTTCGTAAGTAAATGATCCATAACAGAATCATCATTTATTTTCTCAAGATATTTCGCCCATTCATAGTAATTAAGCTTTTCTATCGCCAATTTGTGCTTACAAACAAATTCATACATCTGTGGATTAATCTGCAACCATTCTTCTTTCCTCGAAAATGAATAGAATATTCCCTTTGTATCACCAAACAATGCGCCTACAACATTCACCTTGCATTTGCTCTTTACCTTCTTGCACACCTCGATTTTTGCTTCATCCGAAATGCTTTCAAACGGAATATTCGCAGTAATGGCATACCTTGCTGCTGTCGTATTTAATGCCTGCTCCAAATATGTACCATTTGACCGTTCGCTCACCGGTTGTTGCCTTATGCCGTGCTTCAATACTAGGTTCCAATATACTTCTGTAAACGTTCCAAACAATTGATCAAAATTCAACGTCAAATCTTTATCCACGTTATAGAGGTTGTCCATAATTGCCTTCAGGAAGCCAAACTTATAGCTACTGGAATTCCTGGAATGAGATGAAAACAAATTACTAAATGCAGACCACATCTCGTCATCAGACAATGTTCTATTTTCATATCGTCCTTCCGCAAGATTATACCCCGCCATAAGCTCGCCTCCTTCCTTTCAGCAAATTTATTACTCTACTTTATAAGCCCATCTGTGGTCATCCGGTTTTTCAACACTCCCCGGAATCAACCAGATTCTTCCCCTTAAAATAGCGCCTTCAAATCTTGCTTCCTTACAATAAATGGCGACTCTCCCATGAGTTCAGGTGAATGACCGATGGTCGAATCTTATGTACTTTTCCTCCATGCCACTCTTCCATTGGATAACTATACAATCTGTCAAAGTTCTCATGATTGCCATCCACAAACAATGTGGTATATGACTTACAATCCAGCCAATCCAAAAGCACCGTTTCCTCATTGCTCTCGGTATCCTTATGCCACACACTGCCAAAATCTCCACAGATGATGACATAATCATCCTTTGTCATTTTTTCCTGTTCAGGGAATATACTTCTGTTAAAACATTCAAAGTTGCGATGGCAGTCGCCAGTTATGTATATCATGGTTTCTCCTCTGTTTTCAGCCTCAAGCGTTTTCATATATGTTTTATTATATCACAATCTTCTATCAACTTGATGTTTAATTAAAATCCGCTTATTGCAAAATTCCTTATTGCAAAATTCCTTCTTCCTCTTCTTCATCTTGTGTTGTTATCAGTTCACATAGAACCCCCTGTGGCAGCACATACTTCACAATACCTACTGCGGTATCCTCAATGCGGTCATACAATCTTCCTGCACTCATGCTTTCCCCAAGTACTGTGTATGGACTATTTGCAACATATCCCACTATTCCAAGCCCCTCCATTTCAACCCTTATCGCTTCAGAATCAAATTCATTATCCGGTTCTTTTACCAGTTTAACTTCCATTTTGGGTTCAAAGTATTCCTTTCCAAAATGGTGATTTGTACCAGTAATTGTAAAATAAATGTTTTTCATGTCATATCCTCCTATCTCTCTAACTAAACAATAAGATACCAATGAAAAGTATTGCTCCCAGAGGCGGACACACACCAACAACAATTGCAAGTAGTAACCATACCCACCATGTCGATGAAGAACCAGAATTTGAACTATTTCCACTTGTACAGTCTTTATAAATCTGGTATTCAATAAAATCATCTGTAAAATCTTTCTTTCCGTCGTGATTCCAATCATAAAATGCCATATGCAGTACCTCCTTCTGCAAAAGTTATTGCAACAGATTTTTCTGTTTCATAACTTTTTTGTCGCGTTAAGTTTTTCAATTAAAGTTTCATTCCTTATCTTTGATTCCATTATGCACTATCATATGTCCCATAAAAAGGACTTTGGTCTGTTGATTCCGAAGGTAAATTGTATTTTTTAATGCTAGTATTTCTCAACAATTACTCTTGCAAACT
>JBJELY010000007.1:0-3001 GCA_051879395.1 Roseburia sp. | reverse complement strand
GGAGCTGTTGGTGGTTGTATTAAGGTTAAAGATGCTTCAAATTCTTTTTTGGAATGTATTCAAAAATATGAATACATGAAGACTTTTCAATTTGTGCGTCCTGTATTTGCGAAATTAAATGCACAGTGTCTTATTTCAGGTGCTTTTTCAATGTTTCGTAAAAGCCTTTTACAACAGATTCATGGATATGATTGTCAAACAGTGGGAGAAGATATGGAAATCATTCTTCGTATACAAGATAAAGGTTTTTATAAATCGGATTATAAAATTGTATATGAACCAAAGGCTATATGTTTTACCAATGTTCCAACTACTTACAAAGTAAGCGTCAAATGAGAGAAATTGAAAGAAAATTCAATCTCCTTCACAATAAATGAAGGAGGTTTTTATATATGGGAAAATACACGAATCTTGACTGGGAATCCATTGTACAGGAACAAATGGATTCCGGTCTAACTATTGCACAGTTCTGCGAACAAAAAAATATTGGTGAAAAGGCTTTTTACAACTACAGGAAAAAGATTTCTGCGTCCAAGGATATTTCATTTGCACCGGTTATTGTTGAAAATCCTTCAATGATGAAGTTAAAGGTGAATGGAATCCTGTTCGAAATCGAAAGGGAGCATCTGAAACCGTTCCTGGAAGCATTGTGGCCATGATTGATTTCAGTGAAATTAAAAATATCTACCTTTCCAGTGAGGCCGTTGATCTCAGGAAAGGAATAGATGGATATGCCCTGCTGGTGCAGGATCGATATCTTCTTGATCCATTTTCCGATTCCCTTTTCATCTTCATGAACAGAAGCCGGAACAAGATGAAATGCCTGTACTGGGATGGTACCGGTTTCTGGCTTCTTTACAAGCGGCTTGAAAAAGGTCATTTTAAAATCAGGAAAAAGGATGGGTGCATTTCCATCACCCATCAGCAGCTTGCCTGGCTCCTACAGGGCCTGAAAATAGAACATAAAACGGCCTTTAAAGAAAGTTTTCCAAAGTATGTTTAATTATGTGGAATGCTCTGAAATCGAGATTTTTTACCCTGAAAATGGTAAAATATAGACATGCAGAACATCGATGAACTTAGAAAAAAACTGAGCGAAATGGACCGTGAAGAACTGATCAACTATACGATCGAACAGCAGATTACCAAGGAACAGTACCTTGAACAGCTGAGAGTCTTCCGTACAAAAAAATTCTCAAAGACAAGTGAGAAGGTCAGTCCGGATCAGCTCAGTCTTTTTAATGAAGCCGAAGCGGTACTTGACAGTGCCTCCAGCGAAGAACTGGTGGAAGAGGCAATTGCACCAAAGCCAAAGAAGAGACGCAAAGAGAAAACAATCGACCGTTCAAAACTGGATGTGAAAACGATCCATCATGAACTGGAAGACATGAAATGTTCAAAATGCGGTTCACAGATGAAGGAAACAGCCCCATCGGTTGTCGAAGTGCTGAGATATCAGCCTGCAAAATTCTATATTGAAAAGCACATTATCCACAACTACGAATGCAGACAGTGCTTTGAAATGGCACAGGGCAATGATGCTCCTGTGGAACTTGTCGAAGGAAGTATTGTAAGTGCGGAAGTTGTTGCGGGAATTGCACGCGAAAAATTTGTGATGGGAACCCCACTGTACAGACAGGAACAGGATCTGAAAAGAAAACAGATCTACATTTCGAGGCAGAACATGAGCAACTGGCTCGTAAGATGTGCCGAGGATTATCTGAAGTTTGTGTTCGAGAGGATGCACCGTGATATCCAGAAGTGCGATATCGTGCATATGGATGAGACAACACTGGTTGTGATAGAGGACAAGGAAACCCGCGACAAAAGTTATGAATGGCTTCTGATGAGCGGACGGGAAGAAGAAAAACAGATGGCGCTGTATTTCTACAATGAGTCGAGGGAATATAAAACACTGGAATGGCTTCTCACCCTCAATAAAAAACGCTATATCCTCAGCGACGGGTATGCCGCCTATCACAGTGGAGAATATGGAATAGATGTTGGATGCATGGCCCACCTCAGAAGATATTTCCATGAAGCCATGGAGGCAAGTCCGAGCCACAAGGTGTATGAAAAAATCGGGGAAAAGGAAGAGAAGAAAAAGTATCTCGAATCGCACCCGGGATATGCAAATACACTGAGGATACTGGCGATTATCCAGAAAATATTTGAAGTGGATCGTATCGTGATGGAAGCAGAGCCGGAAAAAAGAATGAAGATCAAGACAGAGAAGAATCTTCCACTTTTTGATGAGCTTTTTGAATTTATAAAGAGCATTGAGGGAGAACACAGCTGCCAGTCAAAGATGGGGAAAGCCATCACCTATGCGATTAATATAGAACCGTATGTCAGAAATTATTTTAAAGATGGAAGACTGGAGGTTTCGAACAACCGGGCAGAAAGAAAAATCAAGCCGTTCGTAACAGGAAGGAAGAACTGGCTCTTTTCAAAGACGAAACGTGGAGCGCAATCAAGTTCAATCTATTATTCGCTTATAGAAACAGCAATCATGAACCAGCTGGATCCATATAAATATCTGGTATACGTGCTTGAAAGACTGTCCAGGGATGGATTAAAGGATAAAGTAATTGAAGAAGTTCTTCCATATTCCAAAACACTTCCCAAAGAACTGTATACAAAAATAAAATGATGAAGACCCGGAATCACAACTCTTCATCATTTTTTTATTATTAATACACGTTATTTGACGCTTACAATAAAAGGCACAGAAACCTCTATGCCTTTGGGACTGCAAACACAACTCCTCTACATACTGTTCTAAACTGATCAAGTGTATAAGTTGCTGTTCGCCAGTCCTTTTTTGCTTCTGCAAATGTATTGGTCCTACCATCAAGATTGCCCTCTTGGATTGTAATATTTGTACCATCCCATCCAACAACAATCCCTACATGATTTCTCCCAATACAGGAGAATACTGCACCTATTTCTGGTGTATCTGAACGCTTGAATTTATCAGGATGTGCTTTTAATAATTGAT
>JBJELY010000006.1:0-12133 GCA_051879395.1 Roseburia sp. | reverse complement strand
AACCTTTTTATTTTTGAAAAGTTGGTGTCACATCATTGACTAATGTACATTTTTTTATAAAATTATCAAATTTTTTTCAACAATTGCAAAAAATCGCTCTTCTCCCCAACAAATATCGGCTGTAGCATTTGTCGCTTCTACAATCTCTTTTTCCAATGCTGCCGTTTCTTCCTTCGGGACCAGAACACTCAGCTCTACTTTTTCTGTATATACCGTATCAAGAATTGGCAGATTTCTTTTTCCCAAAAGATATTGTATTTTTCCCATACCAGTATAATCTGTTCCAATCTTTAATTCTTTTCCTTCTCTTCGGTCAATTACCTGACTGGCAGCAATTCCTTCCTGTGTTGCCTTCTGATATGTGCGTACAAGTCCTCCTGTTCCTAACAGTGTTCCACCAAAATACCGTGTCACTACAACTGCAACATTATGAATATCTTCTTTCAGCAGAACATCCAGCATAGGTCTCCCCGCAGTCTGACTTGGCTCTCCATCATCCGAGCATCGGCAGGTTTCATGGTTCTCTCCTATCGTAAATGCAGAACAATTATGTCTTGCATCCCAGTATTTCTTTTTCATTTCATTTATAAAAGCAGTTGCTTCTTCTTCTGAACTTATGGGCCGGACTGTTGCAATAAATCTTGATTTCTTTTCTACAATTTCGCCTTCGCCGCCTTTATATATAATCTTCATTTATGCTCTCCATTCACTCTCCTGGTATTCACTGTTTGTCAGAAACAAGCAGGATTCCATAGCTTTCTTGCGCTCATTGTACCATGTTCATTTTGGGTCTGCAAGTACAGCGTTTTTCTCTAAAATAAGTTTTTCTTTATTATAGCAGTTTTTTTTGCTATAATAATAGGATAGTGGAATTTCCACTTCACATAAAGGAGGCCTACTATGAACTATGGAAAAACCCATACCTCGAAGAAGGAAAAGGAATTAACTTCAAAAGGTATTATGTGGCAAAAGAAATTTAATGTCATCTTTTGCAAAGCATTACTCGTCTGTTTCTTTGCAGTCGTTGTGATTTTTGGATGCGCCGGTTTCGGCGTTGTAAGGGGAATCCTGGATTCCGCTCCTAGTATAGAGGATATCGATGCAACACCGACAGGCTATTTGTCAACGGTCCTTGATACAGATGGAAATGTTACCGCTACACTTGTCAGTACCGGCTCTAACCGTAAATGGGTCACAATAGATGAAATACCCGTGGATCTTCAACACGCATTTGTTGCAATTGAAGACGAACGTTTTTATGAGCACAATGGAATTGACCTGCGCGGAATCGTTCGTGCCGGTGTCAAGGGAATTACCACTGGAAATTTTTCAGAAGGTGCTAGTACCATCACACAGCAGCTTTTGAAAAATACTGTTTTTACCGGATGGACAAGCGAGTCTTCTCAGGCAGATCGCTTTACCCGTAAAATTCAGGAACAATACCTTGCCATCCAGTTAGAAAAAATCGAAAGCAAAGAATGGATTCTTGAAAATTATTTAAATGCCATTAACCTTGGCCAGAACACCTTAGGGGTCGGGGTTGCTGCAGAACGTTATTTTGGAAAAGATGTTTCTGAATTAAATCTTTCCGAATGTGCCGTTCTTGCGGCCATCACACAGAATCCAACAAAATACAATCCGATTTCAAACCCGGACAAAAATGCCGAACGCCGTCTCAAAGTTCTAAATAATATGTTAGAACAAGGCTATATCACACAGGAAGAATATGAAGATGCCGTAAATGATGATGTCTATGATCGAATCCAAATTGTCAATGTGGATTCCGAAGATGCCAGCGTTAATTCCTATTTTGTAGATGAACTGACCGACCAGGTAGTTCAGGATTTAATTGATTTAAAAGGTTATACTGAAACTCAGGCTTACAAAGCTTTGTATCAGGGTGGACTTACCATCTATTCCACACAGGATGCCAGCATTCAGGCTATCTGTGATGAGGAGGTTAACAACCTCGACAACTACGTTGTTTCACCAAAGGTATCATTTTCTTACCGTGTTACGATTTTAAAATCAAACGGTGAATATAAGAATTATAGTGACACAACTATGTTATCCTACTACCAGTCTTCTAACAAGAATTACACAATTAACTTTGATTCTGAAGAAGAGGCTGCAGCTGCTATCGAACAGTATAAGGCAGATATCATGGAAGATGGTGACACTATCGTAGAAGGAAGCGAAACCGTCACCTATACTTTACAACCACAAGTTGCCATGACCATCATCGACCAAAGCACTGGTGAAGTCAAAGCAATTGTCGGTGGACGTGGTGATAAAACAGCAAGCAAAACACTTAACCGTGCAACCAATACGACAAGACAACCTGGTTCTACTTTTAAGATTCTTGCCTGCTACGCTCCTGCACTTGATGCCGGAGGTCTTACTCTTGCAACTGTCCAGGATGATGCACCTTACTGTTATGAGGGAACTTCTGAATCCGTTGACAACTATGACGGTAGTTTCCGTGGTTTTACCACATTGAGAGATGGTATTACAAGTTCCATTAACATTGTTACCGTAAAGACCATGCATCAGATTTCAGCTTCCTTAGGATATGAATATCTGTTAGACTTTGGTTTTACTACTTTGGATGATACCAATGATGTAAATGATGCAACTGCTCTTGGTGGTATTTCTAACGGTGTTACCAATCTGGAACTGACCGCAGCTTATGCTACCATTGCAAATTATGGAACCTATAACAAGCCAAGATTCTATACGAAAATTTTAGATCATGATGGCAATGTACTATTAGATAATACAACTTCAGAATCTCACACTGTTTTAAAAGAAACAACAGCCTGGCTTTTAACGAGTGCCATGCAGGATGTTATGACAGAAGGTACTGGTACTCCAGCTTATTTCAGTGGTATGTCCCTTGCCGGTAAATCAGGTACAACCACCAAAAACCGTGACTGTTTATTTGCAGGATATTCTCCATATTATACCTGTGTTGTCTGGGGTGGATATGACGATAATGCACCACAGTCAGGAAATACTACTTCTTACGCAAAAAAAATATGGAAAGCTGCCATGAGCAGAATCCATGACAATTTGGACGATCCTGGATTTACACAGCCAGATGGCATTGTAACTGCTCAAGTTTGTGCAAAATCAGGAAAACTTGCCATTGAAGGGGTCTGTGATTGTGATCCTCGTGGCAGTATGGTCTATACGGAATATTTTGCAGAAGGAACTGTCCCTACCGAATATTGTGACCACCATATCAGTGCAACCATTTGTAACGAATCACAGCAGGTAGCAAATGCATATTGTCCTTCCACAACAACTGGTGTCTTTATAATTGGTGGTTCCGAAGCTAGTCAGGATGGACCGTATCTTTTAACAGAAGATATTCTAAACGGAACCTGCAGTATTCATTCTGCATCCAGCATTCTTCCTACGCTGCCTACCATACCGGACAGCGAAGAAAGCAATAATACTTCCCAGACCATTAACGGAAGCACCGGTTCTTCCGATAATTCGTCTTCTGGTGATAATTCTTCCAGCGGAAATTCCTCCGGTACTGGTTCCTCCGGTACTGGTTCCTCCAGCGGTGGTTCCTCCGGTGGAAACTCTTCTAATGGAGATACTATTTCTCCTTAAAAAGAATACTTTCACTTTGTAGTGAAACAAAAAAGCCCTGCGATGGTACTTCTTACAACTGTACCACCACAGGGCTTCTTCTCTTTCTACATTTGATGGCGAACCACCCGATATTCATCATCCAACTGATAATAAGGACATTCCTTATAATGGCCTTCCATCATTCGTGCCATATCATCCTCATCCATATCAACTTCACAATAATATGTTTCATCTTCCTCATCGTATACATTGTATACACAAGTATCACAATTTGTCTGCATTCTTCACTTCACCATTTCCTTTCCCTTCTGTTCTACATGTTCTTATCTCCAAGTAGAAATCACCTCATCATAAAGCTGATATAAAAATTCTTTTAGAAGTTCTTCTCCTGTACTCCAATATTTTTCTGTTATTTCATCTCCATTTTGCATCGTTGCTGTCACATCCATAACAGCATCCACAATTTCCGGATTCAAATCATCCAAAGCTTCTTCTACTACTGCTTCAAATGCACAATAAGCATCATTAGTCAAATAAAGAATAAAATTGTCTTTTGCCAGATTTCTGGCTTCATAGCTTTCCGTAAAAATATCATTTCCGGCTGACGCAATCTCTTCAAACTCTTCCTTGATATTTTTATATTCCACCGGAACATAATTTTCCCGGAAAAATGTTTCAAAAACTTCTTTATCTATCTTTTGGTCTTTTTCTTCTACTTTCTCTACTGTTTTATTTTCCTGCATCTTTTCTTCCTTTCTACTACTTTTATCATCAGATGATTGCAAAAAGAGTTTCGTAATCGCTTAATTTTTATCATACTCCATTAAATTGATATTTACAATTCCATTTTCCTGTGATATGGTACAAAACAGAAAAAGAGGAGGTGCTTTTATGATTTACGACTCATTACCATCAGATCCTGTCATGCTTTTAAGTTTTTTAAACACACAGCTTCGTGACAACTATAAATCTTTGGATGCGCTATGTATGGCCTTTGATCTAGAACCAGATACCATTCTGAAAAAAATGAGTATGATTGATTACGAATATGACAGTTCTGCAAACCAATTTATCTAATGATATTTTCGAATATTTTACAGTATACTTAGCCAACTTTTAGGCTCTGTCGGACACGTTTCCAGTCCGGAAAATACTGGTTCACATAGGCCCAGAACACTTTGTTGTGGCTGGGCTCTAGCAAATGACACATTTCATGAACAACCACATATGTAAGTTGTTCTCTATTCTTCCATGCCAATTCCAAATTCATATTTATGCGACCGGTTCTGATATTACAGGAACCCCAGCGTGTTTTCATTTTACGAATCGTAATGCCCGTTACCTTCACTCCCATCAAAGGTTCCTGTTCCCGAATTATTTTCCAGATTTCTGCTTCTAATCTCTTTTTCAGCAGAGCTTCCTGTTCCTTTGTCAACTCAGGATGTCGCTCTTCTTGTTCTTTCTGGCACTTTGCTCTGCTTTTCCGAATCCAGTCGACACGCTGCCTCACAAATGCTTCTATCTGTTCTTCCTTCATAAATATAGGCGCTGATACACAAATTTTCCCCTCCGGCGGTTTGATGCGAAGGTACAGATTCTTAATCTTTTTTCTTGTAACTTCAATTGTAAATTCTTCTATTTCTAAATAAAATCTCTGCTCTTTTCTCATTAATATCCTGCTAAAATCTCCTGTAAATATGCACGGTATTCTTCCGCCACATGTACTGGCGACTCAATTTTCACTCCACTTCCAAGCCCCGTCAGCCAGCCAAAGAACTGACGACTTACTGCTACTTTAACATGCACCTGAATCTGATTTTCTCCTTTTTTTCTCAAAAGCACATCCGTGCCAAATCTATCAATAATAACACCTGTCAAATATTCCGGACAGCAAAGCGTAACACTTTCCTCTTCTCCTGCAAACATTCCAAATGTCTTTTTCTCATACCCTGCAATATCAAAATGTTCAAAGGCTTCTTTTCCCTCTCTCGCTTCTTCACATAATGCCAGCTGAAGCATCTTATCCACACGATAATGCTTAATCATATCCGTTTCCTGTTCATAAGCAATCAAATAATAATTTTCATTATCCCAGGTCAGACACCATGGACTTACCTCATAAAAAGCTCCATCTTTTCTCAACTTCATTTCCTTTTTTACATTCCACTCAAAATATTGAAACCGGATTTTTACATTTGCACTGATTGCATTATAAATCAAATCTACATTATAATAGATACTCTCATTCTGTGTTTTGGAACGGTTGGCAACTACCACCTGCCTATGTAGTTGTTTTCCTTCATAATGACTGCACAGAGATTCTAATTTTGCAATCAACTGTCTGGACTTTTTTGTCGTAATAAACTTCGAAGACTGTACCGCATCTACCAATAATTTTAGCTCTGCTAGTTCAAACTGACGGCTTGCCAGATAATATCCCCTCGGCTGGTCCATTTTTTTCACTATATCCATACCATATTCCATCAATGTATCAATATCTGTATAAATGCTCTTTCTTTCTGCCTGAATCCCATTTGTCCCAAGATAATCGATGAGCTCCTGCGTTGTTACAAAATGCGCCTCATCCGTCTTTTCCAATAGGTATTGCATAACATATAAGAGTTTTAACTTCTGCTTCTCCGACTTTGCCATAAAATCGATATCCTTTCTGCTACTATATGGCCATCCGGCCGGTATAATGTCTGACGACATTATACCATATCCCGGCAAAACAAGTGATAGTTTTTAAATTTCTATTGCATTTTATCAGTGAGGATGCTACAATTAGCTTAAATAAAAAAGTGATTACCGAGAGACATGAGCAAGGTAAATAGAACGATTGATTTCGTTTTATTTTTCTTGCTCTTTTTTTATGCGTTTCTGTTAAATGTTTACGCAAAAACCGAATACTCGGAGAAAAGAGGGAATCTATGATGTATGATGTAGCAATTATCGGCGCCGGCGTCATTGGCAGTGCCATTGCAAGAGAATTATCCAAATACCAATTGAAAGCCTGCGTCATCGAACGGGAAGAAGACGTCTGCTGTGGAACTTCAAAAGCCAACAGTGCCATTATCCATGCAGGCTTCGATGCCACACCTGGTACTTTAAAGGCCAAATTAAATGTCCGCGGGAATGAATTAATGACATCTCTGGCAAAGGAACTTGATATTCCATTTACCAGAAACGGTTCTCTCGTCGTCTGCACCAAAGAGCAAAATCCAAATGATTTAGAAAAATTGCTGGAAAAAGGAAAAGCAAACGGCGTTCCTGATTTGCAACTTTTAAATCGGGAAGAACTTCTAAAACTGGAACCAAATTTGAGTGATGATGTTACTTGTGCCCTGCTGGCACCAACCGGTGGTATTGTTTGTCCATTTCATATGACAATGGCATTTGCTGAAAATGCATATACAAACGGAATTGAATTTCTTCTAAACACAGAAGTAAAAAATATTTCCAAAGAAGAAAGCGGATATCTTCTTTCCGTTCATCACCGGGATACCAATACTGCCCAGGAAATACGTACAAAAATAGTTGTTAATGCTGCCGGAGTCTATGCTGATGTTTTAAATAATATGGTAAGCCGCCATAAACTCCATATTACTGCTCGCAAAGGCGAGTATATGCTGTTAGACAAAGACGCCGGTACTCATGTCAACCACACCATTTTCCAACTTCCAAGCAAAATGGGAAAAGGTGTTCTCGTTACACCAACAGTTCACGGAAATCTCTTAGTCGGTCCTACCGCTGTTGATGTAGGAGACAAAGAAGGCGTAAACACTACTTTAGATGGATTAGATTCTCTGGGAAAAACAGCTTCCTTAAGTGTAAAAAATATTCCGCTCCGTCAAGTCATCACTTCTTTTGCCGGGCTCCGTGCCCACGAAGATGGGAATGATTTTGTAATCTGCGAAGCAAAAGATGCAAAAGGCTTTCTCAACGTGGCTGGGATCGAATCTCCGGGACTTTCCTCTGCACCTGCCATCGGAGAAATGGTAGCTGACATGGTAAAAGAAATGCTTTCCCTTTCCGAAAATCCAGATTTTATCGCTACAAGAAAAGGTATCCTTCGTCCAGAGACTTTATCCTTAGAAGAACGGAACCGATTAATCAAAGAACAGCCGGCTTACGGCAACATCATTTGCCGCTGTGAAATGATTACCGAAGGAGAAATTATAGATGCCATCCACCGTCCACTGGGAGCCCGCTCTCTTGATGGTGTAAAACGTCGTACCAGAGCCGGAATGGGACGCTGCCAGGCAGGTTTCTGCTCTCCTCGTACCATGGAAATACTAGAGCGTGAAGTTCCAATGAGTATGCTTGATATTTCCAAAAACGGCATCGGCTCCAATCTTGTTTATGGACATAACAAAGAAATTTAAATCGCATAAAATCCGATTTGTTTTCACAAACAAAAGAAAGGTATGGAAAAAATATGATGAATTATGATTTAGTAATCGTAGGTGGCGGTCCTGCTGGTCTTGCAGCTGCCGTATCTGCCAGAGATAATGGAATAGAAAATATTTTAATCATTGAGCGTGACAAAGAATTAGGCGGCATCTTAAATCAGTGTATCCACAACGGTTTTGGTCTTCATACTTTCAAAGAAGAATTAACCGGTCCGGAATATGCAGCCCGCTTCATTGAACAGGTAAAAGAACGAAACATTGCCTACAAATTAAATACGATGGTCATGGACATTTCAAAAGAAAAAGTCGTAACCGCCATGAACCGCGAAGATGGCATGTTCGAAATCCATGCAAAAGCAATTATTCTTGCCATGGGATGCCGGGAACGTTCCAGAGGTGCCTTAAACATTCCCGGATACCGTCCTGCTGGTATCTTTTCTGCCGGAACTGCACAGCGTCTTGTCAACATGGAAGGCTATATGCCAGGACGCGAAGTAGTCATTTTAGGGTCCGGTGACATTGGACTGATTATGGCAAGACGTATGACATTAGAAGGCGCAAAAGTAAAAGTCGTTGCAGAATTAATGCCATATTCCGGTGGCTTAAAACGAAATATTGTACAGTGTCTGGATGACTTTGGCATTCCACTGAAATTAAGCCATACCGTCATCGACATCGAGGGAAAAAACCGTGTGGAAGCTGTTACGATTGCTGAGGTTGGTCCTGACCGTAAACCGATTCCGGGCACAGAAGAACGCTACACCTGTGATACTCTGTTACTTTCCTGTGGCTTGATTCCAGAAAATGAATTAAGTAAATCTGCGGGTGTGGACTTAAATCCAATCACCTCAGGTCCTGTCGTAAATGACAGCTTAGAAACAAATGTTGATGGTATTTTCGCCTGTGGCAATGTCCTTCATGTACATGATCTCGTTGACTATGTATCACAGGAAGCCTCTACCGCCGGAAAAAATGTCGCAAATTATATTTTAAATGGGAAAGCCTCCCACAGTAAGGTAGTGGAAATCCTTCCTGTAGACGGAGTACGTTACACCGTGCCAAAGTTCATCCGTCCTACTGAAATGGACGACACTCTGACTGTCCGTTTCCGCGTTGGTGATGTTTATAAAAATTGTGCCATCGCCACCTATTTCGATGACACACTCATCAGTAAACGCAAACGACCGGTTATGGCTCCTGGTGAAATGGAACAGGTTCTTCTTGACAAGAAAAAACTTGGTGAATTTCCAGACTTGAACAAAATTACAATTAGAATTGAGCCGGCTGACTAATCTCAGCCAAGGAAGGAGGAATCATGATGGAAACCAAAAATTTGACCTGTATCGGATGCCCATTAGGATGTTCCCTTACAGTTACCTTAGAAAATAACGAAGTTACTGCCGTTACCGGAAATACCTGTCCAAGAGGGGATGCTTATGCCAGAAAAGAAGTTACGAACCCTACCAGAATTGTCACTTCTTCTGTAAAAGTAGAAGGTGGCGTCCTTCCAGTCGTCTCTGTTAAGACAAAAGAGGATATACCAAAAAACAAAATTTTTAGCTGCACAGAAGCTTTAAAGGACGTTGTTGTAAAAGCACCTGTTCATATTGGGGATACCATTCTGACTAACATTGCAGGTACCGGCGTTGACATCATTGCTACCAAGAATATAGACACTGCACTTTAGTCTTTTATCACATTATGTTGATTTTAATTAGGATTTTCCTATTAAAAATAATTTTTCATTTGTTATAGTATTTCGAGGGGAGTCATACTATAATAATAGGGTGCCGAGAATTGGCACCCTATCTTTATTTGTAACAACCTATATTTTTATAAAAAATAGAAAGGCATGGTTCATATATGAAAAAAGAATTTCGGGAAGCATTAGAAGATTCCCCTATTATTGCAGCAATTAAGGATGATGACGGTCTGAAGAAATGCCTAAGCAGTGACAGCCGTGTCATTTTCATTTTATATGGCGATATCTGTAATATCTCCGATATTGTCAATACGGTAAAATCTTCCGGAAAACTTGCCATGGTTCACTTAGATTTGATTGCCGGTTTAAGTTCTAAGGAAATTTCCGTAGACTTTATCAAAAAATATACCAAAGCTGACGGTATTATCACCACAAAGCCTGCTTTGATCAAACGCGCTAAAGAATTGTCTCTCTACACCATTCTTCGCCTTTTTGTCATTGATTCCATGGCATACGAAAATATTGACCGACAATTAAAAACTGCCAAACCTGATTTCATTGAAATTCTCCCGGCATTGATGCCAAAAGTCGTATCGAAGATTTGTAAGTTATCCAACACTCCTGTTATTGCCGGCGGACTCGTATCAGATAAAGAAGATGTCATGTCCCTTCTTCAGGCCGGTGTTGTCAGCGTATCTTCGACAAACCCTGAGGTCTGGTTTTTATAAAAAAACAGTCACCTTTTCGTTTCTCAATCGAAAAAGTGACTGTTCTTTTTTTCATTACGTTATTTAATTTGCTGCTTCTTGTGGTTTATCTTTCATTACAATCTTTAATAAAATTGGTGTTAATAATGTTGTGATAATTACGACAATAACAATTGGCGCAAATAATACATCATCTAACATTCCACTCTGATATCCCTTCTGTGCTACAATCAATGCAACCTCACCACGGGAAACCATACCAACACCGACCTGTAAAGCTTCTTTCCAATTACATTTACAAACCTTCGCGCCAAGACCACAACCAAGAATCTTAGATGCAATTGCGATAAGTAACAGGATAATGGAGAAAATCCAAATGCTTGCATCCATGTCACCTAATGTAACCTTCAAACCAACACTAGCAAAGAATACTGGTGAGAAAATCAAATAGGAAGGAATCTCGCAACGTCTTGCAATATAAGGTCCAACTTTCAAAGAACAGAACATTAATCCACAGAAATATGCGCCCGTAATATCTGCAATTCCAAAGAATTCTTCTGATACATAAGAAAGGATAAAGCAAAGTGCTACTACCAAAATAACAACACGTCTCTTTTCATCCTGACGTTCAATAATTCCCTTGCATTTCATTAAAATAAAGGTTACTACTGCAATAAATACAAAGTAGAGTAAAATCTTTAAGATAACGGTTACCGGGCTGACAGAAGTATCTTTCAAACTTGTTACAATTGTCAATACAATAATACCAACAATATCATCAATAACAGCTGCACCAAGGATTGTTGTACCAACTTTTCCTTTGAGTTTTCCTAACTCTCGCAGTGTTTCTACTGTAATACTTACAGAAGTTGCCGTTAAAACAACACCGACAAAAACTGCTTTTAACACTTCATCATAATCTGAAAAATCTGTGTGGAAAAATAAAGCATAACCAACAAATCCACCAACCAGAGGAATAATAACTCCCAGCATAGCTGTTACGAATGAAGCAACACCATTTTTCTTAAGTTCACTCAAGTCCGTCTCAAGACCTGCGTTAAACATAAGAAGAATAACACCGATCTCAGCAGTCATCTCAAGGAAGGATCCTACTTCTCCATCCAAAGTAATCATATTCAAACATGCCGGTCCTAAGATAACACCTGCTACCAAAGCACCAACGACTGCTGGCATATGCACTTTTCTAGAGAAAAGACCAAGTACTTTCGTTGAAATTAAAATAATTGCTAAGAACAATAAAAATGAATAGGATTCCATAACTTCTCTTCCTTTCTTTCGTGTTCGATGTCATGAAAAAAGGCTACCACACACTTTTCTCCGAACCAAATTATTTTACCTCTTTCTTCCAAAAATTGTAATCGGCGATTTCGAAAAATTTAATGTTTTTTTTAGAAATTTTTTGGTGATATTTCCATGTTACTTCAATCTGTTGCTTTCTTTATTATATCATAGCTTTTTTTCTTTTCCTACCGCTTTGACTTCCCTGTTTCTCCACTTCGCGCCTAAATTTATAAGAACAAAGAGCACAAGGTGCTCTTTGCGCGCTGATGCGCGCAAGCGTCAGCTTGCATTTTACATCTGCGCATCAGTCGCATCCTGCCCGGAGGGCTTTTTACTCTATAGGACGTATTTTCCTATAGAGATTAGGGTGTCAAAAGGTTACTGACCTTTGATATATATTTGTA
>JBJELY010000005.1:3507-48095 GCA_051879395.1 Roseburia sp. | reverse complement strand
TCATCTGAGCCTTTTTTCTTTGCCCAGTTTTTTCATAGGTCATTTGACACTATCTATGCATTCAATTCCTTTTTAAACGTACTACAATATTCAGAAGCCGCTTCTACAGAATAATTACTTTCTTCTAAAAGATTGATAAAATGACTTCCTACAATTGCACCATCAATAATATCTTTCATTGGCTCTACATCTTTTGCAGTCTGAATTCCAAATCCCATCATAACAGGAATCTTCGATACCTCTTTCACACTACTTAAATACGAAAGGACTTCTTTGTGGAAATTTGCCCCCTGACCAGTTACTCCCATAGAAGATACACAATAAACAAATCCTCTTGCTTTCTCTAAAATCATTGGAATTCTGCCGGCTGAAACAGGAGATACTAGTTGAATCAAAATTGTAGTATCCTGTTTTTCTAAATACTGATTGATTTCTCCCTGCTCCTCAAATGGCAAATCCGGGATAATTAATCCATCCACTCCAATCTGACTACATTTTTCTACAAATGCTTTTACTCCATAATGAAGAATCGTATTGTAATACATCATAAAAACAATTGGCATCTCTACGCCTTCTGTTCTTAATTCTTCTACCATTGTAAAAACTTTTTTCAAGGTAACGCCCTGACAAATCGCCTTATAAGAAGCATTTTGAATCACAGGTCCATCTGCTACCGGATCAGAAAATGGAACACCAAGTTCAATAATATCCGTTCCTGCTTTTTCCTGTGCCTTTATCAAGGTTTTTGTTCCTTCTGCATCCGGAAGTCCTGCTGTCATATACGTAATAAATGCTTTTTCATTTTTCTCAGTGCATAATTGCAATTTCTGTTCAATTCGATTCATGATTTTTTCCTTTCCAACTTTTATGCTAATAGCTTCTATTTCAACGCTTTCTTTTTTTGTTACCATGCTGATTAGTTCAGATAACCCTTTCCTGCCAAATAATCTGAGATCGTATTCACATCTTTATCTCCACGTCCAGATAAACATACAATCATAATCTGATCTTTTGTCATCTCTTTTGCCTTTTTAAATGCATATGCCATTGCATGCGCACTTTCAATCGCAGGAATAATTCCCTCCAATTTACAAAGTTCCATCAATGCATCCATTGCCTCTGTGTCTGTCGCTGATACATATTCTGCTCTTCCGCTGTCTTTTAAATAGGCATGTTCCGGTCCAACTCCAGGATAGTCAAGTCCTGCAGAGATAGAATGTGCTAATTGGACATTTCCATTTTCATCCTGTAACAGATAAGAACGCATACCATGAAGAACTCCCGGCTCTCCAAGTGCCATTGCAGAAGCGTGTTCTCCAGTTTTAATTCCTTTTCCAGCTGCTTCTACACCGATTAACTTCACATCTTTTTCCTCAATAAAATCTGCAAACATTCCTATTGAATTTGATCCACCGCCAACACATGCCATCACAACATCCGGCAATCTGCCTTCTGCTTCTAAAATCTGTTTTTTTGCTTCCCGGCTGATACAGCTCTGGAACTCCTTTACTATCTTTGGATATGGATATGGTCCTACTGCCGACCCAATCACATAAAACGTATCCTCTGCTGTTTTTGCCCAGGTACGAATTGCTTCATTTGTGGCATCTTTTAAAGTATTACTTCCTGATGTTACGCTTACCACTTTCGCACCAAGCATCTCCATTCTCATAACATTCAACGCCTGACGTTTGATATCCTCTTCGCCCATATAAACCGTACATTCCATTCCTAAAAGTGCAGCACCTGTTGCAGTTGCAACTCCATGCTGTCCTGCTCCTGTTTCAGCAATTACTTTTTTCTTTCCCATTCTTTTTGCCAAAAGAATCTGTCCCATTACATTGTTAATTTTATGAGCTCCTGTATGGTTTAAATCTTCTCTCTTTAAATAGATTTTCGTTCCATATTTTTCACTGATACGCTCTGCATAATAAAGCGGTGTTTCACGTCCTACATACTGTTTCAGATAATAATGGTATTCCTCGATAAATTTTGGATCATGAATGGCTTCCTCGTAAGCCGCATCCAATTCCTCCAACGTATTCATAAGGGACTCTGATACATACTGTCCACCAAATTCTCCATAATAAGTTTCCTTTTTCATGTCTCTATTCCTTTCTTTTCTCCTGCCCTTTTCCTCTCAAAAATAACAGGGCATTTCTATTTATTTTCTCTTACACATTTAGCAAACTTTAAGATTGTCTCTCGATCTTTTCCGGTATCTCCTTCCACCCCGGAACTAACATCTACAACATCCGGTCGAAAAATCTCAATTCCTTCTTTTACATTTTCCGGATTTAACCCGCCTGCCAAAATAAATTTTTTATCGTTCAAACAGCTCCGCCATCGTGTTTCATCCCAGCTATGCCAGTCAAATGTTTTCCCACTCCCGTACTCTGCCGCATCAACTACAAATGCTTTCACTTTACAAAAATCATCCTTAATCTGCTGTTCCAATTGAGAAATCTGTTCCTGCAATTCATCTGGTTTCTGTATATTCACCGCATACCAGATTGGAAGGGAACATTTTTTCCCTACCTCTGGCTTCAAGTTCTTATGTACCTGAAGAATGTCAAATCCGGCTTTCTCCACTTCCTCTAAAAGTTCTACATCCGGGTCGACCGTCACCGCAACTTTTATTATATCTTCATTTAATTTTTTAAATATTTCTTTTGCCTGCTGGCATGTGACATAACGTTTACTTTTTTCAAACAGAACAAATCCGGCATAATCTACACTTGCTTCATTTAAATATTCTGCCTCTTCCTTTTTCGTTATCCCACATATTTTTACATTTGGCCGTGCTGCCATATCATTTCTTCCTTTCTGTCTTTCTCTGTTTTTTCCAGTTCTCGTTTGTTAGAACCAGCCTGTTAACTAAGAAAGCGATTTCCATCGTTTGGCAACTTCCTGTGGATGCTCCGCCTCCATCAGTGCTCTTCCAATCAAAAAGGCATCGACGCGACACTCTAATAAAAATTTTACATCTTCATCTGTAATAATTCCGCTTTCTGCCACAAAAACTTTTCCTTTTGGAACCATCTTAGATAAGCGTTTTGTGGTCTCTAACGATATCGAAAAATCTTTCAGATTCCGGTTATTGACTCCAATAATTTCGGCATCTAATTTTAAAGCACGTTCCATTTCTGCCTCATCATGTACTTCCACTAAAGCATGAAGCCCTAATTCTTTTGTCAGTTGATAAAAATCCCTCATCTGTACATCATCTAAAATTGCTGCAATTAATAAAATGGCATCTGCACCAATCGCTTTTGCTTCATAGAATTGATATTCCTCAATCATAAAGTCTTTTCTTAAAATCGGGAGCTCCGATTTTTCCCTGATTTCTTTTAAATATTCTACATTTCCGGAAAAATGATCTTCCTCCGTCAAACAAGAAATCGCATCTACAGATTCGTTATATTCTTCAATTCTTTTCACTAAATTAATTTTACTTTTAATTTTTCCCAGACTTGGGGATGCCTGTTTAAATTCTCCGATAATCGAAATTCCAGGTTTTTGCAATGCTTCTAAAAAACTATGCTGTTTTCCCTGATACGCTTCTGCTAATCGTCTCATTTCCGCCTCACTGATTCGCGCTTTATGTTCCGGAAGCCTCATTTTCTTATCTTCTACAATCTGATCTAATATCATGAAAAAATCCTTTCTAAATCACACCTGTTACAAAATTCTCAATCATACGTTTCCCGTGCTCAGTATAAATAGATTCCGGATGAAACTGTAATCCCACTACCGGATATTCTTTATGACGCATTGCCATAATCTCTCCGTCTGCTGTCTTAGCAAGTACTTTTAAGCACTCAGGTAAATCATCCATCTGAACTGCTAGCGAATGGTATCTTGCCACTTTAATTGGTGTATCAATTCCGGAAAAGACACTATCTTTTGTATGTTCTATCACGGACTGTTTTCCATGAAACAATTCCTTAGCATAAGAAACCGTGCCGCCTAATGCTTCTCCGATACACTGATGTCCTAAACAAATTCCAAGGATTGGTACCTTATCGTAAAATTCTTTTACGACCTCCATACAGATTCCTGCTTCCTTCGGGCTTTTCGGTCCCGGTGAAAGTACAATTCGCTCTGGCTTTAATTCTTTGATTTCGTCGATTGTAATTTTATCATTTCGAACTACTTTGATATCTTCTGTAAAAATCCCAAAATACTGATATAAGTTATAAGTAAAGGAATCATAATTGTCGATTAATAAGATCATAAGTTTTCCTCCTCCACTAATGTTTTTGCCAATGCCATTACCTTGTTACAGCATTCCTGATATTCATTTTCCGGAACCGAATCTGCAACAATTCCTGCTCCTGCCTGTAAATATACTTTGTTTCCCCTTTTTATCATTGTTCGGATGGTAATACAAAAATCCATATCTCCTGAAAAATCAATATATCCGGTAGCTCCTCCATATAAGCCTCTTCGCACTGTCTCTAATTCATCAATAATTTCCATTGCTCGAATCTTTGGTGCTCCACTTAACGTTCCTGCCGGAAGGAATGAAGAAACTAAATCAAGCGGATGGAACTCTCCTTTTTTTCTTCCTTCTACCATCGAAACGATGTGCATAACGTGGGAATAATTCTGAACCTCCATAAACTGTGTTACCTTTACTGTTCCAAATTCCGAAATGCGTCCCATATCATTTCTTGCAAGATCGACTAACATCACATGCTCTGCACGTTCCTTCTCATCGTTTAATAAATCTTCTTTTAATATTTTATCTTCTTCTGGTGTTTTCCCACGTTTTCTTGTTCCTGCAATCGGACAAGTATAAACTTTTTTTCCCTGCTGTTTTACAATCATCTCTGGGGAACTGCCAATCACTTCAAAGTCACCATAATTAAAATAGTATAGATATGGAGACGGATTCAGTTCTCGTAACTCCTTATATAGTTCGAATCCATCCTGACCGGTCTCAATGGTCCATCTCTGTGATAACACCGTCTGGAAGATATGTCCTTCTCTGATGTAATGTTTGATTCTATTTACTTTCTCACTATATTCTTCCAACGTATCAGACTGCTTTATAATTTTTCCATCATGTTTAAAATTCTTTGTATCTTCACCAGCATGCTCTCTTGCTTTTGCAATCATTTCTTCTGCTTCTTTTAATGCTCGCTCTTTTCCCTCTTTACTATCTTCCTCTAATACAATTCCCGTTAACGTCTCTGCCACATGGTCAATCACAATAAATTTTGTCATTAACATCATCTGTACAGTTTCAATTCCAATCTCATCTGGATTATCATCTGGAATTTTTTCCGTATAACGAATAAAATCATATCCGAGATTCCCAACCAGTCCTCCACTAAAATTTAATTCATCATTTTCTTTGTGGATTTCAAACTCACTATAATAATTCTTTAACTGTTCTAACGGATTTCCCTCTCTTACCTCTTCACTTCCGTCTGCCTTTTTTATCACAAGACTTTCCCCTCTGGATGTAATAATCTCTTCCGGCTCTGCTCCAAAAAAAGTATAGCGGTCATAATTTTTATCATAGCTTTCCAGTAAAAATCCCTTTTTCTTTCCAACCAGACTTTCATACATCCCAATTGCTGTTTCATTTACGATACTGACGGTCTTTTTATACACTTTCAAAACTCGTTTCATTTTTCCCTCCTACTTTTCCAACAAAAAAATCCCTGACAAAAAGCTGATTCGCTTTTTGTCAGGGACGATAAATCGTGGTGCCACCCATTTTCATTATCTTAAATTAGTTCTACACTCTAAAGGAAATTGTTCCTCAATTCCTAATAAGTAAAAAACGGACATTTCCAAAACTGGAAATGTCCGCCACCAATTCAACATAATCTCATTTAATACAGAAGAATTCTCTTCGATATCATACCCCTGTAACGTGAGGACACGGCGCCGCTACTAAACGTTCACTTTGCTCTCGCAAATCCATTCCTATCGAACTATCTTACCTGCTTCCACCAACGCAGGCTCTCTGTGAAGAATCACCCGTAGTACTACTTTTGCTCAACGATTTTCTTTTTCTCTTAACTGGCTCTTAGTTTATCACTTTATCACAATGACGTCAAGACGTTTTTTTATCTTTTTTCCATAACATTTTGTTATAGTTTCCATACCTGTGTATCTATGCCTCTTCCATAAAGTACATTCTTGATCCAAAGTCAGGATAATATCTGGTCTCTGCATTATATCCTGTCGAAGCAAATGCCTGTTTTAACTTAACACCGTGATACATCAAAGTGTCTCCATAGACCATACAGTCTTCTGTTTCTCCATCCATTTTAACAAATTTTGCAATCGTATTATGAAGCATGGAATCCTGTTTTACATGAATCGGAGCAACTGTGTTCACCAAATCTCCAAAATTCTTTATGTTATATTTCAAAATACGATTATAAAAATGATAACAGCTATCTTCTTTTAATCCTCTTGCTTTATAATATTCAAACATGGTATTTGGTTTCACTAATTTCTGCATCAACATACCGACTGCCTTTTTCTTGTCCTTCGAAACACAAGTCCATTCTGTTACATTCCCTGCAGATTCATCCATGCGATATACCTGATCTCCAGCAAAAAAACTTCTTCCACGGTAAAAAGAACCAAATTGCAGAACACTTCTCCACTCTTTATACAATGCAATCTGCGCTTTGATTGCTGCTAAATCCTCTGCTTTCATATCACAAAGATTACATTCATATCCGCATATTCCAAAGCTTGCTACATGAAATCTTGTTTCGATTGGAGTGACACGAAGCGTCTGATGATTCGGACAAGAAGAAACATGTGCACCTACAACCGACATTGGATACCCATAACTAATTCCTGTTTGAATCTCTGCACGACAAACTGCATCTGTATCATCGCTTGCCCAAATCTGTGGAAAATAGCACATAATACCAAGGTCAAAACGATTTCCGCCCGCACTACATCCTTCAAACAAAATATGCGGGAACCTCTCTGTCAGTACCTTCATCGTACGATAAAGTCCCATCACATAACGGTGTGCTACCTCTCCCTGATGGTCAGCCGGTAAATTTTTCGAATAATAATCCGTAAATGTACGGTTCATATCCCATTTTACATAGGCGATATTGGCAGAAGAAAATACTTTCGTCATGGAATCAATGATAAAGTCCTGTACCTCTATTCTTGTCAAATCCAAAATTCTCTGATTACGTCCTTCTGAATGTGGTCTTTCAGGAATATCTAAGACCCATTCCGGGTGTTCCCGATATAAATTGCTATCTACATTTACCATTTCAGGTTCTACCCAGATTCCAAAATCCAGTCCTAAATCATTTACTTTCTTGCAAAGTCCCTCTACACCGTTTGGCAGTTTTTTCTTATTTACCTCCCAGTCTCCGAGCGAACGTTTATCATCATTGCGTTCTCCAAACCAGCCGTCATCCATAACAAACAGCTCGATTCCTGCTTCTTTTCCTGCTTTTGCAAGATTTAATAATTTTTTTTCATTGATATCAAAATATGCTGCTTCCCAACTATTTAACAACACCGGTCTTTCTTTGTACTGCCACTCTCCACGTACAATATGCTCCCGGACAAAGGCATGCATACACTGGCTCATCCCATTAAATCCCTGATTGGAATACGTCATCACCGCTTCAGGAGCCTCAAATTCAGCTTTGGGCTCTAATACATAGTTAAATGACTGTGGGTTAATTCCAGCCACAAATCTAGTCTTTCCGTAGGTTGTCACCTGAACAGCTTCATAATGGTTTCCACTGTAAATCAGGTTGATTCCATAACAATCTCCCCAATCTTCTGAAGTCGTTTCCTTACTTAACATCACAAATGGATTAGCACGGCTTGAAGAAGTTCCTGCATAGGACGCGTTGACGTGTTTTCCTGCACGCATTCTGGTATCAACACGTTTCATTTCTCTTGCCCACGCCCCCTGAAATGTCGTAAACGTAAAATCCGACGTTGCAAAATCAAGCTGTGTACTCATCAGACGATGCATATGAATTGTTTCTTTGCTGTCATTTCTCAGTTTCGTACTCCGACAAATCACATCACAATCCGAATATACATAATAATGTAGTTCCATCTCAAGATTATAATTTTTATCACGTAAGGTCACACATAAATGTTCTACCTGATGATTCTTATCGTAAGAACCCGGCAATGTTTGATACTCTTCTTTTCCTTCCAAGACCTCTGCTTTTTCAAATAGAAAATCGGAGGTATAGCTTCCATCTGCATGTACAATCTCCACAAACGGTTCCCAGATATCTCCCTTTCCATAAGAGGACATCTCAAGGGACACATCTTCTAAAGAAAAATTAGAATGCTCGCTATCATATACATTCGTATTACCTGGTGCAAATGCATGTTTTTCGATTAACGCTTCCGGATTTTTCACCGTAATCTTTCTTCCATAATACAAGTGCTCTAAATGCTTTGTTTCTGTGACACGAAATGCATAGGTTGTATTTTCCGTCGATAATACATAAACCTGATTTTCTGTCTGAATCATCGCAATCGCCTCTCTTTCCCTAAGCTTCTGCTTCTCTTCTCTTCCGAATCTCTCCTGCAACTTCTTCTACTTTTTCTTCTGTTAAGATATACTTTTTATGAAAAATGAAAATTCCAATCAAAAGCCCAATAATTGGGATTATGGTCATTGTCATCCGAAGTCCAATAACGGAGCTATTTGCAACCGTTTCCACAACTGCTTCTGTATTACTGGTGTCATCACTTAGATTGCAGACACTTAAACAAATAGATGCGATTAACGCCGCTACTCCTGATGCCAATTTAACCACAAAGGTCTGCATGGAAAAAATAACACTTTCATCACGTCTGTTATTTTTCAATTCACCATAATCTACTGTATTGGCAAGAAAAACCGTTGTTAATACGGATAACATCCCATTTGCTCCAAAAATGAAAAAGCCTGGAATAAATAATAAAATTACATTTGTCATATTCGTAAATGCCAATGCCAGCAATGAAATATATCCTAAAATCGCCATTAAAAAGCTTAAATAAAATATTTGCATAGCACTAAGAACTTTACGTAAAAGTGGGAACAATATCATCATGGATAAAATCTGAACAGCACCACCAAAAGTGTTAAAAATAGTATAACTATTGTACCAACCAGTCCCTCCAAAATCATATTTGAAGAAATAAATGACCAAATTGGACGTAATATAAATCGAACAATTTACCAATACAATCGTAATCACAATTGCCATTGCCTGATCATTTTGCACCAAAGCCTTAAACATCTGTCCTACCGAAGGTGTATCTATATCTACTGTTGATTTTTCCTTAATATTTACACATGTAATTGTAATAAACACCACAAATAAAACTGCTATGATTAATGCAAACCAACGAAAACCGACACGCTCATCACCTGCACCTAATTTCTGTACACAAATCATGGTGATGATTGTGATAATAGCGGAACCTACACCTGCACAGGAACGTGCTAATGTCGAAAGACCTTCCCGTTCCTTTCCACCCTCTGTAAAAGCTGGAATCATCGACCAGTAAGGAATATCCATCATCGTATAAGTTACTCCCCAGATAATATAAGTTACTGCTGCATAAGCAACAAGTCCTTTTCCATCTAAAGCTGGCGGCGCTGCAAACATAAAATACAAAATAATTGCATTTAAAATGGTACCAACCAAAAGCCATGGGCGAAATTTTCCCCATTTCGTCTTTGTCTTTGCAACAAGAACTCCCATCACTGGATCATTAAATGCATCAAACACACGGGCAGCCATTAAAATAATTCCCATTGCAATTGCACTTACCCCTAAAATATCCTGATAATAATACAAAATATAGCTTGCTGATAACATGTAAACCATGTCTTTTCCCACTGCACCCAAGCCGTAGGATACTTTTTCTTTTCCCGTTAATTTCATTATAACCACTTCTCCTTTCCCTTACCCTCATTTCTTTTTTAAACCAAATGCAAGTTCTACTACCTTATATGCACCATCATAAATTCCTGCTTTTTTATTGTCTTCGATACAATTACACATATCATTCAAAAGTTTTGTATCTTTCATAAATAATTCCAGCATCTGTAACGTATGTGGAATATCTTGGCATTCCAACGTACCATCACCTAGTTCTGCAGAATGAATCGCTCCCCACTGTTCATGTCCACCGACACGTTTGATAAACAATTTAGGTACCGGATAAAACGCAAGTTCACTTGGTTTCGTCACTAAAACATCGCAACTTCTCATCAAAAGATTTGTACAGTAAACGGCTTCAAAAATGTTTTTATGCCAAAAGCCATGAATCCCTTCTACTTCATCATTTAATGCCGCTTTTGCAAACGCTTCCGTTTCGTTCCAGTTATCAAAATGCTCTACAGCTAACTCCTTTAACTCTGGAATTTCTTTTCTTAATTCTTCCCAGACGTTTTTATAATCTCCTACGTTAATATAAAGTGCTGCTTTTTTCTCTTTGATAAAAGGAATCAGATATTGAATCATTGCTGCAAAAATTTCTTTCTGTGCACCAGCTCCACCAATCGTCAGTAAAAATCTCATTGGTTTTCCTTCCAGCTTTCTTTTTCTTCTTGCATCACAATCTATTTCAATATTGCTGACTAATTCATGATCAATATAATGCCCCGTGTATACAAGTGCATCTTCCGGCATTGGATGTAACACATCTTTTCCCTGCATTCCGTTTAAAATGCGATATCCCTGATAGGCATGATGTGTCTGTACCGTATGTAAACTTCCCTCTGAAAAATGAAGTGCCATCGGCCAATTATCCGGTATCGCATTCACTACGTACTTCATCCCTGCATGAATCGCTGCCTGAGCCGGCCATACATGCGTTGCAACGACCGGTATCTCTTTCGGCACATTTCGATAAACCGGAGCCATTAATTCTGCATTTTTCTGATCGGATGCATTATAAGTCAATTTACGGAATCCCTCATAATTCATTGGCTCCCATACAAATTTATTGAATAATCTGCTTTTTCCGGAAAGTCTTGAGCCCAAAGAATAAAGATCATTCTGTGCACTAATTACCTTGGTACACGTCGTCTGTCTGTAAGAATTCAAATCCATCCAATATGGTATATATCCCATTGCTTTTGCTGCAGAAGCAATCGCCATAGAGATACGGTAGTGACCAAATCCCATACGGATATTTCCAACTACAATTCCTTTTTCAATATCAAATGTGCTCTTTGGCATACCTGCATTTTCATCATAATGCACATTTTCTGCTAATTCTCCTACCAAAATATTCTGGACTCCCAAAGAATCCCCAATATATGCATTTTTCTCAATCACAATTGGGTAATCCGCATTGGTGTCATCTCCAAATTTCTTTGCATACTTTTTCTTTGATTTCACCGCTTTTTGATATGCCGAATTAGAAATTGGATTTCCAAAAATTACTTTTGATTTTTCTGTCATTTTATACTCCTGTCCTTGCCGTGTTTTATCTTCACGGTCTGTTATATCCCTGATTAATTACTTATTTGCATTGGAATTCCACCTTATATTCCCCTGCCTGCTCTGATTGAATCACTAAAACTGCTTTTCCGCTCTCTCCTGTTGTTTTCACGAATGTTCCACCCATTCCGCCACGAAGTGATGTGATTTTGGGTCCAATAATTTCAATTGGTCCCTCTGTTTCTAACGCTATAGGTCCCTGGAAAAAGTTCATAAGATTCTCATACTCGTCCACAGCCTGAATTCGAACTGCGGCTACATCATAAGAATTTTTCTCTATTAATTCTGTATGGTCTGTTTTTACTTTTAAATAAAGTTTCGTCATAGGTTCTTTGGTAATCGTCTTTACTACCTCTCCCTCTTTGATGGCTTCAAAACGATAACTTGTAGAGGTTCCACCCCAATCTCCAATATATTTATTATAAAGAGTAACTGCATCACCAACTCCCATATGATAGCGCAGTAAAAGACCCAGAGCTTTTAAATAGGTTGATTTCGGTAAATCCGTAAGGCCATAAAGCGCAATATCGTTTAATACTTTTTTCACATGCTCTGCTTGATTCTTTTTGAAATTTTCTCCCTCTTCCACAGCAGTTCCCACAAAATCATCAATGAGAAGTGGACCATGTGTTAAATACCGATACGGGGAATCCTCTTTCCGATACTCCTTGATAAAATGACCATTTTTATACATTCGTACAGAATCTGCATTTGTAAAAATATATGTCTTTCCGCGGTTACATCCCGGATGCTCTCCAATATCCATCGTGGAACTTATCTCCAAAACCGGATATTTTTCCTGCTGGCATTCGTAGACAGTAGCTGCAAGCTTCGGATTTCGGAACATATCCATCACGCCATGATAACAGATTCTATCTCCACTTCCAAAATCCTTATGTGTATTGTAGTCAAACATACACCAGCCAAAGCTTCCACCGATATCATCCTGTTCCATAATAGCATCTAAAACATTTGCATGACGCAACGCATGTTCCACGCGGTGTTCTTCCCCGTCAAATGCTTTTGTTGGATACATATGCCCGTTGTATTCACTTACCAAATATGATTTTTTCCGGTTAGAGGTCACTTTTTTCTTTGGTTCACACCCCGGTGCTTTTCCATCATGCACAAAATCATTATAAGTATAAACGTCTTCAAGCAAACTGCTCTTTTTATGTGCTCTGACCCCGCCTGTTGGTCTGGTGGAATCCAGTTTATGTGCCATTTCATTCGTCTGTACATAAAATGCATCATCATCCTTTGATTCATTGATGCGGACACCCCAAAGAATGATAGACGTATGATTCCGATACTGTAATATCATATCTTTTACATTTACAATCGCCTGTTTTTTCCATTCCTCATCTCCGATGTACTGCCATCCAGGAATCTCCGTAAACACCAAAAGTCCGATTTCATCACAACGGTCTAAGAAATAATGAGACTGCGGATAATGAGAAGTACGGACTGCATTTACGCCCAACTCTTCTTTTAAGATATCCGCATCCCACTTCTGCATAGATTCAGGCATTGCATATCCTACATATGGATAACTTTGGTGGCGATTTAATCCACGAATTTTAAATTTTTCGCCATTCAGATAAAAACCATCCTCACGAAATTCTGCTTTTCGGAATCCGGTACGGATTCTTTTTTCATCTAGAATCTCTCCTTCCTGGATTAATTCTGTCTTTACTTCATAAAGATTTGGATGTTGTGTATCCCATAAAGCAATTTTTCCCGCTGGAAAACAGAATTCTTCGCTCTTCTGCTTGATTTCCTGCTCGCCAATAACGTGAAATTCTTCTTCTCCCTTCGTTACTTGGCTTCCTAAAAAACGAATACTCTGTCGCACAAGAAGTTTCTCATTCTCTTTTATAGCCTCATCCTTTGCAATCAGTACTTCTGTAGAAAGAGTTGCCTTTTTCACGATCTTTCGATCACTCTTTGAGATTTCAGAAAGTAAAAATTCCGGTTTTACAAAAACATCCGCTAAATATTCCTGATTCTTAACTTCCAAATAAACATCTCTGTAAATGCCACCATATGTCATATAATCCATAACATAGCCAAATGGAGGAATATTTAAACTTTCCTCACTATTCACTTTTATTACAATATCATTTTCTGCTCCAAAAACAAGTGAGTCACTAATCTCCATCGTATAAGCAGTATATCCACAACGATGCTCCCCTATCTTATCCCCATTCAAAAACACTTCACTCTTATGTGCTGCCCCATCTATGGTCAGAAGAACTTTTTTTCCCTTCCATTCCTTCGGAACATGCAACATTTTCCGATAGCCACATATCATCTGATAACTATGCTCATCAAAATAGTGATATGGTGTCTCCTTACAGGTATGTGGCAAGCGAACCAATTCCAATTCGCTGTCATCATAATTTTTTTTCAACAAATCTGCCTCAAAATGTTCCGTAAATCTCCATCCATCATTGAGATAAATCCGTTTTGTCATACCGCCTCTTTCCCTTCGCTTTTATGATTCATGGACCAAAATACCATCTACTAAAATATTGACTACTTCATTTAAAGCATCATTGTAAGCAATCTGACTCTGCAATAAGACATCTCTCTGAAGAAACTGCTCTAAGGTTGCTTCCAACATCGTTTTTAAAATAGGAATCTGAATCTGACGAATCTTTCCTTCTGCCATTCCCCTCTCTAATAGGGCAATTGTGTTTTCCCAACCGTTTTCTAATCGCTCTTCTACTTTTCTATAAATTTTCGGATATTTATCTTTTAGAGAATACAACTGTCTAAGATCAATATCCTGGTAACTTTCCGGAAGAACTCCTAAAATCTTTCTGACTTTTCCAACCGTATCTAAAGATTCATCTTCTAATACCTTTTGTTCGCTTTCCTTAATGGAATCAAAGCAATAATCAACCATTTCCAAGAACATCGTTTCCTTATCACGAAAAACAGTGTAAATGGTCTTCTTGCTCATACTAAGTTCACTTGCCACATCATCCATCGTAAACTTCAAACCTTTCCGGTTAAAAACACGAATTGTTGCATCTAAAATCTTTTCTCTTAATGCTTCGCTCATTTTCCCCCACCTTTCTTTTTCTCATTAAAAATTTGGAAACTATTTCCTTTTCTATAGTTTTCTTTATTGTATCATTTTCAGTTCTACGCCACAAGAAACCTAATTAACAAAATTAGTTTCCCGTTTTTGTGTAAAACTACTAATAACTGTTTTCTTTCTTTTTTTGCAAAAATGAACCGCGTTCTGTATAATGTTGTTAAAACAAATTTATTTCCGAAAAGACGATCAGGAAAGGCGATATACTTATGGAAAATACTCATATTAAACAAATTCTATCTGATTTAGAACAGGGACGCCTGAATGCCAATGAAGCATATGACCAGTTAAAATTAAGTCCCTTTGAAGATTTAGGCTATGCCAAAATAGATTATCACCGCGAAGTACGTCAAGGTACTCCCGAGGTCATCTACGGTGCTTCTAAAACCAAAGAACAAATTGAGGGCATCCTAACAAATATGCTTTCTCATCAAAAGGAGAATATTTTAATTACCAGATTACAGGAAGATGCTGCAAATTATTTAAAAGATAAATTTCAACTTTTTTATGATCCACTGTCTCATATTGGCATCGTAAATAAAAAAGATTATCTGACCGCAAGCGGAACCATTGTTGTTGCTACCGGTGGAACCAGCGACATTCCAGTTGCCGAAGAAGCCGCTCTCACTGCTGAAGTTCTCGGTAATCAGGTTACCCGACTCTATGATGTTGGTGTTGCAGGCATCCATCGCCTTCTTTCCAATATCGAAACTCTTTCCTCCGCAACCGTAATTGTTGCTGTTGCAGGCATGGAAGGTGCACTTGCCAGTGTAATTGGAGGACTCACAGATTGCCCGGTTATCGCAGTTCCTACCAGTGTCGGATATGGTGCTAATTTTGGTGGTCTATCCGCTTTGCTCTCTATGCTGAACTCCTGCGCAAGCGGTGTCTCCGTTGTTAATATCGACAATGGTTTTGGTGCCGGTTATCTTGCCAGCATGATTAACCATATCAAGCCATAATCGCTTCTATTGATAAAAACTTGTGCCTATGCAGGCGGAAAGGATGATACAATATGAAAATTCTTTATCTTGAATGTAATATGGGAGCTGCCGGAGATATGTTAATGTCTGCTCTCTACGAACTTTGTGACCAAAAAGAATACTTTTTAGAAAAAATGAATCAGATTTTTGCACCTGACATCAAACTGACCCCTCTCTCCCACAGCAAAAACGGAATTATGGGAACTCAGATGCAGGTATTAATTCATGGAGAAGAAGAAAATGTCTATGAGCATGTTTCAAACTCCAAAGAACAGCACCATCATCATCATGGCTTCAGTTATCTTTCTATTTTAGAAAAAATAAATACACTTGATCTTCCATATCCTGTAAAAGAAAATGCTTCGGCTGTTTACCAGACTATTGGTAGTGCAGAAGCCGCAGTTCATGGTACAAGTTTAGAGCAAATTCATTTTCATGAGGTTGGCACCTTAGATGCTCTTGTGGATGTAGTTGGATGTTCCTATTTATTCTATCTACTTGCTCCCGAAAAAATTATTTGCTCTCCAGTCCACGTTGGAAGTGGCTTTGTTCACTGTGCCCACGGTGTTCTTCCTGTACCCGCTCCTGCCACTGCTGAAATTTTAAAAGGAATTCCTTATTACAGCGGTTCGATTTCTTCCGAACTATGTACTCCAACCGGTGCTGCCTTAATCAAACATTTTGCCAATGATTTTGGTACCATGCCGCCACTTACAGTTTCTGCTACCGGTTATGGCATGGGACACAAAGATTTTTCCATTGCTAATTGTCTAAGAGCCTTTCTAGGAACTTCTTTTACCTTAACGACTCCAGATCCAGCCAATGCAGAAAAAGATACCAAAGAAAGTTCCTCTTCTTTTTGCGATGATAAAATTTTAGAAATTTCCTGTAATTTAGATGATATGACAGGAGAGGCTTTAGGCTTTGTCACAGAACTTCTTTTAGAAAAAGGCGCTCTCGATACATTTACACTTCCCATTCAAATGAAGAAAAATCGTCCTGCCTGTCTTCTAGTCTGTTTCTGCGAGCCTGGCCAGAAAGAAACGTTTACAGAACTGATTTTTAAGCATACAACTACACGTGGTGTTCGTTATCAAACCTATGAACGTGCCAAATTAGAATCTTCTTTTTATGAAAAAAACACAATCTACGGTCCTATCCGCATAAAAAAAAGTACCGGCTATCATGTTACAAAAGAAAAACCGGAATTTGAGGATGTAAAAGCTGCCGCACTACGCGCCGGCTGTTCTATTCAGGATGTATTATCCAATCTTACAGAATAATCGTTTTTAACCAATAATCCATTATAATAAACCGGCTCCGTCAATCAATCTGATTTGACGGAGCCGGTATTTAGCGGGCTAAAATTTGATTTACTATTTTACACTTCTTATTCTAGGAATACTCTAAGAATTTCTTTTTCTTCTCTTTGCTGCAATTGCTCCTGTTCCTGCGACAAGCATACCAAATGCTAACATCCAGATTGCTGTCATAGAAGTTTCATCTCCTGTTTTTACTGCTGATGCAGTTGTTTCCAGATTCTTGTCACTAATTGCAATCACATAATCACTTGCATGTTCAAATGAAAGATCAGCACTTCCATCCTCTCCAATTTTAACAGCAGTTACAAACTCCAATGCTCCTGTTGCTTCATTGTAGTAATAGAGATTTGCATAAAGACCTTTGTATTCTGCTCCAATCGGAACATTCATCACCATCTCAAATCCAAACTCTCCATCATAATCCAAAGACAACTGAACGGTAGCTTTACTATCTGGAATTTTTTCAACTAAAGCTGCAGGTACTTCGTTACTATTTAATACGACACCTAAATCAATATTGTCATAATTCGTTCCTGCTTTCAGATTACGACCATTAATTTTCCATGTAATTCCATTATCTAAGCTTACCTGCAATGTTACATTTTTACCAGCAAGCGCATTCAAAGCTGCACCCGAAATCGTATCTGCGGAGCTAGAAACTTTCATTTGAACCATGCTACCTTCTGTGGCATTTGTAATTGTTTCTAACACATTTTCCTGCGTAGCTGTAACTGTTGTTGTACTAGTTGCTGTATTAGTTGTTGTATCAGTAACAGTTTCAGTCACATCACCAGATAAATTGTTATTTCCGCTATTGCTATTATCCTCATTGCTATTATCTACGTTGCTATTATCACTGCTTCCACTGTTATTATCACTTCCACTGTTGTTCTCATTTCCACTATTATCGCTATCTCCTGTATTCTGGGAACTATCAGTAACAGTGACAGTACAAATTGCTTTTACCTGTTCACGGCTGTATGTTGCAGTTGCTGTAATCGTTACAGTTCCTGCTTTTAAAGCTGTCACAACACCATTTGCTGAAACAGTTGCAACCTGTTCATCGGAAGAAGTCCACACAACTTCACCACCATTAGTTGCATCTGCTGGTGCCACTGTTGCAGAAATTTTGGAATTTTTACCTTTCTCTAAAGAAAGTGTCTTCTTGTCTACTGATACAGAAGTTGCTAAAACTCTTTCCTCAATTGTATAGCTTTCCTCGTAAGCCGGTGCCAAAGCACTCTGATTTACTGTAATTTTTTTTGCCTGTTCTGCCAAAATCAATCCGTTTAACGCAGGTACACGAACAGTCAATTCATTTCCTGTTACTTCGTAAGTACTTCCTGTTATTACATCTGTCAGACTTTCAGTTTCAATTTCCAGTTCTCCCAGATTTAATGTAACTTCTTGTGCTTCCTGACTATTGTTAGCAAGAACAATTAAACTATCACTTTCATCTCTTCTGACATATCCAATTACATTTGAATTGCAATCAAATGGTTCTACTGTTCCAGTACGTAATGCAGTATAACTACTTCTGATTTCTGCCAAAGTTGCATACCATGTTACCAATTCTTTATTTCCCTGTCCCCAGGTAAATGCTCTACGATCATCCGGATCATCTGCTCCTACCATTCCGATTTCATCTCCATAGTAAATCGTAGGTGCTCCAGCATAAGTAAACTGCAAAAATGCTACCAGATATTGTCTTTCTTTTGCCAAATCAGAAGTTGTCTCATACGTTGGGAAAGCTCCGGCAATCGAAGTATCTTTTCTGTCGTCATCAATTCCATCTAAGTAAGATAACACACGTGCTGTATCGTGAGAACCTACAAGGTTCATCATTGCATAATAAGCTTCTTGCGGATAACGTTCTCTTAATTTTTCCAATGTATTCATCGCATCTGTAGATGTTCCACCTTTTGCAAAAGATAGTACTGCATTGCGGAATACATAGTTCATAACAGAATCGTACATATCACCTAACAGATATTCTGTTGCATCATCCCATATTTCTCCAATGATAACAGCATCACTATTTAATGCTTTTACAGACTCACGGAATTTCTGCCATGTTTCATCTGATACTTCATTTGCTACATCAAGACGCCATCCGTCTGATCCTTCACTCAACCAATACTGGGTAACACTACTTCCATCTTCACTGTAAATAATTTCATCTGCCCAGTTTCCAGTCTGGTATTCAGAACCATTGGTAGACTTCACAACTGGCATACTATCATATCCCCACCAGCCATCGTAACTGTATACACCTTTTCCAGTTCTCTGACCGATAGTATCTGTTACCACTTCACCATTATCATCTGTCATATAACTGTTATTAACGTCAAACCATTCTGTATAAGAATAATCTGTAATTCCATATTCTTCTGTAAAATAATTCTTTGCAATATCTTCGGCAGTGCTCTGACTTACTCCCTGCTCTGCCATCACATCGTAAACATATGCCCAATAAGGATATGCTCCAATTGCATTCATACCAGCCTCTAAGAATTTGTAATAACGGTCAAAATATTTAGAATCATCAGATACATGGTTAAATACACCATCTAAAACAATGTGCATTCCATTTTCTTCTGCCACCTGTACTAACTCTTTAAAATCTCCTAAGTCTCCTAGAACCGGATCAATCAATTCATAATCACTTGTATCATAACGATGACTGGAAATAGATGAGAACACAGGATTAATATAAATAACATTTATTCCTAATGCTTTCAAATAATCAATCCGTTCTGTAATACCAGCCAAGTCACCACCATAAATTTCATTACTCCAGTTTCCATCACCATAAAACGCTCCGGTCGCTTCATAATCTTCCTGTGATAATAACCCTTCCTGATCTGGATTTTCCGGTAAAGTATACCAGTCTGTCACGTATTCATAATCCTCTGCACCTCTCGCACTTGTCTGAGCAAAGTCATTGGATAAGTCTCCATCATAAAAACGTTCCGGAAAAATCTGATAAATAACTGCATCCTTCATCCAATCCGGTGTTTCAAAACCATCCTGATAAACAACTAATTCATATGGTGTGATATTCGTTAAATCTGTAATCGTTCCTTCTCCGTAGTAACCGTCATCATCAGCATAAATTTTTACGGTTGAACCATTAGAAAGAACAAAGTAGTATGTATTTTCGCCAATTTCTGAAAACTCTGTGGTAACACTCCACTTCTGAGTACCACTCTTAGCCTTTCCTTCTTTTTCTAAGGAAAGTACTTTTTTCTCAACACCTTTTACCACCATGCGAACTGTTGAAATATCAGTTCCTGTTGTCAGAGAAAATGTAACATCTTCCCCTGTTGCAACTGCTCCATAAACACTCTTACATGCTGTCTCTTTTGTATTGTAGTAAACCTGATCTTCCTCAATTGGATCATTAGAAGCATCATTATAATAAATTTCAGAACTTGGATCAAAATAGAAGGTAACATCTTTTGCTTCTTCTACTTCTACTGTATCAAATGCATAAACTTCATTGTCATAATCTATCTGGATATCATCATAAGCACCTGCTTCCATTGGCACTGTCACAGAATAAATTCCTGTCAATCCATCATCCTTTAATTTTGTTCCTTCCGGAATTCCGGTACCGGATAATGTAATATCTGCAAAAATATAATCAATACTTGTTACTGCCAAATGACTGAAATCACTGTAGTAAACTGTAACATCCTGTGTTTCAGAAACTGTTAACGAATAGTTTGCACCATCTTGTGCTCCACCTACTCCGTAATTTTCAGACCATGATGTAAAGGCTATTTTAAATTCATAGTTTGCAGCCGGAACATCTTTGAAGGTATAAGAATATAATCCATTTCCCTGATAAGTCATCACATTTGAATTTGCATCCCAGCTTGGTCCCGGAAATGTTCCTGGCACATTTACTGTACGTCCGGTAAACTTTGCTCTTGTATAATGCAAATACTCGTTTCCATCTACTGTTACTGCCTCATTAGAATCATCTAATGTCTTTGTTCCATTCACTTCATAGTAATAAACTAAATCAACTGCTTCATCTCCAAAGAAGATGTCTCCAGAAGAAAAGACTCCTTCTCCCTGTTCCTTACAGGATACTTTGGTAAGGGCATCTGCTCCTTTTTCCTCTACCTCTGCTTTCTTTCCATATACCAATGAAACCTGAGCACCTGTTTCTGCTACAGTAACAAACTGTGTTTTTCCGTTTGTAAGGTCAATCACTTCAGCCGCTACTGGTGCTGTTGCCATACCAAGTGCTGTTGCTACGTCTGTTGTATTATTGATACTGTCCGTCAACTTTCCGGTTGTTGTATTATATAAAAATACAACGTTAGTCTGATCGCTGGTAATATTTAAGCTTCTGTTTCCAGCTTCCGCCTCATACCAGTTCGCATAATTAAATACGCATTTGTAGTTGTAAGTTCCTTTTGCAAAAGTCTTCTGATAACGGTATAAGGTATCAGAAATCTGTGTAAATTCATAACCGGTTGCAGAAGGATTCCAATCATCTGCTCCTCTTGCATCTCCAATCAATGAAATTGTTGTAGCAAGAGATTTCCCTGTGATTTCACCAGAATTCTGTGCAATGGAAAAATCCGGTGTTCTAACGGAATCATACACAACGCCATTGATTTCATCTACCAGAACGGTAAACTGTGTCGTTCCTGCCGGAATCGTAACTGCGATATTTCCACTGCCATTTCCAATGGAATAATCCCAACTATCATCAAAAGCCACTTTATATCCAGCATCACATACTGTGACATCTTCTGCTAACTCGTTCATATAAAAGGTACGACCATACATTCCACCGCCAAGATAGGAAAGTTCTGCATTTTCATCTGCTGGATTCCAGCTTCCAATATTATATGCTTCCTGATTTTCATCTACAAATTGAATTCCCCAGAAATTACCTACTAGTGCTACTGAATGAACCACATAATCCTGATTCACGGAATCTACTAATTCTCCATCTTTTAATCGGAAATATACCTCTGTATCATTTTCAACTGAAACAGAATCTGTTTTTGCTGTTTCAGTTCCATTCACCAGTAGCTTTGCCTCATGACTTCCTGCCGGCAATGCCACTTTTGCCTCATAAACCCCATTCAGGTACACTTCCATGTCCGTTATGACATCTCCTACCTGAATTTGAATTCTATCCGAAACACTCGGACTAATTCCATCTTCTGCTGCTACTGTCAGCCAAGCACCTGGTAATGACTGAAGCAATGTCACAACCATTGCCAGTACCAGAATGCCACTTGCAGCTCTCTTGAAAAACCTTTTCATTCTTTCACCCTTCTCCTTCTTTTTCATTTTCCAAAAACGAACCTCATTTGTAACTCTTTCGCAAAATTAATTTTCGTTTTTTTTCGTATTTAATTATATTTTATTTCAATTTTTGATTCAATTAGCAAAAACAAAAAAGAAATCGCAAAAAATTTGTATATTTTTTACGATTTCTTTTTAAAATACTATTTTCTTGATACAATAGTACCACGAAATTTCACTAAATATTCACTTCGTTTTTTGGACAATTTTATTTGTCAACACGAGCCATAGCTGCTTCGTAATCTCTTGTACCAACCCAGATATCTTCCTTGTAAGGATTCTTCTTCTGTTCGATTGCACGTTTTGCAATTGCTGCAATACAGATTACGTTAGCAACAAGTGCTAAAATTGCAACCACACCCTGTGCAGTTGGATTTGCATATGCAGGCTGAGCTGCTGTTGCTAATTCCAATCCATTTACATAATCAGATCCGTACAATACAGGTATTACTGCAAACTTCGTTCCAACCTGGAATAATGGCCATACCTGTGCAAACATACACCAGATTGCAAGTGTGTTAGCACGGTTCTGAATCCAGCCACCTTTGTTCCAAAATGCATTTGCAAAAGTTGGAGCAAGCAACAATGCAACACCACAATACCAAGAATGAGTAGGTAAGTTGTTATATGTATAGCAGAAGTTCCAAACATCATATGCTACAATAAAGCACCATGTCATATCTGGCCATAACATATCGTCTTTCTTCTTGGAAGAGAAAATCCCCCACCAACCTGTCATACAGAAAATATTTAAGATACCAGCAATACCATTTACCCAGTTCCACCATCCGCCGTATAACCATACGCCTTCGTTTGATAACCAGTAACGAGAACCAGTCTCAGCTAATGCCTGTGCTCCTTTAATTGCAGATTCAAAATCAGATCCAACTGCAATTAAAATATTAATTGCAACAATCACGAATGGGAAAGGTTTGAACCAGTCTTTCTTTCCAACACCAATCTGATATTTAATCAACATGAAACCGATACATCCTGCCAAAGCTGCATATAACTTAGCATAATGGAACCATCCATTCATATAAACATATGTCTGGTTTTCCAATGCCCATGCTGCACCTGTGTGCACACCGACCTGGATTGCAATAAAATAAACCGTTAAAATTAATGGAACCACTCCAAAGATAATTGCTCCACCAATTTTCGAACGACGTGCAATTTCATTTAAAATTACAAGTCCCGCAAAGACAAGTACCCATCCGAGTAATTGCCACATGGCGTTATCGCCATAAATTTGAAATAACATAATCTTTCCTCCCTTAAAGAATTAATTATTTATACAATTATGTTATCTGGACATACCAGATGTTAAAATTTTAACATATTTTTAAGAAAGTTTCAAGATTTGTTAGAAAGTTTCTATTTATTTTACTCTTCAATCGTCAATTTTCCAGGATTTACCTCTATATAAACGCTGGTACGGTCCACCTTATACAAATCCAATATCAGCTGCCAGAGCGTACAACATTGGTTCACTAAAACTGCCGACGCCTCAATACTATACGGTGTCAGACTCGCTAAATGAAAATAACGGTTTCCAAGAGGTGGCAAAAATATCATATTCGATGTTTTAGTTCTGTCCCCTGACTTCTTAATCAATTCATACGTAGTCAGCAAGAATTCCTGGTTTCGATATTTACAATAATATGATACATAGAATTCATCTACCGTCCATGACTGACCATCTTCTTCTACCACGGGCTTTTCTTCTATCGGATTCGATTCTGTTGTCTGAACCTGTACGTTCCAGTGAATCTTTCCTGCTTTTGTTTCCTGTATCATTTCATTTAACTTTTTACTTAATTCTTCTGGTCTCATTTTTAAGGTCTCCCTCTTTCGCTTCATCTTTTTCCAATCATTTTATTTGGTCCTACTACTCTCCAGTCTTTAACGTATCACTTTCATAATCATACGTTTCTTCTAAAACAGCAGTCACCAAAAAACGCATTCCATCTGCAGAACACGTAGACAATGTAACGGTCTTATCATCTGCATTTACTTCTACTCCGGTATCAAAATATGATTTGTTCTGAAAATCTGAAAACAGTTTTCCTAACGCCTCTTCCCCTTCGTAAACCGTAAAATAATACACGTCTGTTTCTTCTGTATCATAGTAAGAGAAAACATGGTAACGCAGAGCTTTATTTCCAGTATATATTGTAAAATACTGGTTATCCTCATAAAAACCATCTTTCTTATATTTTTTTAATTTTCCAAACATACTGTTGTTTTTCATATTATGTCCATAAATAATCGTATTTCCATCTGAAAAATCAGAATTATTCTTCTTATCAATAAAAAGAGTCCCCGCTTTACTATACTCTTTCTTTAAGTCAGCATGTAAATACGTCTCATTATCACCCGAATATACAACCGGATAGCTCAAATCCATATTATCAAAACGAATCCAAGCCACAACATCTTCATTTTCCGCTTGTAGTTCCTCTAAATTAACAAAAACACTATCGTACCACCATGTTTTGTCAGCCTCTGTTAATTCCTGTACAGATTTTAATTCCACATAATCTTCTCTCAATTCTTCGTATGCCTCTTCTTCCTGATAATACTGAAGAAAAATAGGAATCAATTTAGCTAACGCAAATCCAATCATCCCAACCCCAATTAGAATTAGTAAAATCGACATAACATCCACTTTTTTCTTTTCTTTCTGATTCTCATTCTGTTTTTCCATTTATCTGCACTCGTTTCTCCTATTTTCTTTTCCAACTCCACATTTTTAAAATTTTCTCAGTTGATCTGTTCCGTCATCTCCCGTATTTTCAATTCTACGTATTTCTACAAAATAAGAATAATTATCGTTTACTTTCACCTCTACTCTGTCTCCTACTTTATGACCCATCAAAGCTTTGCCTAGTGGAGATTCATTGCTGATTAAATTCTTTAACGAATTACCTCTTACTGTAGTAACAATTCGATAGGTTTCCACCATATCGTCCTCTTCAAAGTAGATATCTACCGTATTATTCATACCAACTTCATCTTCTGCCGATTCATCTGAAATAATTTTGGCTGTTTTAATCATTTTTTCCAGATAACGAATTCGACTCTCATTCTGGTTTTTGTCCTTTTTTGCCGCATGATATTCAAAATTTTCACTTAAGTCACCATGTGCTCTAGCTTCCTTGACTGCCTCTAATGCTTCTTTTCTGACCACCAGTTTCCGGTATTCAATTTCTTCTTCCATCTTTTTTATATCCTGCTCTGTCAACTGATCGTACATTCTTTTTCTCCCTTTACTAATTTCACAAAATCTATATATTCTGGTTTGCATTCTATTTTTTCTTTTGAAGTGCATATAGAAAGCTGATATCCTTCTTCCAGAGAAAATGTATGGAAAAACCAATTTTCCTCTATGGAATCCATTACACAAAATGAATTTAAATCCTGTCTCATTCCATGCCCTGTTGCCTTGATATAACTTTCTTTTCTTGTCCAAAGCCAACCAAATTTTTCTTGTCTTTTTTCCGGATTCTTTTCCTCCGTTAAAAACTCTAACTCTTTTTGCTGAAAAAAACGTTCTGCAACTTTCATATTACATCTATCGTTTTTTTCAACATCAATTCCAACCTCTTTATCATCAAAAACGGCAGCTACATAGTTTCCTGCATGAGACAAATTAAAGTGTAGCCAAGGATACTCCCTTAAATAAGGCTTTCCGTCTTTTGTTTTTTGAAATACAACCTGCTCTGGTTTTATTCCATACTGTAAAAAAATATAGTATAACAAAAGACCTGCTCCAAAACATCGCTTTTTATCTGCCTCCATGCGGTACTTGTGCAGCTGCTCATTACGTTCTTTCGTTAGAAAACCCTTCCCCATCTGCCATACTTCTTTTGTCAGGTTTTCAACTTTTCCATATAAAATTCTCATACATTCATCATATCCTGTAATTTTGCTCTGTCTGCCATCATTTCACGATATAATGTTAATGTATTCTCATCGGAACCGGCACGCAAAATCTCAACAATCTTTGCGACCACATCATAAATCGGAGTTAAGCCCATATTGGCCAATACGCCTTTCAATGTATGTGCCCAGTGAAAAGCCTGATCAATCTCGCGATTATTCAACGCTTCCTCCAATTTTGTAAAAGCCTCATCGTCTATCACAGTGTGTAGACATTCCACATAAAGCTCTTCATCATTTAAAAAACGTGCCATAGCCCCATCAATGTCACAACCCCAGTCTCGTAAACGATCAAATAAATTTTCCATCACACTTCCCTCTCTCTCCTAAAAACCTCTGATAACCCTATTATTATCCACTTTTTCAAATTTTTCAACTAGCTTTTGCATTTTTTTGAAAAAACATCCTTCTTATTATATTTCCAACTTTTCACGGATGAATTTTCCTCGCTGGATTCTTGATTCTAATACATTTTCAACCCTGCGACTTACAATTTCAGGAATAAATGGTTTTACAATATAATCATTTGCTCCCAATTCCAATATTTCAACCTGGTGTTCTGTATCATCATCCGAAGTAATAATTACAACTGGAATCCCTGCCAGCTCCATCTGCTTATTCTTTTGTTTTAAGAAGGTTGGCCCATCCATCACCGGCATTTGCAGATCCAATAAAATCATATCTACCTTGTTCTGATTTTTCATTAATATTTCAAAAGCTTCTTTTCCATTTGCAGCTTCCAAAATCCGATAATTTTCTTCAAAAATACATCTCAATGCACTCCTGTTGATTTCTAAATCATCTACAATCAAAATCGTTGGCACCTCCTCTAATGACTCTGCAATAACAGTACGATATCTCATCAATTCTTTATCAATTTCTTTCTGTTCTGTCACATCAATAATCGTTCCCATTAAAACATGATTCATGCCAACCGGTGTAATATATTTTAATTTCATATGTGCCCATATCCGGCGTCCACTTTCTGTATACCGAACTACTTCACATTCCGTTACATCCTGATTCTTCACAACATCATGAAATGCCTTCAAAAAATCACTCCGATACTCTTCCTGAATCACTCCCATATCATAGCGACGATACACATCATTATATCCTAACAATTCATAATATGCCGTATTCACTCTCAAAATCTCGACTGTAGATGTTTCCTCGTCAAATTCATAAATTGCCATTGCCTGCATCATATTGGAGAATAAGTTTTCCATCTGAGAAGTTGCAGTCCAAAGACTATCCATATCATATTTCTTTTCTTTATGCTTTGTGCTTTTTCCTTCTGCCTTCTGAAAAACCAATTTTTCATATTCTTCTACCGGCATTGGCTTTCCAAAATAATAGCCCTGCACATATTCACAACCAATACTCTTTAAGAAAAGGACTTGTGATTCTTTTTCTACTCCCTCTGCAATAACCGGCATGTTAAGCCATTTTGCCATTCTAACTACAGATGCTAAGATATTTTCACTTCTTCCTTTTTCATCCGTATCTGATAGAAATTTCATATCAATTTTTAAAATATCCACCACAATATCTTTTAAGACATTTAAAGAAGAATAACCACTTCCAAAGTCATCCATCAAAATTGTAAATCCTTTTTCCCGGAATTTCTCCATTGTTTCCCTAATAGCTGTCTGGTTGCTGGTATACGCACTTTCTGTCAGCTCCAGTTGAAGTAATTCCGGTGCGATCTGGTAGCGCTCTGTCAAACCTGTAATAATTTCTACTAACTTCGGATTATACAAGCTGACACGTGAAATATTTACCGACAACGGATAAGGTTTCTTTCCCTCATCCAGCCATTTTCGTAATAATTTACAAGTTGTTTCCCATACAAAATAATCCAGTTTTACAATAAAACCATTCCGTTCAAATACCGGAATAAATTCCCCAGGTGAAATCATTCCACGCTGTGGATCATTCCATCGAATCAAGACCTCCCCACCATCTACATCAGACTTTCTCAATTCATACTTTGGCTGAATATATAATTGGAACTGCCCACTCTCTAATGCATGTTTCATACTATTAATGATAATCTGTTCCTTAATGACATCAACACTCATGGTATCACTATAAAAAGAATAATAATACATATAATTTCCCTTACAATACTTTGATGCCAGACTTGCCATATCATACATATCATTTACAGAAAGCGTCTTATCTACAATCAAATAAATTCCACAGGCAGGAACAATATCAAATTCCAGTGGATATTCGCTCAAAATCTTTCTTACCTCATCCGCTATTGAAATCAATTCTTCCTTTTTCTGATAAGGAATACACATTCCAAAAACATCTGCCTCCAGATGTCCATATGCTTTTGTCGAATATGTTTCTGCTTTTCTTTCAATATAATTCGCTAGAAATTGCAGCAACTTGTCGCCTTCTTCAACGCCGTAAAAAGAATTTACTAATTGGAATTTTTCAATATCAAATCGAAGAAAAGCATAGTCTTTTTCTGGGTTCTGTACTAAAATTCTTCTAACTTCTTCAAAAAATCTCTTTTTATTATAGATTCCAGTCAACGCAGAATATTCTTTCATATATTTCAATTCTTTTGCTTCTTTAAACTGGCTTCGTTCTATCACATTTTCCAAACGGAAGCGCAAAATATCTGCATCATATGGCTTCTTTGTAAAATCCCATGCCCCCAGCTGTAAGCATTTTTTTTCTGTGTTTGTCCCATCCTCAATTGTTGCAACCAGAACCGGAATCTTTTTATAATACTCAGATTTATGATAAAGTTCTAGAAAGTCCAGACCACTTCCCATCGGCATTACAACATCCAAAATAACCGCCATAATATAGCCGTACTGCTCCTCAAAAATCTGAAAAGCTTCTTTTCCATTGGAAGCTTCTAATATATCATAACGGTCTTCTAACATTTTCTTTAAAATCAAACGATTAACTTTCTCATCATCTACGACTAGAATTGTCCCTTTTTTCACCATATTTTTCTCCCCTATTACTTCGGCTACTTTATTTTATTCTATTCTAATATTAATTCTAATCTATATTGTCGGACAAATCAAATCTGTTTTCGCTTAATTTCAGACAAAATCTGCCTAAGCATCACACAACATAAATGCAAACCCCATCCGGCTTTACTACATTTTCAACACATCCAAAGGAAAATAATAATTTTCCCTTTTCTGGTAAATTAACTTCTTTGTCCGATGCATTCAAATAAACTCCAATCGAAGGTTGTCCTTCCATCTTTTTCTGATAGTGAATTGTACGTCCCTCTTCTTTTATCCATTGAAGTTTTCCACTTTTGCAGGCAGCATAATTCTTTCTGACTGCAATCAATGCCTTCATTTGTGCAATCTCTTCCTGATACTCTCCTTGTTCAATTTTTTCCCAAGGCATACATCTTCTGCAATCAGGATCATGTGCCCCTTCCATCGCAATTTCTGTTCCATAATAGATACAAGGACTTCCCTCCATCGTAAAAAGAATGGCAAGCTGTTGATAAAACTGCCCCATATTTTTCACTCTGTTTTTTAACCGTTCAGTATCATGGGAATCCAGCAAATTGAACAGAACACGGTTTGTCTGCTCCATATAAAGAGAATAGCATCTGTTTATACTACATTCAAAATCTTTTGCAGTACGTCCCGGATCAATATAAAATTCATTCAAGCTCTGACAAAACGGGTAATTCATCACAGAATCATATTCGTCCCCCTGTAACCAGGAAATGGAGTCGTGCCAGATTTCTCCCAGTAAATAAACCTCTGGATTAATCGCCTTTAACGCACTTCTTATTTCTTTCAAAAAAGTATGCGACACTTCATTACCAACATCAAAACGAATTCCGTCAATCTTCCACTCTTTCAGCCAATAACTACAAATATCTTTAAAATATGCAATAACCTCAGGATGGTTTGTATTTAATTTCGGCATATCTGCTGCAAATGCAAACGAGAAAAATTTTCCATCTCTCGTATGATGAGCGGTTCTGTCAATCGGCCATTCCTGAATAAAAAACCAGTCAAAATATTTTGATTCCTTTCCCTTTTCCAGTACATCCTGCCACGGTGCAAATTCCTTTCCGGAATGATTAAAAACAGCATCTAACATTACCCGAATTCCCGCTTCATGCAATTCTTTTACTAATTTTTTTAAGGTTTCTTCATCTCCAAAATTTTCATCAATCTTTCGGTAATCCATTGTATTATATTTGTGATTTGAATTTGCCTGAAAAATCGGTGTCAAATAAATCCCAGTTATTCCCAAATCCTTCAAATACGGTATTTTCTTACGAATTCCCTCCAAATCTCCTCCGTAAACATCCCAATAACCTGTTTTTTCACATTTCCAAGGTTTTACATAAGATGGATTTATTGCAGAATTTCCATTACAAAAACGATCTGGAAAAATCTGATACCAGATAGTATCTGCTACCCAGTCTGGTGTCTTTGCAATATCAGATGGGTTCATCCACGGAAAGAAAAAGCACTGTTCTTTTCTTCCCGGCATTTCCATTCGTTCCTTCGTATAACATCCGTCTTCAAAGTAGTAGACAGTTTCTTCTCCAGATGTTATTTCAAAATAATATTTACAACGTCGGTATTTGGGTTCAATGACAACAGTCCAGAGTTTATGGTACTCCAGGTTTTTACATTCTGTCATTTCAATCTGTTCCCCACTCCATTTTTCTGCTCCTCCCATTATTCCGGCAGAAAATGGATCTCCATAATTTAAAAATACACGTTCCACATCATATCCAGTACGAAGTGTAATTACCAATCTTTTTTCATCTAATGCATAACATTCATTTAAAGCTGCCCTATGTGAAAACAACCCCATATTCATCATAAAATACCATTCCTTTCTATTTCTATACTAGCATTTTATTATGATATGGGGTTGTTTTTCTTGTAAAATACCTTATTTAACTAATACTATTCTATCATTATTTCAATTACACTTGGAACTTCTTTACATTTTTATCCAAAGAACAAGAAGACTCTCCTGCTTTCTTTACAATATCTGCTACTTCAATTGCATGACTTGATACTGCTTGTATCTTATCCGCAATATCTGTTGTTCCGGCTGCCCCTTCATTGGAAGCCAAACTGACATTATTAATGGACTGAAGCACATCGTCCAATGACGCAAGTAGTTCTTCTGAGGTAGCACTAAAATCCGTAACCAATCCATCCACATATTCTGCATCCTCATTGTAGAAAGATGCCGTCTGTTCAAAAAAGTCAAAACTTTCTGTTACATCCGTCTTCACAAATTCCAATAGACGTTTGGCATCCTCCGCAAGATTTTTTACAGCTCCCGTTACACTTTCTGTTACCTCCTGAATATGATCAACCGTACTTTCAGATTGCTCTGCCAATGCTCTGATTTCATCCGCAACCACTGCAAATCCTTTTCCTGCCTCGCCTGCTCTTGCAGCTTCAATTGATGCATTTAAAGATAAAAGATTCGTCTGGGAGGTAATCTCACGAATTGCCTCTGCCAAAACTTCAATCTGAGATACCACTTCTGCATCTTTTAATGCCTGATTCAATGTCTCGCTTATTTCTTGATGAACATTCCTTACATTTTCACGTGTCTCATAAGTCTTTGCCATAGCTTTATTTGCACGTTCATGGATTTGCACCACACGTTCTGCTCCCTCTTGTGCATGAACTGCGATGTTTTTTGCAACCGTTTCAATTTCTTCTGCTGTCATCGTAACTTCTTGAGATGAAGTTGCTGTTATTTCCATTCCACTCGCTAAAGACTTTGTTGCCTCTGATACTCCTTCAATATCAAGATTTATATATTCCATGCTATATTCCGCATTTCGAACAATTTCTTCCAAAAGCGCCGCTTCTTTTTTTATCGTTCCTAAAAGCCCGGCCATATTTTCCTGAATCGTCGAAAAGCTCCTTCCCAAATCACCAATACTGTCCTTTCTTGAAACAAGCTTTTCCGGAACCTTTTTTGAAACATCTCCTTCTGCAAGTTTCATCGCATATTTGGAGGCTACATTAATCCAATGAATAATATCTCTCGTAATCAATACCCCAATCACACAAATCACAATCAGACAAACTACAATGCAAATCATTAATTGCATAAGTCCATCCTTTGCCTGTGCTTCAATAGCAGCGGCATCTCCTGTTGCAATTGCAACGGAAGCGATATCGGCCATAGCAGCTTTCGCTGCCAGAAAAGATATGACACCAAGTGCCACAATCAATAACATTATCATAATCATTTTTGTCCTGATTCGTAATTTTCCCATCCTATCCGCTCCTTCAATTTTTTCTATCCTATACGTCTATTTTACAACCTGACTGCCTCTGTCAAATTCTCTTTCCTACGTTCACTCTATGTAAAAAATTTTAAATGACGTCCCATATTTTGTCAATTTCCATTCCTCTAACACGGTGTTTTTTGCTTGATTTACACGAAAAAAGAAAGACCTGATGAATGGTCTTTCTTTTCTCTGAATTATTTTTGATGATTAAATTGTTATAACTGACGAAAATATGATTGATTATATGCCTTCTTCTACTGTCTAGATTCCCTCCTTTTACACCGCAAGCTGTTCTTGATAATTTTTCCCAAATATTTGTAAAATCTGTGACATATCCATTCCTTTAGAAACCATGCGAATCATTTGTTCTTTTGCATATTCGAAACGTGAAAATAAAGCCCTTGTCTCTTCCACATTCCCATATACTTTCCAATAACCCGAATACAAAAAATTTTGTCCCTGGTTCTCGATAAATCCCATCACATCTTCTAATGGATATCCCAACAACAACCCAAGCTCATGTGGAAATTCTTCTCTATGGCTCATATAAGCACGATACCTTAAAGATAGTTCTTTCAAAATAGAAGGTAACTCTACATTTTTATACCCAAACTGAATCATTGCTTCTTTTACTGTTTCCTGATGTAAATAATTTATGACCTCTTCTTTTCGATACAGTAAAAATGTTGTTTTCCGGTTTGTCTGGTATAAAACAGCACTTGTAATCGGTGTTCCCTGTAACAGCTTTTTCACATCCTCTGCATTGCTATTTTGTACAATTAACAAATTAGAAATCTTCATTCCTGCTATTAACGGTGCACACTGTAATGCCATCTGCGTTTCTAACTCTTCCAGGTTCATCTTTTCTACAATCTGAAATACCTCTTTACACATAAGTCTGCTTGCCTTTCTTTTACAGATACTTTTTTGGTTAGTTAGAACTAACCATTGTTTAAAAAAGAATGAGTTACAGAAGATGTAACTCATCTTTTCAGTAGTTAGTCTACACTAACTTTGGTTATCTGTCAATAACTTTTTTTATTTCAGGATCATTTTTTTATAAGAAAATATATTTACAAACAAAAAGTACTGCAAGGACGTACATTAACGGTGTGATTTTCTTTGCCTTTCCAGTTACAAGATTAATCACTACATAAGAAATAACGCCAAGTGCAATTCCTTCTGAAATACTATACATTAAAGGCATTGCGAGCAGACAAAGGTATGCTGGAATTGCCTCTGTTAGTTCGTTAAAGTCAATATCCACAACAGAAGAAATCATTAAAAAGCCAACAAAGATTAATGCTGGTGCTGTTGCAAATCCAGGAATTGCACAAAAAATTGGTGAGAAGAAAATTGCAAGTAAAAATAACAGACCTGTTACTACAGAGGCAAGACCTGTTCTTGCTCCTTCTGCTACACCGGAAGAACTTTCTACAAATGTTGTTGTTGTAGAAGTTCCCAGTACGGCACCTGCAGAAGTTGCAACTGCATCTGCAAGCAATGCCTGTTTAATTCTTGGAAGCTTTCCTTCTTCGTCCAGCATTTCTGCCTTGTTTGCTACACCGATTAATGTTCCTAAGGTATCAAACATATCAACAAATAAGAACGATAATAAGATAACGATAAAATCAAATACACGCACATTGGAAAAATCTGCTTTAAAACACTGACCAAACGTTTCTTTGATCGAAGTTAGATCCGTAAATCCCCATGCTGGATATAACGAATAAAATCCTGCTTCCGCATCCGGAACATATACACCGCATGCCTGCATCAACATTCCTAAAACCCAGGTTATGATAATTCCAAAGAAAATGGAACCTTTTACTTTTTTGATGTAAAGAATTGCTGTCACAAATAATCCAATCAATGCTAATACTGCACAGATTCCTAATGTATGCCAGTTCTCTACAAAATCAACATAACTTACTAAAGTTGAAGAGTTTGCAACTACAAGGTGTGCTCCCTGTAATCCGATAAAAGCAATAAATAAGCCTATACCAGCGCTGACACCTTTTTTCAAAGTTGCAGGAATTGCATTAAAAATTGCTTCACGTACATTTGTAAGTGATAATACAATAAAAATAATACCTTCAACAAAAACTGCCATTAAGGCTACCTGCCAGGAATATCCCATAGCACCGCAGACTGTATAGGCAAAATAAGCGTTTAATCCCATTCCCGGAGCTAATGCAAATGGGTAATTGGCAATGAGCGCCATGATAAGTGTTCCTATAAAGGAAGCTAATGCAGTTGCAATTAATACAGCATTTTTATCCATTCCAGCTGCTGCTAACATCGTTGGGTTTACTGCCAGAATATATGCCATTGTCATAAAAGTCGTTACTCCGGCAAATATCTCTGTTTTTACACTTGTGTTATTTTCTTTTAATTTGAATAATTTTTCAAGCATATGTTAAATGTATCCTTTCTTTCTCTTTCTGAGAATTTATTCTGAAGCCTTTTATTTTCCTTCGTAAGTAATAACAGATGCTACATCATATTTTGCAAGCTTTTCTCTTCCTTTTAAACCTGCTAACTCCATTAAGAATAAAATTTTTACAACTTCTCCGCCAAGCTGCTCAATTAATTTACAGCCAGCTTCAATCGTTCCGCCTGTTGCAATCAAGTCATCCACTACAACTACCTTCTGTCCCGGTAAAATTGCATCTTTGTGCATCTCAATGGTTGCACTTCCATATTCAAGTTCATAATCTGCAGAGATTGTCTCACATGGAAGTTTTCCCTTTTTTCGAATTGGAACAAAAGCCTTTCCTAACGCATATGCAATCGGTGCGCCAAAAATGAACCCTCTGGATTCTGCTCCTACGATTACATCAAAATCCACGTCATCCAACAATTGAATCATAGAATCAATTGCAAGTTTTAAACCATCTGGATCCTGAATAACACTTGTTACATCCCGGAACATAATGCCAGGCTCTGGAAAATCCGGAATCGTTCTAACATATTCTTCGATTTTTTTCATTGCTTTACTCCTCCTGTGTAGATAACTTTTTATTTTTCAGTTGCTCTTTGGCCCCTTATCATATTAAGAAGCCTGACTAATAAATCAGGCTTCTTTCACAAACTACGTTATAGTTATATCATTTTTTTTTACAATATTCAATCCTATAATTTCGGATTCTGCTGTATAAACTTTCCAGAAAACATTCTTTTAAAATCCCATCTTTTCCAACCATTCTTTTAACTTTTCTTCTCTATCTGCCACCTCTGTTTTCATATATTTCCCCAGTTCTAATATTTCTTTTACACTTCCATCTTCTAAATAAACCACACGATCTGCTCTTGCCGCAACTTTTGCATCGTGTGTTACCAATAAAACAGTAGTTCCCTGTCTGTTAATCTGGTTCATAATGTCCATAACCTCTCTTGTTGCAGAGGAATTCAATGCCCCCGTTGGTTCATCTCCAAATAATATAGCCGGATGATTCATCATTGCCCTGCAAATAGCTGCTCGCTGCAACTGTCCACCAGATACTTTTCGTACATCCTGCTTTGCAATCTGCAAAATTCCCATCTGTTCCATCCGTTTTTCGGCTTCTTTTACAACTTCCACACGGCATTTCTTGCCTGCTTGAAATGCCGGAAATACAATATTATCCTCAATGGAAAGGTTCTTTAAAAAATTCGCCTTCTGAAAAATGAATCCCATGCGTTGAAGACGTAACTTTTCCATCTCCTTTTCCGAAAGTTCAGACAACTTCTGCCCTTCGAATAACACCTCTCCACTCGTAGGCCGATCCATTCCGCTGATACAATAAAGAAGCGTCGATTTTCCACAACCTGACTGCCCCATGACCGCAATAAACTCACTTTCTTTTATCTGAAAATCAATATTCTTCAATATCTCATTTTCTCCAAATTTCTTATAAATACCATTTATTTTTATCATCCTATCACCTTTCCGTAATGAATTACTTTTTCTATTCACTAACATACTCTGTTATCTTTATAGTTCTTATCTGTTGACAGGAAATGATTGTAACGAATCCTAAGACTGCTAATAGCATAACCGGTATCATAACATACATCATCACAGGCATTGCTACAAATTCTATCTGTTCAATTCCCAATCCCATCACACTAAATAAAGCACCAAAAATTTTATCTCCAACGACTCCTGCCATTACAATTCCTGCCATAACTCCACCACTTCCTGCAAACAAAACCGGATACAATTCCTGTCTGCAAATAGCGGAAAATGGAATACCGATTGCTTTTTTCCCTGCTAGCATTCTTCCTTCCCTTGCAATCCGAAGTTTTAAGAACAACATGACAATCATTCCTATTAAGCCAACTCCTATTACAAGCGCTGCTATTGATGCCTTCCTTACCTGCACTGTTACTCCACCTAGCGTCTGTGCAATAAAATCCTCCATATATTCTACCGTATAACCACTGCCTAGTTCTTCTCTCCATATAGCTACCCGTTCCTTACTTCCTGTGGCTTCACCAAAATTCACTTCAAATGTATATTGTTCTGCTTCTACATCCACAAAATCATGCACCGCTTTTGCGGTTCTTCCTCCACTTGTCACATCCTGATAAATCCCGCTTATCACAAATTCCTGTTCTTTCTCATTCCAAAAAAGGGTAACCGTATCTCCTTCTTTTTTTCCAATCTGTTCTGCCATAAGACTAGACACTGCCAGTTCCATTTCTGTTTTGGGATTTTCCCCTGTGAGATACTTTATGCCATCTCCTGCCTGTTCTCCGGTATCAATGTGAATCCCCTGTAATTTGCCTTCACTGTCTTTCACTTGTAACCGTACTCTTCGTAATACCTTATAATCTGATACATTATTCTTTTCTTTTTCCGAGGTTAAAAGTCTCTCTACTACTTCCTTTCTTGCTTCTAGGTCTTCCCCCTGTTCCACTTCTATTGGCACATCACAAATTGCACTTCCCATATAGGTACTAAATTCCTTATCTTCCATTGTATACACCATACAGTAAGGTACTGTAACAAGAAATGTCACAATTAGAAGTAAACTAAAAATAATCCCATATCCCTTTCTTGCTTCCTGTAAGCTGATAAGCAGGTTCACAGGAATACGACGCGATTTATGAATTCCATCTCTTATCTTTCCATCTTTTCCAAAACCTTTTTCTGTTACGAGAATATCTACTACCGTTATCTTACGCAGTCTGCTAAGTATCTTCCTTGTAAATAAAAGTATGATTCCATATACCAGAATACAGATTCCCACTGCCGCTATGTAAACTTCGATTCCTGTCTGATGCTTTCCAAATGTTCGGCTCATATGTCCGGTCAAAAAGTTAACTGCAAGCAAGGCAGCTCCATATCCTATTACACATCCAATCCCCATCAGTATCCGAACTTCCCCCAGATAAAGACTTCTGATTCCTTGCCCCGAAATTCCCATTGCCTTCATGGTTCCGATTTCTTTCATGTCTTCTTCCATTTTGGCAAGAATGGTATACCTGAGACAAATCATTGCAACAACAATCAACAATATCCCAATTAGTAGAAATACCATCGCCATCATTATATCCGTCATAGCGCTTAAAAGAAAAATCAACGTATAAGTTACCGCCTGCCCATCCTTCGGTAAATTTTTCTCACTTTGTTCATATGCGGTCTGATAATCGGTAGCCATAGCAGAATCTTCAAAATATGCTTCTATCAAATATTCAGTTTCTCCTGTTTTTCCAAATAACTCCTCAAAATCTTCTTCGCTAATTAAAAATCTTGTAGAAGAACAAAGTGTGGAATTCATCTGTCCATCATACACATACTCAGTTACCACAAAGTGTTTTTCTATATTTTCCCCTTTTAAGCAGATTTCATCTCCAAGCGCAATTGGATACTCTTCTAACAAAATAACCGGCACACCGATTTCTCCTTTTTCTATCTGAAGTACATTTCGGTCTCCATCAAGTAACACATCATACTGTTCATTCTGCATTACCAGACTAATATCCAACCTACAATTCTCTAATGTAAATTCTTTCTGCTCATCACTCTTTTTCACAACCAGTTCTTCCCCATAAACATCAATCATAGGAACCGTCTGCCAGTGTTCCATACCCGGATAAGATTGGTTAAACTCATCAATAGACTCTTGGTTTATTTCGCCCTTATGCATTTGTAAAAAGTGAGGTGGTCTTGCCGTCTCATACATAGAAGAAATAGAAGTAAATAGCTGTACCAGCATCAGAAAAACGGATACTGCAAGCGTCACTGATAAAGACATAAACAACAGCAAAATCAAATGTTTTCCCGGATTCTTCCTAAAATCATTTTTAAGCAACTTGAAATACATAAGTTCCTCCTTCTTTTAAGATACTTTTATACTGCGAACTGCTTTATTCCGTCCTGTCGCCAATACTGCAATCATCATTCCAATTCCCGATAAAATAAGCAATAGACCAATTCCTCTTCCTTCTCCAGTACCAATCACTTTGCCAATACTATCTGAAAGTATTCCTCCCTCTGCTAACATTGGCTCGAATATATAATCAGACAACACTCCACAAAATACATATGCCAATACTGTTCCCGACTGTGTCAAAAGACTTATCATTCCCCATACTCTTCCCTGCACTTCATTCGGAACGCTGACTCTTACCATTACATCTGCACAAGTATTCATAAATGGCAAGGATAAGAAAAATAAAAAGATACTGCAACCCGTGAAAATCAGATTTGTGCTCACACCTGCCAATGCCATAAATAGACCATTCAAGATTCCTGCTCCACACAAAACTGTGGCATACTTTTTCTTAATTCCAACAATTCCTATCCACACACTTCCTACCAACATGCCTATGGCACATACCGATTCCATGATACCTACTGTTTTTGCATCGCTGATTGCCAATATCATCGGTCCGGACAATGTTTGAACAAATCCAATGAAAAAGCAGACAAATGCCATAATAACAACCAATGACAAAACACCCTTATTTTCCTTAATCACACCAAGTCCGACTTTCATTTCTTTTATAAAGCCCTGCCCTTCTTTCGGTATTGGTTTCTTGGTTGTTTTTCTCACTATTGCAGTCGTTAAAACTGTAACTACAACCGTACAAATATCAATTATTAAAATCAATCGGATATCTGCTACGCCAAGAAGTACACCTGCTACTGCAGGAGAAATCAGATATCTTGCATTTCCTGTCATCTGCACCATTCCGCTTGCCTTTGCAAATTCTTCTTCCGTCAAAAGATCTGTAACCGTAGCTCTGTAGGAAGGTTCCATTAAGGCCACAAAAACTGCATTAAATGCCACTCCTAACAAAATCGGTAGCATTTGAAAGGTGCCAAACTGTATCTGCCACAAAATATAGGCAAGTCCCAAAGCAGAACAGGAATCTCCTATAATCATAAGAAGTCTCCTGTCATATCTGTCAGCCAATACACCTCCAATCGGACTTAATAAAATCGTTGGCATATAGGCAAGTAAGGTAACTAACGATACATAACTTACACTCCCTGTCATTTGATAAACATAAATAGATAATGCAAATGCTGTCATCCCACTTCCTATACTGGAAATCAATTCTCCTATCCAAATCAATAAAAACTTCTTCATTCCTTTTTCTCCTTTCTTTCACCGACCGACTGTCGGTCTATTACTTTGTCAAATAATAGAAGGTCTTCTATGTGGCCTTCTACTTTATGAAACATTACTTTCATGATTGGGGTGCATTCAAATACTCCCCTATTCTATTTCGAAATCTTCCTTCTTCTACTCCCAACATCTTTTCCAATACTGCAACTAAGGCAATAAACAATCCCTGAATTTTTTCCGGTGCGACCTGAAAAATACCATCATCCAGTAATGTTATCGCAGAGGAAAGAAAAATCTGCATGAACTGCTCCGGATATTCACAATGAAACGCTCCACTTTTATTTCCTTCTTCTACTATCTGTGTCAATATAGGAGCTAATACCTCCATTATGGAAACCAGAGACTTCTGATGCATCAAAGTATTTTCTACTTTATGCATTTCTTCTAACAAGCCTTCTTCCATTTGGTTTTCTATCTTCATTGCAAGAAACACCTGCACTATCGTATCATCTGGAGATAAATTTTGGTTATCCACTACTTTCCTTACACGCTCTGCAATGATTCCTGTAGCTTTTCCTATAATGGCATCCAAGACTTCTTCTTTCGATTTAAAATAGTGATAAAAAGTTCCCTTGGCAATTCCTATCTCTGTCAGAATATCGTTTACACTGCATTGTTCATATCCCTTCATTGCAAATAAACGTTCCGCTGTATCAATAATTTCGTTTTTTCGCTCATCATGCTCCTTTACAACTCTCACATTTTTACCTCTTTCTACATATTACAAGTCTGTTTTCACATAATCTTTGTTTTTTAGACCGACCGTCGGTCTATATTTGTATTATACAAACATAAATACTAGTTGTCAACACTCTTTTTCTTTACACTCTCGCTAAGTTTTGTTTCTAAGTCATTCATATGCTCCAAAAAAATCTCCACACACAAGCCTTGTGGAACATTAGATTTAAAAAATATCCTGCCCCGGTGAGCTTCTACAATATGTCTGACCAGTTTTAGTCCATATCCATGGGATGTTTCTCCGTTGTCCAAATAATCTTCGCCGGAAATAACACCACGATTTAGTTGTTCTATCTTTTCTTGTTGCACTCCAATTCCATTATCAGATACAGAATATTCCCATTCTTTCCCAGTATCTCTTATCGCCAGAACAATATGACACCCTTGAGGGTTATGTGAAATACTATTTTGAATAAGATTCGCAAGCATTCGTTTTAAAAGAAATGCGTCCCCTTCTATTAAGAGAGGCTCTTGTAAAATTTCAGAAATGTCATAATCGATTTCATACTTTTCCTCTAAACCATCATTTAAAAATTCTACTACTACCTGTCTTCCTAATTCCATTAAGTCTACACTCTCTATTCTCAATGGTTGCATGGAATACTCTAATTTCGAAACTAAGTTCAAATCCGCTATCAATTTCTTTATTTTTTCTGCCTGACTTCGAATGATTCCTGCCTGCTTTCGTGTTTCAAAAAATATCAGTTCATCTTCCTCTATCTCTCCTGCATACCCCATAATCATAGACAATGGTGTTCGAAGGTCATGAGATATTCCATTAATCCAATCTGCCCTTGCCTTATCCTTTTTCATAATATATTGGCTTGCATGATTCAATTCTATATTAATATTGGCCAGTTCCCCTTTTTCCGGAAGAGAAACTGCTCCTCCATGGGAAATCTCTTCAATCCCACACAAAATAGGGACGATTTCCTTTTCTACCTTTCTGGTATTATTCCAAAAAAGCAACACAACAACCACTATATTCACGAGCACCAGTAATATTCCACCAATAAATACCACTTTTATAAAACCGGAATCCGTTACATAATGCAGCTTTATCATACTGCTTCCCAATATATTATCCGGCTGATAACCAACAACTAAAAGTCCAAAGGATAGCTCCTGCACCAGAACAGGATAGTCCTCCAAATACCATCGGCTGAATTTTGCCACATCAGAAACAGAATAATATTGTGGAATATCTTTCGGCATATGATAGTCCCATACAACATTACCTCCCTCATCAAGAATCATTGCCCAAGAATCTTTTTCAGACAATAATGCCCTTGTATTTTCATCTATTGAAATTTGCTTTAAATCATTTTGCCTGATTCCTTCTGCAATTTTGCTAACTTCCTTTTCTGCATCAATAGTGTGGTTTTTCATTGCCGTTAAAAAACCTATTCCAAAGACTAAATTCAATACTAAAAATAAAATTAATATCAATATACTTTTCCATAAATACTTTTTAAAAAATTTGTTTATTGTATTCATATCTTCTCCATCTCATACACAAAACACTATTATTTCACTATTAATTTATAGCCAAGACCTTTTACCGTAAGCAATGAAACAGGATTAGAAGGCTCCTTCTCAATTTTTTCTCTCAAATGTCTGATGTGTGTCATGAGTGTCGTTTCATAGCCTTGCCATATCTCACCACAGGCAGTCTGGCACAAAACACCAATTGTCACTATCCTGCCTGCATTTTCTGCAAGCTTTAAAAAAATTCCATATTCCTTTGCTGTTAATGGAATAACCTCATTATTTTTATATACTTCTGCTCTATCAAGGTCGACTACCACATTTTCTAGCGTTATCAAGCGATTTTCTTCCGGATAAACACGTTTCATGATTACTTCTACCCGCAAAAGAAGTTCTTTCGGAAGAAAGGGCTTCACCAAATAATCATCTGCTCCCATTTCAAAACCGGCAAAACGGTCTTCTGCTTCTCCCCGTGCGGTCAACATAAGTACAGGTATTTTGCTTACAGCACGTATTTCCTGTAGAAGTTCAAATCCATCAATATTCGGCATCATTACGTCAGATATTACCATATCCGGTATTTTCACTGATACCATCTTTAATGCTTCTTCTCCTGAAACCGCAGTCATAATATTTGTATATCCGGCACGTTCGAAAATTGATTTTAACATCGTAAGTAATTCTATTTCATCATCAACAATCAAAATTGATTTTTCTTTTATCCAGCTATTCTTCATTAAATATTCCTTCCTTTCTCCTTTGATTATACCTTTTCTGTGCCTCTTTGTGGAGAAAAAAAAGAAATCTCAAGGTTATCTCAAGGTTTACTCCTAATTATCTCAAGGTTCATCTGATATATTTTATTTACCTCAAAAATATTACATTTTAGATACGAAAGGAGTTTTATGAAGAAATTTGTTAAAATCATTAAAATTATTTTACTTGTAATTATTACTGTTTTAATACTAATCACTACAATTCATCAGATTCTAACCATTATCGAAAAGAAAAATAATCCTACGATTGGACAATATGTCAATGTTGATGGAAAGGAAATGAATCTATATATCCTTGGCAAAGGTAAAAATACCCTGGTCCTTCTACCTGGCCTTGGCACAGCCTCACCTGTTCTTGATTTTCTGCCACTCGCCCAGGACCTTGCCAAGGAAAACCGCGTTGTAATAGTCGAACCCTTTGGATATGGATGGAGTGATATTACCTCGAAAGAGCGAACAATAGAAAATGAAGTAGAAGAAATACATTCTGCGCTACATACTGCCAAAATTGATGAACCTTATATCCTTATGCCACATTCAATATCCGGAATTCATTCCATCTATTATGCAAATACTTATCCTGATGAAGTGGCCGGAATCATTGGTATTGACTGTACATTGCCTAGAATGGCTGAGTATTTTGATGAAGAGCTTCCCAAGCATACACCGCTTGCAGCAGGCCAGCTTGTTAATCTGGGCGTTATGCGATTGATTAATCTTTTCGCATCAGACACTTTTATTTCTGACAACAGCAGCAACTATTATACGGAAGAAAATCTTTCCTTGCAACGTCATATTGCCTCCTGGAAAGCACAGAACAAAAATGTAATTGATCAGATGAATCATATTAGTGACAGTATTGCTAAAACACATGATATGACATTTAGAAAAGATTTACCAGTCTTATTCTTTACTACCGACGACAGCACTCAAAAGCCCCGCGCTGACGGAAAAACAAGTGTTTCCTTCTATGAAACATATATAACAAATCCTTCTCTGCAAAAAGTGATTTCCTTAAATGGTCCACATTATCTGCACTGGGCATGTAAAGACGAAATATGTTCCGCTGTGCAACAATATATTTCTGAACACTTCCAATAGTAAATTAAAACAAAGAGTCCGCGAGCGGACTCTTTTATGTCCAAGAAATGCTACTTTCCAATCGCTGTTCTTACTCTAATTCTCCTTTATACTTTCTGGAAAAAGCCGGCTTCTGAGTGCGCTCCATCTCCGGTCCTGTCAACTCACGATTGATTTTGTCTGCAATTCTTTCATTTTCTACCTCATACCAGTCTTCATAAATGGTATCCGGCTTCTGAAACAACTTTACAAGCTTATATTTTTGTACCAAATATAACTTGTTATCCTTTTTACATCTTGCCAGAAAGCGGTAGCCATCCTTTCCATCATCCCAGCGATATAAATACCAGCGAATACTTCCATCTTTATTTTTCGGCTTTGCCGGATAGGTCTTTATAATTTCAAACTCTATCTCG
>JBJELY010000005.1:0-3407 GCA_051879395.1 Roseburia sp. | reverse complement strand
TATGGTATTCTTGGATGTAAACCCCGTTAAGACCATGAAGTATTAAAACCGGTGCTGTATCATCATCCAAAATCAACCTCTGATAGCAAAAACCGGCAGGTATTGATTTGCATCGTAGTAATGCTGCTAAAAGATGAGATTTTGCCAAACAGATTCCGTGACCTTCCTTTAAAACCTCTGACGCTTTGCAGGTTATGGTATCATTGTTTATATCAGCCGAATGAGCGATATTATCTCTTACATATTCATAGGCATTTTTAATATATTCTAAATCATCCTTGGAACGATTTGCAATCTCTTCTGCCAACTTCGTGATTTCACTATCATGATAGTCAACAGTATCGCTGGCAGATAAATATAATTCTATGTTATCTGTATATGGTGTTATATTCATTTTATATCCTCCACAACTTTAATTTTCTCTTTATGAGCAGTAATAATTGTGTAACTGTAAGCGTTTACAGTTATGATGCAACCATCTACATTAATGTACCAGTTCTTTCCTTTTCTTGTAATAGCAGCATTGGACGATTCTATTTTGGCTCTGCACCAGTCAATCACATTATCCGTATCCAAAGAAAGATTTTTCTTAATTCGTACAACTCCTAATTCCGTTGTGTGTAATTTATCCAAATTTTCAAGCAATTCATTACTTACATTCATTTTTTATAATTATCCTTATCCATTTATTTCTTATTCCATTGGTAAAAATCTTTTAATTCCGCCTTTACTTCTTCCGGCAGTAAAGTCTTTTTCACACCTTGTATTGCTCCCTCTAATGCCATAAGACGATGCAGGCAGGCAGAAGCATCTATTTGCTGTATCTTAAGCCATGCTTGTTTGGCACCTGTTTTTCTTAACTCTTCTTCTGTAAAAATACCAACACTATTTAATTGTTCTTCTAAGACTTTTCCTAAATTAGGTAACTTTGTTAATTCTCCCATAACATCCTCCTACATCAATTTTCATTCTTTTCCAATACAAATCTTGGTCCTTCTTCCCCTGTTCCGTTTGATTTAAAAAATAATTTATCTAATATTCTCTGGGATGCCCTATTGTCAGGATCTGTTTCAGCTTCAATAAAATAGATACCTTCCTGTTCAAATGCCCAATCAATGATTGCTTTTACGGCTTCCGTAGCATATCCATTTCCTTCAAATCCATCATCGATTCCATAACCGATTTCTACACTATAGTTGTTTGCAGATCCTTTAAATCCCGCACTCCCGATAAGTTTCTTGTTTTCTTTCAGACTTATTTTCCAAGCAGTGTACCATAAACGATGTTTTGGATTTTTCATACATCCATCCAACATTTCTTGATAAGCCTGCTTTAATTCATAGATTGGTGTCTCTATAATCAACGTTTTCAGTTCTTCATCGGACATGGGTGAAATTACTAACCGTTTTGTTTTTAATTGTAACTCTTCATTTTTCATTCTTGCAATTCTCCTATCTCTGTTTGTGTTTTTTATATCTTGTCTATGCCTCCAATCTATCAATGGTTAATAAGATTTCTGATATTTCATTGGCGTATATCTGATACCATCTTCAATCTGTTCGATATCTGTTTCACAAAATCCAAGATGACGATACACCTCTACTGCATAAGGCGATGAATTCACGGTCATTTCATCCCCTGTGCTCTCCGCTAATACTTTTTGAAATAAAGACTTTCCTATTCCCCGCTTATGATATCTTCCATCGACAAAAAATAATGCAATATGATTACCATTATTTCTGGTGGCAATAACACCTTTTATTTCATTCTCTTCAAAAGCTCCATACATCACAATATTATTTATGTAATCCTCATTTACAATAACGGATTGGTAGAAGGCGTCTACCCCCTCCTTTGAATAATCTGGTGATTCATACTGTAAAAACACACTCCACACAAGTTCTAAGGCTTTTGCTCTATCCTTTTCTAATATCTGTCTTATTTCCACTTCTCCTACCCCTTTTCATTTACATCACATCCCTAGTACATAAGATAGCTTCTCGTTCTGCCCATATTCTCAAATCCATTTTTCTCGTACAATCTCTGTGCAATCATATTTCCATCTGCTGTATCTGTATCAAATCTACGAATACCCTTTTGATATAAATTTGCAAAAAGTACTTTTAATGCTTTCGAAGCATATCCTTTCTGTTGAAATTCCTTTTCTATATAAATCCACTTTAAATATGCAATGGTTTCTTGTGGCAGATAAACAATCTCACCAGCGCCAATATATGTACTACCAACAAATATTGAAAATCCACATAATCCCTTTTCATTTCTTTCGGAATATCTGATTTCAATATCTTTTTCAGAAGTTAATACGTCTTCTGTAAGTATTTTTTTATAATACACATTTTCATGCTCTTTTGCATACCCAAATACTTTGAGCCTTTCTTCTATATGCTTCTGCGAATCGTGCAACTTTCCATGTCCCGCATTGCAAGTCATTCCAAATGCATGAAAAAAAGCGAATTTCTTATCTACCTTATTTTCCTCAAAATAATGCTCTGCTATCTTAACAAGTTCCATTCCACACTCCTCATGTTCCTTGCCAAAATATAAATTCCGAATAATCCCTGCTTTCACCTCAAAGCTTTTTTCGCCATTTTGTTCATATATGTAATTGGGTATTCCAAACTGAATAAACCCTACTATATTGGAACTTTCATATGCAACATATGTGTTTAACTCATGGAAAAACTCTGTGGACTCATAATCCGTATCCTCAAACATAGATTGATACCAAACTTCATAATTTACATCGAACCAATATGGAATTTCTTCTTTCACAGAATTGTAAAACTCAAATAATTTTTTATAATCTGATAATTCTTTATAACTATAATTCATGTTTCTCTCACCTTTTCCTATTAACACAATCATACAACATTACTAGGCCTGCGCTTAATAATGCACCACCAATAATATCCGTAATCCAATGTACTCCTGATACTAATCTGCCGACCACTATAAATACTGTAAATGCAATTAGAATGCAGGCAACTATTTTTCTAATCCGCTGATTCTTGATTCGACTTTGAAACTGCATAATTGCTGTTGGTATCACACACATCACAAGCATTGTCGTAGATGATGGATAGGAAGCTTCCAAATTTCCTTCTACCAATATCGGTCTGTAATTTACAACAAACATTTCAAAAAATACATATGCTGCCATTACAATGATGTAAAATCCACCAAGCACCAGAATACTGTAATCCACTTTTAAAAGACTTCTTCTTTTTATCATCTGAAAAAGTCCAAGAATTGCAAAACCGAATACCACACACAGAGGCACTAATCCTAACCAATCTGTAATGGTATAAAGTAGCATATGCACTCCAGTAAGACTGTAGTGGTAAATTAAATTTGTAACACTCCTGCCTAATGAGTTAATATATTCA
>JBJELY010000004.1:0-3047 GCA_051879395.1 Roseburia sp. | reverse complement strand
GTGATGGGCTTATCTTCCGTATAGGCGATGTACTTGCCGCCCACATACTCGCAGAGTCCCTCATACGAGTTACCCGTATCTACCATGACGATGTCGGTGTTCTGTTCCCACAACTGGCGCACCACGCTGTTCATATGACATGCATGTGGAAGCCTTTTTATGTATCCTAACACGTTGAGCCACAATACTTTCTTAAAAACAATAAATTCAAAACGGTACAAATTTTGAACAGGCGAAAAACTATAGTTCAAGGTACTCGACAAAAAGAAAAAACTATGACAGGGGCAAAAAGCAGTTTTAAGATTATTTATGAAAAAAATTTGGGCAATTTTGGCTGGTTGCTATCCAAAGAGCGCATTTTTGATGAAAAGTCCCACTTTCATCAGCCATAAAGAGTGAGACAATCGAAAAAGAAAAGGAGGGGTGAGAGAGCCTTGTTTGTGGCTTCAACATAGGGCGAAAATGGATGTCTTGTACCTTGGTTGTATCTCAGTCGGCATATATTGCTGATAGACAATGCAGGTTAATAATTCGGCGGCAAGTCATCACATGTTTAAGCTCGCATTGTATAGACCGCTCCTTGTTAGGACAAAGTGCAAACACAGTTAGATTTGTTCGCCTGACGATACTATTTTACCCAAGAATGTTGCCACAGTCCACTAATTTTGCCTAATTCGCTAATTCTATTAAAAATTTCGCCCATAACATAGTGGCTCTTCCAATAATAATATGTATATTTGCACAATAAATCTAGTCTGAATGAATATGGAATCAAACGAGAAACCCATTATCAACCGCATCAAAGTGGTCCTGGTGGAACAGAGAAGGACAAACAAATGGCTGGCAGACACTCTTGGAAAAGACTGCACTACAGTTTCAAAATGGTGTACCAATACGGCACAGCCCGGATTGGAAACATTGGTAAAGATTGCAGAATGCCTGGATGTTGATGCCAGAGAATTGATTGTTCCAACAAAAAAAAGAAGTTTGGATTGCAGATATGCCAGAACATATGATTCACTTAAATGGCGATAAATTTTTAGGTCCAAGATAAAATCTTTCTGACACATTTATTATTCACAATAAAAGCAGTATTTTAATTATGAGCAAAATTCAAGAATTAGCTTTTACTCTAAATTTATCGGCAGGAATACCTGGTATGAACATACAGTCTAAAACTGCTGACAAATTTGATGAGTATGCAAAAGATTTGTACGACTATACGTTAAACAATCTTGAAGAATTTTTATCTATTAGTGACAATGATGGTTATCATGTCGGAATGGCATTCAGTCACATCTTAGAACGTACGCCATACATTGAAACGGACAATGATTTTAATGACGAGAATACTAAGTTTAAAATGTCACTTCATTGCGCTGTAATAGGGCTTTGGAGAGGCATTCAAATGGGAACTATGCAATCTATTATTGCAACACAAAGGCTTATTTATCTCATTGACAAATACAAAATCCCTCATTTTGATTTGATGTTTACCAAATTGATGGGTATGTCATTAAACGAACTGTTTGAAGCAAACCCTGATGATGTTAAAACAAAGAAAGATATGATTTATAAATGTATCAAATACTATCTGATACAACTAACAAGAGCCCAAGACGCTTTCACAGATGCAAATATGAAGGCCTGTGAAATAGGGAAGAAATACCTAAGTGTAATGCATGATGAATATTGTGACGATTTAAGAGGATTTTCTTCATTTGGTATAATAATGTAACCCCCAACAACTATGCAAATCAATATAAACGATACGACTATTGACTGGCAATTTCAAAAAGCTAGTAAATACCTTCCTGTACGTCTCTCAACAACCTTTTTTGATGATATTGGAGAATGTATAGCATTTGCAGCGAATAGAGCAGATGGAACGACTTGTGATATTACAGAAAATGATGACTCTGAGATATTCCTTACACTGATGGATACCTCATTGTATGAGGAATTGAAAAGAGATGTCCTTAATATGGATTATTGGTCTCCAAGAAATCACTACAATACAGTGACAGGATTAGCTGATGGTCATATGAGAAAGATTCATCTTGATGGAAGGTATTTCTAACATTTATAATTATTTAAAAGCTTAATATTATGAAAATTAATGAAGTCCTAAGCACTTGCCTTTCAAACATGAAAGCGAGTGATGATTTAAACGATTATGCTACAGTAAGTTCAATTAAAGACTTGCTTTCTTGCATTATCGACAATCCGGCAATTCTCATAAACTGTGCAAGCGAAGAGAAGTTATCAATTGCCCTATCAAGTATTCTTACTTGTCAGTTCCCTTCTGATTATCCTACATACAAAGATATTAATGTCCGAAATCTTGTGTTTGCGACCTCGTATTATCTTTATATGCATCAACTTGAAACTGGTATGTTTTATGATAGGAATTGGCCTGCGTTCATAACTCTTCTCCATTATGGACGCAATGAATTCGCGAAATTCATCGTTGACACTAATCCTTTTGCGCCTGAAAGAATTAATAAAATCATGGGGCGACCTATTGACAATCAACGTTCTTTGAATGCAGCTAAAGGTCTGGAGTTAAATCTGATGCTTACAGCAAAGAAAAAAGGTTTTTGGATGGATGAATTATCACAATGGTATGAAGAACTTAGTGAAGACAGGGATGAACTTTTGGAAAGTGATCCATTTAGAAAAGAAGCTATCCCTTTATATCAGGTTATAACAAATTATTTAAAAGAAAATGACGTAACATTTGTCAATATCTAACATTAGTTAAGGGAACTTTGTCTTGTCCTGACCGAAATATGGAGGTTTTTTTATCAACTTCGTCACCATGAGGGATTACGTCTACTACCCTCTGTCTGTGGCCAGAAATTAATTCTGCAGACCCTAATTGATGTTGTAATGTCACCTTTTCATCCAGTGACCTTGCCTCGGCAAATCCCCCACAATCCCTTCCAACTCCCTGTCCACCTTGGATAGTTCATCCTTGGACAAAGCATAGATGCAGTCAATCGCCAGTCGGTTGGCTGCTATTTTTCTGTGTGCGAGGATGGTCT
>JBJELY010000003.1:2683-48252 GCA_051879395.1 Roseburia sp. | reverse complement strand
CATATGTCTACTCCTCCTAAAAGAATACAATTCATGAAATATCATACCGCATTCCACCCCTAGAACGCAAGTACTATCTCCCCATAATCGCGAAATTTTTCCCAATTTCACTACGTTACTTTAAGGAATTTTTCAAGGAAATCAAAGGATTTTTCCACTTTTTTCCAAAACCCATGGATAATCCTGCCAAAATGTCGAATTCAGCAATCAATTATCGAATTTTGGACTTTCATATAAAAAATATGATGCTATAATATATTTAGACGGCAAACAAATATACACTTATTTTACAGTTTTCCATGAAAAGTAAGATATATGCCGTTTTCAGGTAAAACCCCTTTCTTTTATAACCCCTCTTAAAAGGAGCTGTTGGTGACAACAGCTCCTTTTATATTGCGCCGGGGACGTACTTTGCAGTTCCTCAGCCTTCTTCGTTAATTTCCAGCACTCTCGTAGGCTCTTGTTCCTTTCTGGAACAATGCATATGCAACAATACAAAATACAATCGCAATTCCCCACTCAATTGCAATGACAACCGCATGATTGTCAAATCCCATAAAACCATTCACACCCAGAAAATAACTTGCCGGCAAATATGCTACAAATGCAAACGGAATAATCCAAGTAATAATAAACCGAATTGGTTTTACATAAATTTCTGTCGGATATTTTGCAAATTCTGCCATCTCGTAGGCCACCTGCAACACAGGTCCGCTACACTTAATCCAAAATGCAAAGGAAGCAAAAAACAACTTAATAGCGGTATAAATAAGTGCTCCTGCAATCACAGATACAAAAAACAAAATAATATGTACCGCATCTATCACTAACACTCCTTTTCCCAGCGCCCTTACAACCAGAATCGTTCCGACTAAAAGTTCTCCAATCGCATCCGGCTGCAATTTTTCACTGATGACCTGAAAAAAGAGGTTCATCGGGCGAAGCATGTAACGGTCAAAATTGCCATTCACCACATATCTCCAGGCAATCATCCAAATATTATCCGTAAACAAATGGTCGATTCCCCTTGGAATCTGCGCAAACCCGTAGATAAATAACAACTGCTCCAACGACCAACCTTTCAAATCCGGTATTTGCTGAAATACCAGATTCAAGAATACGATTCCTGCAATCTGTGTCAGGAAAAACCCTATCAATCCCATAAAAAAGTCTGCTTTTGACTGCATAATTGTCTTTAAAAATTGAGATGCCAGCACTCTATATAGCCGCAAATATCTTTTTATCTGTTTCATGACTGTCACCCTCCCAATATTACCATTCTTTTTGTAATCCTTTTCCATCCCAAACTTCCTGCTGCGTACAAAATTATAATCCAGATTACCTGTTTCCCAAGTACAAACATCATTTGTTCTACATTATATTTTCCAAGATAAATCATAACCGGCGTATAAATCATAGAAGAGAATGGTAAAAATTCAAATAATTTCTGTACCGGACCTGGGAAAAAGCTAAGCGGGATTAACTGACCTGTCAAAAAACTAAGCAACGCTGTCTTTGCCATAAACAATCCAAAGCTGTAACTTGTAAGAAATGCTATCATCCCAAAGCAAAAATCAAAAAGCGTATAGATAAAAAAGCTCATAATACAACTACATAAAAATATAAAGATGGTCTTCCAACCTGTAAATGGCATTCCAAGTCCATAGATTCGATACAATTCTAGTCCTATCCAGACGAAGACAGATGGGATCATAAAATGATAAATCAAATCCCCAAATGCTCTCGCCAAAAGACTTGTTCTGTAGTCAATCGGTTTAATCAGATTCATGGCAACTGTTCCTGCCTCCACATCATCTGCAATCCAATCATCGATAGAAATCATTGCGATCTGTGTTGCAATATGTGTCATAAACACATAAACTACCATCTCATTCTGCGTCAGACCTCCTAACGTTCCCTGATCCGAGCTTCCATAAATCGCCATCCACAAAAAATACGCTATAAACGAACTAAACAATTCAATAAATACGAATAAATAAAAAGCTCCTTTATATGCCATCTGTCGCTTTAATTCGTTTAATGTAAATGGCAGATACATCCGTAATTTTCTTTTCATAACCGTCCAATCCTTTCCTTAAACTCCGTGATTATAAATTTCCTTTACAATCTCTGCCAATTCTGTTTCCTGAATCTGAACATCTTTTACTTCTGCCACTTCCATTATGGTACCAATAATCTGTGGAATCTCAATTTTATGTTTGTCAAAAATAACGCTCAATACTTTCTTTTCGTCGTCATATTCCTGCACACAGTCTTCTTCCGATACCCCAAATTTCTGATATAATTTCAGCTCCTTTACATCCTGAAAATTTTTAATCTCCATCGATACTTTTCTCTTCGTTCCATACGTATCTTTTAATTTTTCCAGCGAACCATCATAGATTTTCTTTCCTTCATCAATAATGATAATTCTGTTGCAAAGTTCCTCAATATCGCCAATATCGTGTGTTGTTAAAATAACTGTCGTTCCGTATTTCTCATTGATTTCTTTAATAGCAGCACGAATACTGTCTTTTACTATCAGGTCTAATCCAATCGTTGGCTCATCCAAATAAAGAACCTTGGGATTATGTAACAATGCAGCCCCCAAATCGGCTCTCATGCGCTGCCCTAATGATAAATTTCGCACCGGGCGGTCAAAAAACTCCGGCAACTCTAAAACTTGATTTAAAAACTCCATACGCTTTGCATAATCTTCATCTGAAACCCCGTAAATCTCTTTTAAAATCGTATAGGATTCACTTAACGGCAAATCCCACCATAATTGAGTCCTCTGTCCAAATACAACTCCAATATTCTGCGCATTCTGTTTTCTCTGCTTACTTGGATCAATTCCCTGCACCAGACATTCGCCTTTTGTTGGCGTAAGAATCCCCGTCATCATTTTTATCGTGGTTGATTTTCCTGCTCCATTACTTCCAATATAGCCTACAATTTCTCCATCTTTTATTGTAAAAGAAATATCATCTACTGCAGTTTTGGATACCTTTTCATTCGAAAAAAGTCCCTTTATTGCACCCTTTAACCCCGGATATTTCTTTGGAGACACAAATTCCTTTGTGATGTGATTTACTTCAATCATAATTTCCCCCTTTTCTCCTCTTGCAATTATCAAGTCGATTTCAAAAATTATTAAATTATTTTATAATTTTCGTTTTTTTTCGATTATATGTGATTTTCAAAATCCTGTAAAGTAAAAACGCAGATAAAGCCAAAAAGTTTCATCTGCGTTTTTACCATTTATTATATTTTTCCCTTATATCTTGCGTTTGTGCTGATGTGTAAATAAATGATCCTGGCAATATTCATAATTTCCCTCACACTTTGAGCAAAAACGGAATTCCAGTGTCGAATCATCAAGCTCTGTTCTTCCACAGACTGCACACTTATGTTTTGTAATACCAGAACCCGGTCTCGGTTCTCTCATCTGTGCCTTAAACTTCTGTCTACGGTGTACCTCATGCGGTGAATAGCGTTTGTAATTTCTCGTGGAAAAAAAGAAAATTAAGAAATTCAAAAGTGACATTACAATTACCATTCTTCCGCCCCATCCGGAACCAATAAATTGGAATAAAATCATAACTGCATAAACAATTGCAAGCCATTTCATCTTAATCGGAATTATAAAATATAACATTACCTGCATATCCGGATACATCAATGCAAATGCCAAAAAGATAGACATATTAATGTAATAAGTTGTAATAGAACTTCCAATTAAAAAAGGTGCTCCAGTCATCAAATAAAGAATTCCATAAAGCAAAAATGCTCCTAATGCCGTAAATATAATTCCTCCGAAAATATAGACATTATAGCGGAATGTTCCCCATGTTCTTTCCAAAGTCTGCCCCAGTTGATAATAAAACAACATCATAATCAATGCAAAAAAGAAGTTTGTTGTTTCCGGTACCAGAACCCAAGTAATCAATCTCCATATCTGCCCGTGTAAAACATAGTAAGGTTCCAATGTCAGATAATTTAAAATGGAAGGGCTCACAAAGCTAAGCAGACAGCCAATACCATACCCTGCAACCAACCATAATGTCAAATTTGAAATGGCAAATCTACCAAATTTTCGTTCTAATTTATTCAACCAGTTCATATACTGCTCCTATCTTTTCACTCAAATTTATACTTTTTCAAGTATATTATTTGCTCACTTTTTTGTCAATGAAACCATGATATCTTCACAAAAAGTTTAGATTTTTCGGTAATTTTAACGTTGTGTTTTACCATTTCCTGTCGTATAATGTAGACTGCTTGACGTTTGCATATACATATACTAATGAAAGAATAACTCTTTTTTCAAATGGCAGACGCCTTACGACAAGGAAAAGTGAAAATAGAACAAGCTTTTTTGTCATATATATTTTGGGGAAAGGAAATGATTATTACCATGGAAAACAATCAGCTTCACAAACTTGGAATTGATATCGGTTCTACGACTGTAAAAGTTGCCGTCTTAGATGAACAGGACAATCTGTTATTTTCAGACTACGAACGTCATTTCGCAAATATTCGTGAAACACTTGCCGATTTAATTCAAAAAGCCTTTGATAAACTTGGAGAACGAAAGGTTGCACCTATGATTACCGGTTCCGGTGGTCTGACACTTGCAAGACATTTAGACATTCCTTTTGTTCAGGAAGTAATTTCTGTTTCAACTGCCTTGCAGCATTATGCTTCACAGACTGATGTTGCAATTGAACTTGGTGGAGAAGATGCCAAAATCATCTACTTTGAAGGCGGTAATGTAGAACAGCGTATGAATGGTATCTGCGCCGGTGGTACAGGCTCTTTTATCGATCAGATGGCATCTTTGATTCAGACAGATGCTACCGGATTAAATGAATATGCAAAAAATTATAAAGCAATCTATCCGATTGCTGCTCGTTGTGGTGTTTTTGCCAAAACAGATATCCAGCCATTGATTAACGAAGGAGCTACCAGAGAAGACCTTTCTGCCTCTATTTTTCAGGCAGTAGTTAACCAGACCATCAGCGGCCTTGCCTGCGGAAAACCAATTCGTGGACATGTTGCCTTCTTAGGTGGACCTCTCCACTTCTTGTCTGAATTAAAAGCAGCATTTATTCGTACGTTAAATCTGGATGACGAACATGCCATTACTCCAGAGAATTCTCATCTTTTTGCAGCAATTGGTTCTGCTTTAAATTACAAAGAAGAGAGTACTACATCCTTAGGTGAATTATTACAAAAACTATCTTCTGAAATCCATATGGAATTTGAAGTTGCACGTTTAGATCCTCTTTTTAAAGATCAGGCCGACTATGATGATTTCCGTGCCCGCCACGACGGACACAATGTCAAATCCGCAGACCTCGCTTCCTATGAAGGAAACTGCTATCTCGGAATTGATGGTGGTTCTACAACTACCAAAATTGCACTTGTAGGAGAAGACGGTTCTCTACTCTATTCCTTCTATAGCAGCAACAACGGAAGTCTTTTATCCACAACCGTAAATGCGATTAAAGACCTTTATGCACAACTTCCGGAAAAAGCACACATTGTACACTCCTGCTCAACCGGTTACGGAGAAGCCCTTTTAAAAGCTGCTCTTCAGTTAGATGATGGTGAAGTAGAAACAGTTGCCCATTACTATGCTGCTGCTTTCTTTAATCCTGACGTAGACTGTATCTTAGATATCGGCGGTCAGGATATGAAATGTATCAAAATCAAAAACCAGACCGTTGACAGCGTGCAGTTGAACGAGGCATGTTCCTCTGGTTGTGGTTCTTTCATCGAAACTTTCGCAAAATCCTTGAATTTCTCTGTTCAAGACTTTGCAAAAGAGGCTTTATTTGCAGAAAATCCAATCGACCTTGGAACCCGTTGTACCGTATTCATGAATTCCAAAGTAAAACAGGCACAGAAAGAAGGAGCTTCTGTTGCAGATATTTCTGCCGGTCTTGCTTATTCCGTTATTAAAAACGCTTTATTCAAAGTTATTAAGCTTTCCGATGCCAGCGAACTTGGAAAAAATATTGTCGTACAAGGTGGTACTTTTTACAATGATGCTGTATTAAGAAGTTTTGAAAAAATTTCCGGATGTGAATGCGTCCGCCCTGATATTGCAGGTATCATGGGAGCTTTCGGTGCAGCTTTAATTGCCAAAGAACGTCATGAAGCAGGTTATCAGACCAGCATGCTTTCCATCGAGGAAATCAAAGCATTAACTTTTGACACCAAATTAACAAGATGTCAGGGTTGTACCAACCACTGTCTTTTGACGATTAACCTTTTCTCCGGCAACCGCCGCTATATTACAGGTAACCGTTGTGAACGCGCTCTCGGAAAAGAGAAAAATAAAGAAAATATTCCAAACTTATTCGAATACAAAAACAAACGTCTTTTTGATTACACACCATTGACTGCTGAGGAAGCAACCCGTGGTTCCGTTGGAATTCCTCGTGTTTTGAATATGTATGAGAACTATCCTTTCTGGGCAACTTTCTTTACCAAGTTAGGATTTCAGGTAGTTTTATCACCACAGTCTACCCGAAAAATTTACGAACTTGGAATTGAAAGTATTCCGAGTGAATCCGAATGTTATCCTGCAAAATTAGCACATGGACATGTCTCCTGGCTGATTCACCAGAATGTAGATTTCATCTTCTATCCATGTATTCCATATGAAAGAGATGAATTTCCGGATTCTAACAACCACTATAACTGCCCTATCGTTACTTCTTATGCAGAAAACATCAAGAATAACGTGGATGAAATCACCTCTGGGCAAATGCGTTTCTTAAACCCATTTATGTCCTTTGCCAGTGAAGAAACCTTATCTTCCCAGCTTGTTAAAACCTTTACAAAGGAATTTGCAATTCCAGAAGCTGAGATTCGCGATGCTGTGGCAGAAGGTTGGAAAGAACTCGCTGTTGTCCGTATGGAAATGCGCCAAAAAGGCGAAGAAGTTTTGAAATATATGGAAGAAAACGGAAAACGTGGTATCGTCCTCGCCGGACGTCCTTACCATGTAGACCCTGAAATTAACCATGGTATTCCTGAATTAATTAACTCCTATGGAATCGCAGTTTTAACAGAAGATTCCATTTCCCATCTGCACGAAGTAGAGCGTCCATTAATTGTTATGGATCAGTGGATGTACCATTCCCGCCTCTATGCCGCTGCAAATTATGTAAAGACAAGAGATGACTTAGATCTCATCCAGTTAAATTCTTTCGGTTGTGGATTAGATGCCGTTACAACAGACTGTGTCAACGATATCTTATCAAAATCCGGAAAAATATATACTTGCTTAAAAATTGATGAAGTAAACAACTTAGGAGCAGCCAGAATCCGTATCCGTTCCCTTCTCTCTGCAATCCGTGTCAGAGAAAAGAAACAGGTAAAACGTATTGTTGTTCCTGCAAATTACGAACGTGTGGTATTTACAGAAGAAATGCGAAAAAATTACACAATTCTCTGTCCACAGATGTCACCAATTCACTTTGACTTATTAGAGCCTGCTTTCCAGACCGCAGGATACAACCTTGTGGTTCCTGATGTTCCGGCTCGTGAATGTGTCGATGTCGGATTGAAATTTGTAAACAATGATGCCTGCTATCCATCACTGATTGTAGTTGGTCAATTGATGAGTGCTGTTATGTCTGGAAAATATGATATGACAAAAACAGCTATTCTAATCTCTCAGACCGGTGGTGGCTGCCGTGCAAGTAACTACATCGGATTTATCCGCCGTGCATTGGAAAAAGCAGGATATCCGGATGTTCCGGTTATTTCCATTAACTTAAGCGGATTAGAGAAAAACCCTGGTTTTAAACTGACCCCTTCCTTAATCCAACATGGTCTTTACGCTTTAGAGTTTGGCGATATTTTCATGCGCTGCCTCTATCGTGTTCGTCCATACGAAGCAGTTCCTGGATCTGCGAACGCTTTACACGAAAAATGGAAAAAGAAAGTAATTGCTTTTGTTTCCCAGGATAAAGTTTTATCCCACAAAAAATACAAGCAGATGTGTCGTGAAATTATCCGTGACTTCGATAACCTGCCAATGCTGGATGTGAAAAAACCTCGTGTTGGTGTGGTTGGTGAAATTTTAGTAAAATTCCTGCCTGCTGCAAACAACTATCTGGTAGACCTGTTAGAAGCAGAAGGTGCAGAAGCAGTTGTTCCTGACTTAACAGACTTCCTTCTCTACTGCTTCTACAACACCGGATTTAAAGCTGATAACCTTGGTATGAGCAAAAAATCTAAAATGGTGGGACGCCTTGGAATCAACTTCTTCGAATGGTTGCGTGGCGCTGCCAGAGACGAATTTAAAAAGAGTAAACACTTTGATGCTCCAGCTCATATCGACAGCCTTGCTAATTATGCAAAAGACATCGTATCCTGTGGTAATCAGACTGGTGAGGGATGGTTCTTAACCGGCGAGATGTTAGAGCTGATTCACACTGGTACCAACAACATTGTCTGCACACAGCCATTCGGATGTTTGCCTAACCATGTAGTTGGAAAAGGTGTTATCAAAGAGTTACGCCACCGTTATCCATTATCAAATATCGTAGCCATCGACTACGACCCGGGTGCTAGTGAAGTAAATCAGTTGAACCGAATCAAATTAATGCTTTCTACAGCAAATAAAAATCTTGAAAAGGCTGCAAAATAATTTATTTTTGCATTATAAAAGAATCCCTGTGTTACGATTAAAATCGTAACACAGGGATTCTTTTTTTTACTATTTTTGAAAGCATTACTCTATTTGTTGCTCTTATATCCACACTCCGGACATACGTTGCCTCCCTTGTAGACATGTCCGCAACGGAAACAACAAATAGTTTCGTGCTTTTCTTTTGCAAGATACTGTAAATTCCTAGACTCCGGTTTTTCCTGTAGATATTGAATAAAGTCTCCTAATATTTCTGCCCATTTTTTGATTTCATCATTTTCTACTGCAAATGGAACTTTTATCTTTGTTCCGTTTTTCTGTTCAATCCAGATTCCTTTATTTAACAGACCTGTGGATGATTTTATGCTTCTAATGTCCTTAATTGGCGCATAGAAGGCATTTAAAAGCGTGCTGGTAAAAATATGCTCCGGTGTTAAAATCATGCCCTCTTTGCCGCTTCCATTTCGTGATGTGTCCACTACTAAAATTGGATATTCAAACAAACCACGATTTCCTGCATATGTAGCAAGTGCATAATCGATTACTTCCGTTTCCTCTTCTGATGCATTCTTCATCAAGACCTTCCGTGCCGGATAAAAATAATGTTTTTCATTTGGACGGATTTTTCCTGCCATATCATCCTTAAGCTTTTCTACCAGAGATTCACATTCATCTGTTTTTATTTTTGCAAGACGTTTCGAAAGCATCTCCAATGCATTTGTCTTTAATTTCGGCAGAAAATCCCCTTCTTCGATTTGTTCATATGCTTCTACTGCTTCGTTAAAATCCATATGCATCACATCATCACAAATCTCATCAATCGCCTTTTGGTCAATTTCTTCTAATTTCGCGGTCAAATCATCTAGATAAGGTGCTATTGTTTCCGGTTCAAAATCTGCTGTTTCCATACGCTTCATCAAATCCGTCAAATCACTTCTTGTCTTCTTCCTTGCACGATTGACCATATTAGCTGCTTCCTGTCCCTCTGTCGCTTCCCTGCATATTGCAATCTCTTTTTGATATGGTGCAAGATCAATTCCTTCATAAGATTTGATTTTTCCCATAAGAGCCTTAAATTGTTTTCGGTCTAAGTTCCCAGTCATCTGCTTCATCAGTTCTTCTACTTCCAGCTTTCCAGTCTGTTTCAACCAACCCTTTAGCTGTTCAAGGAAAGAAATCTTTTCTTCTTTTGGTATCTCTGCTTTTTCTACTTCATCATACACACGCTTAATCGTTGCATATGGTTTTCCTTCACATGATTTTACCATTTCCCGGGTATGCTCTAATGACTCTTTTTCTTCTAGATGCTTGATTTGAGCCATAAAATATCTACGCGTCGGCTCATTAATCTGTTTTTCTTTCTGAACTGCCTGCTTCAGTTCCTGACGCTGGCGCGGCGACATCCGTTCCCATACGTTTAACCTTGCCTGTAACTGTTTTATGCGTGTTTCACTTTGTCCATCTCCTGCAAATACCTTCACTCCGGTTCTTGCTATTTCCTCATCTATCTCTTCTACTGATTCCTTTCTTTCCTTCTCTTTTGACTCTTCTTTTATTCTACTATGCTCATTCTGTCTCTCTTCCTTTTCCTTCGAAAAAGCAGACTCCATTTTCTCCTTTTCTACTCTTTTAGATTCTGCAACTCTTTTAGATTCCGGATTTCTTTCTGGTCCTTTTCTTTCTTCAACTTCTCCAGCCTTTTCTAACTGGCTTTCCTCTTCCCCTTCTATTTTAGTACCATCTTTACTTTTTTCCTCTTCCCGCCTTGCTTTCCGCTCCCTCACCTGTCTTGCAATTTGCGGCTCATATTGTTCTAATAGAATATCCGGATAAAATCCATCTTCGATTCTTGCTAAAAAACGGCTCAATTCCTGTTCCGGCATATCACGAAGCCTTCTACATAATGCTTCCATCTGGGCCCATGCTTCATCCGCATTTTCAAATCTTTCATTCTCATCATTAGATGTCATGACCTGATGCCCTGCTTGTTTCTTTCGGTTATGAACAACAGCATATTCATTATAATTGTAGTTAGAAGTTCTCTCGCCTTTTTCTCCCAATAATTCTAAATAATCCTCATAGGCAGTTCTGTCGCCGGCAAACGTCATTTCATAAACACTGCCTTCCTGTATCAGCCGCTCCGGTCTTGGGGTATAAAAACAATTGCAGGTGTCACAAGTATAGGCTCTTGCCAGATAAACGCCACCCTCTTCTGTTTCTATCTTTTGTTCCCTTCCTACCGGGTAAACAACCATATGAAGCTTCTCTTTACATTTCGGACAAAGGTATCCCACCATATAAAAATTATGTCCCAAACGATTCTGTTGGCGTTCTGCTAATGTCGTTTCTACTTTTGAAAAAGAATACTGCTGGTTTTTCCAAATAAGTTTATGCCATAGTCCCTGTTCTTCCTCCTCTTTTTCAGAATCTTCTTCTAGTGGCTTATCCGCTGCATCAATTGCAATCTGCACCATATCCTCATATGTAATCCGTATACCATCCTTGTAGAAACGGTAGTTCTCCTTTGAAAAGCCCGGTTCTACATGATATTCCTGCAAAATTCCCGAAAAAATACGGTTTAACTGCTGATAGTCCTGTTCTACCTTAATTCCCTTTATGGTTCCCCATTTTCCAAACGCATAAAGCGTCATATTAATAATATTTTCAAGCTTCGGATAATTTTCCAGCTTTAGAACCAATTCTTCCTGCACCGGTAGATCAATAATATTTGATACTACCTTCCTGTTTTCAAAATTAAAAAACAGGGAGCGCACTTCTCCCTGTAATATTAAATAATTATCTATTATGACAAAACGGCCATTCCAATCTACCCGTTCTCCCATCGTACGAATCAACTTTTCATATGTAAGTTTCAATTCTGTATTTGCCTTAAGAATAATCAAAGATGACACCTCTTTTTCTAATCATTCGTCTTTGATTTATTGTAACACGGTATGAGGTTCTTTTCTACAAAAAATTCCCCTTTCATCAAAATTCTGATAAAAGGGGAAAACATTCTTTATACTATTTTTTAGAAATCTACTTCTGTATCATAGTAACAGCATTTTAATAATTTTTCCATCTCTTCCTGGCTTGGCTGACGTGGGTTAGAACCTGTACAGGCATCTAAGATTGCATTGGCAGCGATTTCAGGCAGTCTTTCTAAAAAGACTTCTTCCGGTACAAAACCGTTCTCAGTTGGATAGCTGTCTGCTCCATAATTCTTAATACAATGTGGAATGTTTAAGTCATCATTCATCTTACGCAGATACTGAATTAATAAAGAAACCTTTTCATCTAATGTAGTTCCTCCTAAGTTCATGAAATCTGCAATTTCGCCATAACGTTTCTTTGCTGTCTCATCCTTTGCATTGAATGCAATTACTTTTGGAAGATACATTGCGTTGGCTGCTCCATGGATAATATGTGCACCATAATCTGCAAATGCTGCCCCTGTCTTATGAGCCATAGAATGAACAATTCCAAGAAGTGCATTGGAAAATGCCATACCTGCAAGACACTGCGCATTATGCATGGAATCTCTTTTTGCCATATCTCCATTATAGGAATCTACCAAATCACCCTGAATCATCTTGATGGCATGTAATGCCAATGGATCTGTAAAGTCACAATTTGCAGTAGAAACATAAGCTTCAATTGCATGTGTCATTGCATCCATACCAGTATGTGCTACTAATTTCTGAGGCATTGTTTCTGCCAAATCAGGGTCAACAATTGCGACATCTGGTGTAATCTCAAAATCAGCAATTGGATATTTAATTCCCTTCTGATAATCTGTAATAATCGAAAAAGCTGTTACTTCTGTTGCTGTTCCTGATGTAGAAGAAATCGCACAGAAATGTGCTTTCTGTCTCAATGCCGGGATACCAAATACTTTACACATATCTTCAAATGTAATATCAGGATATTCGTATTTAATCCACATTGCTTTTGCAGCATCAATCGGAGAACCTCCACCCATTGCAATGATCCAGTCCGGTTTAAATTTTGCCATCGCTTCGGCACCCTTCATAACAGTCTCTACCGATGGATCCGGTTCAATTCCTTCAAACAATTCTACTTCCATTCCAGCTTCTTTCAAATATTCCACTGCGCGGTCTAAAAATCCAAAACGTTTCATGGAACCGCCACCTACACAGATAATAGCGCGTTCACCTTTGAATGATTTCAATGCCTCTAATGCACCTTTTCCATGATACAAATCACGTGGTAATGTAAATCTTGCCATAGTAAAATACCTTTCCTTTCTTGTTGCGGGTGCTCTTTTCCCTGTGGTAAAGATTTCCCCAATCCTATTTTTAAATTGTTAAATTAGTAACAATTTATTTGTATATTTTACCATATATTGTTTTTGATTCCTAGATTTTTTTATGCATTTTTATTGTTTTTCTTGTATTTTTTTCAGTACGCAAAACTTTCCAAACAAGAAAGCTGGATAGACAGGCAGTTCACCTTAGATTTCTAAAAACTATGCCATATTCTCACAAGCTTCATATCCAAGTGAAGCGAAAACGACTGCTTCGCTTGGAGACACTTTAATATACTTATATCCTTCTTCTTTTTCTTTCGACAGCTCCATAACTTTTTTGGAAAAATCTTCGAAATATTTTCCGCTTTCCCATTTCCACACAATCTGTCTGTCGTTTGTCGTATCATCCATTTCCATATAACGGCTTAAACCACTTACAATCACAACTTCTTCTGTTTCTTTCTTCAATAACATTGTGGCATGTTCCCCGTGAGACAATACCATAAATTCCTCGCCATTACTATAAATCGCATCACCAGTATGAATGATACTTTCTAACTTCTGATATGTTTTCATTTTCTTACTTCCTTTTCTCTTTCTTTCGTTCCATCATTCTACACACCTTTTCTTCCCTTGGTCAACGTCAATTTCCCCTAAATTTCTGATTTATTTTGCCTGTATTTTTGACATTTCTTTAACAGTAGTGTTCTTTCTCGTAAATTTCTGCTTTTGAACAACCCTTTTTCCAGAAGCAATCAGACATTTTGCACAAAATAGTTTATAAAGTTTTTAGATTTTTAAAACCCTTGATTTTACTGGCTTTCCGCATTTTTGTTAGCACTCGTTTTTAAAGAGTGCTAATTTTTTATTGACTTTTTCTTTTTACGGTTATAATATGTACTTTATCGGATTTAACAAACAACCTAAGTAAAAAATTTTTTCAGATAAAGGAGTGTTATATTATGTCAAACAAACATGGAAGTCTTTCAATCGATAGCGATAACCTGTTTCCTATTATTAAGAAATGGTTATATTCAGACCACGATATTTTCTATCGTGAATTAATCTCAAATGGCTGTGATGCCATCACTAAATTAGAAAAACTGGATATGATGGGTGAATACCAGCTTCCGGCTGATTACAAGAAAAAAATTGAAGTCATCGTAAACCCGGAAGAAAAAACTTTAAAATTCATCGATAACGGTCTTGGAATGACTGCTGACGAAGTAGAAGAATATATCTGTCAGATTGCTTTCTCCGGAGCAACTGATTTTATTGAAAAATACAAAGATAAGGCAAATGACGACCAGATTATCGGCCATTTTGGTCTTGGTTTCTACTCTGCTTTCATGGTTGCTGATAGCGTTGCCATTGATACATTATCCTACAAAGAAGGTTCTACACCTGTTCGCTGGACTTGTGATGGCGGTACTGACTACGAGATGGAAGACGGAACCAAAACCACAGTCGGAACTGAAATTACTTTATACTTAAATGAGGATTGCTTAGAATTCGCAAATGAGTATCGTGCAAGAGAAGTCATCCAGAAATACTGCTCTTTCATGCCAACGCCTATTTTCTTAAGCAAAGCAAATGCAGAAACAGAATATGAGACAATTGATGTAGATGATAAACTCGATACCGATACCGTTGTCGAAGAAATCCATGAAGAAGCTAAAATGGAAGAAAAAGAAAATGAAAACGGTGAAAAGGAAATGGTAGAAGTTTCTCCTGCCAAGGACAAGCTAAAAATCGTAAAACGTCCTGTTCCTTTGAATGATACCAATCCTCTTTGGACCAAAAATCCAAAAGATTGTACTGATGAAGAATACAAAGCTTTTTACCGCAAAGTATTTATGGATTACAAAGAACCATTGTTCTGGATTCATCTGAACATGGACTACCCATTTAACTTAAAAGGTATTCTTTACTTCCCAAAAATCAATACCGAATACGATTCCATTGAAGGAACCATTAAATTATACAATAATCAGGTCTTTATTGCAGATAACATCAAAGAAGTCATTCCTGAATTCCTGATGCTGTTAAAAGGTGTCATTGATTGTCCGGACCTTCCTTTAAACGTATCCAGAAGTGCTCTTCAGAATGATGGTTTTGTGAAAAAAATCTCTGAATACATTACCAAAAAGGTTGCAGACAAACTTTCCGGTATGTGTAAGACCGACAAAGAATCTTATGAAAAATACTGGGATGATATCAGCCCATTTATCAAATTCGGCTGCTTAAAAGACGATAAATTCTGCGATAAGATGAACGATTATATCTTATTCAAGAATTTGGACGACAAATATTTGACACTTCCAGAATTACTTGTAAAAGAAGAGGAGAAGAAAGATGCAGACACTGACGTGCTTGACGCAGATGGTAACCCTGTTACATCTGACGATTCTACTGCTGCTGATTCTACTGATTCGGCAGATTCGGAAACTCCAGAAGATAAAGACGACAGAAAAGTAGTTTACTATGTAACAGATAAAGTTCAGCAGGGACAATATATTAAGCTATTCAAAGAGCAGAATATGGATGCTGTCATCTTAGACCACAATATTGATACTTCTTTCATTTCTCAGTTAGAGCAGCGGAATGAACATTACAAATTCATGCGTATCGATGCTGATTTAACTGAATCTTTGAAAGAGGATGTCAGCGAGGAAGACTTAAAAGCTGAAACAGACGCTTTAACTGAAACCTTCCGTAAAGCTTTAAATAATGATAAATTGGTTGTAAAAGTAGAAAAATTAAAGAACGAAAATATTTCTTCTCTGATTACCCTTTCCGAAGAGGGAAGACGTATGCAGGATATGATGAAGATGTATGCAATGAATGGCATGGGTGGTTTTGATATGTCTATGTTTGCCGGCGATCAGACGCTCACTTTAAATGCCAATAACAAATTAGTGCAGTATATCTTTGAACATAAAGATTCTGAACATGTACCAATGTTCTGTGAACAGCTCTATGACTTAGCTGTTCTGACCAATCAGCCATTATCTGTAGATGCAATGACAAAATTCGTTGCACGCAGTAATGAAATTATGATGTTACTTGCAAAATAAAACTAGTAACACAATTTCCAAATAAACCGTTGAGAAAATAAACAAAAAGACGTATCTTATGACCTCCTGCCTCATTGGCAGTACGGTTTCTAAGATACGTCTTTTTTTAATTAAAGCTTAAATTTGTTCACTTCTTCACTCAAACATTCTGCAATGTTCTTATTTCCATTTGCCTGTTTTCCAATATCACTGACATTTTCTGTCAGTCCAACCGACATCTCTGAGATATTTGCAACACCCCTTGCACTCTCTTCTACCGCTGCATTCACAGATGTTACCGCTTCACGAATACTCTCCATGTTCTTCTTCAATCCATCAGAAGCCTCTGCAAATTCCTGCATAGTATTATTGATGTCATTTGCACTGCCACGATAATTTTCTGCTGTTTCCACCAAACGCTGATAACCACTCATCGCAGTTTCCTCTAAAAAGGTAATCATTGCTTCTGCTTCTTTTGCAAGTTCATTTACTGCCGTAATTACATCTACACTTACCTTTTTTATCTTAGAAGCTGCATCTGCTGAATTTGTTGCCAGCTTTCCGATTTCATCTGCAACCACTGCAAATCCTCTTCCTGCTTCTCCTGCTCTTGCAGCTTCAATCGAAGCATTTAATGCCAATAAATTGGTCTGCTCTGTAATACTGATAATATTTGCTGTCAATTCATCAATTTCTTCAACTGCCTTTGATTTTTCAATTTTATCATTTACTACTTCTGCCATATGATGTGCTTCTTCCAAGGCATTTTCCTGAGAACTTTCTGCCTCCTCCCGAAGCTGCTTGGCATCTACGGAAATTTCCTGCGTATGTTCTTTTCCGATTTGGGCACGAGCTGTAATTTGTTCAATGGATGCAAAAATTTCTTCCATAGACTCATTAATCTGGTTCAAGGAAGCGGTTGTTTCTTCCATGGCTGCATTCATCTGTTGCATCGTAGCAGACACATCTGTAATACTCATTTCTGCACCGGAAAGATTATTTGCCACATTCATTGCAGAAGAATTCAATTCCTGCGAATTTTTTGAAATATTCAACATAATTGCTCTGATATGAGCCAACAATTCATTGATATTTTCTGCAATCAGTTCCAGCTCATCCCCAGTTCTGATTTCCAACTTCTGCGTCAAATCACCCTCATTATGTACTAGTTCATAGATTTTATTTTCTACCGCATTCATACCACGTAATATGCTTGCAACTACAATATAAATTATAACAATTCCAAGCACCAGACATCCTACTGTAATTGCCAGAACTCTAATCATCGTTCCGGAAAGCGTTTCTGTTATCCTAGAAGCATCATAGTCACATCCCAGCACACCAACAACTTTTCCTCTTGAATTCCAGACCGGCTGATAAACAGTAATCAAATCTCCATCTTCTGAGCTTTCAATCTGTCCACTGACATATTCCTCTCCTTCAAATACCTTCTGAAGTTCTTCGTAAGATACCTCAAATACCTCTCCTCTACTTCCTTTTTCTTTTGTATCATCTGCATCCAGACCATAATAAACAATTCCATCCTGTACATATAAAAGATACTGATATTTGCACCCGCATACCTCTCTTGTTTCTTTCAAAACATTTAGCGCATTCTGATAAGCCAGCGTTTTTTCCTTCATTCCTGCCATATCACTTAGGGAATCACCATTTAACTCACTCACTGTAACTGCTGCTGCTGTCTTTGCCTGTTCTATTCCAAGTTCAATCAGGGATGACTGCATCCTTAGATACGAATTTGCTCCCATTGCAACGCATACAATTATAAAAATTGCAATTACTGGTGTTAAAATTTTAACTCTGATACCCAGAGTTCTAGGTTTTCTTTTTTCTTTTGCCATTTCTTTTCTAGCCTCTCTTAATGAAATAATTCCCCCTAATTTCTTATCTGACCTTCTATAAAATCTTCGTTGTCCACTTCGAACAATCCCAGACCTCATTTACCACATCCTGATAAAACTCAGGCTCATGGCAGATTAAAAGAACACTTCCACGATATTCTTTTAAAGCACGTTTTAATTCATCTTTTGCCTCCACATCCAAATGATTCGTCGGTTCGTCGAGCAATAAAATATTTGTTTCCCTGTTCATTAGTTTACAAAGTCGTACTTTTGCCTGCTCACCACCACTTAAAACTCTGACCTGACTTTCAATGTGTTTTGTAGTTAATCCACATTTTGCAAGCGCAGAACGCACTTCATACTGGGAAAAAGAAGGAAACTCCTCCCAGATTTCTTCGATACAGGTATTCTTATTTTCCCCTTTTATCTCCTGCTCAAAATAACCGATTAAAAGATTTTCTCCTAATTCTACCGAACCTTTTAAAGCTGGAATCAACCCTAAAATACTTTTTAACAAAGTTGTTTTTCCAATTCCGTTTGCTCCAACTAAAGCAATTTTATGACCACGTTCCATTACAAGATCTAACGGCTTTGAAAGCGGTTCATCATAACCGATTACAAGCCCCTTCGTCTCGAATATGTATTTTCCAGGTGTTCTTCCTAATTGAAACTGGAATTCCGGCTTCGGACGATCTGCCGCCAACTCAATGACATCCATTTTATCCAGTTTTTTCTGGCGGGACATCGCCATATTTCTAGTAGATACCCTTGCTTTATTTCTTGCCACAAAGTCTTTCAGTTCACTGATTTCCTGCTGTTGTTTCCGATAAGCTGCCTCTAACTGGGCTTTTTTCACTTCATAGACTTTCTGGAAATTATCGTAGTCTCCTACATAACGGTTCAGCTCCTGGTTTTCCATATGATAAATAATATTCACAACCTCGTTTAAAAAAGGAATATCATGTGAAATCAAAATAAATGCATTTTCATATTCCTGCAAATAACGCTTCAGCCATGCAATATGCTCTGCATCAAGATAGTTTGTAGGCTCATCCAACAATAAAATATCTGGCTTTTCTAACAAAAGTTTTGCTAAAAGAACTTTCATACGCTGTCCACCACTTAAATCTGTAACATCATGCTCTAAGCCTAATTCCAGCAATCCCAAAGCTCTTGCCACCTCTTCTACCTTAGAGTCAATGATGTAAAAATCATGCATGGTCAATGTATCCTGAATGACTCCAAGTTCCTCCATCATAGAATCCATTTCTTCCGGTGATGCTTCGCCTAATGCATCACAGATTTCATTCATTTTTTCTTCCATTTCAAAAAGATAGGAAAAAGCAGACTTTAATACGCTTTCAATTGTCATTCCCTTTGTCAGTGTAGAATGCTGGTCTAAATAACCAACACGAACATTTTTTGCCCATTCTACTTTTCCTTCATCCGGCATCAGTTTTCCGGTTACAATATTCATAAAAGTCGATTTTCCTTCTCCATTTGCACCGACTAATCCAATATGTTCTCCTTTTAAAAGACGAAAGGACACATCATTAAAAATTGCCCTATCTCCAAATCCATGTGTCAAATGCTCCACATTTAAAATGCTCATAAAATACCATACCTTTCTTTTTTACTTCTCATCCTCCGGTGGCTCATAACGATAAACCTGTTGATAATTCAGTCTTTCCATATCATCTTCCGGTACCCGATACATCAATCCCGTACAATCCATGGTAGACGCAGAATTGGCAAGGAAATCATATTCCCTTAAGGACATTCCGGTCCTTTCCGGTACTCCATTTTCCTTGCCATATTTTTGTTGTTTTGTTCTATTTTGTTCCATAAGATGCAGTCTCCTTTTCTCTATTTCTCTTGTTCTTTATTATCTGCATCTTATCTTCTTTTATACGAATTTACTTTTTATTCCACCGCTTCTTTCTGATATCCTAACATCTTTTCTGTCTTTTTGTAAACATGAAAATATGCCGGGAATAAAAATGCATCTGCAAAAATCCATGCAACCGGACTGGCAAAACAAGCTGCGGTAAATCCAAAAATCGGTACAAATACAAAACCAACCAATGTTCGTGCTGCCATTTCACAGACACCTGCTAAAATAGCAAATTTGCTGTACCCCATTCCCTGAATTAAGAAACGCACAATATTTACAAACGCTAATGGAATGTAAAAGGCACTGTTCCAAAACAGGAATTGGGCGGAATTTGCAATAACCTCCGGTTCATTTCCACTCACGAAAAAGGCAGATAACTGGCTGCCAAATACAACAAGAATTCCAAACGCCAAAATGGAATAAGCAATTCCAAGTATGGAGCAGGATTTTAATCCTTTAGAAACACGTTCTAACTTCTTTGCTCCAACATTCTGTCCACCATAGGTTGCCATCGTCGATCCTAATGCATCAAACGGACAACAGAAAAACATACTGATTTTACTTCCTGCCGTCATAGATGCCACTGCATTCGATCCCAATCCATTTACAGCACTCTGTAAAATAACACTTCCAATTGCTGTAATCGAATATTGCAATCCCATTGGAATTCCCATACCACAAAGCGTTCCCATTAACTGTGTATTCCATTCCCGTTCCTCTTTTGTCGTATGCAATAATTCAAAATGATGCCGGCTGTAAATCAGGCATCCCACTCCGGATACTCCCTGTGCAATCACCGTTGCCAATGCAGCTCCGGCTACTCCTACTTTAAAACAGATAATAAAAACTAAATCCAGAATAATATTTAATACCGATGCTAATACCAAAAAGTAAACCGGTGTCTTACTATCTCCCATGGAACGGATAATTCCTGATATCAAATTATATAGATAAGTAACTGGAATACCAATAAAAATAATGACAATATACTGATAAGAACCTTCTAAAATATTTTCCGGTGTCTGCATAAGTCTTAAAATTGGACGGCAAAATACAACGGTTAATACTGTCATGACAACAGAAAAAATAGCTGATAAATAAACTGCATTCATCACAAATTTCCGCATTCCACTGTAATCTCCTGCTCCAAATTTGTGTGCAACCGGAATTGCAAATCCACTACAGACTCCCATACAAAATCCAATAATCAAAAAGTTCAAAGAACCTGTTGCCCCTACTGCTGCCAGTGCATCTACACCCAAATAACGACCAACAATTAAAGTATCTACCAGGTTATAGAACTGCTGAAAAAGAAGTCCAAATAAAAGTGGCACCGAAAATCCTAAAATCAATTTCATCGGAGAGCCATTTGTCATATCTTTTGTTACACTTTTTGCCATGTCAGCCTCCCATCCGTGAGCTACGACTCACTGCAATAAGTTTCATACATTTCAAAAAAACTACTTGTTGTAATATCGTCTTCTGTATCAATCTCCAGTCCTTCCCATGCTTCTACATTCAAGTAAGAATTCTGTTTCTGAACGAATGCCTCATAGATATCATCAAAAGCTTCTTTCTCACGTTTCCGGACAATATTCCCTTTATTCGCATCTGTCAATTCTTCATTATATTTGTTCAGGCACTTAATGAAATAATATCCATTTTCCGTTGTAATCATGCCGGATATCTCATTATCATCCAGACGAAATGCCTCTTCTTCTACTTCTTCTGGCATGTCATCTCTTGCAATCGTAATTTCAATAGAAGTTGCCTCATTATAGTTATTTGCGACAGAAGCAAAATCCTCTCCTGCTGTAAGCTTCTCAGCTATCTCCCGTGCTTTTGTCTCATCTGTCACATAAATCTGCATCGCTTCCATAACTCTTGCTTCATCATCGCTAACTTCATCATTTACCCCTTCTGTCAGGGAATTGTATAATTTCTGCGCCAGAGCATAATGCTCATAATAAGTCACAAGATCATTTTCCGTTACGCCCATATAGGAAATTTCAGCTTTATTGAGTGTCTCATAATAAGCCTCTGCAGCCTCTGCAACCTGTTCTTTTTCCTTTTCGGTTAAAGTAATCTCCTGTTCCTCTGCCAGCAAATCCATACAAATAATCTGGGAAAGTTCAGAAATTGTCACATCTTTGACATATTCCTCCAAAGAGTTTGCTCCATAATCCCCTTCCCAGAGATTAATTCCGTAAGCAGATCCATAAATGTTCTGGTAATTTACCAGATAGACCTTTGCTTCTGTCATGGAACACGTCATTGTTCCTATCTGAAAGGCCTGTTTACTACTTAGACTTTTTGATACAATGATATCTGTCTTTCCAATCTGACAACCTGTGAGTAGCATGGAAGCTGTCATTCCCATCAAAATCACTGTTTTTATGTTCCTTTTTCTCATGTATTCACCATTTATCCGTTCTTTTTCTACCGTTTATATCTATGCTTCTACAATCAGATATCTACCATCCGGCAATGCAAAAACTTCGCTGGCTTCCTCTAATTCCTGCATGCTCATTCCTGAAATATCTGCGCCTTCTTCTTCAAAATAAGCCTTTACTTCTTTTAAATTCTTACATACCACTGCCATGCAATCTTCTAAAAATTCTTCTGCTTCTTCCGGTGTTTCTGCAACTACTTCCGGTAAAAGTTTTAACTGGTCCTTTAAAAATGCTTCGACACAAATTTTATCATACTGCTGCATCCTTTATTCCTCCTACCATGCATATAAATCAATTCCTAACTTTTCAAGCTCCCGATAAATTCTGGAAATTGGGAGTCCTACAACATTATTATAGTCACCCTCAATTTTGTCAATATAAATTGCACATTTTCCCTGAATTCCGTAACTTCCGGCTTTATCCATCGGTTCTCCCGATGCCACATACCGCTTGATTTCTTTCTCCGAGAGTTCTTTCATAAATACTTTTGTAGTCTCATGAAACACGTGGGCTCCCATCTTTCCTGACTTATCTATAAAAAAAAGTGTGACTCCGGTATAAACTTCATGGGCTCTTCCTGATAACAATCGGAGCATTCGACAGGCATCCTCTTCATCTTTTGGCTTCCCTAATATCTGATTTTCTACCGCAACAACCGTGTCGGCTCCAATCACTAAGATGTCTTGTGGCGTCATTAGTTCCTGATGTTCTTCCCCATAAATGGTCAACATCGCAGCTACTTCCTCTGCTTTCTGCTTAGAAAGTTCTTCTACCACTTCTGCCGGATTCGTTTTTGTAATTTTTTCTTCTCCCTTTGCAGGGCAGATTTCAAATGCAATTCCAATCTGTTCTAATAATTCTTTTCTCCTCGGTGATGCCGAGGCTAATATAATCTGACTCATTTTTTGCCTCCATGCTCTTTTAACGAATAACCGGAATGACCTGCTTTAACCGGAACGAATATAATAACATCTCTTTTACCTTCCAGCCATAATCTGCATAGACCCTCTCTAAAGCTTCTGCATACAATTTCATTTGCGCTTCATATCGGTCTGTTAATTCTTTTGCCTGCTCCACCCGGTCGGTCTTATAGTCAAGCAAGACAATTCCCTCCTCTTCTTCCCAGAAAACGTCAATAATTCCTTGAATTAGTGTCAGGTCTTCCTCGTTAGACATTTCACCGGTTTCTCCAAACCCGAAATCTGCTAACTCTTTTTCCGAAAATCCCATGACAAATGGTTTTTCACGGTACAAGCACCCTTTTCGCTCCGCCTCTGCCATCCTTTTTCCTACCTCAGAAAAAAGAAACGCTTCTACGACAGGAACTTTTACCAAGTCTGCCATTTCTTTTGTGAGCTTTCCTTCGTTTACCATCTGCGCGATCTGTTCTTCACAAGAACTTTCCTCTGTAAACCGATAACACTCCATCACACGGTGTACGGCAGTACCACGCAATGCACCCTGGTTTACCTCTTCCTTTTGTTCCACAAACTGTGGTACATAAGGAACCAGTTCTTCCTGTAAAAAGACAGGTACCGTCTCTTCCTGCTCTGCTTCAAAATGCTCTCTCATGGCACGGTGCTTTAATTCAGATACGGAATACTTATTTTTTCTAGTGACATCTTCCTTCCATGGATAATGGAAGGAAAATCGTTCCTTTAAGTAATCAACCTCTTCTTGCTTTGCATTTTTTATTTCTTCCTTGCACTGCGCCAATGCATCTTCTAAATTTATCTGTTGAATGATTTCTTCGGTCACTAATTCTTCTGTATTTACAAGTGTAATTTTATATCTTCCATGATATGCAAAGACTGCCGGTAATACCCAGTCTAAATAGGTCATCGCGCTCTCTCTTTGTAAATAAGGAAGAGCCGTCTTCTGATTCTCAACTATCAAACCACTTTCTGCCTGTCTGCGGTATTCTTCCAATTTTTCCGCTGCATCTTTCTTATTTCCACAAAGAATTAATTTTTCCTTTGCTCTTGTCAACGCAACATATAACACTCTTAATTCTTCTCCGAGATTTTCCAGATCAATCTGTTTTGCAATGGCTTTCTTAAGGATTGTTGGTGATTTGATTCTACGTGAACCATCCATATGATCTAATCCCATTCCCAAATCAGGATGCAATACCAATTTGCTTCTGACGTCCTGTTTATTAAAGTTTTTTCCCATCCCTGCTACAATGACAACCGGGAACTCAAGACCTTTACTTTTATGAATACTCATAATCCGGACAACATCTTCATTTTCTCCGACCGTATCCGCTTCTCCAAAATCCACATCATATTTTTGAAGTTCTTCAATATATCGGACAAAATGGAACAATCCCTTATAACTTGTATTCTCATAGGCAATTGCTTTTTCCAAAAGCATTTGCAGATTTGCCCTGCGTCTGTCTCCTGCAGGCATTGCCGCTGCATAATTTCCATATCCGGTTTCTTTTAACATGATTTCAATCAATTCATGGATTGGGGTATCCGGTACCATCGCACGCAGCTTTTCGTAACATGTCCAGAAACGTTTCAACTTCTGTTCTAATTCACTTAAATTTTCTTCTTTTTCAGAAAGTTCCATACATTTTTCCAGAACGCAGACATGAAATGGTTCCTCCTTCCACGCTAAACGAAGTAATGCCAATTCCTCATCCGTCAATCCACAAATTGGTGACCGAAGTACAGCCGTCAATGGAATATCCTGTCTTGGATTATCTAGAATTTTTAACATACTAAGCACAATCTGCACTTCTGTGGCTGAAAAATATCCGGTCGAAGAAATCGTATGTGCCGGAATCCCACTGTCATTCAAAACTTCTACAAAACGCTCAGCCCAGCCACTTAAACTTCTTAATAAAATTACAATGTCCGAATATTTCACCGGACGAAGCTCTCCAGTTTCCTTATCCGTCACAAGCTGCTCTTCTTTTAATTTCTGAATCCGGTTTGCTAACATCTTTGCTTCTAATAGCTTCTGGTCCGTTAAATCGGTATCCTCTAGCAGCTCGTCCTGACTGTCTACCAGTAAAATCTCCGGTGCAAACATCATCTCATCTGCTTTCGGATAAGAGGCACCCGGATAAAGTGCCGCTTCCTCATCATACTCCACATTTCCCAAATCCCGGTGCATAATCTGATAGAAGATATCATTTGTACAGGATAATACCTCTTCCCTACTTCGGAAATTCTTATGTAAATCAATTCGCTGTTCGTTCTCTACTTTTTCAGAATCTTCCAATTGATAACGGTCAAATTTTTCCATGAAAAGCTCCGGTCTTGCCAAACGGAATCGGTAAATACTCTGCTTGACATCTCCCACCATAAAAAGGTTATAACTCCCTCTCTCTACCCGGGAAATAGCCGTTAAAATACTTTCCTGCACCTGATTACTATCCTGATACTCATCAATCATAATTTCTTCAAAGTTATCCCTAAATTCCTCTGCCGTCTTCTTTGCCTGCTTGGTCTCTTCATCTACAAGAATCTCCAATGCAAAATGTTCCAAGTCTCCAAAGTCTACCAGATTTTTCTCCTGCTTTTTTTTTGCAAAAGCTTCCGCAAATTCCATCGTCAGGCGTACCAGTTCTTCTGCCATAACTTTTGTTCGCTTTATCTGCTCTACCATGTTTTCCGGCGAAGTAAAAAAGAACTGTTTTTTTATTTTTCCGGTAGCATCCTTTACCTGTTGGCGCAGATTTTTGACCTGCTCCTGTTTTTCCTTGTCTCCTTCAAATTTTTTTCGAGAAAGTGTTTCATAAGAAATCGCTTCCATTCTTTGATAAAATTCGGTAAATGTTTTTGCCTGCTCTAATGCCTCGTACTGTTCTAAATCACTACGAATGGCACTCTCGTACATATCCGGTCCGTCTTCCTCTTGGGTCAGACGAAGTGCTTCCTTCAAAAGCTTTGTCATATCGTTACAGACATAGCCGATATTTTGTACCAGCGGCTGCATCCATTCTGCCTGATTTAACTCTTCAATCGTAGAAATCTCATATCCCTTTATGCAGGAAGCTAGCCATTCTTTCGGCCATGGATAACTTCTAGAAAACTCATACAACTGCAATATCATGGCATTTAGCGCATCATCTTTTCTTCCAGCAGCATATCCCTCTACAAAATTATGAAATGTTTCTGTTGGATTCTCATAATTTTTTTCTAAAACCTGTTTTAGTACATCTTCTTTTAAAAGCTTTAATTCTCCCTCATCTCCGATTCTAAAATTAGGTTCTAAATCTATCTCATGAAAATGATTTCGAATAACGTAAAGACAAAAGCTGTCGATTGTGGTAATCTGCGCATTGTGAATCAAGGTCATCTGACGAAGCAGATGCTCATCTTCCGGCTTTTCTTCTAATGCTTTTTCAATGGCAGCACCAATACGTTCCCGCATTTCTGCTGCCGCTGCATTCGTAAATGTCACAATCAACAGACGGTCGATATCCACAGGATTATTTACATCTGTAATTCTTTTTATAATACGCTCTACCAGAACAGCTGTCTTTCCGGAACCTGCTGCTGCCGAAACCAGAATATTTTTATCCCTTAAATCGATGACCTGCTGCTGTTCCTTTGTCCATGATACGCCCATCTACTCATTTCCTTTCATTTTCTCTAATATCGTACTATCCTTATCAAATTTTTCCAGACGGTGATATTTGTATCCCGGCAGTCTCACATCAAATCCACAAACCGTATGATAAGGACAATAATCGCATCCGGTACGATTATCAAGCTGATACGGTTTCATCGAAACATCTCCGTCTAAAATTTGTTTTCCCGTCTTTTTAATAATAGAATTCACATATTCCGACATCACCTTAAACTCAAACGTACTTGCCGTCCTAGAAGTTGCCCTTAAGCTTCCGTCCGCTTTTAATGCCACCGGAATCACAGCAGAACTGCCGGAAAAATCCGTATCCATCTCACGGTAAATAGCAGGGTCTTCATTTACCAATCCGTTTAGTTTCAATTCTTCTAAAATAGCTCGCTTGATTTCTTCCTCGGACTCCATACCACTTCCTTCTATCATCGGATGTTGAATATGATAATAAAAAATTCCTGCCGGCTCTACTTCTTTCCCTTTGTGTTTTTTTCCAACCAGTTCTAAGGCTGCATTTAGATATACAACCAATTGTAGTTGTAGTCCGTAATACAGATTCATCAGGGAAAAAGACGTGTTACCTGATTTGTAATCGATGATTTTCACATAGACCTTGTCCTCTGTCTCACAGACATCAACACGGTCAATTCGTCCCTGCAACTGCATTTTTTCCTCTTCGCTTAATGTAAAGCGAATCGACTCTAAATCACTTGCCCGATGGAAGCTCACCTCAAACTCACTTGGAATAAAATGACCTTTCTGCACCTGCGTTGTCAAGGCCCATATCGTACGGCGCAATGTCTCCTTCATACGATTCAACAGATAACGGTTTCTCGCATCTTCAAAAGCTCCCGTATTTTTGCAGGAAGCAATCGCACTCTCCATACTTTCTTCGACGAGTTGTTCTCTGACTTCATCTTCGATTTCGAACCAGTTATTTCCGGTTTCTTCTAATTTTTTTGCATAATGCTCTAAGGCATCATGATAGATATTTCCCATATCTACGCTTGCAAACTGTTGCTCTTCCCGTTCCTGCAGATGCAATCCGTAATTCATATAATGCTGAAATGCACAAGCAGCAAAATTCTCCAGACGGGTCACACTGTTTTCTAAGACCTTTCCATAAAGCGCCTGTACAACCGCTTTGCTGATTGGCTCGTCTGTATGATGTAAGTAAGACGCCTGCAACAATTTTTCGATTTCCGGCTGATATTCCGGATGAGAAAGATACCAGTATGCCAGTGCATCCCAGCGTTCTCTGTTCCAATCCGTTTTCTCTTCGTTTCGGACATGCTGCAGTCCTTCTAAGAAAAACTGCATACTGCTTTTCGATGTCATAAACGCTTCTTCTAACTTCTCTTCTGCTACTTCCGTAATTTTTTTCCCATCAAACATCTTCTGCAAGACACCAATAAGATACGAACGACGCAATGCTTTTCCTTCCGCACTTACTTTCGAAAATGAGACATACAGCTTATGGGATGGTTTTGTCATATTAAGGTAAAGATAAAATTTCTGAATAAAAACGCGTTCTCTTGCACTCGGTGCTAATTCTAATGCATTCTCTGTCATCTTCTCCCGCTCGAACTGGGAAATGATACCGCCTTGATTCGCAGCCTTCGGTACAATTCCATCATTAACTCCTACAAAAAAGAGTACTTTTATATGATTTAAACGGGTTCGCTCAATATCTCCTAATATGATTTTATCATTCCCCGGTGGAATAATTCCTACCTTCGCAGCTTCAAATCCTGCGTCTAAAATATCGCTGTATTCCCGGATGGACAACTTTTCTTCTCCAAGCAATGCAACGACTTTATCAAATAAATCTATGACAATTTTAAAAATCTGGGCATATTCCTTTGCTTTTGCCTGATTGCCCGCATTCTGATACAATCCCTCTTTTTCTTTTAGCTGCTGCTCTACCTGAAGTCTGACTAACATCTGGTAAAGCGCCATGGTCTGTACCTTCGTATTACTCTCTTTTCCTGCAAATGCTTCAAACAAAGGTTCAAACATTTCTGCTAATAACGCTCTTGTCTCGTTTAAATCCTCTAAATCTTCTTTTCCATTACGTGTTACCGCAGTCCAAAGCGTATTCCATTTTTTCCTGCCGCGGATTCCTTTTGCAATCACATAATTTTCTATATGATCAATCTGTTCTTCCTCAATTCCACTCAATCCGCTTCGTAAAAAACGGAAAATACTCTCATACGAAAAGTCTGTCTCCACCACTTCTAAGACTGCCCGGATAAATTCCGTCAATGGATGAAATAAAATATTTTTCGTCTGATCAATAAAATATGGAATCTCATAAGGTTCAAAGGCTTCCGGCACATAATTTGCATACTGTGCCACATCACCTGTAACAACTGCAATATCTTTATAGGCAAATCCCTCTTCCCGGACGAGCCGGCTGATTTCTCTTGCAACAAAAGCAAGTTCCTCTCTTGGATTCTTCAAACACCAAAGTGTAATTTCTTCCCCGCTGTTCTTTTTCCCATTTCTTTTTACCCGAAACAGATTCTGCTCCATAAAATAAAGCCCTGGTGCTTCCTTGTATCGAAGATTGGATCCGTCTTCTAAAACAACAGGTTCTTCTATTTCAATATGTTCATTTTCCGCAATTTTTTGCAGTGTCTGAATTGTCTTTTTACTCATTGCAAACAATTCATGAATCCCTTTGGAATGATAAAAATCTTCCCTTGCATCGATGGTAACCGTCACCATTACTTTTTCTGCAAGAGATAATAGCATTCCAAATAATTGATTCTGAATAGGTGTAAATCCAGTGAACTCGTCAAATACAATGACACTATTCGTTAAAATCTGGGATTCTTTCGCTACATCACATAAAAGACTTAATACCTCTTCTGCTGTGATATATTTTCCTTCCAGATACTCTGTAAATCCCTGATACAGAACATGAACATCCTCTAATTTCAAACGTAATGTTTCACTAATATCACTTTCTTTTAAAAAGTCTTCTAATTTTTCCGGCGGAATATTGTACTGGGTCAGCTCTGAAATCAATGATTTCACCTCACTGATATAACCCATTTTATTGATATTTCCACCAAGCACTTTTAACTGCTCTTTTTTTTCTTCTGCAACTTTACGGAGGACAAGATTTTTTCCCGTTTCTTCGAGTACAATTAAATTCTGCTTTCCAAGTTCATCGAACACACGGTAAGCAAGACGTGCAAAACTAAGCACATCTACATTCATAATTGCATGATTCTTCTGCCGGCTGACCAACTCCCGCTGTGTCTGCATGGTAAACTGTTCCGGCACCAGTACGAGAAAGTTCTTCTTCGGCTCTTTTTGTGCCTGCTCTAACACCTTCTCATACAAATAGCTGGATTTTCCACTTCCCGAATTTCCAAAAATAAATTGTAATGACATCTATGTTCTCCTTCGTCACAAAATAACGTTTATTCTGTTTTCTCGTATTTAAAATCCGGTCCGAGATTTCCTTCTTTCCAATGCTTTCTGCAAAGTGCAATGTAAGAATCGTTTCCGCCCAATACAACCTGTTCGCCCTTTCGGATAATTCCATGCTCATTGAATCGGGCATTGCATTTGGCAGCTTTTCCACACCAGCATACCGTTTTGATTTCTTCAATGACATCTGCCCATGCTAACAACCACATACTTCCCGGAAACAATTCATTTCGAAAATCTGCCCGCAGCCCATAGCAGATAACCGGAATATTCAAATCATCTACATAATGAACCAGTGCTTCAACTTGCTCTTTACTGCAAAACTGCGCTTCATCAATGATAATACAGTCATACTTTTTCAATTCTTCCTCTGGCATTTCCACCAGTTCTTCCGTCCAGATACAAGGACAAGTTAATCCTATACGGGAACTTACGATACGCTCTCCATCTCGCATATCCGTCTTTGGCTTTGCCAATAACGCTCTTTTTCCCCGCTCTCTATAGTTATATTCTACCATCAGAGCATTGGCTGTCTTAGAACTGCCCATTGCTCCATAACGAAAAAATAATTTTGCCATCTCTTTTTTACGAATCCCTTTCCCTCTATAAAATTCCGACTGCCTCTTTTGCAAGACGGTCTGCTTCTTCATTTCCTTCTACACCGGAATGTCCTTTTACTTTCGAGAAACGTAGTTCTATTTTATCCCGGACAGAATTCACATAATCATGATAAGCAACGGTTCCCTTTTTATTCCTTTTCCATGCTCCGGTCGCCCACATTTCGATTCCCATATAATCATAGTAAATCGTCAACTCCGGCAGTCCAAGTTCTACTGCCTTCTCTATCGCAGCCATACTTCCTAAGACTTCTCCTGCCACATTCCGCATCGATGCCATTTCTGCCTCATCGCCTGCCCCCTGTAATACGATGCGTTCTGCACCGTTTTGCAAAAAGCCACCATAACCATAGACTTTTGTTGCAATATTAAAAGAACCATCTACAAAAGCATAGACTTCCGGTAACTTATCTGTTCCGAAAGCCTTTTTCTCCATTACTTCTTCTGCTTTTGCATCTGCTTCTCCAATAAACTCTTGCGCCTCTGCCTTTGTCTTAAAACTTTTATAAACTGCGCCTGGATAACCATCCACCATGCGCTTACATTCATCCCAGCTTCCATAAATCCCCGGTGTTTTTCCAACCTTCACCGCGTAAAACTTTCCTGCCATGCTGCTTCCCTTCCATGTAATGTGTTTTGCAATTAGATTGTACTACATTTTTTGGATGGACGCAATTCTGCCATCTGATCTTGTTATCAATTTTCCTTTCCTCTCTTTCTCCCCCTTCGTTGCCCATATTATATTTCTTCGTCCACCTTTACTCCCATCAAATCTGCTTCCAAAAGATTCATACTGTTTTTAATTTCATTCAGACTTGCTTTTACATCTGACGACTGTTGATTCATCTTTGTTGCATCCAATAGTTCTTCCAAATCCAAATCGGGACTTTCATTTCTGCGATGTTCTGCCTCTGCACGTTCTACCGCTTCTTTTGTTTTCTCAATTAATGCCTTCTCCAATGCTCTTTTCTCTTTTAATTCCTCAAGCTGCTCGTCTTTTTCTTCTTGCTTCTCGGCAGATTTTTCTGCTTTTTCTTCCTGTTCTTCCATCTTTTCCTCGATATATGCTACGGCATCTTCCACTGCCATACTCACAATATCTGCATTCGCAGCCTCCCATATTTCTTCCGCAGTTTTCTGGGCATCTAACATTGGATTGGACTTTAACTTTTCTAATAAAATACTTTTCACATCGGCAACATCATCTTTCATTGCCATTTTCGCATCTCTGGCATCTATTTTAAATTTTCCTGCCTGCGCATTAAGTTCTAGTGCCCGTTTCTGATATTCCGTCAATGGTTCTTTTGAGAGTTCCGAAACCCGCTCCATCTCTTCTTCCGTTAGTGCTTTTGTCGTAACTCCATTTTTATAATCCTGATATTTTTCCAGCAATTCCAAATCCTGCTGCTCTTTCGAATCATCCGAAACCCCATATTGTTCCTGAAGAGCCTGCTCCTCCTTGGATAATCGTTTCACTTTTCCCATTGCTTCTTCATTTAAACTTTTCATCTGGTAGTAATGAGAACGTCTCTCTTCAATCGACTGATTTACTGTCTGGTCATTTTCCCATGCATCCCTCACTACCTTTAATGCCTGCTTCTGTGCTAATTTTTTTCGTTGTTCCACTGGGTCATTCGTCAGTTGTATGTCTCCTGCAAATAGCGTTTTTCGTTGTTCTTTCGTATTCTGATGGCCGGGATTCCAACTAACACAATTGTCAAAACCACCTGTCTGGTTCGCATTTACACTAATATTCATTTTTCTACCTCCATCCCCGTTTCGACTCAAGCTTGTCTTAGCCTAAACTCACTTCTCCACTTGATACTGTAGTTACATTTCCAGCATCTGTTACAATCCCACTATTCATAGAATCCACTTCGACTTCTATTTGACTTTCTATCTGACTTCCTACCTGCTGCAGCTCACTCATCATAACAGCTGTCTCTGAAAGTGCTAACGAAACGGCTGTTGTATCTATCTGTCCGCTATTATGCATATAATCTATCGTGTCCTTCAAATACTTCATATCTGCTTCACTTATTTTGCCACGTTCCTGATTCCGATGCAGGCGACGTTTTCTCATAATCTCCTGTCGCTTTGCTTTTTCTTTCCGCATCTGCTGTATCTCTTCTGTTGCCATCTTTTGTCTCAAATCCTGTTCTTTTTGATGGACACGACGCTTTACTTCACTCTTTTGCTGTTGTTCCTTTGCCGCTTTCTCCTTTTCATACTTCCGCTCAAGTGTTTCCTCTTCTTTCAAATTTTGCACTTTTGACTGCGCACACTTTACCATCCGTTTTGCATGTGCAATCGCAACTCTAACTTCACCATCATCATACTGTCCTGTACCTAAGCAACGTTGCAGATGACTTACCTTATTCTTTGCTCTTGCAAGAACACTGGATGCATTTCTTGACTTTGATGCACGCATCAACTGTGCCGAAATCTCTCTGGAATTATAATTTAATTTCTTTTTACTTTTAGAACTTCCACCCCGGCTCATACTCTGCACTCTTGCACTTGAATCACGCGTATTTTTTATCGTAAGCGTTCCTCCTGCAATCCCGGCAGCCGTACCACCCAGGTTACTGTTTACCGATATACTCATTCTCTATTTCCTCCATGAAATCATTTCGAATCCGTTCACTCTAACATCTATATCGACATTTTTCTCCATTTCGTAAGGGTTTTCGGCATATTCTTTCCAGTTATCTCTCTACATGAATCAGTTCTCTACAACGGTTTAACATCGCATAAATTTCCTGCTTTCTTGGCAATACCAGATTTCCCGGTATTTTTCCTTCTTTGATTGCTTCAAATCCCTGCTTCTCTATTTTAGAAACCAAATCTTCTACTGCCTGATGTATCGTCTTTTTCCCATCAAACGTATATTTTTTTAGATATACAAGTATCTCTGCAAGCGCATTGACCTGTTCCGTATCTACAAGCTGTTCCACGTAGCGCAAATCAACCATTTCTCTATTTACAGAAAAACCATCTAATCCCATGACTTTCTTTTTGATTCGGTCATTTTTTGAGAATGAAACATCCTTTTTCACAACTCTTGCAGATGTCCTTATCTGACTGATTTCGTTCATTCCAACTGATATCTCTTTTGACTCCGCTTCTTGAATAACGGCTAACTGGCGGTAGCGTTCTGCTTCCTGTTTTGCCAGTTCCGTTATTTCAAAAGGCTCATAACGATTCATCTGTATCACCGTATCCGCTTTAAAGAAGTATGAGCCCGAGCTTCCAGCTACCAATATAGTTGAAATCCCATTCTTTTTATAAAGCTCTTCCACCCGGTCAATAAACGGAATAATCGGCTCCATTTCCCGATGTACAACACGCTGCATCAGTTCATCCCGAATCATAAAGTTTGTTGCACTGGTATCTTCATCAATTAAAAAGACTTTCGTCCCCATCTCCACAGCTTCCATCGTATTGGCCGCCTGAGATGTACTTCCACTTGCATTTTCTGTAAAAAAGGAGGTCGTATCTTTTCCATTTGGAAGATTCTGAATAAATCCTGAAATATCCACACCCTGAATGCTTCTTCCATCCTCCGCACGCAACTTCATCGCACTCTCATCCGTTATGACATATTCTCTTCCGTCACCTGCAATATGGTTATAAACACCTAATTCAAGTGCTTTTAATAACGTCGATTTTCCATGGTAACCTCCACCGACGATTAGCGTAATTCCTTTTTGAATCCCCATTCCTTTCAAAGCACCTTTATGTGGTAACTGCATCGTCACTTCCATAGATTCCGGGGACACGAACGGAACTGCTTCTTTCATTGGCTTTTCCGATACTCCTGATTTACGTGGCAAAACTGCTCCATTTGCTACAAATGCCACCAGCCCTTTTTCCTTTAATTGTTCCCTGATATACTGCTGATCCTCTGCTAGCTCTACAACCTGTTCTAATTCTTTTTTCTGATAAGCCTTTTGAAAAAGAGACTGCTCCACACACTTTGGCAGAAAATCAAATAATATTTTTATCAGTTCGCCTGCTTGGATACTTCTTCCATTTGCCGGAAAACCAATTTCCATTCTTATTGTAATATCACCGTTTTCCGGATTTACCTGACAGGCACTTCTCTCCAAAATTTCCTGCCCAGGCTGGCTGATTGCAAGCAAACCACTTTTTCCTGATCCTTTTGCACGGAAAGAATAATCTCTGATTACCATTGCCATTCTTCTTAACAGATGATCTTGAAATGCAATTCTTTTTACCCTGCTGTCATAAAAGCAAGCTTCAAATCCTGCTGTTTTTCCTGGCACAAAAATACTCACTTTCGAAGGGGCTGCAAAAGGATCTCCCTGCACATGCTCTATTGTAAAAATATAATTTTCCCACTGATAACTCCCACTCGTCTGCTTATAAGCAGGATAACTTTTATGATCAATCTGCTGTAATAACTTTCTTAATTCTTCTGCTGTTTTTCTACTCTCTCTCATGTCTCATGCTCCATTTCTACTACAATATTATTAACCCAGACTTTCTTTTTCAAAAGAACATAACCTACTAATACTTTTACAAGTTCTACACTCTGACAACAAAAATAGATTGTAATAATGCTTAATGCAGTCAAGCGGCTAAGTAAAAAGACGACCGGAATGTTGACCGCCCAGACATAACAACTATCAAACAAAAACGTAATAATTGTCTTTCCACCAGAACGCAGTGTAAAATAAGATGCATGGTAAAAAGCATACACCGGCATAAACATTGCTGTAATCTGTATCAGTGTTCCTGCTATTTGCCGTACCTCGGTTGAAGTATTATAGATTTCCGGAAATAGCGGTGCAATGACGAACAAGGCTGCCCCTACGACCACACAACTCATAACAGAAAAGAAAATCAACTTCCGGTCTGTCTCTACCGCACGCTCCAACTCACCAGAACCAAGCTGTTGTCCTACTATAATAGAAACAGAGCTTCCTAATGCGATAAATACTACATTAAACAGATTTGACACTGTAGTTGTAATATTCAAAGCGGCCACTGCACTTAATCCGCGCATGGAATATCCCTGTACTAAAACAGCCTGTCCCGCTGACCAAAGTACTTCATTTAAGATAAGCGGCGTTCCTTTTCGTAAAATCTGCGTAACTAATGTTTTAGGAATGCGAAACGTTCGATAAACACCTTCTATAAATTTCAGTTCTTTTCCATGAGCATGTGTCCAGATAACTACAATTGCCATTTCAACAAAACGTGAAACCACAGTTCCAACTGCTGCCCCCACAACTCCAAGTTTCGGAAATCCAAAATGTCCAAAAATCAAGACATAATTAATACAAAGGTTTAGAAAAACTGCCACAATACTTCCTAACATCGGAATAAAAGTCTGTCCTGTTTCCCTAAGTGTACTTGCATAAATCTGCATCACCATATAAGGAATCATTCCCACCATCATAACCCACAGATAATTAATTCCAGCCTGATAGGTCGCCGCCACACTTCCGCTGCTACTATCATTCAAAAACAGCTGAATCAGGCTTCCTCCTCGAAATCCCAGAATGACAAACCAAAGAACTGCCATTATCCCACAGCTAATCCATTTAAAACGAAATGTGTTCCGCACTCCTTCCATATTTCCCTGCCCAAAATATTGTGCAGAAAAAATAGAAGCTCCCGATACACATCCAAACAAACAGACATAATAAACATTCAACAACTGGTTTACGATTGCAACTCCTGACATCTGTTCTGTTCCAAGCTGTCCAACCATAATATTATCCAGCAATCCAACGAAATTCGTAATTCCGTTTTGAATCATAATCGGAAGCGCAATCACTAAGACCATGCGATAGAATTCTTTGTCTCCAATATATCTATTTTTCAACTTTTGTAACATAAATCTACCTTTCTATTTTTCATTCTTATCCATCTTCCACACTTCAGTTAGGATATCGTCTTTTTTTCTAATTTCTTCAGCCAACCGGATTTCAGGCAATAAACTCCCAGTACGATAAAAGTGCAACTCCAAGTCAAAGGATATGCCCAAAATACAAGATTAATGATATGTGCCGGTCTTGCTACAAACGTAATCCAACTCATACGCAGCCCACACCAGAATAAAATAATCACTAACATCGGAAGTGTAGATTTTCCGCCTCCACGTAAAATTCCTGCTATGGCATGTGTGCCCGCGCAAAGACAGAAAAATGGTCCGACAATACTTGCCTGCAACGCTCCATATCCGATAATTTCCGAATCATCTGTAAAAATCCGCAGGAAAACCGGAGCAAAAACAGACAGAAGAATCCCAATACTTTCTGCCGTCAGCATATTTAAGAAAAGTCCGACAAAAGCACCTTTTTTCACCCGCTTATAATTACCAGCTCCAATATTTTGACTTACAAACGTAGTGGTTGCCATCGCAAAGGCACTTGCCGGCATCATCGCAAATCCATCAATTTTGCTATATGCCCCATATCCGGCCAATGCAAGTGCACCAAAAGAATTGATGCTTGCCTGTACGACAATATTAGATAATGAAACAATTGAATTCTGCACCCCACTTGGTAAACCAATCCCAACTATTCCCTTTAATTCTTTGGCATGAAATCTGATTTTCGCGATGGATACCCGATATACATTTCCTTCCATCATTAATCTGCGATATGTCAGAATACAACTAATAAACTGTGCAATTACGGTTGCCCATGCAGTTCCCGCGATTCCCCACTGAAAAACAATGACAAACAATAAATCCATCAGTGTATTTAAAATACAGGATATAATCAAATAGTAAAGCGGACGCTTGGAATCACCTACTGCTCTTAAAATCCCTCCACCAATATTATATAAGGCACTAAATATCGTTCCTGCAAAAAAGATTCGAAAATAAATCTGTGACTGTTCCATCACTTTCGCCGGCGTTCCAATCCACTGCAAAATATATGGGGTTAAAAATTCACCTAATATTGTAAATGTAATTCCTCCGGCAAGCCCAAATGCCACCATGGTGTGTACTCCACGGCTGACACCGTCCCAGTCCTTTGCTCCATAATATCTGGAAATCACAACCCCTGCTCCCATCGAAATTCCGTAAAACGCACTTAACAATAACATAATAATATTGGAAGAAGAACCCACTGCTGCTAATGCTGTATCCCCTACAAACTGTCCTACAATTGCAGAATCAACCATATTATAGGTCTGCTGAAAAACATTTCCAAACAGAATCGGCAAAGAAAAACGCAGCAATTGCTTCCAAATGCTGCCCTCCGTCAAAATAATCTCTTCTTTTTTCTTTCGTTTCATAATGACAACTACGCTCCCTCTACTCTAACTTTCTCTAGTATAGCACAAAATAAATATGTTCACAATTCACTTACATTCTTATCCCATATCTTGATGTTTTCAGTTTTTTTCACCTATTTATACCAAATATATAGAACCACAGAACTATAAATGTTATAATAAACTACAACTTTGGTAGGAGGCATTTTATATGGTAGCGACACTCTATGCAGAACTAAATATATTTTGTATTTTAATTGTAGTAATCATTCTAAGAAAAATTATCATGGGCATTGACATGAGTCAGCGACAAAAATTATTAATTTATCTGCTGATTTCTTGTATTTGCCTATTTTTTATGGATTTATTATGGATTTTTGCAGATATCGGCGTGCTACATATCTCTATCTTTGTCAATTATCTTATCAATGCCTGCTACTTTATGTCTACAGGTCTTCTTGGCTACTTTTGGTTCCTATATTGCGAACACACTTTAGGAATTCTGATTTTTCAGAATAGAAAATTGTGGCTCATTGAATTGTGCCCTATTCTGCTGCTACTAGTGTTACTCATCTTTTCCTACAAAACCGGCTGGATTTTCTATTTTGATGCTAATGGTGACTATCACAGAGGCAGCTTTTATATTTTGCAGCCTTTGATTACTTATGGCTATATACTTTTTGCCAGCATCCGTTCCTTTACCATGGCAATGAAAAAAGAAAACTATATTCATCGTAATGAATATATATCTTTGATTTCTTTTATGTTCTTTCCATTCCTTTGCGGAACCATTCAGATTTTTTATCAGGGCTTACCTCTGATTTGTGCCGGAATTACCCTTGCTGTTTTAATGTTATACCTGAACCTACAGGAACAGCAGATTTCTCTCGATCCATTGACAAAGTTAAATAACAGAAATCAGCTCCGTATTTTTCTTACACAAAAATTGAAACACCGGGATGACTCCGATAAAACATTGTACCTTTTGATGATGGATGCAGATTATTTTAAAGTAATCAATGATAAATATGGACATATTGAAGGGGATGCCGCTTTAAAATACATTGCGACAGCACTCCGTAAAGTCGGTACTCATTTTGACTGTTTTATTTCCCGCTATGGTGGAGATGAATTTATTGTAGTTTATGAAGCTCATTCTGACACAGAAGTCAAATATTTGATACAGTATATCCATAAATACCTTGGCGATATTGTCAAACAACAGAATCTGCCGTATCGCTTATCCTTAAGTATCGGCTATTCAAAGTTCACACCTGAAACTTCTACCATTCAGGACCTGATACATGCGGCAGATACAGAACTGTATAAAGTAAAACTCGCAAGACCAACATAACAAAATGTCTAAGAAAGGCTTTATTTGCCTCTCTTAGACATTTTTTTCAGATACTCATTCTTAAGTTCATTTTCTTCTTTTAATTTTTCATTCTTTTCCTTAAGATACTGTATGTATTCTCTGCACAACTTTACACCACCTCGAACTGCAATATCCTCATGGTGTTCCATCTCTTCTAACCACTGTAAAAGCGATTTTTCTCGAATATCGTTGTAAGTATTGTCTTCTTTTATAAACATATGTATTTCTCCTGATTCTGCAATTTTTCAAAACCTCCACTATTGGGGAGAGCAGAAAAAATCCTATCTTACCTCTTAAAACTTTCTACCGTAAATGACACTGATTAAAATATCATATAGAAACATCCCCGCCAATACATATGATACTAACATAACTTTTTCTGTTCTATACTTTTGTATTATTTTAATTAAAAGCGGATATACTAAATATTGCAATGCTAATGCCGAAATTCCAAAAAACAAAATGGAACGAAAACAGATATATCCCCCTACATTTAACCAATTCCAGATTTCCACATTATAATCCCACAAACGTAATCCCATGCTGTGAAACAATACATAGCCGGTTGTAAATTCTAAAATTCCTGAAATTATTGCAGCAAGTAAAAAAGTAACTAATGGATTTTCCCGGTATTTATTTGTTATCCTGGTAATTAATACCGCACCAAATCCATAAATGGGAATCCACGGTCCATAGGTCGTTCCCCTTTTTACGAAACATCCCATATCTATTCGGTAAAACAATTCTTCATAGATAAAACCAAATACTCCTCCAATTACAAAAATCATTAAATATAAACTTATTCTTACATTGTTGTCAAACTGTTCAATATCTAAAACCTTCTTTTGTGCCTCCATCTTTTCTCCCTCTATTATTGTATCTTCTTATTGCAAATCCGGTACATCACTTTTCACAAAACGATGGTATGTTACCCCAAACTCATTTTCTTCTATACAATACACATAAGGTTCAACATTTTCATCTTCAAAATATAGTACTGTACCCAATCCATTGTCTTCCTTCCTAGAACCAACTTTTGTCCCATGCTGCTTTGCATATTCTTGAAACAATCCGATAATTTCCTTCATGTTCTGCATTTTTAAGACCTTCAAAAATTTTCCTAAAAATTCCGGCTCTGGTACGTTTTGCTCCACATAATCACACCCCTGCTTTCTAACAAGAAAACAAAATCTGTCCTGTTCATAACTAATTGTAATCTCGCCAAGATAACTCGCATGATTAGAAAGATAATTTTTTATATATTCTTTTAATGCATCATTTCCTATCTCACTTTCCAAATCCAAATACCCACACAATGAATTCTTCGGATAATAAAGTCGCATATTAGAATCCAAACTTCCTATTTTCATCTGCCATTCCTTCATTGTGTCTACAATATGCTTTTCTAAAGTCATAAACTATACCTCTGAAACTAATATTTCATTCATACTCCCGGTTCGATATCCCATCAAATCCATTGTAATATAAGTAAATCCATATTCCTTGAATTTCTCTGTAATTTTATTTCTAGTCCTATCTTCCATAAGCTTTCCAAACTCTTTTGGTTCAATTTCAATCCTTGCCATCATACCATGAATCCGCACACGAACCTGATGAAATCCCATATCTAATAAAAGCTGCTCTGCCTGATCCACCATATGCAATTTTCCCTCGGTAATGGTCTCACCATATACAAAACGGGAGGAAAGACATGCAAAAGATTGCTTTTCCCATGTTGGTAATTCTAGATATCTCGATAATGCCCTGATATCTGCCTTTGTGAAATTACATTCTCTTAACGGGCTCTTAATTCCTAACTCTGCAACTGCCAAAAGTCCCGGTCTGTAATCCCCATTATCGTCCAAATTAGAACCTTCCACGATATTTTCTATCTTGTTTTCTTCCGCAATCAACCTAATTTTCTCAAAAAGTTCTCGTTTACAAAGATAACATCGATTTTTCGGATTTTGCGCAAATCCTTCAATCTCCAACTCTTCTGATTCACATATGAAATGCCGAATACCTTCTTTTTTACAAAATGCAATTGCCTCATTTAATTCTCTTTCAGGGAAAGAACAAGACTGTGCTGTTACTGCAATTGCTTTATCTCCTAATGTATCTGCTGCCACCTTCAATAGAAAAGTAGAATCTACTCCGCTTGAAAATGCCACTGCTACAGAACCCAACTGCTTCAAATAATTTCTTAAATCTTCTAATTTTTCCATCCGTTCACTTGTAATCTGTTCCATATAAAATACTCCTTAAATGATTTGCCCCTTTCCCCAATCTGACTTTTCCTACAATTACTTTCTTGATTCTTCTGTTGCAAATAGAATTCCCAATGTTCCAGGTCCACAATGACTCGATATTGTACAACTTGCCTTAGTGACATAAATATGTTCAAATTCCATAGCTTCCTCAATGGTCTTACGCACCAATTCAATACATTTTTCATCAATTCCGGAATGCGTAATAAAAATTTTATCTCTGACAATATCCGGATATTGTGCCAGCTTATCTTTTACATACTGCGTTAATACCTTTTCCTGCTTTCCACGATACTTCTTGCCCACATTCATTCCACCAGAGGTATTATCCACTTCTATACTTACTTTAATATTTAATAAGTTAGCGCTAAAAGCTGCTATGGAGGAACATCTTCCCCCCGCTTTTAGAAATTCATAAGTATCAATGACAAAACTTCCATGATATTTCTGCTGATTATTCGAAAAATATTCATAGATTTCTTCTGGTGTCATTCCTTCTTCTATTTTTTTCCGGCAATCTAAAATCTGAAGTCCAATCGCCGATGACAAATTACAAGAATCAATCACATAAACATTTTCCAATTCCTCTGCTGCTATACAACAATTCTGGTAAGAGCTTGTTAACACACTTCCAAGACAAAAATGAATCACGGCATAACCCTGACTTGTCCACTGTTCAAAATACTTTTTATATTCAAAAACATTAATGGCCGATGTCTTTGGTAACGCCTTTCTATCCCAAAATGCCTGATACAAATCTTCTGGTGTAATGTCGACATTGTCTGTGTAGTCTTTTCCTTCTAAACTGATATGATAAGGTATCATCTCTACCCCATAAGTTTCTCTCAATTCCTCTGTCAAATCACATGTTCTGTCTGCGCTCAATATAATTTTCATTTTGTATGCTCCTCCTTGAACTCTATCTCAATCGTAAACATATCCCCTGTCAAAAATGCTCTCGCTGTTCCTCCCATCTGGTTTGTGAAACGCTTCACTATTGCAAGGCCAAGCCCAGTTGTTTTTCTGGTACGTGACTGGTCTGTAGTATAAAAACGGTCAAAAATACGGTCTAAGTCTTTTTCTTCTATACTATCTGTTTGATTAGTTGCAGACACTATAACCTTATCCCCATTTCTTTTTAGTGAAAATACGTAATCTCCCGTCCCGTGAACCAGCGCATTTTTAATTAAGTTCTCTATCACTCTAGTCATAGCACGTTTATCACCATTTATATAGCAAGGAATTTCTGCAATCTCGACAACAGGTTCACAATTCTTTACCACAAAATCATCATAAAACATTGATATCGTTTCTGCAAACAAATTATTGAGGTTTATCCTTTCCGGTAGAAATTCCAGTTCTCCTGCCTCAACTCTGGCATATTCAAACAACTGGTTTAACATCTCTGTCACATCATCAATACGTTGCTCTATTTTTCTGATATATTTTTGCTGCTTCTGCACGGAAAGCTTCTTTTTTCCCTCTCTATTTTCAAGAAATTCTCCTGCCTGATATATCTCTTTCGATTGCATATTTTCCGCAAGCATCTGGGTATACCCTTTTGCACTCGTCAACGGTGTACGGATGTCATGTGAGATGCTGGTAATACTCTCTTTGTACAGGCGATTTTCATTTTTTAAAGTTCTCACTTCTTCCCTATATTCCTTTAGTATTTCATTCAGAAGTTCTATCATTTCTTCCGTCTCTCCAATACGACAATAAGAGGATAACCTGTAATTGGTATCCTCTTTGTGCAACATAGAAAGTTCTTTTTTAATATGGCGAATCTGCCCCTTATACATTCCCAGACGCATCCACAATACGCCTATGATGATCACACTTATGATTATGACTCCATAAAGTATTCCCAGCATTCTGTTCCTCCACTTTTCTGCTGCATATTCTCTACTTCTTATTTGATATCCGCTCTCTGAAAATGTACCATACCAAGTACCAGCGAAAGCGCTGTCCATATCACTGCTACCAAAATTCCTCTTCCTAAAAAGTCCATATTAATAGATCCCATCGGGCATTCTGCCATTATATCCATAATCCAGTAACTTGTAGCTTTTATTTCCATATGCAATAGATGAAACAACATATCTAATCCACTTGAAATCATGCTGGAAAACATAATAATTCCTATACTGATAGCAATTCCCGCTCCCATATTTCGTACCATTTCACAAATAGTTACTATAATTCCGGTAAGTGCTACACTAAACATCAACTGCATACCCATATAGCTAAAGAAATCACAGAAAAAGACATCGTTGATTTCTTCCGTTCCCACAACAATACTTCCTATCAATAAGGTCGCAGCATAACAAATGATATTCATGATTACTACGCTTATCGATGCTGAAAGATATTTAGACAAAAATACTTTTGCTCTGGAATGACCTTTTCCTGCTATATTTTTTACAGCGCCATTGCTATACTCACTTACAATCCAAATGCACACAAAAATTACATAAAAAATACTTCCAAATCCCGTATACTCCCTCACGATATCTAAAATCCCTATTTCATCCAAAACAGATGCCTGTTGGTTCTCTTGAGAAACAACTACGCCTCCAGTTCCATTTTCCAACTCTCCGCTTTGAATTTTTTCCACCATCATAAACATCATGCAGACAAAAATTACCATTGCTATTGCAGACAACAGACATATTTTAAAACTTTTACTTTTTTTCCACTTATAAAATTCTCCACTCAACAAATTAAACATTTTGACTCTCCCCCAATCCTGTACCATTTGATGCATCTCCAAGTAAATCCATGAAGTAACCTTCCAAATCCTGTCCTGCAAGATAACTTTCCTTAAGAGCTACTCCTCCTGTCACTAATGCGCTGTTCACATTCGCCACTTCCTCTAAATTTTCAAAAATGCGGATTACGTTATGTTCCAATATGTCGTAATTATGAATTCCACACTTTTCCTCTAAAATATTCGAAGCAAGTACGACATCATCTACCACGATTTTCTGGCATCTTTTACATTTTTCCTCTAACTCTTCTGCGCTAAATTCTTCAATCAGACTGCCATCTCTGATAATCCCGTATCGGGTTGCTATTTTAGATAACTCTCCTAAAATGTGACTAGAAATCAAAATTGTAATTTGTCTTTCCCTATTTAATTTTAATAATAAATCTCGAATTTCCTTTATACCAGCTGGATCAAGTCCATTAATCGGCTCATCTAAAATAAGGAAATCCGGGTTTCTGAGTAATGAAACTGCAATTCCAAGTCTCTGTTTCATACCCATGGAAAAATTTTTCACTTTTTTTCTGCCCGCTTCTGTAAGTCCCACAAATGTCAACATATCCTTTACGATTTCTTTTTCTGTAATTCCAAGGCTACGTCTGACTATCTCTAAATTCTCTTCTGCAGTCATATTCGGATATACACCTGTTTCCTCAATCAGGGTGCCTATCCGCTTTCTCTGTACCTCCACTTCTGTGCTTCCAAACAACTCCAGACTTCCTTCTGTAGGGGCTGCAAGTCCTGTTACCATTCGCATAAATGTGGTCTTTCCGGCACCATTTTTTCCAATAAATCCGTAAATATCTCCTTTTTTCACATTCATATTTACAGCGTTTACTACCTTCTTTTTTCCATATGTCTTTGTTAAATTTTCTGTCTTAAGTACATATTCCGCCGTTTCAGCTTTCATTTTTCCAATTCCTTTCTCTTTGCTTTGATAAATCTATCTTAGCAAGCCTTCTTTTAGAAACTTTAGGAAAAGTTTAAAGAAAGTATAAAGTTTTGACTTAATTCATCTTAAAGCCAATTCCCCA
>JBJELY010000003.1:0-2583 GCA_051879395.1 Roseburia sp. | reverse complement strand
TTCTTCCGTATCAAACGGTTTTACCATATAATCGTCTGCCCCTGCCCGCAAAAGCGCTATTCTTGTATTTACATCATCCTTCGCCGAAGAAACAATGACTGCTATGCCCGGATTACTTTTCTTAATCTGTTCTAAAAGTTCCTCGCCTGTCATTCCAGGAAGCATCAAATCTAGTATCACTGCCATTGGCGCTTCCTTCTCAATATGTAATAATGCTTCCGTCCCGGAAAATGCAGACACGGTTTCAAATCCATGTCCTTGAAGTAACTCCCGAAGCATTTGATTTATTTCATTGTCATCTTCCACGATTAGTATATAATTTTTCATGACTTCTCCTTATTCTTAGCAATTCGTTCCAATCCCTCTTATGATATCACTCCGTCTATATTTTGCGCAACTTTTCACTTTCAAAACTTTCATTTTTCACACAAGTACAGTATAATAATCTACAAACCAAAAAGGGGGGACTGGACATGCTGTGTGATGATATTCGTTTTTTAACGAAAAGAGCACTTTGGGAAACCGAGAATTTAATAGAATGCATTCCAGATGAACTTTGGAAGAAACGTTACGATGCAATTCCAATGTGGAAATATGTCTATCATATGCTGTTCTCTATGGACAGATGGTATATTAACCCAGAGGATTCTTCCTACGTTGCTCCTGACTTTCATATACCGGGCTTAAACGATTTAAATGTGATTCCAAAAGAAGAGTCTGTAAGTAAAAACCAATTAAAAGACTATTTTAAACGCATAGAAATAAAAATCAATGATTATATAGATGCATTACAAGATGAAGAATTGTCTGAGATGCCGGAAGGTTGCGATACGACAAGATTCCGCCTGATTTTAGGGCAGATACGACATTGGCACAGGCATATGGGACTTATCTATGGTTTTATCGTCGAAGATACCGGAAAATGGCCTTATGTACTTAACATGCTTGGAGAATATCCTGATACTCCTATGCCAAATTACTATTAACCAGATAATTCATCCTACAAATAATGCCGGGCACTACCCGGCATTTACTATTTTCTAAAATCCTCTCTTACGAAGTATTTGAATTTTTATAATAGTAAAAAGCGTACCCACGAAAAGCAGGATTCCACCTGCAGTAACAACTCCGCTAAAATAAAAGTATTCTCTATCTGCAAAAAGACATGACACATCCCAGATTGGTGGCAATATCCACAAAATCAATTTCATCCATGAAGTTTGCTTTATCATTGCCCCTTTTGCCAATGTAAGAACTGCCAACAAAAAGATAAAAATAATTCCTATCTTTCTGTCTTTGAATATCCTTGGATGTGATAGCTCACCTAATGCCCCTCCCACAAAAGCAGAAAGAAAAAGTATAACAAATCCTCCAACAAGATCAGATACCACAAGGGAACGCTCGAAAAGCTGGTTTCCATTTATCACATTCTGTATCACTGGAAATATAATCCCAATCAGACTGACTAACAGACTTAAAATAAGTAAAAACAATACCTGACTGAAATAGTATTTTTTCTTACTCTGCACACGTAAAATCAATATCTGTTCTGATACTTCATTTTCTAAATCGCATACTGTTCCCCCAATCCAGACCATAATCAAAAATACCATCATGCTTGATGCTAATAAACAGTCTATAATGTCTAATGGTTTCACAGAATAATGGCTGCAAAGTATAATCATAAACGCTGCAAACGGCATAACAAATTTATTAGTCTTAAAATACTGTTGTAGATGATATTTGACCAGTCCTTTCGTCTTCTGCATCTGTCATCCTCCTCAAATTCCAACCTTGTTGCATCATCTTTAAAATCATCTCGTTACACAAATTTTCCTGTACAATTGCTTTGCACATGTTTCCCTCAATTTTAAAATCATTCTTATATTCTTCTGGGATTTTAACACTGCTGCTACCTTCAAACCATAGCACATACTTTTTTACCTCTAACTCTTCCATTGTCAAAATCTGATGTGCTTTTCCATTCTCTATCTGATATACAGTATCCGATATACTCTCAATCAAGTATCGCTCATGACAAGACATTACAATTGTAACATTATCATTTCTCAATTCGTTCATTTTTTTGATAAATACTTTCTGCGAATCCATATCCTGACCGGATAAGGGTTCATCCAACAGCAAAACATCAGGCTTTGTTAACAAAGCCTGAATTACCCCTACTTTTTGTAAGGTTCCCTTTGACAAATTTTTCATCTTCGTATGTATCATGTTTTTTAAGAAAAAATCGTCACATATACTTTCAATCTTTTCTTTTTCCCACGCTATTCCGTCTATCTCGCACATTCTTTTTAAATATTGCACTACCGTAAGATTCAGCTTTGGAAACCTTTCAGGCACATAATGGAACAATAATTTTCTACTATAAGAAATATTACCTTCTGATGGATTTACTAATCCCGCCATCATTTTTAATAATGTACTTTTTCCACTACCATTATGGCCAATTAACGCAACTGACTGATTTCCTTTTATCGTTAATGTAATCTTATCTAATACCTGTTTTTTCCCATAACTCTTTGAAACTTTATCCAATGATATTAGCTCGTCCATGTTGCCTCC
>JBJELY010000002.1:0-3100 GCA_051879395.1 Roseburia sp. | reverse complement strand
GCAAAATCTGGTCATAAAAAAGCAAAACCCATGTAAACGGTTTTGCTTTTTTATGAACCAATTTATTCAACATCCGTGCATAAGCTCAGCAGAATACGTGCCACTGGTTTCTGCTTATCTACAACAACTTTATCCCTTTTTAATGTTGCATATACTTTTCCACACTCAGAAATCTTATAAATTTTGTTATCTTCTATTACGATTCCTGTGTCACTTCCGGTAAGAAAAGGAAATGCAATGGCAAGCAATTCCTCATTGCTACAGGTTCCATACAACATTTTGTCTTCACTCATAGAAATATCTGCCTTCCAGACTTGTCCGCTTGCAGCATGAATTCTTAAAATAATTTCCATATCATTTTCTTTATAAGTAACCGTCCAATAGCTTATGAGAGACCTTTCTAATGATGCCTGACTATCCAATGTACATAATACAGCATTTATACTTTCAAAACTGCATTCTAACAAATCGACAGGCAAAATATCATTTTCTGCCAACGTATTAATCCAATCTCTACCAGCCTTGATTGCCTGTTCCATATTCATCTGTCCTGCCATTGGCTCATGATACACCTCTCGTCCTCCGGCATCCCACACAGCCAACACCTCTGCCATTGTTTCCTCTGATAAAACTTCCCCTTCAAAGTCTCCCTGTACTGTTGTATCACTTCCGGTTTTATCTGCTTCTGACACATCCACGAAAACCTGACCCTTTACATCAAGAATCTCAGTTTCTTTGCAATTCAGCATTCCTTTCGTCAAAAACCATCCACCAATTACAACTGTAAAAGACAGGAAGAATACAAGCAAGGTATATATCTTACCTTTATTCATCTGCCATGCCTCCTTTACAGCTCAAACGTATACTGACCTTTGTTCCACTTTTTCCATCACTTTCAAATTTCAGACTGCTTCCATGTATCTCGGCTATCTTTTCTGCCAGACTAAGTCCGATACCTGCACCATGTAATTTTCTGGATCGTGACTTATCTACCATATAAAACGCTTCTGTAATCCGCTTGATTTCATTTTCTGGAATACCACTTCCATTATCTTCCAGCTGTATCACATAACACTTTTCTGAATCAATATATCCCTTCAACAGAAGCTGATCTGCTCCGGCTTTTATGGAATTATCAATCAGATTGAAAAGCAATGATTTAAATAAATCATACTCCACACTGATATATGCCTGTTCTGCATCACAGTTTAGCTGAACATTTTTTTCTGACATAAGATATTCCTCATCCTTTGCCAGCTCTTGAAGCAATATATCTGCACGCATTTCCTGTAAAACAAACTCCTTGTGATTTAGTACAGCTAAGTCCATCAATTTTAAGGATAATGCTTCTAACCGCATACCTTCATTCCAAATATACCACGCAGCCTGTTTTTGTTCCTCCCTTGTTAGTTCTTTTTGATAAATTCGATTCGCATAGCCTATGATTGAGGTAAGTGGTGTTTTCAGTTCATGTGCAAAGTTTGCTACAAAATCCTCTTTTTGTCTGGCACTATCGGATAGTTCTTGTACTTTTTCCTCTATTGCTCCCGCCATTTGATTGAAATTTTTTGCAAGCTGACCTACTTCATCTCGGCTGGCAACTTCAATTCTCTCCTGATAATTTCCATCGGCTATTTTTTTTGTTACTTCTGTTAATTTCTTTATTGGACGGGTAAGTAATGCTGATAAAAAAATAATCAATAATGCACCAACCCCAACAGCCACCGCATAGACAACTCCGAATCTTTGAATCATTTGTTCCTGCTGATCAAAAACTCTTTCCACGTCTATTCCAGTCACCAAATAGATGCCTGTATCTTCCTGTGATACCTTTCCGGCAATCAATAAATACATACGGTTATTTATCTTGCGAAACTGATAGCTTACTTTCCCCACTTCCACATCCGCAAGCAGTTCAGAAATCTCCACATCAGCCGGAAATTCAGAGAACAGTATGGAACCATCAAGAGAATAAAATGCTACAGTATTATTCATGTTCGAAGCAATATTGCTGACATCATATTCTCCATTTGCAATACCTTCAAACCATTCTTCTCCCCTAGTGATCAATGTTGACTGTACCACAAATTTATTATACTGATACTGCTCCACCGCAGCATCTACTTCTCTTTCCATGGAAGTTTCATAATAGTAAGAGATTAATGTATATCCACCCAGCAAAAATATCACACTGAAAAATATCGTCACAAAAAAGGTAATTTTGGTACTCAGCTTCATAATCTATCCCTCCAGGCGATAGCCGATACGAAATACTGTTTTAATATAATCTTCCCAGCCTAATTTTTTTCTTAATCGCTGTATATGAGTATCAAGCGTTCTTGTATCTCCCATAAAAGGTTCTTTCCAAATCTTTTCATATAACTTATCCCGATACTGAGCAATGTTTTTGTTTCTTATCAATTCTACCAGCAGATCAAATTCCTTAACTGTCAAATCTATCTCTTTTCCATCCTGAAATACCTTCCTTGACTCCAAATCCACTTTTACATCAGCAAAATTCAGCCGTTTTTCACTTTTCCCATAACGTCGTAAGACCGCTTCCATTCGAGCAATCACCTCTCCGCTTTGAAACGGTTTCACAATATAATCATCCGCCCCCATTTTTAACCCCTTTATCCGGTCATTTACGGTTCCTTTTGCTGTCAGGAAAATAACAGGTATTTCTGTTGGCTTTATGTATTCCAGTAATTCATATCCATCAATTTCGGGCAGCATAATGTCTAACAGTATCAAATCGTAATTACTACTTTCTTCTAACATATCAGCTGCAACTTTACCATCGCTCGCTATGCTGCAATGATAACCTTCATCACTCAAATCCATATATAATAAATTCGCAATCGCTTCATCATCTTCAACAATTAAAACATTCATTTGCAAAACCTCCATTATACAGTCTATTATACATTAGAGTTGTGTCATAGTTGTATAATATTATTTCCAACATAATCTCATAATTCTCAACTTACTTTCATCCCCGTATCAGCGGCTGCTTTTTCAGCATCGCCTTCTGCGTCTTCCACACCTCGTCCATAATCGCTTTCACTTCTACTATATCCTCTTCATAAACATTCCCGGT
>JBJELY010000001.1:0-12498 GCA_051879395.1 Roseburia sp. | reverse complement strand
TTGAAAATATAAGGTTTATAAAAATAAAAAAAGGTAGTTAACTTGACACTACCAACAGAAAAGGAGAAGCCCATTTATGAAAAAATATAGAGGAATTGTTATTTTTGCAGGAGTACTGCTTACGAGTTTATGCTTCTGGCAAAATGTAAATGCTAAAAAGAATACCGCTGCTAGTTTACAGCCGGAGATTGCAGAAAAGATTTTAAGATTTCATATTCGCGCGAATAGTGATGAAGAGTTGGACCAGGAACTAAAACTTAAGGTGAGGGATGCGATTGGAGTTTTACTGGGAGAGGATTTGACGAATACGAAGAATATAGAAGAGAGCAAGGAAATAATTCAGGAAAAAATACCTCAGATTATGGAAACAGCAAAAGAGGTAATCGTGGCAGAAGGCTATTCCTATGAGGTAGATGCCTATCTGACCACGACCTATTTTCCAGAAAAAACATATGGAGATTATACTTTTCCGGAAGGAGAGTATCAGGCGTTAGAGGTTGTAATCGGTGAAGGAGAGGGACATAATTGGTGGTGTGTTCTTTACCCGAATATGTGCTTTCGGGGAAGTGTATATGAAGTGGTAGATGAGGGAGCAAAAGAGGAATTACAGGAGGTTTTGACCACGGAAGAATATGAAGCTGTTTTTTCAGAAAGAAATTATGAAGTACGTTTCTGGCTGGCAGACTGGCTGGAAAATTTAATGGAGTCTTATCAATAAAAAGAGGGAATTGTAGATTTTGGTTGCATAATGAACAGAAAACGGTTAAGATAAGTGTGTCATGCCAGCAATAGAAAGGTAAGGAAAAACAGATGACAAAGGATGTACTTGTTAAAATCAGTGGCCTGCAGTTTGCAGGAGAACAGGAAACAGAACCGGTAGAAGTAATTACAGCCGGAGATTATTATAAAAGAAATGGGAAGCATTATATTATTTATGATGAGGTAATGGAAGGATTTGAAGAACCAACGCATAATGTCATTAAGTTAAATGACGAATATCTGGATATTACCAAAAAAGGTGCTTCTAATGTACATATGGTGTTTGAAAAAAATAAAAAGAATGTATCTTATTATTATACACCTTATGGGAGTCTTTTGATCGGAATAGATGCCAGAGAGGTAAAGGTTCATGAGACAGAGGATAGTATTGATGTCGAGGTAAAGTATGCACTGGAAGTCAATTATGAACATCTGGCGGATTGTAATATTACTATGAATATTATTTCAAAAGAGAGTGGAGCGTTTTCCATTTAAAGAGGTGTCACGACATGGCACTTTTTGATAGCATAAAAAAGTGTGTCAAACTGAAGATTCAGTAGACACACTTTTTTGTCGTATTATTTCTTTTTCTTTTTAGACTGCTTTGCAGCCTTTTCTTTTTCAAGTTCTTTTTTCTCTGCTTCTAATTGAGCATTTGCTTTTCTAGCTTTTTCCTGCATTCTTACACGGAAAGGTTTCTTTCCAGTAGGTTTTTCTAATGCACCGTGGATACCGCGGACACCTGTAATATAAATACCACTTACAGTAGCTTTTACTTCTTTTTTAACAGGAATCATATCAAATACAGCATCGTCTGCAATTAAAGACATTACCTTTGGTCCAACTTTTGCTTTTACGACCGGAACTTTTGCACGACGCATCATTTTCGGAGTCTGATCAACAATTGCCTGTGGAAAACCGGCATCTTTTAGACGCATCCTTTTCTTATCAATAATCAGCATGGAAACGCTCTGTGCGGTTGCTGCAATCTGGGCATCCTGTTCTGCTTTCTTTTTTTCTGCTTTTTTGCCAAGAATCGCCAAAACAATAAATCCGACGATTAATACGGCAAGGATAACTAATAATACAATCGTTACTGGTGACACGATAAAATCCTCCCTTTTTCATCAAATACGTGTCTTATTGTAGCATTGTTTTTTGGAAAAAGCAATGAGAATTGCAAGCGATTTCGTGTAATTTGAAAGGAAATCTGAGGAAGCACTTTCATTTTAGGACAATTTGTGGTATGTTAATAAAGTTAGAGTGTAAAAAATAAAGAGGGATAGAAAGGTATTATATATGAAAAAAAGAATCGTAGCACTTTTATTGTGCATGGCTACAGTAACAACAATGACAGCATGTGGTGACAAAAAAGGAACTGTGGAAGATACGGAAGCAGTTGAAGCAGAAGATACGGAAGGCAAAACAGAATCTGCTTATACGGGGAAAAGAAGTGGTGAGTTTGACCTGAATTATGAAGATTATGTAACACTGGCAGATTATAACAATATTGAAGTTTCCATTTCTGGTGATTATGAAGTGGAAGATGCAGATGTGGATGACTATATTTCACAGATGTTTGAGTACTATGGACCATATTATGAAGCAGATGAAACGAAAACTGTCATTGCAGAAGGAGACATTGTAGATGTCAACTATGTTGGAAAGAAAGACGGAGAAGCATTTGAAGGTGGTTCTGCTGAAAATCAGATTATTGATGTTTCAAATAACAGTTCTGTTTCAGGAACGACATACATTGATGGATTTACAGATGGATTAATTGGTGCATCTGTTGGGGATGAAATTGATTGTAATGTGACTTTCCCGGAAGACTATCAGAGTGAAGAGTTAGCTGGGCAGGAAGTTGTATTTACATTTACGGTAAATGCAATTGAAAAAGAAATTACACAGGATCAGATGACAGATGAGTTTGTGCAGGAGAATTTCAATGTGGATTCCATTGATGCAATGAAAGAAGAAGTACGTAGTTATTTAGTAGATGCAGCGGAGTATAATGAGAGCAATGACACCTATACAGCGGTTCAGGATTGGCTGATTGAAAATTGTACCGTAGAAGTACCGGAGGATTATCTGGAAGCGAGAGTAGCAGAGTATCAGTATAATTTTGAACAACAGAATTGCTCAGATGGAACCAGCTTAGAAGATTATTTAAGCACTTATTATGGTTATACCCTTGATGAGGCAGTAGAACTTTGGACAGAATACATGGAAGAAAATGTAAAACTGGAGTTTATTCTGATTACTATTTCTCAAAAAGAGGGACTGGAATTAGATGAAGAGGAATATACAACATATATTTCTAATTTAATCAGTAACAGTAGCAGTACGTATGGAACATCTTTTGAAGATGAAGATGCTCTTTATAGTTTTTACGGAATGGGACATGCAGAGGAAGGAGAAGAATATCTCCGTAGAATATATGTCGCAAATCTCGCCCTGGATCAGTTAAAAGAAAATGCAACTGTAAATATAGTTGAACCAACGGAAGAGACTGAATCAGCAGAGGAAGTAGAAGAAACAGAAGCGACAGAATAAAAAAGTTGAGATAGAACGCAGGAGGTTAGAATCATGGATTTGGTAAATGTAAGAGATTTATTCCGCAAGCAGGAGGAATATGCAGATCAGACTGTTACAATAGGAGGATGGGTCAGAAGTATCCGCAGCTCTAAGAATTTTGGCTTTATTGTCGTAAATGACGGAACTTTTTTTGAACCGGTACAGGTGGTATATTCTAATGTATTGGAAAACTTTGACGAAGTGGACAAGCTGAATGTCGGTGCTGCGATTATCGTAAAAGGAAAAATGGTGCTGACACCGGATACCAAGCAGCCATTTGAAATTCAGGCAGAAGAAGTAACAGTAGAGGGGGCATCTTCTCCAGATTATCCATTACAGAAAAAGAGACATACTTTTGAATATTTAAGAACAATTTCACACTTAAGACCAAGAACGAATACGTTTGAAGCCGTATTTCGTGTCCGCTCTCTTTGTGCTTATGCGATTCATAAGTTTTTCCAGGAGAGAGATTTTGTATATGTTCATACACCACTCATTACTGGAAGTGACTGTGAAGGTGCAGGAGAAATGTTCCAGGTTACAACAATGGATTTGAACCAGATTCCAAAAACTGAAGATGGAAAAATTGATTATACACAGGATTTCTTTGGAAAACCAACCAACCTTACCGTAAGTGGTCAGTTAAATGGTGAGACTTATGCAATGGCATTTAAGAACATTTATACGTTTGGACCAACCTTCCGTGCAGAGAATTCTAATACAACAAGACATGCAGCTGAATTCTGGATGATTGAGCCGGAAATTGCTTTTGCAGATTTAGAGGATGACATGATGCTGGCTGAAAGCATGTTAAAATATGTTATCAATTATGTTTTGGAAAATGCACCAGAGGAAATGGCATTTTTCAATAACTTTGTTGATAAAGGATTGTTAGACCGTCTTCAGAATGTAGTTAGCAATGATTTTGCCCGCGTTACTTATACAGAAGCAATCAAAATTTTAGAGAAACACAATGATAAATTTGATTATAAGGTATCCTGGGGATGCGATTTACAGACAGAGCATGAGCGTTATTTGACAGAAGAAGTTTATAAACGTCCTGTTTTTGTAACAGATTATCCAAAGGAAATCAAAGCGTTCTATATGAAATTAAATGAAGATGGAAAAACAGTTGCAGCAGTAGACTGTCTTGTTCCGGGAATTGGTGAGATTATCGGAGGAAGCCAGAGAGAAGATGACTACGATAAACTTTTAGCAAGAATTCAGGAATTAGGATTAAAAGAAGAAGATTACGGATTTTACTTGGATCTTCGTAAATATGGTAGTGCAAGACATGCAGGATTTGGACTTGGATTTGAACGTTGCGTGATGTACTTAACAGGTATGTCAAATATTCGTGATGTCATTCCATTCCCAAGAACTGTAAATAACTGCGAGTTATAAAAGAATAAAGAGTTCAAGTTTTGAATATAGTATCCTAGAGGAATTGCCACAGATGTCACAAGAAAAGTGCACTCTTGTGTGGAAAGGAGATAGGATATGGAATTCGGAACAAAGTTAAAGAAAAGGAATGAGGCCGGCAGTCCGGCAGCAGCCATTGGCATGGCAGTATTTATTATGTTTGTCATCAGTGGTTTGTTGCTGGTTCTGCTGGCATTTTTGTTGTACCACTTTCAACTAAGCGAGGGAGTTGTGAGGGGAGCAATTGTTGGAATATACATAATTTCAGGATTTCTGGGAGGCTTTTTTCTGGGGAAGAAAATGAAAGTGAAAAAATATCTTTGGGGATTTATTGGAGGCGTGTGCTACTTTTTGATATTACTTTTGTTTTCTCTTATTATGAAAAAAGGATTTGACTTTGATATAACAAAGCTTCTTACAAGTTTTATTCTGTGCAGTGCATCCGGTATGGCAGGCGGAATGCTGAGTTGAAGAATATTTCAAGAAACTTCCAGCTGTAAAGAAAAAAATGCTTTTCATACGGAAACTCTTGTGTTATAATAGCATAGATTAGACGGATAAGCAGAAGTATCGCTTATTAATAGAAAAAGATAAGGAGATTTCAACTATGAAACACGTAAAGACATTAAATACAAAAAGATTACAGAATACAATTAAAAAAGGTGGATGTGGTGAATGCCAGACATCTTGCCAGTCTGCTTGTAAGACATCTTGTACAGTAGGTAACCAGACTTGCGAGAATAACAACTAATTTTCAGATAATTAGGAAAATTTAAGAAGAATTTACATACAAACGACCGTTCGCGAAGCGTGCGGTCATTTGTACGTTTATGAAATGATGTATTCTGTAGGAAAAATCATTAGATTGTCTGCGGACAGAATAGAAAAGTAAGAAATTGATTGTGGATTTAGAAAGAGAGGAAATATTGTAGTGGTTCATCAGTATAAAAATAACGGCTATAATATTGTTCTGGATGTGAATAGTGGAGCAATCCACGTTGTGGATGATGTGACATATGATGTCATTGAATTATTTGAAGCTCACACAGCAGAAGAAATAGTAAAAACATTATCAGCGAAGTATGAAGAAGCTGAAATTAAAGAGGCAATAGAAGAAGTAGAAGAATTAAAGAAAAATGAAGAGTTGTTTACAGAGGATACTTATGAGAACTATATGATGGACTTTAAGAAACGTCCTACTGTTGTAAAAGCTCTTTGTTTACATATTGCACATGATTGTAACCTGGCGTGTCGTTATTGTTTCGCAGAAGAAGGCGAATATCATGGAAGACGAGCTCTGATGTCTTTTGAGACAGGTAAGGCTGCACTTGATTTCCTGATTGCAAATTCAGGAAGCAGACGTAACTTAGAAGTGGATTTCTTTGGTGGAGAGCCATTGATGAACTGGCAGGTTGTAAAAGACCTGGTGGCTTACGGAAGAGAGCAGGAAAAGATTCACGATAAGAATTTCCGTTTTACATTAACAACAAATGGAGTTCTTTTAAATGATGAAATTATGGAGTTTGCCAATAAAGAAATGGCAAATGTAGTTTTGAGTATTGACGGAAGAAAAGAAGTACATAACTATATGCGTCCATTCCGTAAAGGGGATGGAAGTTATGATTTGATTGTACCGAAGTTCCAGAAATTTGCGGAAAGCCGTCATCAGGACAAGTATTATGTAAGAGGAACTTTTACACATCATAATTTAGATTTCTCCAATGATGTTCTTCATCTTGCGGATTTAGGATTTAAACAGATTTCGGTAGAACCGGTAGTTGCAGAACCGACAGAGGATTATGCATTGCAGGAAGAAGATTTACCGAAATTGTTTGAAGAATATGATAAACTGGCAGCTGAGATGGTAAGAAGAAAGAAAGAAGGAAATGACTTCAACTTCTTCCACTTTATGATAGATTTAGAGGGTGGACCTTGTGTGGCAAAACGTTTGTCTGGATGTGGTTCCGGAACGGAATATCTTGCCGTAACACCGTGGGGAGACCTTTATCCATGTCATCAATTTGTCGGCAACGAGAAGTTTTTAATGGGAAATGTAACAGAAGGAGTGACGAGAACAGACATCCGGGACGAATTTAAATGCTGTAATGTCTATGCAAAAGAAAAATGTCGTAATTGTTTTGCGAAGTTTTACTGTAGCGGCGGCTGTGCAGCAAACTCCTATAATTTCCATGGCGACATCAAGAATGCATATGATCTTGGGTGTGAGCTTCAGAAGAAACGTATCGAGTGCGCAATTATGATAAAAGCCGCAGAAGCAGATATGTAGAAGCGGGGGAAATGACACTTTCATTGAAAGTGTCAGAAAGTTTATAAAAGACAGGAAGGAAGAAAAACAATGAAAAAAGGTAAGGCAGCAGTCATTTTGATTGCAATTATAGCTGCATTGGCAGGACTTGCTTATTATGCATCTATTATTCTTTCCACCACTGGTACAGGAGAAGACATGAGCATTCCTCTGGGTCTTGATTTATCGGGTGGTGTATCTATTACCTACCAGGTAGTAGATGATAATCCTAGCGCTGAGGATATGAGTGATACCATTTACAAATTAACAAAGCGTGTGGAAAGTTACAGCACAGAATCAAATGTATATCAGGTGGGAGATGACCGTATTGCGGTTGAAATCCCAGGTGTTACAGATGCAAACACAATTTTAGAAGAACTTGGTAATCCTGGTTCTTTGGAATTCCAGCTTTCTGATGGAACGGTATACATGACAGGAGATCAGGTAGCAGATGCGAAAGCAGTTAGCACAACAGATGAATATGGCAACAATGAATATGTTGTTCAGATGACATTGACAGATGATGGAGCTGAGACATTTGCAGAAGTGACAGCAGAAAATGTTGGAAACTATCTTCCAATTGTTTATGATGGAGAGATAGTTAGCTATCCTCAGGTAAAGGAAGCTATTTCCGGTGGCGTAGCGACGATTTCCGGTATGAGTTCTTATGCAGAGGCAGAGGCACTTGCAACTCAGATTCGTATCGGTTCCCTTTCCTTAGAGTTAAAGGAATTGGAGTCAAATGTAGTTGGAGCTCAGCTTGGAAGTAAAGCAATTGAAACAAGTTTAAAAGCAGCAGCAATCGGTTTGATTTTAGTCATGATTTTTATGATGATTATGTACCGTGTTCCTGGTGTGGCAGCTTCTGTTGCATTAGCAATTTACACAACTTTAGTAATTGCGATTTTATATTTATTTGAGATTACGTTAACATTACCAGGTATTGCAGGTATTATCCTCGGTATTGGTATGGCAGTGGATGCAAATGTTATTATCTTTGCCCGTATCAGAGAGGAAATTGCAACGGGAAAGACAGTCAGCACTTCTATGAAGATTGGTTTCCAGAAAGCATTATCTGCTATTTTGGATGGTAATATTACAACCTTTATTGCAGCTATCGTATTAATGGTACTTGGTTCTGGTACGGTAAAAGGTTTTGCATATACTTTAATGATTAGTATTCTTGTTTCCATGTTTACAGCGTTGGTTGTAACAAGATGGTTACTTTATGCATTACACGGACTTGGCTTAAAGGATGAAAAATTCTATGGCCGTGCAAAAGAGAGAAAAACAATCAACTTCCTTGGAAAGAAAGCAGTATTCTTTAGCATTTCCTTGCTTGTAATCGTAGCTGGTTTCGTTACAATGGGAGTTAATGGAGCAAATAAAAAAGGTGCTTTAAACTTTGGTCTTGATTTCATGGGTGGTACTTCAACGACAGCTGATTTTGGAAAAGATTACACTATTGAAGAAATCGAAAGTGATATTGTTCCTTATGTAGCAGAAGTTGTTGGTGACAATGATATTCAGGCAAGTAAAGTAGAAGGAACAACACAAATTACCATTAAGACACGTACACTTTCTCTGGAAGAACGTGAGGCAATGAATACCATGTTAGGAGAGCAGTTTGGTATTGAAGAAGATACGATTGAGTCTCAGAGTATCAGCTCCACCATCAGTAGCGAGATGCGCTCGGATGCGATTGTTGCAGTTTTGATTGCATCCCTTTGCATGCTGGTATATATCTGGTTCCGTTTCAAGGATATTCGTTTTGCTGCCAGTGCAATTATCGCATTATTACATGATGTTCTTGTTGTATTGACCGTATATGCTATCATTCGTATTTCTGTTGGTAATACATTTATTGCATGTATGCTGACTATCATCGGATATTCGATTAATGATACTATCGTTATTTTTGATCGTATCCGTGAGAACCTTTCAAAGGTTAAAACACAGACACGTGAGAGCATTGCAGAAGTGGCAAATAAGAGTTTGACACAGACATTAGCAAGAAGTATTAATACCTCTATTACAACATTTATCATGGTATTCTTACTTTATATGTTAGGTGTAGCAAATATTCGTGACTTTGCATTACCAATGATTGCCGGATTGCTTTGTGGTTCTTATTCATCTATCTGCATTGCAACACAGCTATGGTATGTTATGAAGCTTCATTTAGGAAAGCATAAAATTACAGAATAAGATAAGTTGGAAAAGCTGCCGCTTTGCGGCGGCTTTTTCTTTCGTAGAGGGGGATTTCGAATGGAAAAAATAATTTTAATATATGTGATTTGTATGAACCTTGTGGGGATTTTGGTGATGGGTATTGATAAGAAAAGGGCAATCCGGCATAAGTGGAGAATACCGGAAAAGACACTTTTTCTGGTGAGTCTTTTAGGGGGAAGTGTCGGGACCTGGGCAGGGATGTATTTGTTCCATCATAAGACGAAACACTGGTACTTTGTAGTTGGGATGCCGTTGATTCTGATTTTGCAGGTGGTGCTTGTGTACTTTTGGGCAAGATAGTTATTAATATTATAAGAAATTGTTATAATTGAAATCTTATCTTATAATTGAAAATAATAAATGGATTCGTTATAATAAGCGATAACTAGTGGAAATAGGTAATTGCCTACCAGAGAAAGGGAGAAAAACATGTATACTTTAGAAGATATTCAGGCAGTGGATGCCGAGGTAGCACAGGCTATCACAGATGAGTTTGACAGACAGAATAGTCATATCGAGCTGATTGCTTCTGAAAACTGGGTAAGCCCGGCTGTTATGTCAGCAATGGGAAGTGTTATGACGAATAAATATGCAGAGGGTTATCCTGGAAAAAGATATTATGGCGGCTGTGATTGTGTAGACGTTGTGGAAGAATTAGCAAGAGAACGTGCAAAAGAATTATTTGGTTGTGATTATGCAAATGTTCAGCCACATTCTGGTGCACAGGCAAATATGGCAGTACAGTTTGCAATCTTAAAACCTGGCGATACTGTTATGGGTATGAACTTAGATCACGGCGGACATTTGACACATGGTTCACCTGTTAATTTCTCAGGAACTTATTTCAATATTGTTCCTTATGGTGTAAATGACGAAGGATTTATTGATTATGATGAAGTCATGAGAATTGCAATGGAATGTAAGCCAAAGATGATTATTGCAGGAGCTTCTGCTTATGCAAGAATTATTGATTTTAAGAAGTTCCGTGAAATTGCAGATGCTTGTGGAGCAGTATTAATGGTAGATATGGCACATATTGCTGGTCTGGTTGCAGCAGGACTTCATCCAAGCCCAATTCCATATGCAGATGTAGTAACTACAACAACTCATAAAACATTACGCGGACCTCGTGGCGGTATGATTTTATGCAATCAGGAAGCGGCTGATAAATATAACTTTAACAAAGCAATTTTCCCGGGAATCCAGGGTGGTCCTTTAATGCATGTAATCGCAGCAAAGGCAGTCTGTTTCAAAGAAGCATTAGATCCAAGTTTTAAAGTATACCAGCAGGGTATTTTGGATAATGCGCAGGCTCTTTGCAAGGGATTAATGGAAAGAGGAATCAAAATTGTTTCCGGTGGTACGGATAATCATTTAATGTTGGTTGATTTAACAAACTTTGATTTAACAGGAAAGGCAGTGGAAAAATTACTCGATTCTGTTAATATTACTTGTAATAAAAATACAATTCCAAACGATCCAAAATCTCCATTCGTAACCAGTGGTGTGCGTCTTGGAACAGCAGCAGTAACATCACGTGGTATGAATACAGAAGATATGGATAAAATTGCAGAGGCAATTGCTTTGATGATTAAAAACGGAGAATCTGCAGCAGAAGAAGCGAAGGCAATTGTAAAAGCTTTAACAGAAAAATATCCTTTAAAATAAAGCTTAAAAAAATATTAAGAAATAGTTATAATAACTGTAATAGGAAAAGAAAATAAAAAATGCTAGAATGGACGTAACGGATGTTACGTCCATTTTGAGTTTAAAAATAAAGAAGACGGAGGGCTATATGAGCAAAAAAAAGGTAGGCATTATAATTGGAATTGCAGTTGTTGTAATTGCGGCTGCAGGTATAGGGGGATTTTTCTTAAAAGATAAGTTGACGACAGGAGGAGGGGCTTCTGATGATAAGGTCTATGTAGAATCGATTTCTGATATGATGAATCAGTATAGTGGCGTCTCTAATCGCTTTAATGGAACGGTAGAATCTCAGGAAACATATGAAGTAAAAGTAGATTCATCGAGAACAATAAAAGAAGTCAATGTGTCTGTGGGAGATGAAGTAAAGGTTGGAGATGTTCTGTTAAGCTATGATACAGATGACCTGAATTCACAGGTAAAACAGGCGAAGCTTGATATCGAAGGAATGCAGGACGAGATTGATAATTACAATCGGCAGATTAATACGCTCACAACGGAGAGAGCACAGGCGGCAGATGCTGATAAATTCGAATATACGACACAGATTCAGACACTGCAGAACAGTATCCAGCAAACGAAATACAACATGGAAAGCAAACAGTTAGAAATTGATAAGCTGGAAAAACAGATTGATGATTCCACAGTAACAAGTAAGGTAGATGGTGTTGTAAAAAGCATTAATGAGAATCAGACCGATGAGTATGGAAATGCAGCGGCTTATATGACAGTGATGCAGACAGGAGACTATCGAATTAAGGGTAGTATTGATGAACAGAATATCTGGTCTATTTCAGAGGGACAGAGTGTGATTATTCGTTCTCGTGTTGATGACAGCATTACCTGGACAGGAACGATTTCTCAGATTGATACAGAGAATCAGATTCAGAACAACAATAATTACTATTATTCTGACAGCGGAGAAAAAGCTTCGAAATATCCATTTTATATTCAGTTGGATTCTGTGGATAATCTGATTTTAGGACAGCATGTTTACATTGAATTAGATGAGGGACAGGAAGAAGTTAAAGAAGGAATCTGGTTATACAGCTATTACATTGTTATGGACGATGGAGATCCATATGTATGGGCAGATAATGGAAAAGGAAAACTTGAAAAGCGTACCGTAGAGTTGGGCGACTATGATGAAATGTTAGATGAATATGAAGTCGTATCAGGGTTGACAGAGGATGACCTGATTACATGGCCGATGCCTGGATTATATGAAGGGGTCACAACTGTGACAAATGCAGAAGAAGTAGATTATAATTCTCCATTATATACAGAGTCTGTCGAAGATGAGATGATGGAAGATGGCATGATGGAAGATTATATGGGAGAAGATGAATATCTGTATGATACAGAAATGATGATGGAAGAAGAGTTTTATCTAGAAGAGGATGCCGAAGCAGCTATACCGGAAGAAGATGTGGCAGAAGATACGGAGGTGACTAGCTATTAGATGTCAATATTTTTTTTTGAAATATTTTCAAGATAAA